>NZ_JARVSR010000002.1:0-804202 GCF_030209075.1 Pseudomonas sp. lyk4-R2A-10 | reverse complement strand
TGAATCTCAAGGAGTTTTCCGTTTCGACTGCGCCGGAAGTGGGGCGAATTATAGACCTCTGGAATTCGCCGTCAACCCCTTATTTCATCTTTACTCAGATTTCAGCGTAATCCGTGCAAAAGCCTTCTTGCCGGCCTGACAAACGTGAGTCGCGCCCAGTACGTATATAAAGGAGCGATCAACCACCTCACCATCTACACGCACACCACCGGAGGCCAGCAGATCACGAGCAGCTGCCGAGTTCTTCACCAGACCTGCCTTATTAAGGACAGCAGCAATCGGCATATCCTCGGCAGCAGTCAGCTCAACCTCTGGCAGATCATCCGGCAACTCGCCATCCTTCATACGATTGCCCGCACCACGGTGAGCATTGGCCGCGGCCTCTTCACCATGGAAGCGCGCAACAATCTCTTCGGCCAGCTTGATCTTGATATCACGCGGGTTAGCACCCGCTTCAACATCAGCACGGAAAGCATTTATCTCATCCATCGAACGGAAGCTGAGCAACTCGAAGTAGCGCCACATCAACGCATCGGGAATCGAAACCAGCTTGCTATACATGACACCTGGCGCTTCCTGGATACCGACGTAGTTGCCCAGCGATTTGGACATCTTCTTCACGCCATCCAAACCCTCAAGCAGCGGCATCGTCAGAATGCACTGGGCTTCCTGGCCATAACCACGCTGCAGCTCACGCCCCATCAGCAGATTGAACTTCTGATCAGTACCACCCAGCTCAACGTCAGCGCGCAACGCTACAGAGTCATAACCCTGAACCAGCGGATAGAGGAATTCGTGAATGGCGATTGGCTGATTGGTGGTATAGCGCTTATCGAAATCGTCACGCTCGAGCATACGAGCAACGGTGTACTGCGAGGTCAGACGAATAAAGTCCGCAGGCCCCATCTGATCCATCCAGGTGGAGTTGAACGCAACTTCGGTTTTCGCCGGATCAAGAATCTTGAACACCTGAGTCTTGTAAGTCTCGGCGTTTTCCAGAACCTGCTCACGCGTCAGCGGAGGGCGAGTGGCGCTCTTGCCGCTCGGATCACCGATCATTCCGGTGAAGTCACCTATAAGGAAGATCACCTGATGACCCAGTTCCTGGAACTGGCGCAGCTTATTAATAAGCACGGTGTGACCAAGGTGCAGATCCGGCGCAGTTGGATCGAAGCCGGCCTTGATTCGCAGCGGCTGGCCACGCTTGAGCTTTTCGATCAGCTCGGACTCGACCAACAGTTCTTCCGCACCACGTTTAATCAGCGCTAGCTGCTCTTCAACCGACTTCATAACAGACCCGCAAGGCTCAGATTCAAAGGGAACCAACCATACAAGATCGCGCACCAAATACAAGGTTTGCCCGGCGCACGGACGCCAATCCACGGACAGAGCGCCCGCAGACTTGCTTCAGAGATGATTTGGTTATATTTTATACAGTTATTTCATCTTCATCATGTCATTAATCTTTTCCAATTCATCTTTTTCAAAGTCAAATTACTTATGACCACTGAACCGTCTAAAGCGCCACCGCTTTACCCGAAGACCCACCTGCTCGCCGCAAGTGGGATCGCCGCCCTTCTCAGTCTGGCGCTCCTGGTGTTTCCATCCAGTGATGTTGAAGCCAAAAAGACAACGCTGAGCCTTGAACTGGAAAGTCCTGCTGAACAACTGACACAAGATCAAGACGCTGCCGACGCAGCTCAAGCCACAAACGAATCCGTAGCCTCTCCTTTCGCGCAGATCGAAAACAGCACCGAAGAGACGCAGGAAACCGCTCAGGCCGCACCGGCGCCGATACCGGTAGTCGAAGAAAAGAAGGCCCCGAATCACAGGGAAGTGATCGTCTCCAAGGGCGATACGCTTTCTACACTGTTCGAGAAAGTCGGCCTGCCGGCCGCGGCCGTCCATGAAGTGCTGGCCAGCGATAAACAGGCCAAGCAATTCAGCCAGCTCAAACATGGCCAGAAACTCGAATTCGAATTGAACCCACAAGGCCAGCTGACCAACCTGCACAGCAAGGTCAGCGACGTTGAAACCATCACCCTGACCAAGAACGACAAGGGTTATGTGTTCAACCGCGTTACCGCCAAACCGACTGTTCGCACCGCCTATGTACACGGCGTGATCAACAGCTCGCTGTCGCAGTCCGCCGCCCGCGCAGGCCTGTCCCACAGCCTGACCATGGACATGGCCAGTGTCTTTGGCTACGACGTCGACTTCGCCCAGGATATCCGCCAGGGCGACGAATTCGATGTGATCTACGAACAGAAAGTGGTGAATGGCAAAGCGGTTGGCAACGGCCCGATCCTGTCAGCCCGCTTCACCAACCGCGGCAAGACTTACACCGCCGTGCGTTACACCAACAAACAGGGCAACAGCAGCTACTACACTGCTGATGGCAACAGCATGCGCAAGGCGTTCATCCGTACACCGGTGGACTTCGCCCGCATCAGCTCGAAATTCTCCATGGGCCGCAAACACCCGATCCTCAACAAGATCCGCGCCCACAAAGGCGTCGATTACGCCGCCCCACGTGGCACGCCGATCAAGGCTGCCGGCGACGGCAAAGTGCTGTTGGCCGGCCGTCGCGGCGGTTACGGCAACACCGTGATCATCCAGCACGGCAACACTTACCGCACGCTGTATGGCCACATGCAGGGCTTCGCCAAGGGCGTGAAGACTGGCGGCACCGTCAAACAAGGCCAGGTGATCGGTTACATCGGCACCACCGGCCTGTCCACCGGCCCGCACCTGCACTATGAATTCCAGGTCAACGGCGTTCACGTCGATCCATTGGGGCAGAAGCTGCCGATGGCCGACCCGATCGCCAAATCCGAACGCGCTCGCTTCCTGGCGCAGAGCCAGCCGTTGATGGCGCGCATGGATCAGGAAAAAGCCACCATGCTGGCTTCGAGCAAACGTTAAGCCATGGCTCTGTATATCGGCGTGATGTCCGGCACCAGTCTCGACGGGCTGGACATCGCCCTGATCGAGCAGTCCTCGGCGATCAATCTGGTCGCCACGCACTACATCCCTATGCCTGACACCCTGCGCGCCGAGCTGCTTGGCTTGTGCGCCGGCGGCCCTGACGAGATCGCCCGCTCGGCGATTGCCCAGCAAAACTGGGTAAAGCTCGCCGCGCAAGGGATCCACACCCTGCTCGAACAACAACAGCTCAAGCCCGAAGCCATTCGCGCGATCGGCAGCCACGGCCAGACCATTCGCCATGAGCCGGCGCGTGGTTTCACCGTACAGATCGGCAACCCCGCCCTCCTCACTGAACTGACCGGTATCACCGTCGTCAGCGACTTCCGCAGCCGCGATGTGGCCGCGGGCGGCCAGGGCGCTCCTTTGGTGCCAGCCTTTCATGAAGCGTTGTTCGAAGAGCGTACCGGTAACCGTGCGGTCCTGAATGTCGGCGGTTTCAGCAATCTCAGTCTGATCGAGCCGAACAAGCCTGTAGCCGGTTTCGACTGCGGGCCGGGGAATGTGCTGATGGATGCCTGGATTCATCAGCAACGGGGCGAGAACTACGACCGTAACGGGCAGTGGGCAGCCAGCGGCAAGGTCGAACCGACCCTGCTGAAAGCCCTGCTCAGCGATCCGTTTTTCGTGACCCAAGGCCCGAAGAGCACCGGCCGCGAAGTTTTCAACCTGCCATGGCTGGAGCAGCAACTGTCGTGCCTGCCAGGTTTCGCAGCCGAAAACGTACAGGCAACACTGCTCGAACTGACGGCGCTGACCATCGTCGAATCGCTGCAAAGCGCTCAATCGAATACCGAAGAGCTCCTGGTTTGTGGGGGCGGCGCCCACAACGTCACACTGATGAAGCGCTTGGCCGACCTGCTGCCCAACGCCAAAGTCGCCAGTACCGCAACCCACGGCGTCGATCCGGACTGGGTCGAGGCGATGGCCTTCGCCTGGCTGGCCCACTGCTGTCTGGAAGGCATTGCCGCCAATCGCCCGAGTGTCACCGGTGCCAAAGGCCTGCGCGTACTCGGCGCCATCTACCCCAACTGACAAATCGCAGATAACAAAACGCCGCAGAACCGTGAGGTTCTGCGGCGTTTTGTTGTGTACGGTGAAGCGCGATCAGATCGAGAACGAGGAGCCGCAACCACAAGTGGTGGTGGCATTCGGGTTCTTGATCACGAAACGCGAACCTTCCAGACCTTCCTGATAATCCACCTCGGCACCTGCCAGGTACTGGAAGCTCATCGGATCGACCACCAGACTGACGCCTTCGCGCTCGACGATGGTGTCGTCCTCGGCCACATCTTCATCGAAGGTGAAGCCGTACTGAAACCCTGAACAACCGCCGCCCGTAACGAATACGCGCAGCTTCAAGCGATCATTCCCCTCTTCATCGACCAGGCTCTTCACCTTGTGCGCGGCACCTTGAGTGAATTGCAAAGCCGTGGGGGTGAAGGATTCGACGCTCATGCTGACTATCTCCCGGCGTTACGCCGCCATAATGCGTGATGACGCGCATTATCCGCTTGTCCTAGAAAATCGGTCAACTATTGTTACGGTATATCAATAAAGCTGATCAACCGACCAGAATGCAAAAAGGCCCGTCAAACGGGCCTTTTTGCCAAGCAAGATCAGTCGTTACGGCAGCATGCCGGCGTGGGACAGACCCAAACGCTCATCCAGCCCGAACAGAATGTTCATGTTCTGCACCGCCTGGCCCGACGCGCCCTTGACCAGGTTGTCGATCACCGACAGCACCACCACCAGATCACCATCCTGTGGACGGTGAACCGCGATGCGGCAGACGTTGGCGCCACGCACGCTACGGGTTTCTGGATGGCTACCAGCCGGCATCACGTCGACGAACGGCTCATTGGCATAACGCTTTTCGAACAGCGCCTGCAGATCCACCGAGCGGTCCACCACGGTCGCGTAAAGCGTGGAGTGAATGCCACGGATCATCGGCGTCAGGTGTGGCACGAACGTCAGACCGACATCCTTGCCTGCGGCACGACGCAGCCCCTGGCGAATTTCCGGCAGATGACGGTGACCTTTCACCGCATAGGCCTTCATGCTTTCCGACGTCTCGGAGTACAGCGAGCCTACGGCAGCACCACGACCGGCACCGCTGACACCGGACTTGCAGTCGGCGATCAGGTGGGAAGCGTCGGCAATGCCTGCCTCAAGCAACGGCAGGAAACCCAGCTGTGTCGCGGTCGGATAGCAACCCGGCACCGCGATCAGGCGCGCTTTCCTGATTTGCTCACGATTGACTTCCGGCAAGCCGTAAACCGCTTCGTCCAGCAGCTCCGGTGCACCGTGCGGCTGGCCGTACCACTTGGCCCATTCATCAGCGTCCTGCAGACGGAAGTCTGCCGACAGGTCGATGACCTTGGTGCCGGCCGCCAGCAACTCGCCGGCCAGTGCGTGGGCAACGCCGTGCGGAGTGGCGAAGAACACCACGTCGCAAGCGCCCAGGGTCTTGATGTCCGGCACGCTGAATGCCAGACCGTCGTAGTGACCGCGCAGGTTCGGGTACATATCAGCCACGGCCAGACCGGCCTCGGATCGGGAAGTGATCACTACCACTTCTGCCTGCGGATGCTGTGCCAACAGACGCAGCAGTTCGACACCGGTGTAACCCGTGCCGCCGACGATACCGACCTTGACCATAAACCTGCCCTCAACGAACCCACTGGAAAGCCGTCGATAATAGGGGCCGCGCGCGCCTGCGACAACCGCCAAGGTGACGTGCGGACGCTCAAGCCTCTACTATCCGGCCTACCGTGAATCAGGGAATAACCCAAAATGCTCTATCTGTGGATCAAAGCGCTGCATATCGTCAGCATCGTGTGCTGGTTTGCCGGCCTCTTCTATCTTCCGCGACTGTTCGTTTATCACGCGCAAAGTGAAGACACGATCAGCAAGGAACGCTTCAGCATCATGGAGCGCAAGCTCTATCGCGGCATCATGGGCCCGGCAATGATCGCCGCGCTGATCTTCGGTGGCTGGCTGATCTATCTGAACCCGAGCATCTTCAGCAGCGGTGGCTGGATCCACGCCAAACTGACCCTGGTCGTGCTGTTGATCGGCTACCACCACATGTGCGGCGCGCAGGTAAAACGTTTTGCCCGTGGCGAGAACACCCGCAGCCATGTCTTTTATCGCTGGTTCAATGAAGTGCCGGTTCTGCTATTGCTGGCTATCGTAATTCTGGTCGTGGTCAAGCCGTTCTAACTTCAACAAATACAACTTTCCGGGGTACTTCCGATGTCGCTGCCCGCTCTGCTCGAACAACGTCTGCGCCTGCCCGTAGTGGCAGCACCGATGTTTCTGATCTCCAATCCTGAACTGGTGCTGGCGTGCTGCCGTAACGGCGTGGTCGGCAGCTTCCCGGCGCTGAACCAACGCGAAAGCAGCGGATTCAAGGCATGGCTGGAGCAGATCGAAGCGGGACTGGCGACACTGGAGAACCCGGCGCCTTATGCCGTGAACCTGATTGTTCACAAGAGCAATCCACGTCTGGAGGCGGACCTGAACATCTGCGTCGAACACAAAGTCCCCATCGTCATCACCAGTCTTGGTGCCGTGAAGGAAGTGGTAGACGCCGTGCACAGCTACGGCGGCCTGGTCTTCCACGACGTGACGACCCGCCGCCATGCCGAGAAAGCCGCCGAGGCCGGTGTCGATGGCTTGATCGCCGTCGCGGCCGGTGCCGGTGGGCACGCCGGGACCTGGAGCCCGTTCTCGCTGATCGCCGAGATCCGCGAGTGCTTCGACAAAACCCTGTTGCTTGCAGGATGTTTGAACCATGGGCATGAGATTCTCGCCGCACAACTGCTCGGCGCGGATCTGGCCTACTTCGGCACGCGATTTATCGGCACCACTGAAAGTCATGCGCCTGACGCCTACAAGCAGATGCTGCTGACTGCCAAAGCCGCCGACATCATTCATACTCCTGCCGTGTCCGGTGTTCCGGCCAGTTTTATGCGTCAAAGCCTGGAGGCCGCCGGTTTCGACATGGCAGCCCTGCAGGGCAAGGGTGAAGTGAACTTCGGCGACAAGCTCAAGCCGATCAACGACGAAGCCAAGGCCTGGAAAACCGTGTGGTCGGCAGGTCAGGGCGTCGGGCAGATCGACGATCTGCCAAGCGTGGATCAACTGGTGGCGCGTCTCGATGCCGAATACCGCCAGGCCCTGGAGCACGCAGCGCAACTGCCGAAACGCTGGCCACGTTGAATGAAACCAGGCCAGTCGCTGTTTGACTGGCCTTAGACTCACTTTATCTCGCGACAAGGATGCCTCGGCCATGAGCGAACCCCGTTACAAGATCGTTTTCGACGGCGCGCTCCAGCCCGGCGTCGATATCACCACGGCCAAGCTTAACCTGGCCGACCTGTTCAAAAGCGATGTCGCCGCCATCGAACGCCTGTTCAGTGGCCGCACCGTCGCGCTCAAGCGTGACCTGTCGCACAGCGATGCGCAGACCTATCTGCAAGCGCTGGGCAAGACCGGGATCGATGCCCGGATCGAAGCGGAAACGCCCATCGAGCTGAATCTGTCGGATGTCCACGAGCAAAGCGCTGCCGTCGCGGAGCCTGACTCGCCTTATGCTCCCCCTCGCGCCGCCGTCGGTGAAAGCCTGCCGGCATTCGCGCCTCTCAAGCCGCTCAGCGTCGAAGGCCGGATCGGCCGCTTGCGTTACCTGGCATGGTCGATGGTGTTAAGCCTGGCCGCCCTGCCGATCGTCAGCGTGTTCGCATTGATCGGCCTGGGCCTGGTGAGCGCCGACTCGACCACTGGCCTGATCATCGGCGGTCTCCTCGCCTTCTTCCTGTTTCTGGCCTTCGCGATTGTCGGGATCCTGTTCAGCATCCAGCGCTTGCACGATATCGGCTGGTCGGGATGGCTCTGGCTGCTGACGCTGGTGCCGTTCGTGGGCAGTTTCTTCCCGCTGGTGATCATGGTCGTGCCGGGCAATACCGGCGCCAATCGCTATGGCCCACCACCTCCGCCGAACAGCACGGCAGTCAAAGTGCTGTGCTCGCTGTGGATCGTGTTTATCGGGCTGTTTTTCGTGGGTGGCATGCTGGGCGGGATTACTGCCATCCAGCAGGAATATGAAAGCAGCCTTGAAAGCAGCTACGAGAGCGGTTCGGTGACCACCGATGAAATCGATGTCGAAGTCGAACCCGCCGCGAATTCGGCAGACGATGCAGCCGAAGCTGCTCTCACCCCTGTAGACTCTGCGAAAGAATGAACAACGCTCCCCGCCGTGACACCTGCGTCCACGGCGCGGCGCTGTTGCGATGGAGATTTGCATGACCCGTTACGCTCTGATCACCGGCGCCTCCAGCGGCATCGGCCTGGCCATGGCCGAAGCCCTGGCACGCCGTGGCCGCAGCCTGATTCTGGTGGCTCGCCAGCGTGATCAGCTGGAAAGCATTGCGATTGAACTGACCCAGCGCTTCGGTGTGGAGGTACTGTTCCGCGCCTGCGATCTCGGCGAGCCGCTGCGCCTGTCCGGTTTCCTGCTGGAGCTTGAAGAAGGCGACCGGCAGATCGATCTGCTGGTCAACTGTGCCGGCATCGGTACTTGCGGCCCGTTCCTGGCCCAGGACTGGATGACCGAACAGGACCTGATCGAAGTGAACATCCTCGCCCTCACCCGGCTCTGCCATGCCATCGGCAACAGCATGGCGTTGCAGGGTGGCGGGCAGATTCTCAATGTCGCGTCGGTGGCGGCCTTCAACCCCGGGCCCTGGATGAGCACCTACTACGCCAGCAAGGCGTACGTGTTGCACTTCTCGGAAGCACTGCGGGTGGAACTGAAGAAGTGTGCAGTCAAGGTGTCGGTGCTCTGCCCCGGCCCGACCCGCACCGCGTTCTTTCGCACCGCGCAACTGAACAACGACAAGCTCAACGCCAGCAAACTGTTGATGAGCCCCGAGGAGGTCGCGCTGTATACCGTGCGCGCCCTGGAGAAAAACCGCGCGATCATCATTCCCGGACGCCGAAACCGCTGGTTCGCCTTTCTGCCTCGGCTCGGTTCGCGCTGGCTCAATCGCACGATTGTCGGCATGGTCAACAAGGCTTACTGCCCGCGCTGAAAAGCCCTACGGCAAAACACTGGGCGGGCTTATCCCCCTATGAGTACACTCAGGCCAGCCCAAACAACGGAGAAAACAGCTGTGGATACTCTGTTCACCAAGATCATCAACCGGGAAATCCCGGCGAAGATCATCTACGAGGACGACCAGGTTCTGGCGTTCCACGACATCGCCCCACAGGCACCGGTGCATTTTCTGGTGATCCCGAAGAAGCCGGTGCGCACCCTCAACGACCTGACCGAAGACGACAAGGCACTGGCCGGGCACATCCTGTTCACCGCCCAACGTCTGGCGCTGGAGCTGGGTTGCGAGGAAGGCTTCCGGGTGGTGATGAACTGCAATGAAATGGGCGGACAGACGGTCTACCACATTCACATGCACGTGCTCGGCCAACGCCAGATGAACTGGCCTCCGGGCTGATTGAACTGCAGGCTCGGTGGGAGCGCCCTGCTCCCACATGACCCAGCGCAAACCTTCCCCGGCCGATTCGGTTAAACTGGCCGCCGAGATTCTTCCCGGAGGTCAGCATGACTACCCAACGTCACTATTCGCCCATTGATCGTCTTCTGCTGCAAGCCGATGCTGCGATGCGTACCCTGCTGCCCTTCAGCGGCCAGCCGTACCGTCCGTCGCCGGCGATCGTGCAGCCCGATGTGCAGATGAGCGATGAAGACACCCGCCACGTCGCCGGTCTGATGCGCATCAACCATACCGGCGAAGTCTGTGCCCAGGCGCTGTATCAGGGCCAGGCGCTGACCGCCAAGCTGCCGCAAGTGCGTGAGGCCATGGAACATGCGGCCGAAGAAGAGATCGATCATCTGGTCTGGTGCGAGCAGCGCATTCACCAGTTGGGCAGCCACACCAGCGTGCTCAATCCGCTTTTCTACGGCATGTCGTTCGGGATCGGCGCAGTCGCCGGGTTGATCAGCGACAAGGTCAGCCTCGGGTTTGTCGCTGCCACCGAGCATCAGGTCTGCAAGCATCTGAACGAACATCTGGAACAACTGCCGGCCGAGGATGAAAAATCCCGGGCGATTCTGGAACAGATGCGTATCGATGAAGAACATCACGCGGAAAGTGCACTGGAGGCCGGCGGTTTCCGCTTCCCGGCACCGGTGAAGTTCGGCATGAGTCTGTTGGCCAAGGTGATGACCAAGAGCACTTACCGGATCTGAAAAACGCCCATAAAAAAGGCGACTGCCGCGAAGCAGTCGCCTTTTTTTGTGCCCGGATTTCTTAGCTCGGCATATTGCGCGCGTAGAAGATTTCCAGCATTTCGTGTTTCACACGCTCGGTCACCTGAGCGCGTTGCTCGGAAGACAGGTTGCTGGTGGCATCGCCGAACAGGTAGTTGTCCAGTTCGAAGTTCTTCAGCAGCATCTTGGTGTGGAACAGGTTTTCCTGATAAACGTTCACGTCGGTCATCTGGTACGCGTCGCGGGTGTCTTCGGAGAGGTAGTTCTGGATCGAGTTGATCTCGTGGTCGATGAAGTGCTTGTTGCCTTCAACGTCACGGGTGAAGCCGCGCACACGGTAATCCACGGTCACGATGTCCGAATCGAACTGGTGAATGAGGAAGTTGAGCGCTTTGAGCGGTGAAATGACACCACAGGTCGACACGTCGATGTCCACACGGAAAGTCGCAATACCGGCGTCCGGATGGATTTCCGGGTAGGTGTGCACCGTGATGTGGCTCTTGTCGAGGTGGGCCAGGATGATTTCGGGCAACGGGCCCGGGGACTCTTCGATCTGGCTTTCGGTCGGGGTCACCGGCTCTTCCGAGATCAGAATCGTGACGCTGGCACCCTGAGGCTCATAGTTCTGACTCGCAATGTTCAGAATGTTGGCACCAATGATTTCGACAACTTCCGTGAGGATCTGCGTCAGGCGTTCGGCGTTGTACTCTTGATTGATGTACTCGACGTAAGCCTGCTGGTCTTGCGGGGTTTCCGCGTAGCAGATGTCATAGATGTTGAAGCTCAAGGTCTTTGTCAGGTTATTGAACCCGTGGAGCTTGAGTTTGCTTTTCACCGTTAAAAACTCTCTATGTATGCGGCACGGCCGCGTGATCAAGCATGCCCGTCAAGTGCGAACAACGCACCTGCGTAGGACGGTTAACACCTCTTCGCGATGGCGATTTTGGTTATCTGTTCAGGCGGATGACCCGTCGGTTGACTGATCACGGCCCTGAAAAAAGTGGCGCATTATGCAGACGTCAGCGGGGGATCGCCAGAGTCTGCACTGCTTTTATGATAGTTGAATGTCGGCTCAGCCGAGTTCGACGATTTCATAGTCGTGGGTGATCGCTACACCGGCGGCGCCGAGCATGATCGAGGCCGAGCAATACTTCTCGGCAGACAGTTCGATGGCGCGTTTGACCTGAGCTTCTTTCAGGCCACGGCCCTTGACCACGAAGTGCATGTGAATCTTGGTGAATACCTTCGGATCTTCAGTCGCGCGTTCGGCTTCCAGAAACGCCTCGCAGCTTTCAACGGCCTGACGGGACTTCTTCAAAATGCTGACCACGTCGAAATTGCTGCAACCGCCGACGCCCAGCAGGAGCATTTCCATCGGGCGGACACCCAGGTTACGACCACCGGCGTCCGGCGGACCGTCCATGACCACGACATGACCGCTGCCGGATTCGCCGAGGAACATGGCTTCGCCAGCCCATTGGATGCGTGCCTTCATCGCCAAGACTCCACTGTAGAAAAAAGGGTCGCCAGCTTAGCACAGGGCCCTGCCCGGACAGCGAGCAGGTTCCTAGGACGGATGCACCTTTAACGTAGGTGATTTCTCGAAATTTCGACGAAGTGTCTGGTAAGCTGGCGCCAATTCACTGGCGCCTTTGCCAGACTGTGTAGCAACCGCCTCAGCGCCTCATATAAAAACCAAATATAACCGTGCAGTTTTTTCGGGATACAACCATGGTTGGTATTACCCCCACACCCAAAATCAAAAACCTCGACAAGCTGCTGATGCATTGCCAGCGCCGGCGTCACGCGGCCAAGAGCAACATCATCTGCGCCGGGGATCGCTCCGACACGCTGTACTTCATCATCCGCGGTTCGGTCACGATCCTGATCGAGGACGACGACGGCCGCGAGATGATCATCGCGTACCTGAATGCCGGGGACTTCTTCGGCGAGCTGGGCCTTTTCGAAGAGGCCGGCCAGGAACAGCAGCGCAGCGCCTGGGTGCGGGCCAAGGTTGAATGCGAAGTCGCGGAAATCAGCTACGCCAAGTTCCGCGAACTGTCGCAGCAGGATCCAGACATTCTTTACGTGCTCAGCGGACAAATCGCACAACGCCTGCGCAACACCACGCGCAAGGTTGGCGACCTGGCGTTCTTCGACGTCACCGGCCGTGTCGCTCGCTGCCTGCTGGAACTGTGCAAACAACCGGACGCCATGACTCACCCGGACGGCATGCAGATCAAAGTGACCCGTCAGGAAATCGGCCGGATTGTCGGTTGTTCGCGAGAGATGGTCGGTCGCGTGCTCAAGGATCTTGAGGAACGCAACCTGGTGGATGTGAAAGGCAAGACCATGGTGGTCTTCGGCACTCGCTGAGTGCCAAAACTCAGCCGGCGTAGATCTGCGCCAGCATCAAACGGAAGAGTTCATCAAGACGCGCCAGCGCATGGGGCGCCGGGAATTTTTCATGCAGAGCGATGTGGCTGGCGGCACGAACCCGTTGCTCCAGGCCACACGCTTCGTTGAAGCGGTTGACCGCCGCGACCATCGACTCACGTTCGTCATCCACCAGCATCGCCCCGTGCACCAACCCCACCGGACGCTGACCACCCTGACTCTGGCGCCAGCGTTGGGCGGTGCCGACCATCTTGCGACCGTCGAGATTGACGTTAAAACGACCGTCGCAGAACGCACCGTCGATTTCCCCCAGCGACGAAGTGCCACCCAACTCATCCAGCAACTCACAGATCGGATCACACAGACGCCGGTAACCGGTTTCGATACGGTTCAGATCGCCTTCGCTGCGAGGCGGTGCGTAGACCAGTGCAATGTTGATGGTCGACGCCGATTGCGGAACAGGTTCGCCGCCGGTTTCACGCAGCAACACCGGCCAGCCGGCAGCAGCGGAGACTTCACAGGCGTGATCGAATCCGGGCAAGCGGTTCAAACGGCGCGGCATGACCAAGGCGCGGTCGCTGGGCTGCCAGAAAAACAAGCCGAATTCGGCATCACCCGCGCAGACCGAGGCCAGCAAATCCTGTTCGGCTTGCAGACCGGCTTCGATGGTCAGGGACGTGGGGATCATAAGGTTTCCATAGGACGTTGAGTCTGAGGTGAATCTTATGCCGCCTTCGCGGGCAAGCCCGCTCCCACAGGGGACGGGCGCCTGCGAAGACTCGATCAGTCGAGGGTCGAACCGCTCACCGGTACGCCGCGCTCAGGGAAGAACAGACGTTGCAGTTCGATGCCCGGGTTTTCGGCGCGCATGAACGCTTCGCCGACCAGGAACGCGTAAACGTCGCTGATTTCCATCAGCTCGACATCGGCACGGTTGAGGATCCCGCTCTCGGTGATGACCAGACGATCGCGCGGGATGCGCGGCAGCAGGTCGAGGGTGGTTTCCAGGCTGACGTCAAAGGTGTGCAGGTTGCGGTTGTTGACCCCGACCAGCGGCGTGTCGAGGGTTTTCAACGCGCGCTCCAGCTCATCGCCGTCGTGCACTTCCACCAGCACATCGAGGCCGACGTCTTTGGCCACCGACGCCAGCTCGGCCATTTTTACGTCATCCAGTGCGGAGACGATCAGCAGCACGCAATCGGCGCCCAAGGCACGGGCCTCAACGATCTGGTACGGATCGATCATGAAGTCTTTGCGGATCACCGGCAGCGAGCAGGCAGCGCGGGCCTGTTGCAGGTAGGCATCGGCGCCCTGGAAGTAGTCGATGTCGGTCAGCACCGACAGGCAGGTCGCCCCGCCCTTCTCGTAGCTTTTGGCGATATCGGCAGGAACGAAGTTCTCGCGGATCACGCCCTTGCTCGGCGACGCCTTCTTGATTTCGGCGATCACTGCCGGTTGTTTTTTCTTGGCCTGCGCCAGCAATGCCTGGGCAAAACCACGGGGTGCATCGGCCGCCTTGGCCAGACTTTCCAGCTCGCTCAGGCTCACACGGGCGCTACGCTCGGCGACTTCCTGAAACTTGCGGGCCAGAATGTTTTCCAGAACCGTCGGTACACTCATCCCTCATTCTCCACTTTGAATACCGCGGTAAAGGCACCCAACTCCTCGAGTTTTTCCCGAGCAAGACCGGTGTGCAGAGCGTCGTGGGCCAGTGCCACGCCCTCTTTCAGACTTGTCGCCAGGTCGGCTGCGTACAGCGCCGCACCGGCATTGAGCACGATCATTTCGGCAGCCTTCTGACCGTTCTCGGTCTTGCGCTTGCCGAGTGCATCGCGGATCAGCGCCAGCGAGGCTTCCGGGCCTTCGACCGACAGACCGTGCAGGCTCTGGCTCTTCATGCCCAGATCTTCCGGCTCGACCCAATATTCGGTGATCTGATCGTCCTTCAGCTCGGCGACAAAAGTCGGCGCCGCCAGACTGAATTCGTCCAGACCGTCCTTCGAATGCACCACCAGCACATGCTTGCTGCCCAGACGCTGCAAGACTTCAGCCAACGGCCGGCACAGCGCCGGGGTGAACACGCCCACCACCTGATGTTTCACACCGGCCGGATTCGTAAGCGGGCCGAGCATGTTGAACAGGGTACGCAGGCCGAGATCGCGACGCGGGCCGGCGGCGTACTTCATGGCTTTGTGGTGAGTCTGGGCAAACATGAAGCCGATGCCGACGTTGTCGATGCAGCGCGCCACCTGAACCGGGGTCAGGTTGAGGTAGATGCCGGCGGCTTCCAGCAAGTCGGCACTGCCGCTCTTGCCCGACACTGCACGGTTACCGTGTTTGGCCACGGTGCAGCCAGCCGCGGCGACCACGAAGGAAGACGCGGTCGACACGTTGAAAATGTTCGCCCCGTCACCGCCGGTGCCGACCACATCGACCACGCGGTCGAGGGTCTTGAGTTCGACCTTGTCCGCCAGTTCGCGCATCACCGACACGGCGCCGACGATCTCGTCGATGCTCTCGCTCTTCATGCGCATGGCCATCATGAACGCGCCGATCTGCGCGTCAGTGCATTGGCCGGTCATGATTTCGCGCATCACGTCGCGCATTTCATCGGTGCTGAGGTCGAGGTGATCGACGATACGGCTCAGGGCTGTCTTGATATTCATGGAAAGTCCTTAGCGCGTGCCGCCGGTTTGTTTGAGGAAGTTGGCGAACAGTTCATGGCCCTGTTCGGTGAGGATCGATTCCGGGTGGAACTGTACGCCCTCGATGTTCAGGGTCTTGTGACGCAGGCCCATGATTTCGTCGACCGAACCGTCATCGTGCTGGGTCCACGCCGTCAGCTCCAGGCAATCGGGCAACGTTTCGTGTTTAACGATCAGGGAATGATAGCGGGTGACGGTCAGCGGGCGATTCAGACCGGCAAACACGCCCTTGTCCTCGTGGAATACCGGGCTAGTCTTACCGTGCATCACTTGACGGGCGCGAACGACATCGCCGCCAAAAGCCTGGCCGATGGACTGATGGCCGAGGCAGACACCGAGGATCGGCAGCTTGCCGGCAAAATGCTTGATGGCTTCGATGGAGATGCCGGCTTCGGTCGGTGTGCACGGGCCCGGGGATACGACGATCCGCTCCGGGTTGAGCGCTTCGATTTCGGCAATGGTCAGTTCGTCGTTGCGCACCACCTTGACCTCGGCACCCAGCTCGCCGAGGTATTGCACAACGTTGTAAGTAAAGGAGTCGTAGTTGTCGATCATCAGCAACATGGCGTTTCGAACCTCTTGAATTCTGACTTGAAGACAGCCTTCGGATGACTTGCCAGGGCGCTGCACACTGCCGGACGCGCAGGTCGCATCGGCACAGCGGCATTTCAAACGGGCAAGGAAGGCAAAGCGATACAGATCCGGCGGGGCCGGCAGAAAAGATTCAGGCGCGCCAACGCCAGCGGGCGTGTGCCTTGATGACTTGATCCAGAAGTTTGCTGGTGATCAACACGGGGAAGGTCTCGTTCATACGTTTCGGCACAGTAACTTAGCTGGGCGGAGCGCGCAATATGGCCGGGGCCGTGGGGGATAAAACAATGGGAGGCTTGACGACCGATGGCAAAACGCCGGAAGTTTTTGGTACTGTCGTTTCGTTCACTACAACAATAAATAAACGGACTTGCTCATGATCAAACAGACGTTGTTTGTACCGCTCGCCGGATGCCTGCTCGCGATGGCCTGCGCCCAGGCGAACGCCGCACCCAATCCTTATTCGAATTTCGTGGTCTTCGGCGACAGCCTGAGCGATGCGGGGACTTTCACCGACAGCGGCGGCCCGGCCGGCGCCACACAGCGCTACACCAACCGCACCGGTCCGGTGTATTTGGACGGCAGCGGTGAACTCCGCTCGCTGAACTCGACGCAACTGCTCGGTGGCCGACTCGGCTTCACACCGGATCAAACCGCCTCCTCGTCCTCAGCAGTACGTGCCGGCCAAGGCCAGCCGGATGGTAACAACTGGGCTGTCGGCGGCTACCGCACCGACCAGATTCTCGACTCGATCACCAGCCAGTCCGCCACCGGCGAACGCACCCGCGCCGGTTATCTGCCGTCGAACGGTTTCCGTGCTGACCCGAATGCCTTGTATTACCTGACCGGGGGCGGCAACGACTTCCTTCAGGGCCGCGTCACCAGCCTGCCTCAGGCGAATGCCGCCGCCGATCGACTGGTCGACAGCGTTCGCACACTGCAAGGTGCCGGCGCCCGCTACATCATGGTCTGGCTGTTGCCGGACATCGGCCTGACCCCGGCCATCAACGGCTCGCCGCTGCAGGCCTTCACCTCGCAACTCAGCACCCAGTTCAACACCGAACTGGTCAGCCAGTTGCAGAGCGTCAATGCCAACGTGATTCCGCTGAACGTCCCGGTTCTGCTCAAAGAGGCGTTCGCCAATCCGGCGCAATTCGGTCTGGCGACCGACCAGAATCTGGTCGGCACCTGCTTCAGCGGCAGCGGCTGCACCGAGAACGCCCGGTATGGCATCAACAGCGCCACCCCGGATCCGACCAAGCTGATCTACAACGACGCCGTCCACCCGACCGAAGCCGGGCAACGCCTGATTGCCGATTACGCTTACTCGCTGCTGGCCGCGCCATGGGAAGCGACTCTGCTTCCGCAAATGGCCCAAGGCACCTTGCGCTCGCATCAGGATGAACTGCGCAACCAGTGGCTGGCGGATTGGGAAAACTGGCAGGCCGTTGGCCAATGGCGGGCGATTGTCGCCGGTGGTGGCCAGCATCAGGACTTCGACAGCCAGCGCAGCGGCGCCAGCGCTGACGGTAACGGTTACAACCTGAACATCGGCGGCAGCTACCGTCTCAACGACGCCTGGCGCGTGGGCGTGGCGGCCGGTTTCTACAATCAGAAGCTCGAGGCCGGCGACAACGACTCGGACTACAAACTGAACACTTATCTGGGCACCGCGTTCGCCCAGTACCAGCAGAACCGCTGGTGGGGTGACGCCGCCGTGACCGCCGGACATCTGGATTACGACAGCCTCAAACGCAAATTCCAGCTGGGGGTCAACGAACGCGGCGAGAAAGGCGATACCGACGGCTATGTTCTGGCCTTCAGTGGACGCGTGGGTTACGACATTGCGCCAGAGGCAAGCAGCCCATGGCACCTGTCGCCGTTCGTCAGCGCCGATTTCGCCAAGGTTGAAGTCGATGGTTACTCGGAAAACGGCGCCGACTCCACCGCGCTGACGTTCGATGACCAGTCGCGCATCTCCCGGCGCCTGGGCCTCGGGATCCAGGGCAAGTACCAGATCACCTCGCAGACCCAGGTGTTCGGCGAACTGGCCCACGAACGCGAGTACAACGACGACACCCAGAATGTGACGATGAACCTCAACAGCCTGCCGAACAACCGCTACACCCTGGCCGGCTATACCCCTCAGACCAACCTGAACCGCCTGAACCTGGGCGTGAGCCACAACCTCACCAAGGATCTGGCATTACGTGCCAGCTACGACATCCGCAAGGATGACGACTTCACCCAGCAAGGGATCAACGTCGGCGTAGCGCTCGACTTCTGATTCGCAGGCAAAAAAAACGCGGCGCCTTCACAGGCGCCGCGTTTTTTTATGGCTGAATCATCAATGACTCAGTCCGGGGTTTGCTCGGCCAGTGCAACAGCGCGGAACATCGCCCGGCGCTTGTTGATGGTTTCTTCCCACTCCAGCGCCGGCACCGAGTCGGCGACGATGCCGCCACCGGCCTGCACGTGCAGTTCGCCGTTCTTGATCACGGCGGTACGGATCGCAATCGCGGTGTCCATGTTGCCGTTCCAGGCGAAGTAGCCGACCGCACCGCCGTACACACCACGCTTGACCGGCTCCAGCTCGTCGATGATTTCCATCGCACGGATCTTCGGCGCGCCGGACAAGGTGCCCGCCGGCAGGATCGCCCGCAGTGCGTCCATCGCCGTCAGCCCGGCCTTCAACTGGCCGGTGACGTTGGACACGATGTGCATCACGTTGGAATAACGCTCGATGACCATTTTCTCGGTAAGTTTCACCGAGCCGATTTCCGATACGCGCCCGGTGTCGTTGCGACCGAGGTCGATCAGCATCAGGTGCTCGGCGATCTCCTTGTCGTCGGACAGCAGGTCTTCTTCCAGCGCCACGTCCGCTTCTTCGGTGGCCCCGCGAGGACGGGTGCCGGCAATCGGGCGCACGGTGATCAGGTTGTCTTCGACCCGCACCAGCACTTCCGGCGAACTGCCGACGACGTGGAAGTCGCCGAAGTTGAAGAAGTACATGTACGGCGTCGGGTTGAAGCAACGCAGCGCGCGGTACAGATCGATCGGCGCCGCCTTGAAGTCGATCGACATGCGCTGGGACGGCACGACCTGCATGCAGTCACCGGCGAGGATGTATTCCTTGATGGTGTCGACGGCTTTTTCGTAGTCGTCCTGGGTAAAACTGGAGCGGAACACCGGCTCGGCCGCCTGCTGCTTTCTGAAATCCAGGCCACGGCGCGGGGTGATCGGCTGACGCAGTTTTTCCAGCAGTTGCTGCAATTGCGCCTGGCCCTGTTCGTACGCATCGGCCTGCGCCGGATCGGCCAGCACAATCGCGTGCATCTTGCCGGCGAGGTTGTCGAACACCACCACCGCATCGGAGACCATCAGCAGAATGTCCGGCACGCCCAGCGGATCCGGATTCGGGCATTTGCCGAGGCGCTTCTCTACATAACGCACACAGTCGTAACCGAAGTAACCCACCAGACCGCCGTTGAAGCGCGGCAGGCCGGCGATGGTCGGCACGTTGTAGCGGGCCTTGAAGGTTTCGACGAAGGCCAGCGGATCTTCGACGTCGTGGCTTTCGGTTTCGACGCCATCGACGGTGATGCTCACGTGATGATCGTGAACCCGCAGCACGGTGCGGCACGGCAGGCCGATGATCGAGTAACGACCCCATTTCTCGCCGCCCTGCACCGATTCGAGCAGGTAGGAGTTGGGCTGGTCGGCCAGTTTCAGGTAGATCGACAGCGGCGTGTCGAAGTCGGCCAGGGTTTCGCAGGCCAGCGGGATGCGGTTGTAGCCGTCAGCGGCCAGACGCAGGAATTCTTCGCGGATCATAAGGTGCCTCGTGGTGTGAGGTGCAAATCAGTCAGGTGTGCAAACGCGCCGGCAAGCCGGCCAGGAACAAGTCAGGCGCGCCAACGCCAGCGGGCCAGGGCCTTGATGACTTTCATCCAGAGTTTGCGGGTGACCACCACGATGGCGTTTCCAGAAGGGGATTGAGCAGCGTCGGGCAACGTTATCTCAGCGGCCGTATCCAGGCAACCGGGAATTAGCTTGCGCAGATCGTCGATCACCAGCGCCGGGGATTCCTCGGCAATCGGTCGGCCATGGTTGTAGCCATAACTCAGCCCGACACATTTGACCCCCGCCGCTTTCGCCGCCAGCACGTCGCTGCGCGAATCGCCGACGAACAGCGATTGCGAGGCTGGAATCCCGGACATCTTCATGACGAAGAACAGCGCCGCCGGATCGGGCTTCTTCTGCGGCAGGGTATCGCCGCCGATGATCCACTTGAAGTAGCGGCCGATCTTCATCTGATCCAGCAGCGGCGCGACGAAGCGCTCCGGCTTGTTGGTGATCAGCGCCATGGCCACGCCCTGCTTGTGCAGCCATTTCAGGGTGTCGCGCACGCCGGGATAGACCACGGTCAGCTCATGGCTGGCGCCGTAGGCCTCCATGAAAACCTCCAGCGCATGCTCGGCTTCGACGTCATCCACGGCGGAATGATCGATGCCACCGGCCAACGCACGGCGCACCAGCACCGGCGCACCGTTGCCGACCCACTCGCGCACCGACTCGATACCGGCAGGCTTGCGCCCGAGGGAGAGCAGCATGTTATCCACCGCCGCCGCCAGGTCGGGTACCGAATCGATCAGCGTGCCATCCAGATCGAACATCACCAACCGCGGCAGTTGCCCCGGGAACAGCTGCTCAAAACCGCTCATGGGCGAGCCAGCGCCAGTTCGGAACGCATCTTGTCGATGACTTCCTGATAGTTCGGCGCATTGAAGATCGCCGAACCGGCCACGAAGGTATCGGCGCCAGCGGCAGCGATTTCGCGGATGTTGTTGACGTTGACGCCGCCGTCGATTTCCAGGCGGATGTCACGGCCCGAGGCATCGATGATCGCGCGGGCTTCACGCAGCTTGTCGAGGGTGCCGGGGATGAATTTCTGCCCGCCGAAGCCCGGGTTGACGCTCATCAGCAAGACCATGTCGACCTTGTCGATCACGTACTTGAGCACATCCAGCGGGGTCGCCGGGTTGAACACCAGGCCGGATTTGCAGCCGCCTTCACGGATCAGTTGCAGCGAACGATCGACGTGCAGCGTGGCTTCCGGGTGGAAGGTGATGTAGGTGGCGCCGGCTTCAATGAAGTCGCCGACGATGCGATCCACCGGGCTGACCATCAGGTGCGCGTCGATCGGCGCGGTCACGCCGTACTTGCGCAGCGCGGCGCAGACCATCGGGCCGATGGTCAGGTTCGGCACGTAGTGGTTGTCCATGACATCGAAGTGGACGAAGTCGGCACCGGCGGCCAGAACATTGTCCACTTCCTCGCCCAGGCGGGCGAAGTCGGCGGAGAGAATCGACGGAGCAATAACGAAGGGCTGCATGACGCACCTTTTCTGAGCTAAATCACGATGGCGCGCATTGTATACCTCAAGTTTCCGCGCGCGCACCGTGACCGCGATGATTGGGTTGTGCCATGACCGATGACCGGCAGGTTCTCAATACGCCGCCCGGTAGATCTTCTCGATGTCGGCGGCGCTGAGCTTGCGCGGATTGTTGCGCATCAGGCGCTCGATGCCGGCGGCCTCCACGGCCATGGCCGGGATCGCCTCTTCGGGCACGCCGAAGCTGCGCAGCCCCAGTGGAATTTCCACCGCCGCGCACAGTTCGGTCATCGCCGCGACGGCGCTATCGGCGGCTGCATTGAGACTCAGATGAGCGGTCTTCACTCCCATGGCTTCGGCAATATCCTGCATCCGCTCGACGCAGGCCATCTTGTTCCAGGTCATGACATACGGCAGCAGCAACGCATTGCTGACGCCGTGAGCAATGTTGAATCGCCCGCCCAGCGGATACGCCAGCGCATGCACCGCGCCGACCCCGGCATTGCCGAACGCCATGCCGGCCATCAGGCTGGCGGTGGCCATGTCTTCCCGGGCCTGCAGGTTGGACGGGTTGGCGTAGGCCTTGGGCAATGACCGGGCGATCAACTTGATCGCGCCGATGGCCAGCGAATCGGTGATCGGCGAGGCATTCAGTGACAGATAGGATTCGATGGCATGCACCAGCGCATCGACGCCACTGGCGGCGGTGACACTGCGCGGGCAGGTCAGGGTCATCTGCGGACTGACCAGCGCCACGTCCGGCAACAGGTAATCGCTGACGATGCCTTTCTTCAGTTGGGCGACCTTGTCCGAAAGGATGGCGACGTTGGTCACTTCAGAACCGGTGCCGGCAGTGGTCGGGATCGCAATCAACGGTGGGCCTTTGCGCGGCACCTGATCGACGCCGAACAGATCTTCCAGCGCACCGTGATAGCCGGCGTACGCCGCGACGCTCTTGGCGATGTCGATGGCACTGCCGCCACCGAGGCCAATCAGACCGTCATGCCCGCCTTCGCGGTAGACGCGCATGCAATCCTCGACGATGGCGATTTCCGGATCCGGCAATACCCGGTCGAAGATTTCGTACTCGCGCTCGCCGATCTGCGCCAGCGCCAGCTCCACCGTGCCGGACTTGACCAGCGCGGCATCGGTAACGATCAGCGGGTTGTCGATGTCCAGCCGCGTGAGTTCGGCCGCCAGTTGCTCGATGGCCCCGGCGCCGGTGATCAGTTTGTGAGCGATCTTGAACGAGGAAAGACTCATCGTGCGCAGCCTCTTATAGATGTGGGAGCTGAGCACAAGCGTAGCTGGGGAAATCGGGTTGTCTGTCATTCAGCGCATGAATGGCAGACAACCCGGATTGTGCAGTTGTCAGACCTGAGCGGTGCGCAGCTTCTCACTCCGCCCACGCAACCACTCCAGCGTCAGCAACAGAATCACCGAGAAGGCAATCAGCAGAGTCGCAGCCGCCGCAATCGTCGGGCTCAGGTTCTCGCGAATCCCGCTGAACATCTGCCGAGGCAACGTCGCCTGCTCGGGACCTGCAAGAAACAGCGTCACCACCACTTCATCGAACGAGGTTGCAAAGGCAAACAGCGCACCGGAAATCACCCCCGGCGCAATCAGCGGCAAGGTCACCCGACGGAAAGTGGTCAGTGGCGAGGCGCCAAGGCTGGCGGCCGCCCGCACCAGGTTGTGATTGAACCCCTGCAGGGTCGCCGACACCGTGATGATCACGAACGGCACACCCAGCACCGCGTGCACCACGATCAGCGAAAAGAAACTGTTGCCCAGGCCCAGCGGCGCGAAGAACAGGTAACTGGCCACACCGATGATCACCACCGGCACCACCATCGGCGAAATCACCAGCGCCATCACCAGCGGTTTGCCGGGGAAGTCGCCACGGGTCAGGCCGATGGCAGCGAGCGTGCCGAAGACCATTGCCAGTACCGTCGCCGCCGGGGCGACGATGATGCTGTTCTTCAGCGAGCGCATCCATTCCGCCGAAGCGAAGAAGTCCTGATACCAGTGCAGCGAGAAACCTTGCAGCGGGTACACCAGGAAACTGCCCGAGTTGAACGACAGCGGCACGATTACCAGCACCGGCAGGATCAGAAACAACAGGATCAAGCCGCAGAGGATCCGCAAGCTGTAGAACCACACCCGCTCGACGGGCGACATATAAGGACTCAGCATTTCAAATTCCCCTTAGCTCAGGCGCAGGCGACTGGCGCCTACCAGCCAGCTGTAGATCAGATAAAGCACCACGGTCGCCAGCAGCAACAGCCCGCCGAGTGCGGTGGCCATGCCCCAGTTGATGCTGGTGTTGGTGTAGAACGCGACGAAGTAGCTGACCATCTGATCGTTCGGGCTGCCGAGCAGCGCCGGGGTGATGTAGTAGCCGATGGCGAGGATGAACACCAACAGGCAACCGGCGCCGACACCGGCGTAGGTCTGCGGGAAGTACACCCGCCAGAAACTGGCGAACGGATGGCAGCCGAGGGAAATCGCGGCACGCATGTAGGTTGGCGAGATGCCTTTCATCACGCTGTAGATCGGCAGGATCATGAACGGCAGCAGGATGTGCACCATCGAGATGTAGACCCCGGTGCGGTTGAACACCAGTTCCAGCGGTTTATCGATGATGCCCATCGCCATCAACGCGCTGTTGATCAATCCGCCGGATTGCAGCAACACGATCCACGCGGCGACCCGCACCAGGATCGACGTCCAGAACGGCAGCAGCACCAGAATCATCAGCAGGTTGCTTTGACGCGACGGCAGGTTGGCCAACAGGTACGCCAGCGGATAGGCCAGCACCAGGCAGATCACGGTGATGATCAGGCCCATCCAGAAAGTCCGGGCGAAGATGTCGAGGTAGATCGCCTGATCCGGGGTCGCCGGGGCAATTTCGCCGAGGTCGTCGATGCGATGATCCACCGCTGCCAGCAGATAGAACGGGGTGATGCTGCTGGTGTTGCGCTTCACCGCTTGCCAGTAGGCCGGATCGCCCCAACGCTCGTCGAGGCCTTCCAGCGCTTCTTTATAAGAGGCCGGTTCACTGGCGAATGGCAGCGAGCGGGCGGTTTTGGTCAGCAGGCTGCGATAACCGGCCAACTCCATGTTCAGGCGCTTGGACAGATCGCCCAGAGTCTGGTTTTTGCGCGCTTCGGCGAGGTCTTCGCTGGCGGCTTTATAGACCGGTTCTGCGGGCAGGCCTCGGCCGTCCCACGCGGCAATCGCAGTCACGGTGCGCGGCATGCCGCTGACCACTTCCGGGTTGCCGACGCTTTTATAGAGCAGCGCCACGATCGGCACCAGGAACACCAGCAACAGAAACAGCACCAGCGGCGCGATCAGCGCCTGGGCCTTCCAGCGGTTGACCCGCTCGGCGTGCTTGAGCCGCTGCTTCAAGGTGGGGCTGTTGCCCTCGTTCAGGGGAACGGCGATGGCCATGACGTACTCCGCAAATCTTTTAAATGACGGCGTCACCCTGGGGGTGACGCCGCGTATGCATCAGCCTTACTTCGCAGCCCAGGAATTGAAGCGCTGCTCCAGTTGCTCGCCGTTGTCAGCCCAGAAGCTGACATCGATCTGCACCTGGTTGGCGATGTTTTCCGGGGTGGTCGGCATGTCTTTCAGGATCGCCTTGTCCAGCAATGGCACTGCCTGAGAGTTGGCCGGGCCGTAGGCGATGTTCTCCGAGTAGGTCTTCTGTTGTTGTGGCTGCACCGAGAACGCGATGAATTTCTTCGCCGCTTCGGCGCGCTTGGCGTCCAGGCCTTTCGGGATGGCCCAGGCGTCGAAGTCGTAGATGCCGCCGTTCCACACCACTTTCAGGTTGGACTCTTTCTGCACCGCAGCGATACGACCGTTGTAGGCCGAGCTCATGACCACGTCACCGGAAGCGAGGTATTGCGGCGGCTGAGCGCCGGCTTCCCACCACTGGATGTTCGGTTTCAGCTCATCCAGTTTCTTGAATGCGCGATCCTGACCGCCCTTGCTGGCCAGTTCCTTGTACACGTCTTTCGGCGCAACGCCGTCGGCCATCAGTGCGAATTCGAGGGTGTACTTGGCGCCTTTGCGCAGGCCGCGCTTGCCCGGGAATTTCTTGGTGTCCCAGAAATCCGCCCAGCTGGTCGGTGCGGTTTTCAGCTTGTCGGCGTTGTAGGCCAGCACGGTCGACCACACGAAGAAGCCCACGCCGCACGGCTGGATCGCGCCTTTGACGTAATCTTCGGATTTGCCGAACAGCGCAGGATCCAGTTGTTCGAACATGTCTTCGTCGCAGCCACGGGACAGCTCCGGCGATTCAACCTCGACCAGATCCCAGGACACGCTCTTGGTGTCGACCATGGCTTTGACCTTGGCCATCTCACCGTTGTACTCGCCGGCGACGATCTTGCCGTTGCCCGCTGCTTCCCACGGTGCGTAGAAGGCTTTGACTTGCGCCGCCTTGTTCGCCCCGCCAAACGACACCACGGTCAGATCCGGCCCAGCGGCCATTGCGCTTGCCGCACCCATCAGGCCCAGGGTCAGGGCTGTGAACTTCAGGGATCTCAACATTTATTGTTCTCTCCACGTGCAGGGTTGGTGTTGGTATTGCGGGGCGTTTCAGTGCGCCTCTAGAAGAGGATCGAGCGCGCGAACGTGCTCGACCTGCCAGCCAAGCGGAACCACGTCACCGACTGCGAGCGCAGGATCGAGCTCGGCAATCGGTTGTTTCACGAAGAAGTCGGTCTTGCCGCAGACTTCCAGGCGCACCCGGACGTGGTCGCCCAGATAGATGAATTCGGCCACCCGCCCGGAGAAGCGGTTGACGCATTGGTCGCTCGAACCGTTGAGGCTGACGCGCTCGGGGCGGATAGACAGGGTGACCGGTTCGCCGGTCTGGCCGATGTTGACCGCCAGCGCCTCGACCTTTTCCCCGCGCCCCAGCTCGACCACGCAGCGCTCGCCGTTCTGGCTGAGCAGGCGACCGTTGAGGCGGTTGTTCTCGCCGATGAAGTTGGCGACGAAGGTGTTTTTCGGTTCTTCGTAGAGGGTGCGCGGCGGGGCGATCTGCTGGATCTCGCCCTGGTGGAACACGGCGACGCGGTCGGACATGGTCAGGGCTTCGCCCTGGTCGTGGGTCACATAGACCACGGTTACGCCAAGGCGCTGGTGCAGGTGTTTGATTTCCATCTGCATGTGTTCGCGCAGTTGTTTGTCGAGGGCGCCGAGGGGTTCGTCCATCAGCACCAGCTGCGGCTCGAACACCAGCGCACGGGCCAGTGCTACACGTTGTTGCTGGCCGCCGGACAACTGCGCCGGATAACGCGATGCGAACGCGTCGAGCTGAACCATGCTCAGGACTTTCTTAACCTTGTCGCTGACGTCGCTCTTGTTCAGGCCGCGTACGGTCAGCGGAAACGCCAGGTTTTCGGCGACGGTCATGTGCGGAAACAGCGCGTAGTTCTGGAACACCATGCCGATGTCGCGCTTGTGCGGCGGCACGTTGTTGATCGCCCGCCCGGCAAGGAGAATTTCGCCGGCGGTCGGCGTCTCGAAACCGGCGAGCATCATCAGGCTGGTGGTCTTTCCGGAGCCGGACGGTCCGAGCAAGGTGAGGAATTCGCCCTTGCGAATGTCCAGGTTGAGGTCTTTGACGATCAGGTTCTCGCCGTCGTAGCTCTTCTGCACTCCACGAAAGCTGACCAGCACATCGCTGGCCCCTGCGTTTGATTCGACCTGGCTCATACCCACACCTTTGTTATTGATGACTGCTGTGGGAGTAAGCCTAGTGGCTGCTTGCAGTCACGCAAATCGGGGCGCAGGAGAGAATCGCCTCAGCCGGATGGAAGGCCGGGGGTAGGGATTGCCCTACACGGATGGCGCGTTTTGGCAAACCCGGCGCATGGGTCGGGGCTCAAGCCGCCAGAACCGGCAAAAGCGCCTGTCGCTAATGGATATGTCGCTCAGAGCAGCTTGTGTTCCATCGCGTACTTCACCAGCTCGGCGAGCGAAGTGATGTTGAGTTTCTGCATCAGCCGCGCCTTGTGGGTGCTGATGGTCTTGCTGCTCAGGGCCAATTGCTGGGCGATGTCGTTGACGTTGGCGCCTTGCGCCAGCCGTTCGAACACCGAGAACTCGCGCTCCGACAGCAACGAGTGCAGCGGCCGCGCATCGGTCAGGCCGACTTCGAAGACCATGCGGTCGGCCAGCTCCGGGTCGATGTAACGCCCACCTGCAGCGACCTTGCGAATTGCCGTCAGCAGCAGCGCCGGATCACTGTCCTTGGTCGCATACCCGGCGGCGCCGATCTTCAGTGCCCGGGCGGCCATCTGCGCTTCGTCGTGCATCGACAGCACCAGAATCGCCGGCGGATGGTTCAGCGCGCGGATCCGCGGAATCGCTTCGAGCCCGTTGACGCCGGGCATCGAGATATCCAGCAGCACCACTTCGCAGGGCACGTTGCGCAGGGTTTCCAGCAACTGCTCGCCATTGCTCGCCTCCCCCACCACTTGCAGATCCTTGGCCAGGCCGATCAATTGCTTGATGCCTTCGCGAACGATGGTGTGGTCTTCGGCTACCAGTACACGGATCACTTACTTCTCCTCATCCAGTGGCACCCGCACGCTCAGCGTGGTGCCCTCGCCCGGTTCGCTGTCGAGTGACAGCTGCCCGCCCATGATCAACACCCGCTCGCGCATGCCCACCAGCCCAAAGGATGTCGGCCTGCCGGCAGCGGCGACAAATCCTACGCCATCATCGCTGACCGTCAGACACAATTCGTCACCTTCCTGCGTCAGCGTCAGTTCTACAGTATGCGCCTGGGCATGGCGCATGACGTTGGTCAACGCCTCCTGAAGAATGCGGAACAGGCCGATGGCCTTGGCGTCGCTGAGCGGTGCAAGGTTGTCCGGCACCTGCACCAGACACGGAATCTGCGTGCGCGCCTCGAACCGCCGCGCCTGCCACTCGATGGCCGAGGCGATCCCGGCATCGAGGATCGGCGGGCGCAATGCCGTCGCCACATCGCGCACCAACTGGAACAACTGGGCGATCAGGCGCTTCATGCTGTTCAGCCGCTCGTTCAGGCCTGGGTCGAGTTGCGCGTAGGCCAGTTCGCACATCGACGTCTCCAGTTTCAGCACCGTCAGCATCTGCCCCAGCTCATCGTGAACCTCGCGGGCGATGCGCGCCTTTTCCTCTTCCCGCACGCTTTCCAGATGCGCCGACAATTCGCGCAATTGTTCACGGGAGGCCGCCAGCTCCAGTTCGATGCGTTTGCTTTCGGTGATGTCCCAGACGATGCCGTCCCAGACATAGGACCCGCCTTCCAGCTGACGGGTGATGGCCTTGATTTCGGCCCAGCGCTGCTCGCCCTGACGCGTGAGAATTCGGCCCTGCCACGACCAGTCGCTGTCGGTGTCCAGCGCCTGATCCTGGGTCTGGTGATAGGCGGCCCGGTCATCCGGATGCACCAGACTGCGCAAGCCCATGTCGCGATGGGCGATGGCGGCCGGCGCGTAGCCGACCAGACTTTCGCTGCCCTCGCTGATGTAGGCAAAGTCGATCTGCCCGGTGACCGGTGCGCGCTCGAGACGGAACACCAGCCCCGGCACATTGGCCGCGATGCCTTGCAGCCGCGCCTCGCTTTCCTGCAACGCCGCCAGGGCACGACGGCGCTCGGTGACATCGGTGAGGTAAACCACCAGGTACTCGCCATCGCGAAATCGCAGGAAGCTCAGCGACACGTCGGCCGGCAGCACACTGCCATCGGCCCGCACGCAGTTGGTTTCAAAACTCAGCGGCCCTTCTTCGCTGGCCCGGGCGCGCTTCCACAGGTTGAGCCAGCGATCCATGTGCAGGCCCGGTTCGAAGTCGATCAACGGTCGATCGATGATGGCGCCCTGCGGATAACCGAGCATGTTTTCTGCCGCACGGTTGGCGTAGCGCACATGGCTGTCCCAGTTGACCCAGAGAATGCCGACGGTGCTCTGATCGATGGAAAACTGGGTCAGGCGCAGGGCTTCTTCGCTGGCGGCACGCAGGGCGATGTCTTCACGCGCGTCGAACAAACGTTGTTCAAGACTGCGTTGCTGGCGGCGTTGCCAGAACACGATGGCCACGCAGCTGAGCAGCAACACTGCGAACAACAGACTCAGGTTCTGCCAGAAGCCCGGCGACTCGGAAAGCCGTGGATACTTGGGTTGCAGCCATTGCGCATGCAGGCGCTCCAGATCCTTGGCCGGGATTGCGCGCAGGGCGCTTTCAACGATTCCGGCCAGCTCCGGCCAGTCGCGGCGGGTGCCGATGCGCAGCAGTTGCGGCAGACCGATATCACCGACCACCACCAGCCCGGCGAACTCCGGTTCCGCCGACAGCCGACCGAGCTGCGCCTCATCGACCACCGCGTAGGACGCCTGCTGACTCAGCAACAGTTGCAGCGCCTGACGCTCCATCGGTACGCCTTGCAGATTCAGGTGCGGATAGTTGCCGCGCAGGTAATCGGCGGTGACGCCGGGCATGCGCACGGCGACGCGGGTCTGGCTGTCGAGTTTTTCCAGCTCCACGGTCGCGCTGCTTTTCTGGTCGCTGACCACCAGTTGCGGCACGCGCATGTACGGGTCGGAGAACTGCCACAGACGCAGCCCGCCCGGGGTCTGGGTCAGGCCCGGAGCGATGTCGATCTCGCCGTCCCGGGCAGCGGCCTCGAGTTGTGCCAGATCCTGAAAGTTGCGCCAGCTCAGCTCGACATTCAGCGCCCTCGCCAATGCCTTCATCACCTCGACATTGGCCCCCGACAGCCGCTGCAAGCGCCGGTCGTATTGCGCGTACGGCGCCTGCAACACCAGGCCCACGCGCAATTCATTGTGCTGTGCGAGCCACTGTTGTTCGCTCGCCGACAACCGCGCGAGGTGACTCGGGGGCGCAGGCGCCGCCCAGCCCATCAAGGGAAACGCCAGACAGCCGATAACCCACAGGCAGCAAAAACGCATCATTGAAGTCTCATACACTGACAAATTCTGACCAACCCATTAGGCTGCCGGGATATCTTCTGGCCTGGAATAACCGATGCCCCCTGTCTATCGCCTGGCAATGCCAGCATTGTGCCTGTCGCTGATCCTGCCTTGTGCGTTTTCCGTCGAAGCCGCGGATCCGGCATCCGCCCCCGCCGCAGAAAAAGCCACCGAAGAAAAACCGCTCGAACGCCAGCCTCTGCTTGAGCGTAGTCAGGAAGAAGCCGCGGCACTCGAACGCAAGGTTCCGGCCCAGGAACAACAGCAATTGCAAGCCGGCAGCGACACCTTCCTCGCCCTGTGGAAACCGGCCAACACCGCCGAACCCAAAGGAGCGGTGATCCTCATTCCCGGCACCGGCGAAACCGCCGACTGGCCCCAGGCGATCAGCCCGTTGCGCCGCAAGTTGCCGGACGTCGAGTGGAGCAGCCTGAGTATCACACTGCCCGATCTGCAAAGCGATGCCATCGCACCGCGCGTGGTCGAAGCACCCGCCGCGCCGAAAACCGTCGACCCGGGCAGTAAGGATTCGACCACCGCCGAGCCGATCGAACAAGCCGCCGGTGGCGAAGCCGATGTGGCCGACAAGGTCGTGGCTGAATCCACCGAGGAACAGTCCAAGGCCGACGCCGAGCGAATCTTCGCCCGCATCGACGCCGCGCTGGCCTACGCCGAACAACAGAGCGCGCGCAGCATCGTCGTGCTCGGTCATGGCACCGGCGCTTACTGGGCGGCGCGCTACATGAGCGAGAGACAGAGCTCGCAGGTCGAGAAGCTGCTGCTGGTGGCCGCGCAGACCCCGGCCAAGGCCAAACCGGAGCTGGTGGAACTGACACCGACCCTGAAGCTGCCGACGGCGGACATTTTCTACATGGATAAAGCGCTGGACCGCAACGCGGCACTGGAGCGCCTGCAGGCGAGCAAGCGACTGAAGACGTCCGCGTTCAGTCAGGTCGCACTCAAGGCCTTGCCGGACAACAAGGCCGAACAGGAGCAATTGTTCCGCCGGGTGCGTGGCTGGCTGAATCCGCAGAGCCCGGACTAATAGTCCGGACCGTCAAAACGCAGACAAAAAAATCGCAGCCCGACGCTGCGATTTTTTTATGCCTAACGAAAATCCCGCCGTTCGCGAATCAACGTGTAGGCATTGTGCAATTCGCGGGTCCTCTCGGTGGCCTCACGCACCTGCGCCGGCGTGGCACCCGTCCCGGCGACCTTGTCCGGGTGATGCCGGCTGAGCAGGCGTCGATAGGCACGTTTGATCTGCGCCGGTTCGCTGGTGGCTGAGACACCGAGCAGGCGCATCGCCTCCTGATAGCTCACCGCCGCACTGACGATCGGACGCTTGTGCGGCTCGTAGTCCGCCGCCAGCGCCTGGATCTGATGGGTCGTCCAGCCCAGCCACTTGCCCCACTGCGCCAGCAATTCTCGCTCGCTGACGCCGGCCCGGCCATCGGCCCAGACCATTCGCCAGCAGGCGCGCAACACGCCTTCGGCCGCATGGGGTTGAGTGCTCAAGCGACGCAGATAACCGCGCAGATTGTCGTTGCCGGACTTGCCGCGATTGAACGCGGCAATCGCACGGCGCTGTGCCGGTTCGCTCATTTCCAGCGCGCGCATCTCCTGCCGCGCCTGCTGAATGTGACCGTCCGTGACCCGCCCGTCGCTCTTGGCCAGACGCCCGAGCAACACAAACAACAATTCGTCGTTGCGCAGCATCGGCCGGCCGCCGAGTTTTTCCCGCAAATGCCCCCAGCTCTGCAAATGCAGGCGCCGATCCAGCGCCTGCCCCAACAAAGCCCCAAGCATGGCCCCCGGAATGCTGGCGATAGCAAAACCCGCTCCGGCTCCAATCAGAGTCCCTGGCCACAACATATCAGCGACTCGCTTCTATCAAGGCTTCAGCTTCGGCCAGACGCTCGTGCGTACCGACATCGACCCAGTGCCCCTTCAACCGCTCGCCGGTCACCTGCCCGTCCGCCATGGCTTTACGCAACAGCGGCGCCAGTTTGAAGGCACCGTCGCGGCAGCCGTCGAACAACTGCGGATGCAGTACGGCTATGCCGCTGTAGGTCAGGGTTGCCAAATCGGCCTGGCCATCACGCACCAGGCCGTCGGTCAGGGTGAAATCCCCTGTCGGGTGATGCGCCGGATTGTCCGCCAGCACCAGATGCGCCAGGCCGTTGATCGGCTGATGCAGCACGCTGAAGTCGTAATCGGTCCAGATGTCACCGTTGACCACCAGAAACGCGTCTTCGCCCAACAGCGGCAAGGCGCGGAAAATTCCGCCGCCGGTTTCCAAAGGTTCCCCTTCAGGCGAGTACTGGATCGACACGCCGAATTGCGAACCATCGCCCAGATGATCTTCGATCTGCTGTCCGAGCCAGGCATGGTTGATCACGATCTCGTTGAAACCGGCCGCGGCCAGGGCACGCAGGTGATATTCAATCAGCGGCACGCCGCCGGCTCGCACCAGCGGTTTGGGGGTGGTCAGGGTCAGCGGGCGCATGCGCTCGCCTTTGCCGGCCGCCAGAATCATTGCCTTCATGCCGTCGCTCCACCACGCAGGCTGGCGAGCAGTGCCTGCAAATCCGCCAACTCGGGACGGCGCGCGATGACCGCTTCTATATAAGAGAAGAACCGCGGCACATCGCCGAGGTAACGCGGCTTGCCGTCGCGATGGCAGATGCGGGCGAAGATTCCGATGACTTTCAGATGACGCTGCACGCCCATCAGGTCGCTGGCGCGCAGGAACTCCTCGAAGTCCGGCTGCACCGGGATGTTCAGTGCTGACGCCTGCTGCCAGTAGCTTTCCAGCCAGCCGCGCACTCGTCCTTCTGGCCAGCTGAGGAAGGCGTCCTTGAACAGGCAGGTCACGTCGTAGGTCACCGGGCCGTACACGGCGTCCTGGAAATCCAGCACGCCGGGGTTCGGCTCGCTGAGCATCAGGTTGCGCGGCATGTAGTCGCGGTGCACCAGCACTTTCGGCTGGGCCAGGGCGCTGTCGATCAGCAGCTCGCTGACCTTTTGCCACTGCTGCTGTTGAGTGGCATCGAACTCGACGCCCAACTCGCGTTTCACGTACCACTCGGGAAACAGCTCCAGCTCGCGGCGCAACAACGCGACGTCATAGCTCGGCAGTGGTGCCACCATCGGCAGCTGCTGAAAAGCCAGCAGCGCTTGCAAGGCATCGCTGAATAACGCGTCGGCATTTTCGCTGTCGATCACGTCCAGATAGGTCTTGTTGCCCAGGTCATTGAGCAAAAGAAACCCGCGTTCGAGGTCCTCGGCATAAATTTTCGGCACGTTGATGCCGGATTTCGCCAGCAAAAAAGCGATATCCACGAACGGTTTGCAGTTTTCCTGAGGCGGCGGCGCGTCCATCACGACGAAACTGCGACCGGCGCCTTCCCAGCGGAAATACCGGCGGAAACTCGCGTCGCTGCTGGCCGCGGTCAACGTGGCCGGGGGTACGGCTCCCCAGCCCTGAGCTGCAAAAAGGGTTGCCAGCTGTTCATCGAGCCAAACTTTCAGGTGTTGCAAGCGTACATCTTGATCAGGCATTGCAAGGGTCTCCGACGGCGCTAGCCGTCAAGCGGGTCATGCTTTATTATCCAGCATCTTTTTCAGACCATCGAGAGGCGTGCGGCCCACACCGCGGGCAGATGGCACGCAGGAAGCCCGGACTAATAAGATGGCATTGAAATCCCCCGCGTTTCGTAAAAAATTTCCGTTGTTGGTAACCGGCAGTCTGCTGGCTATGCAACCTCTGGCCAGTTCATTCGTTGTTGCCGCCGAGCAGTATGACTGCGCCGTCTCGGCAACGGGTGGCTGGGCCTGCTCGCCGAAGACGCCGGCCGCTGCCTTGCCGCCGCGTCCCGTGCATGACGGCAGTGCCGTCAGCGCCGCTGGCGAAGCCCCGGCCGAGAGCGGCTCCACTGCGGAGTCCGGGCCCAAGCCGGTACTGGTTACCGAGTCCAAGGGCCGTGGCCTGAAATCCCGTAGCGAAGACTACAGTCACCTCGACTGGGTTCCGCGCGAGAAGCTCACCGCCGCCCAACTGGCCGAGACCGGTCCTTACTGCTCTGGTTCCTATATCGAACCGATTCGTCCTGGCATGAATGACAAGACGAATAAAAGTGACGCCCCGACCTTCATCGGCGCCAAGGCGTCGCGTTATCAGCAGGATTCGCAGGTTGCGAGTCTGGCCGGTGACGTGGTCATGCGTCAGGGCAGCATGCAGGTCGAAGCCGACGAGGCCAACCTGTATCAGGCCGAAAGCCGTGGCGAACTGGCCGGCAACGTGCGCATTCGCGACAACGGCGCGCTGATCGTCGGTGACCACGCCGATGTGCAGCTCGACACCGGTGAAGCCAAGGTCGACAACGCCGAATACGTCATGCACAAGTCGCGCATCCGCGGTAACGCGCTGTACGCCAAGCGTGCCGAAAACGCGATCATCCGTCTGAAGGACGGCACGTACACCACGTGCGAACCGAACAGCAACGCCTGGCAGCTCAAGGGCAACAACATCACCCTGAACCCTGCCACCGGCTTCGGTACCGCGACCAACGTGACGCTGCGGGTCAAGGACATTCCGGTCCTGTACACCCCGTACATCTACTTCCCGATCGACGATCGTCGTCAGTCGGGTTTCCTGCCGCCGACCATCGGCACCGGCAGCGACACCGGCTTCATGCTGGTGACCCCGTACTACTTCAACCTGGCACCGAACTACGATGCCACGTTGTATCCACGCTACATGGCTAAACGCGGTCTGTTGATGGAGGGCGAATTCCGCTACCTCACCAAGTCCAGCGAAGGGCAGTTCGGTGCGGCGTTCCTCAACGACGAGGAAACCGAGCGCAGCAAACAGACCGACTACCAGAAGAATCGCTACATGTACAACTGGCAACACAAGGGTGGTCTCGACTCCCGCGTGTTCACCCAGGTGGACTACACCAAGATCAGCGATCCGTACTACTTCCAGGATCTGCAGACCGATCAGATCGGTGTGAAGAGCGCCGACTTCGTGAACCAGCAGGGCTCGGTTACCTATCGTGGCGACAACTACACCGCGCGCCTGAATGCGCAGGCCTACCAACTTGCCACCGTATCGAACATCACACCGTATGACCGTCTGCCGCAGATCACCTTCAATGGTCAGCTGCCGTATCACCCGGAAGGTCTGAACTTCGATTACGAGACCGAGGTCGTTCGCTTCGACCGTGACCTGCAAAATGGCAACTTCGTTAATGAAGACGGCACTGTGGAACGCCGCCTGGACAATAACGTCATCGGCCTGGCCCGTGCCAACGGCGATCGTTTGAACCTGAAGCCAAGCGTCAGCCTGCCGCTCAACTGGACCTACGGTTTCCTCAAGCCATCGCTCAAGTACCAGTACACCCAGTACCAGCTGGATCTGGACGGGACCGGCAAGAGCCAGATCGTCGCTCAACAGAACGCGGCAGCCGCGACCGGCACCCGCTATGTCGGCGGTGAATTCGGCAGCAGCCAGAACCGTGGCGTACCGATCGCCAGCATCGATGGCGGCCTGTACTTCGACCGCAACACCACCTGGTTCGGCAAGAATTATCGCCAGACCCTGGAACCTCGCCTGTTCTATCTCTATGTACCCGAGAAAGACCAGGAAGACATTCCAGTCTTCGATACCAGCGAATACACCTTCAACTATGCGTCGCTGTTCCGTGACAACCGCTTCTCCGGCTCCGACCGCGTCGGTGACGAGAACAAACTGTCGCTGGGCATCGACAACCGCTGGATCGAGGAAGACGGCTTCGAGCGTCAACGCATCAGTATCGGTCAGGCACTCTACTTCAAGGATCGTGAAGTCCAGTTGCCGGGCATTGATCCGAAGACCCGCGACGACGCGCATTCCAATGTTTCGCCGTACGCTCTGGAATACGAGTACCGCTGGAACCGCGACTGGCGCACCACTGCCGATTACAACTGGGATCCGGACAGCCGCAGCCCACGCTCCGGCAGTGCAATGCTCCACTACCAGCCTGAAGACAACCCGAACAAGGTGGTCAACGTCGGTTATCGCTATCGCAACGACCAGGTTCGTTACGACCAGAACACCGGTAAATGGTCGGTGGGCGGCGGTGACTACGGCACACCGGGCCAGCCTGGCTACGTGAAGGACTACTACAAGATCCAGCAGCATGACTTCTCGGTCATCTGGCCGATCGTTCCGCAGTGGAGCGCGATCAGCCGCTGGCAGTACGACTACAACCGCAATCGCACGCTGGAAGCCTTCGGTGGTTTCGAATATGACAACTGCTGCTGGAAACTGCGCCTGATCAACCGTTACTGGGTCAGCTATGACGAATTCAGTCAGAACGCCCCGGAAAACGAAAAAGGCGACCACGGCGTCTTCCTCCAAATTGTTCTGAAGGGACTCGGCGGCCTCACCGGCGCCAAGGTAGAGAGCTTCCTCGACAAAGGCATCCAAGGTTATCGTCAACGTGAAGACCAAGCTTTCTGATTGTCTGCGCCCGCTGATGCTGGGCGCGCTGTTCCTGGGTACCGCGGCCAACGCCGCGGTGCAGTCCATCGATAGAGTGGTGGCCATCGTCGACAACGATGTGGTCATGCAGAGCCAGCTGGATCAACGCGTCCACGAAGTTCAGCAAACCATCGCCAAGCGTGGCGGCGGTCTGCCGCCTCCGGGCGTGCTGGATCAACAGGTGCTCGAGCGCCTGATCGTCGAAAACCTGCAACTGCAGATCGGCGAACGCTCCGGTATCCGCATCACCGATGAAGAACTGAACCAGGCTGTCGGCACCATTGCCCAGCGCAACAACATGACCCCGGAACAGTTCCGTATCGCCCTGTCCCGTGATGGCCTGTCCTATGAGGACGCTCGCGAGCAGATCCGCCGCGAAATGGTCATCAGCCGTGTGCGCCAGCGCCGCGTGGCCGAGCGCATTCAGGTCTCGGAACAGGAAGTGAAGAACTTCCTCGCCTCCGATCTGGGCAAGATGCAACTGTCCGAAGAACTGCACCTGGCCAACATCCTGATTCCGACCCCGGAAAGCGCCAACTCCGAAGCGATTCAGAGTGCCGCTCGCAAGGCGATGGACGTTTACCAACAGCTCAAGCAAGGTGCTGACTTCGGCCAGATGGCCGTGGCCAACTCCGCCAGTGACAACGCGCTGGAAGGCGGCGATATGGGCTGGCGTAAAGCCGCTCAACTGCCACCGCCGTTCGACCGTGAACTGAGCAGCATGGCGACTGGCGACATCACTCAACCGGCACGCACTCCGGGTGGTTTCATCATCCTGAAGCTGCTGGAAAAACGTGGTGGCGAGAGCCAGATGCGCGACGAAGTGCATGTGCGCCACATTCTGGTCAAGCCAAGTCCGGTTCGCGACGAAGCCAAGACCAAGGAACTGGCCCAATCGCTCTACAACCGCATCGAAGCCGGTGAAGATTTCGCCGAACTGGCCAAGAAGTATTCGGAAGATCCGGGCTCTGCCCTCAACGGCGGCGACCTGAACTGGATCGACCCGAACGCACTGGTACCGGAATTCCGCGCCGTGATGGCCAAGTCCCCGCAGGGTCAGCTGTCCAAGCCGTTCCAGACCCAGTACGGCTGGCACGTTCTGGAAGTCCTTGGCCGTCGCGCCACTGACAGCACCGAACAGGCCCGTGAGCAGCAAGCGATGACCGTACTGCGTAACCGCAAATACGACGAAGAGCTGCAGACCTGGCTGCGTCAGATCCGTGACGAAGCGTACGTTGAGATCAAACTCCCTGGTGCAGACCAGGCAGCGCAGTGAAACCCAAGCGTTTCGCGCTGACACCCGGCGAACCGGCCGGCATCGGTCCCGACCTGTGCCTGCTGCTCGCCTCGCAAGCCCAGCCACACCCCCTGATTGCCATCACCAGCCGCGACCTGCTCCAAGAGCGGGCCGCGCAGCTGGGGCTGGCTGTCAGCTTGCTGGAAGTGGCGCCTGACAACTGGCCGGACGCTCCCGCGCCCGCCAACAGCCTGTACGTCTGGGACACCCCGCTCAGCGCCCCCGTGGTCGCCGGGCAACTGGACAAGGCCAACGCCGCATTCGTCCTCGAAACCCTGACCCGCGCCGGCAATGGCTGTCTGAACGGCGACTTCGCCGGGATGATCACCGCGCCTGTGCACAAAGGCGTGATCAACGAATCGGGCATCGCGTTTTCCGGTCACACCGAGTTTCTCGCCGACCTGACCCACACCGCCCAAGTGGTGATGATGCTCGCCACCCGCGGTTTGCGCGTGGCGCTGGTCACCACTCACCTGCCCTTGCGCGACATTGCCGATGCGATCACGCCGGAGCGCCTGGAACGGGTCACGCGGATTCTGCACGCCGACCTGCAACAAAAATTCGGCATCGCCCAACCGCGTATCCTGGTCTGCGGACTCAACCCGCACGCCGGCGAAGGCGGACACCTGGGCCATGAAGAAATCGACATCATCGAACCCACATTGGAGCGCCTGCGCGGCGAGGGCATGGACCTTCGTGGCCCGCTGCCTGCCGACACTCTGTTTACCCCCAAATATCTGGAGCACTGTGACGCAGTGCTGGCGATGTACCACGACCAGGGCCTGCCCGTGCTGAAGTACAAAGGCTTCGGCGCTGCAGTCAACGTGACCCTGGGCCTGCCGATCATCCGCACCTCGGTCGACCATGGCACCGCCCTGGATCTGGCCGGCAGCGGCAGGATCGACACCGGCAGCCTGGAAACCGCCCTGGAAACCGCCTACCAGATGGCCGAGACCCGTTTATGACCGAGCAATACCAACACAAGGCGCGCAAACGCTTTGGCCAGAACTTCCTGCACGATGCCGGCGTCATCGACCGCATCCTGCGCTCCATCAATGCCAAGGCCGGCGACCGCATGCTGGAAATCGGGCCGGGCCAGGGCGCACTGACCGCCGGCATCCTCAACTCCGGCGCACAGCTGGATGTGGTGGAACTGGACAAGGACCTGATCCCGATCCTCAACCAGCAGTTCGCCGGCAAGAGCAATTTCAACCTGCATCAGGGCGATGCGCTGAAGTTCGACTTCAACAGCCTGAACGCTGCGCCGAACAGCCTGCGTGTGGTCGGCAACCTGCCGTACAACATCTCCACGCCGCTGATTTTCCATCTGCTGAACAACGCCGGCATCATCCGCGACATGCACTTCATGCTGCAGAAGGAAGTGGTCGAGCGTCTGGCCGCCGGTCCCGGTGGCGGTGACTGGGGCCGTCTGTCGATCATGGTTCAGTACCACTGCCGGGTCGAGCACCTGTTCAACGTCGGCCCGGGCGCATTCAATCCGCCGCCGAAAGTCGACTCGGCGATCGTCCGCCTGGTACCGCACGCGGTGCTGCCGCATCCGGCCAAGGATCATCGCCTGCTCGAGCGCGTGGTGCGTGAAGCCTTCAATCAGCGCCGCAAGACCCTGCGCAACACCCTCAAGCAGTTGCTGAGCAATGCCGAAATCGAAGCCGCCGGAGTCGATGGCAGCCTGCGCCCCGAGCAACTCGATCTGGCCGCGTTCGTACGTCTGGCCGACAAGCTCGCCGAACAGCCGGCGAAAGCACCTGAAGCCGACTGACCGGCAATGATCGCTATCGGGCAGGATGCCAACTCTGGTCTACTGCCCGATACTTGCCTAGACTGAATCCCAATCAGCTACGCCCCGCGTCCCGCTTCGTTTTTAAGGCCTTTTGCATGTCCGATCCTCGCTACCAGGTCGATGTCAGTGTCGTTACCCACTATCTGGCAGACCAATCGCAACCCGAGCACGAGCGCTTTGCCTTCGCCTACACCATCACCGTGCAGAACAATGGCGAGCAACCGGCCCGCCTGATGTCGCGCCACTGGGTGATAACCGATGGCGACGGGCATGTCGAAGAAGTGCGCGGCGCCGGCGTGGTTGGCCAGCAACCGTTGATCGGCGCTGGCAAAAGCCACACCTACAGCAGCGGCACGGTGATGACCACCAAGGTCGGCACCATGCAAGGCAGTTACGAAATGGTCGCCGACGACGGCAAGCACTTCGATGCGATCATCAAGCCCTTCCGCCTCGCCGTTCCCGGAGCCCTGCACTGATGGCGACGTATGCCGTCGGCGACCTCCAAGGCTGCCTCGAACCGCTCAAGTGCCTGCTCCAGCAGGTCGCGTTCGACCCGGCTCTGGATCGCCTGTGGCTGGTCGGCGATCTGGTCAATCGTGGTCCGCAGTCACTGGAAACCCTGCGCTTCCTTTATGGCATGCGCGAGTCGCTGGTGTGTGTTCTCGGCAATCACGACCTGCACCTGCTGGCAGCGGCGAAGAACATCGAGCGCCTGAAGAAGTCCGACACGCTGCGTGAAATCCTTGAAGCGCCCGACTGCGCCGAACTGATGGAATGGCTGCGCCAGCAAAAACTCATGCACTACGACGAGCAGCGCGAAGTGGCCATGGTACATGCGGGCATCCCGCCGCAGTGGTCGCTGCGCAAGGCGCTCAAGTACGCTGAAGAAGTCGAGACCGCGCTGCGTGACGACAACCTTCTTCCACCCTTCCTCGACGGTATGTACGGCAACGAGCCGGCGAAATGGGACAGCGACCTCAAAGGCGTGACACGCCTGCGGGTGATCACCAATTATTTCACCCGCATGCGTTTCTGCACCGCCGAAGGCAAGCTCGACCTCAAGAGCAAGGAAGGCCTCGACACCGCGCCGCCGGGCTACAAGCCCTGGTTCCAGCACAAGGAGCGCAAGACCCGTGGCCTGCGGATCATTTTCGGTCACTGGGCCGCGCTGGAAGGCAACGTCCACGAGCCCGGCATCTGCGCCCTCGACACCGGTTGCGTCTGGGGCGGCAGCCTGACCCTGATGAATGTCGACAGCGGCGAACGGCTGTCATGCAAATGCGACGAACACGGGGCCGCCCTGCCCACCGTCGCACCACTGATCACCGAATCTTCTCCCGTCAGCGCCCCGCGCTAGACTGCGTTTTCAGCCGAGCCAAAGGAGCCCGCCATGAGCGAATTCAAACGTATCCCCCCGGAACAGGCCCAGGCCCTGCGCGAACAAGGCGCCGTGGTCGTCGACGTCCGTGACCCGGCAACATTTGCCGCACTGCACATCAGCGGCTCGAAGCATCTGGATAATCATTCCCTGCATGCTTTCATCCAGGGCGCCGACCTCGATGCCCCGACCGTCGTGGTCTGCTACCACGGCAACTCGAGCCAGGGTGCCGCCGCGTATCTCGTAAGCCAGGGCTTCTCCGACGTCTACAGCATGGACGGCGGCTTCGAACTGTGGCGTACGACTTTTCCTTCGGAAACCGCGCAAGGCACCTCCGAATAATTTTTTTGTAACGTGCAAGCCCCGGCTCCCGTGGGCTCGCGCGGTGGCAGACGAACGGTCTGCCACAACTAATTACGTATCTCGCCTTTACCTCCCGAATTCCCAACTATCCTTAAGCCCAGGCCATCCAAAACAGGGGAGAGCCGGTACACCGGCGCACGGGTCATCGGGAGTGACTTTCGCGATTGTCGATCGCGGAAGGGTTCTGGGGGGTAAACAACAGCTGCCATCGCGGCTGCTGCCAGCATCGACTGAGTGATCCGGCGTCGGCTCCACGTATCGAGCGAGGTGACGTCATGAGTATCTTTAGCCACTTCCAACAACGCTTCGAGTCCACACGCCAGGAAGAATTCTCCCTGCAGGAGTACCTGGAACTGTGCAAAAAGGATCGCAGTGCCTACGTTTCCGCCGCCGAGCGTCTGTTAATGGCCATCGGCGAACCGGAACTGCTCGACACCTCGACCAATTCGAGGCTGTCGCGCATCTTTTCCAACAAGGTGATCCGCCGCTATCCGGCCTTTGAAGACTTCCACGGGATGGAAGAATGCATCGACCAGATCGTGTCGTATTTCCGCCATGCCGCTCAGGGCCTGGAAGAAAAGAAACAGATCCTCTATCTGCTCGGCCCTGTCGGCGGCGGTAAGTCGTCCCTGGCCGAGAAGCTGAAACAACTGATGGAAAAAGTGCCCTTCTATGCCATCAAGGGCTCGCCGGTATTCGAATCGCCACTGGGTCTGTTCAACGCCACCGAAGATGGCGCGATCCTCGAGGAAGACTTTGGCATTCCACGGCGCTACCTGAACACCATCATGTCGCCATGGGCCACCAAGCGCCTGGCCGAATTCGGCGGAGACATCAGCCAGTTCCGCGTGGTCAAGCTGTACCCGTCGATCCTCAACCAGATCGCCGTGGCCAAGACCGAACCGGGTGACGAAAACAACCAGGACATCTCCGCGCTGGTAGGCAAAGTCGATATCCGCAAACTCGAAGAATTCCCGCAGAACGATGCCGACGCCTACAGCTACTCCGGTGCGCTGTGCCGGGCCAACCAGGGCCTGATGGAATTCGTCGAAATGTTCAAGGCACCGATCAAGGTGCTCCACCCATTGCTGACTGCGACCCAGGAAGGCAACTACAACAGTACCGAAGGCCTCGGTGCGATTCCGTTCACCGGGATTCTGCTGGCCCACTCCAACGAATCGGAGTGGCACACCTTCCGCAACAACAAGAATAACGAAGCGTTCATCGACCGGATCTATATCGTCAAGGTGCCGTACTGCCTGCGGGTCAGCGACGAGGTGAAGATCTACGACAAGCTGTTGTTCAACAGCTCCCTGGCCAAGGCCCATTGCGCGCCGGACACCCTGAAGATGCTGGCGCAGTTCACCGTACTGTCACGCCTGAAGGAGCCGGAAAACTCCAACATCTATTCGAAGATGCGCGTGTATGACGGCGAAAATCTCAAGGACACCGATCCGAAGGCCAAGTCGATTCAGGAATACCGCGATGCGGCGGGCGTCGACGAAGGCATGAACGGTCTGTCGACCCGGTTCGCTTTCAAGATTCTGTCCAAGGTCTTCAACTTCGATCCGCACGAAATTGCCGCCAACCCGGTACACCTGCTCTATGTGCTGGAACAGCAGATTGAACAGGAACAGTTCCAGGCCGAAACCCGCGAGCGCTATCTGCGTTACCTGAAAGAGTACCTGGCGCCGCGTTATATCGAATTCATCGGCAAGGAGATCCAGACCGCCTACCTCGAGTCTTACAGCGAGTACGGCCAGAACATCTTCGACCGCTACGTGCTGTATGCGGACTTCTGGATTCAGGATCAGGAATACCGCGATCCGGAAACCGGCGAGATCCTCAATCGCGTCGCCCTCAACGAGGAGCTGGAAAAGATCGAGAAACCGGCCGGCATCAGCAATCCGAAGGACTTCCGCAACGAAATCGTCAACTTCGTGTTGCGTGCCCGGGCCAACAACAACGGCAAGAACCCGACCTGGCTCAGCTACGAAAAACTGCGGGTGGTCATCGAGAAGAAAATGTTCTCGAACACCGAGGATCTGCTGCCAGTCATCAGCTTCAACGCCAAGGCCAGCAAAGAGGATCAGCAGAAACACAACGACTTCGTTACACGAATGGTCGAACGCGGCTACACCGACAAACAGGTACGACTGCTTTCTGAGTGGTATCTGCGGGTCAGAAAATCACAGTAAACCGCGGCCGGTCAGACCGGTTGTCGTCAGCCCGAGGCCTGTGCGCGCATTTTCTGCTACACAGGCCTCTGGAAGGTGTTCGAAAGGCGGTAGCGAGGTGCAGGCAGCACCCAGAGCGCTTGGGGGAGCGTGTACGTCCCTTGGCATTCGGTTCAATGCTGCATGACCGCTCGCCCCTTGGCAGGACAGCTTCTAAGGAGCAGTCATGAGCTATGTGATCGACCGACGTCTCAATGGCAAGAACAAGAGCACGGTGAACCGTCAGCGCTTCCTGCGGCGTTACCGTGACCACATCAAGAAGGCTGTCGAAGAGGCGGTCAGCCGGCGTTCCATCACCGATATGGAGCACGGCGAGCAGATCAGCATCCCTGGTCGCGATATCGACGAACCGGTGCTTCACCATGGTCGCGGCGGCAAGCAGACCGTGGTTCATCCCGGCAACAAGGAATTCACCGCTGGCGAACACATCGCGCGTCCGCCGGGAGGTGGTGGTGGCCGTGGGCCGGGCAAGGCCGGCAACTCCGGTGAAGGCATGGACGAGTTCGTCTTCCAGATCACCCAGGAAGAATTCCTCGAATTCATGTTCGAGGACCTCGAACTGCCCAACCTGGTCAAGCGCAACCTGACCGGCACCGACACTTTCAAGACCGTACGTGCGGGGATCAGCAACGAGGGCAACCCTTCGCGGATCAACATTATCCGTACCCTGCGCTCGGCCCATGCCCGGCGCATTGCGTTATCGGGCAGCAGCCGCGCCAAACTGCGCGAGGTCAAGGAGGAACTGGCGCGACTCAAACGCGAAGAACCGGACAACTTCGGGGATATTCAGGATCTTGAAGCAGAAATCGAACGACTCAGTGCGCGTATCCATCGCGTGCCGTTTCTCGATACGTTCGATTTGAAATACAACCTGCTGGTCAAGCAACCCAATCCAAGCTCCAAAGCCGTGATGTTCTGCCTGATGGACGTTTCCGGCTCCATGACCCAGGCAACCAAGGACATCGCCAAGCGGTTTTTCATCTTGTTGTACCTTTTCCTCAAGCGGAACTACGACAAGATCGACGTGGTGTTCATCCGCCACCACACCAGCGCCCGCGAAGTCGACGAAGAGGAGTTCTTCTATTCCCGCGAGACCGGCGGCACCATCGTTTCCAGCGCCTTGAAACTGATGCAGGAGATCATGGCCGAGCGCTACCCGAGCAATGAATGGAACATCTACGCCGCCCAGGCTTCCGACGGCGACAACTGGAACGACGACTCGCCGATCTGCCGCGACATCCTGATCAACCAGATCATGCCGTTCGTGCAGTACTACACTTACGTGGAGATCACCCCGCGCGAACATCAGGCCTTGTGGTACGAATACGAACGCATCGCCGAAGCTTTTTCCGACACTTTTGCCCAGCAACAACTGGTCTCGGCCGGGGATATCTATCCGGTCTTCCGTGAACTCTTCCAGCGCAGGTTAGTGACATGACCGCCAAGACCGCCAAAGAGCAGAAGCGCCAACCCATTTCCACCGGCTCGGAATGGACATTCGAGCTGATCCAGACGTACGACCGTGAAATCGCCCGTATCGCGGCCCGTTATGCCCTGGATACCTACCCCAACCAGATCGAAGTGATTACCGCCGAGCAGATGATGGACGCCTACGCGTCGGTCGGCATGCCGCTGGGCTATCACCACTGGTCCTACGGCAAGCACTTCCTCAGCACCGAAAAATCCTACAGTCGCGGGCAGATGGGGCTGGCGTACGAGATCGTGATCAACTCGGATCCGTGCATCGCCTACCTGATGGAAGAAAACACCATCTGCATGCAGGCACTGGTGGTCGCGCATGCCTGCTACGGCCACAACAGCTTCTTCAAGGGCAACTATCTGTTCCGCACCTGGACCGACGCCAGTTCGATCATCGATTACCTGGTGTTCGCCAAGCAGTACATCATGCAGTGCGAGGAGCGCCACGGGATCGATGCCGTGGAGGATCTGCTGGATTCCTGCCACGCCCTGATGAACTACGGTGTCGACCGCTACAAACGTCCGTACCCGATTTCCGCCGAAGAAGAGCGGCGTCGGCAAAAGGATCGCGAAGAGCACCTGCAGAAGCAGATCAACGACCTGTGGCGCACCATACCCAAAGGCGCGGACAAATACAGCGACAAGGACAACGCTCGTTTCCCGGCCGAACCGCAGGAAAACATCCTGTATTTCATCGAGAAACACGCCCCGCTGCTGGAACCCTGGCAGCGCGAGATCGTGCGGATCGTGCGCAAGATCGCCCAGTATTTCTATCCGCAGCGCCAGACTCAGGTGATGAACGAAGGCTGGGCGACGTTCTGGCACTACACGCTGATGAACGACCTGTACGACGAAGGCCTGGTGACGGACGGCTTCATGATGGAGTTCCTGACGTCCCACACCAGCGTGGTGTTCCAGCCGGGGTTCGACAGCCCTTATTACAACGGTATCAACCCTTATGCGCTGGGTTTTGCGATGTATCGCGACATCCGGCGCATGTGCGAAGAGCCCACGGAAGAAGACCGCCGCTGGTTCCCGGAAATCGCCGGCAGCGACTGGCTGTCGACCATCAAGTTCGCCATGAGCAGCTTCAAGGATGAGAGCTTCATCCTGCAGTACCTGTCACCCAAGGTGATCCGCGACCTGAAGCTGTTCAGCATCCTCGATGACGATCAGAAGGACGATCTGCTGGTGCCCGCAATCCATGACGAGGGCGGTTACCGGATCATCCGCGAGACCCTGGCCGCGCAATACAACCTGGGCAACCGCGAACCGAACGTGCAGATCTACAGCATCGACCGCCGCGGCGACCGCTCGCTGACCCTGCGCCACCAGCAACACGACCGCAAACCGCTGGGCGACTCCACCGAGGAGGTCCTCAAACACCTGCACCGGCTGTGGGGCTTCGACATTCATCTGGAAACCCTGCAAGGCGACCAGATCATGAAGACCCATCATGTTCCGCCCCGCAGCGAACACAGCGAGGGGGATTACGGTCGACTCGACCTGGCCGTCATTCATCTTTGACTCCGTTGAGACCTCCAGAAGTCCGGCGCAAGGGTTATCCTGTCGGGCCAACGGAGGTTTTTTATGCAGATTTACAAGGTCGGCGGTGCGGTACGTGATCGCCTGCTGGGCAAACCGGTCACCGATATCGATTGGGTGGTGGTCGGGGCGACTACAGAAGAAATGCTCGCCAAGGGATTTCGCCCGGTCGGCGCGGATTTTCCGGTGTTTCTTCACCCGAAAAGTGGCGAGGAGTACGCCCTCGCCCGCACCGAGCGCAAGAGCGGTCGCGGTTATGGTGGTTTCACCTTTCACGCCAGCCCCGAGGTCACGCTTGAAGAAGACCTGATCCGCCGCGACCTTACGATCAACGCCATGGCCGAGGATGATCAGCAAAACCTGACCGATCCCTACCACGGTCAGCGCGATCTCGAAGAGCGGATTCTGCGCCACGTTTCTCCCGCGTTTGCCGAAGATCCGCTCAGGGTCCTGCGTGTTGCACGCTTTGCCGCTCGCTACGCGGAACTTGGTTTCAACGTGGCGCCCGAGACCCTGGAGCTGATGCGTCAGCTCAGCGAATCGGGTGAACTGGAAGCCCTTACGGCCGAACGCAGCTGGAAAGAGATTTCCCGCGCACTGATGGAAGATCAGCCCCAGGTGTTCATTCAGGTGTTGCGCGATTGCGGCGCCTTGAAGGTGCTGATGCCGGAGGTCGATGCCTTGTTCGGCGTGCCGCAACCGGAAGCCCATCACCCGGAAATCGACAGCGGCCTTCACACCCTGAGCGTGCTTGAGCAGTCAGCCTTGCACAAACAACCGCTGACCGTGCGCTGGGCCTGCCTGCTGCACGACCTCGGCAAAGGTCTTACTCCAGAGGAGGAATGGCCACGGCACATCGCCCATGAGCACAAAGGCCTGAAGTTGATCAAAGCAGTCAACGAACGCTTCAAGGCACCGAAGGACTGTCAGGAACTGGCCTTGCTGGTCGGCCAATATCACACCCACGGGCATCGCGCCCTGGAGCTGAAGGCTTCGACCTTGCTCGAGTTGCTGCAAAGCTTTGACGTTTACCGTCGGCCACAGCGTTTCGAAGAGTTCATCGTCGCGTGCGAGATGGATGCCCGAGGCCGCAAAGGGCTCGAGCAACGCAGTTATCCACAGGCGGATTACCTGCGCGGCGCGGCCAATGTGGCACGCGGCGTGGCGGTGCAGCCGTTGCTGGAAAAGGGATTCAAAGGCCCGGAACTGGGCGAGGCACTCAAGCGCGAACGGCTCAAGGCGTTGAAGGTTTACAAGGAATCGGCGGCGTCCTGAAAGCACCTGATCCGCCCTCGCGAGGGCGGATCAAACTGTTCAAGACAGATCTGAAGGCGTGAGCTGAATACCGCGCCACTCGAATCCGACCGGTGCCAGCACCTGATCGATCTGCGCTTCGGCCCACAACGTGGCAAAGCTTTTTCCTGCACCGGGATGCACCCGATCCGGCGCAATCAGCGACAGCGGCCACAGCACAAAGGCATTTTTCAGGATTTCCGCACGAGGCAGGATCAGCCCGTCGAAGTTGCCCGCCAGATCGCCGTACAACAACACGTCGATGTCCAGCGGCAAGCCCTTGCGATCCGGCGCATAACGACCGTTGTCCGCTTCAATGAACTTCAAGCGGCGATCCAGCTCGATCAACGGCAGATCGGTGAACGCCGACACCACGAAGTTGAAGAACGGCCCGCTCTTGATTCCCACCGGCTGGCTTTCGAACACAGGCGAACAGCGTATATCCACCAGAAACGTGGACAAGGCATCCAGACCGGCCTGCAAATGGGTTTCGCGCTCGATATTGCTACCGAGCCCGAGATAGACCTGGGTCAGCGGCATCCGCGCTCGATCTCCACACCCACACCACCCTTGGCGGCCGGTACGGCACCTGGCTTGGTCAGCTTCAGGCGCACCCAGGTGATCTTGAATTCATTCATCAGCACTTCAACCAGACGCTCGGCGAAGGTCTCGACCAGTTGATACTGGGATTGCTCGGCAAAGGCCTGGATCCGTGTGGACACACTGGCGTAATCGAGCGCCAGGGTCAGGTCGTCACCGGCGGCGGCCGGGCGATTGTCCCAGGCGAAGCTCAAATCAAGACGCAGGCACTGTCGGATGCCGCGCTCCCAGTCGTAGGCACCGATCACGGTGTCGACTTCCAGGCCCTCGATAAACACTCTGTCCAAGCACTTTTCTCCGCTGCACGACAAGGGCGCAATGCGCCGTTAGAATCAGGGCGTCCTCGCCCGGAATAGTTAGCATGTTTTGGTTACTGGCGATCCTCGCCTACCTGCTCGGCTCTCTGTCCTTCGCCATTTTGCTCAGCCGCCTGACCGGAAATCCGGATCCGCGAATGAGTGGCTCGGGTAATGCCGGCGCCACCAACATGCTGCGCCTGGCCGGACGCAAACTCGCGATCCTGACCCTGCTGGGTGATCTGTGCAAAGGCCTGTTGCCGGTGCTGATCGCTTCGGCAATGGGCCTTTCGCTGCAGGATCAGGCGTGGATCGGCGTCTGCGCCGTGATCGGTCACCTGTTCCCGTTGTACTTCCGCTTTCGCGGTGGCAAGGGCGTTGCCACGGCGGCCGGCATGCTGCTGGGCCTGTATCCACCCGCTACGCTGCTGGCCGTGTGTGCGTGGCTGCTGACGTTCTACCTGACCCGCACCAGCTCGCTGGCGGCGTTGATCGCTACACCCCTGACACTGCCGTTGCTGGCCTGGCAGGAACCGGCGGCGCTGTTGCCGATGAGCACGCTGACACTGCTGATCGTCTGGCGCCACCGGGGCAATCTACGCGACCTGTTCGCCGGGCGCGAACGGCATTTTTAAATACCGCATGTGAGCGCTGCTTATCACAGCGCTGACAATTGCTCCATCGGCCAGCGCGCCTGCACGCTGATCGCCAGGCTTTCCTGCTGGCCGGCCTGCAAACGCTGGCAGCCGGCAAACGCAATCATTGCGCCGTTATCGGTGCAAAACTCGGGACGGGCATAGAACACATCGCCCTTCATGTCGCCGAGCATCTTCTCCAGCGAAACACGCAGCGCCCTGTTGGCACTGACGCCTCCGGCGATCACCAGACGCTTCATGCCGGCCTGCTTCAGGGCACGCTTGCACTTGATGGTCAAAGTCTCCACCACGGCCTGCTGGAACGCCAGCGCGATGTCGCAACGGGCTTGCTCGCTGTCGTCCCCGGCGCTGACGCATTGCTGCCAGGTGTTGAGGGCGAAGGTCTTCAGGCCGCTGAAGCTGAAATCCAGACCCGGGCGATCACACATCGGACGCGGGAAGGTGAAACGTCCTGCGACACCCTTCTCTGCCAGCTTGGCGATTTCCGGTCCGCCCGGATAATTCAGGCCCATCATTTTTGCAGTCTTGTCGAAAGCTTCGCCCGCGGCATCATCCAGCGTCTCGCCGAGCAGACTGTATTGGCCGATGCCATCGACCTGAACCAGCTGCGTATGACCACCGGACACCAACAAAGCGACGAACGGAAATTCCGGCGGTTTTGGCTCCAGCATCGGCGCCAGCAAATGGCCTTCCATGTGGTGCACGCCGAGCGCCGGAATGCCCCAGGCAAACGCCAGCGCCTGGGCACACGAAGCACCCACCAGCAGCGCCCCGACCAGGCCGGGACCTGCGGTGTAGGCGATGGCGTCGATTTCGGTCGGCACGCAGTCGGCCTCGGCCAGCACCTGACGAATCAGGGGCAGCATGCGCTTTACGTGGTCGCGCGAAGCGAGCTCCGGCACCACGCCGCCATAGACGCGGTGCAGGTCGATCTGACTGAACAGCGCGTCGGCCAGCAGTCCGCGCTCGCTGTCGTACAAAGCGACGCCGGTTTCGTCGCAGGAAGTTTCTAATCCCAGTACTAGCATGGGTTTGCGCCTTGTTTAGGCTGAATTCGAAGGCGCGCATAATAGTCGCCGCGTGATGCCCCGACCAGCGGTTTTCGATCAGAGGCTTTGCATTCCGAGCGATGAGGGGTTAACATCCGCAACCCTTAAAAACCGACGTCTTCAAGTGCTCTTTTGCCGCGAGGATGTTGACCCCGGTAATGAATGAAGGTAGCTCTGGATGCCAGCCGTCAAAGTTAAAGAGAACGAACCCTTCGACGTAGCTCTGCGTCGTTTCAAGCGCTCCTGCGAAAAAGCCGGTGTACTGGCTGAAGTTCGTAGCCGCGAATTTTACGAGAAGCCAACTTCTGAGCGTAAGCGCAAGGCAGCTGCTGCTGTTAAGCGTCACGCCAAGAAAGTTCAGCGCGAACAGCGCCGCGCCGTTCGTCTGTACTAATACACAGACGATCGTAGCAAGCTTCTGCCAAGCCCGGCCCTCAGCCGGGCTAATGGCATTTGCGTAAAACGCTTGATGCTTCACCGTCGAAGCCGCAGATGCGACCGAGACAAACCCGCTTCACCGCGTCAGGCCTGGCTCTTTTGCCAGCGGTGCACGTCTTTTCTGACGAGCCTTTCAAGGCTACTGACGAGCACACCCACTGATTCCTCTTACGACGATCAGCCCAAGGCACCTGCTTGCGTGCCCGCTTCATGAGCTATCCGAGGCCGATTACAGGCCGTCAGCGGATTCAGCGCAACATTTTCGAATAGTCGAAGACTGATGAACACTAACGTCAGTGGATTTTCGGCAGATACACTTCCCGACAGCGATTACGCAAACGACACCGGTCGAGCCGCCCTACGTGCGTGCATCACTCAATGACCCGCGTCCGGCCGCCTTTCGCATCGGATCCATTACAGCGCAGACGAGAACGCCATGGCCGGGCTGATTCCCCAGAGCTTCATTGACGACCTTCTGAACCGCACCGACATCGTCGACGTGGTCAGCTCGCGCGTGCAATTGAAGAAGGCCGGCAAAAACTACACCGCCTGCTGCCCGTTCCATAAAGAGAAAACCCCGTCGTTCAGCGTCAGCCCCGACAAACAGTTCTATTACTGTTTCGGCTGCGGCGCCGGCGGCAACGCCCTCGGCTTTCTCATGGATCACGACAACCTGGACTTCCCCCAGGCTGTCGAAGACCTGGCCAAAGCCGCCGGCATGGAAGTGCCGCGTGAAGAAGGCGGTCGTTCGAACAAACCGCGCCAGCCGACCGACTCACCGCTGTACCCGCTGCTCACCGCCGCCGCCGACTTTTATCGACAGGCGCTCAAAAGCCATCCGGCACGCAAGGCAGCGGTGGATTACCTCAAGGGTCGCGGCCTGACCGGCGAGATCGCCCGCGACTTCGGTCTCGGATTCGCACCACCGGGCTGGGACAACCTGCTCAAACACCTGAGCAGCGACACCTTGCAGCAGAAAGCCATGATCGAGGCCGGCCTGCTGATCGAAAACGCCGAAACCGGCAAACGCTACGATCGCTTTCGCGATCGCGTGATGTTCCCGATCCGCGACACCCGTGGACGGATCATCGCTTTCGGCGGTCGAGTGCTCGGCGACGACAAGCCAAAGTACCTGAACTCGCCGGAAACCCCGGTTTTCCATAAAGGCCAGGAACTCTACGGCCTGTACGAAGCACGCAAGAACAATCGCAACCTCGACGAAATCATCGTCGTCGAGGGCTATATGGATGTCATCGCCCTGGCCCAGCAAGGCCTGCGCAATGCCGTCGCGACACTGGGCACCGCCACCAGCGAAGAACACCTCAAGCGCCTGTTTCGCGTCGTGCCGAACGTGCTGTTCTGCTTCGACGGCGATCAGGCCGGCCGCAATGCTGCCTGGCGCGCACTGGAAGCAACACTGCCCAGCCTGCAAGACGGACGCCGTGCACGCTTTCTGTTTCTGCCCGAAGGCGAAGACCCGGACACATTGATTCGCGCCGAGGGCACTGACGCCTTCCGCGCCCGGATCAATCAGCACGCGCAGCCGCTGGCGGACTACTTCTTCCAGCAACTGACCGAAGAAGCCGACCCGCGCTCGCTGGAGGGCAAGGCCCACATGGCCACGCTCGCAGCACCGTTGATCGACAAGGTCCCCGGCGCCAACCTGCGCATCCTGATGCGCCAGCGCCTGACGGAAATCACCGGCCTGAGCAGCGAGAGCGTCAGCCAGCTGGCCCAGAGCGCACCGCAGGAAGCGCCGCCGGCCTACGACCCAGGCATCGATTACGACGCCATGCCGGACTACAGCGACTACCATCAGCCGCAGGCACAGGACATGTATGTGCCGCAGCAGGAATGGACGCCGAAGAAATCCGGTGCCGGCGGCAAGAAATGGGACAAGAAACCGTGGGACAAAAATGGCAAGCGTGGCGGTGATCGCGATCAGCCCCGTGCCCCACGCGTGCCGGCCGCCGTCGAACCACCGACCCTGGCCGCCCTGAGAACTTTGCTGCATCACCCGCAACTGGCGGAAAAAGTCGAGGACGCCGGGCACTTCGCGGACGAGAACCAGACCAACGCACAGCTGCTGGTGGCACTGCTCGAAGCCGTACAGAAGAATCCCAAGCTAAACTCATTTCAGTTGATCGCGCGATGGCACGGAACCGAACAGGGTCGCCTGCTCAAGGCGCTGGCGGAAAAGGAATGGCTGATTGACGGAGACAACCTTGAACAACAGTTTTTCGACACCATTACTAGCTTGTCAGCCCGCCAACGCGAGCGAAATCTGGAACAACTGCTCAGGAAAGCGCGTCAAAGCGAACTGAGCGCCGAAGAGAAAAATCAACTGCGCGACCTTTTAAGTCGCAATGTTTCCGCATCAAACCCGACCTCAACTGGCGCGTGAGGTCATAGCTCAGGTATAATCCTCGGCTTGTTTTTTGCCCGCCAAGACCTTCAGTGGATAGGGTGTTATGTCCGGAAAAGCGCAACAGCAGTCTCGTATTATTGAGTTGATCAAACTGGGTCGTGAGCAGAAGTATCTGACTTACGCCGAGGTCAACGACCACCTGCCCGAGGATATTTCAGATCCGGAGCAGGTGGAAGACATCATCCGCATGATTAACGACATGGGGATCCCCGTACACGAGAGTGCTCCGGATGCGGACGCCCTTATGCTGGCCGACGCCGATACCGACGAGGCCGCTGCGGAAGAAGCAGCCGCTGCGTTGGCGGCGGTGGAGACCGATATCGGTCGCACCACTGACCCGGTGCGCATGTACATGCGTGAAATGGGTACGGTCGAGCTTCTGACTCGTGAAGGCGAAATCGAAATCGCCAAGCGTATCGAAGAAGGGATCCGTGAAGTGATGAGCGCCATCGCGCACTTCCCCGGCACGGTTGACCATATTCTCTCCGAGTACACTCGCGTCACCACCGAAGGTGGTCGCCTGTCCGACGTTCTGAGCGGTTACATCGACCCGGACGACGGCATTACGCCGCCTGCCGCCGAAGTACCGCCACCGATCGACGCGAAAGCCGCGAAAGCGGATGACGACTCCGAGGACGATGACGCCGAAGCTTCCGATGACGAAGAAGAAGCCGAAAGCGGTCCGGATCCGGTCATTGCCGCACAGCGCTTCGGTGCTGTCGCCGACCAGATGGAAATCACCCGCAAGGCCCTGAAAAAGCACGGTCGTCACAACAAGGCGGCAATTGCCGAACTGTTGGCCCTGGCCGAGCTGTTCATGCCGATCAAGCTGGTGCCGAAGCAGTTCGAAGCCCTGGTCGAGCGTGTTCGCAGCGCCCTGGATCGCCTGCGTCAGCAAGAGCGCGCGATCATGCAACTGTGCGTACGTGATGCACGTATGCCTCGTGCCGACTTCCTGCGCCAGTTCCCGGGCAACGAAGTCGACGAAAGCTGGTCCGACGCCCTGGCCAAAGGCAAGAGCAAGTACGCCGAAGCCATCGCCCGCGTGCAACCGGACATCATCCGTTGCCAGCAAAAGCTGACCGCGCTGGAAACCGAGACCGGTTTGACCATCGCCGAGATCAAGGACATCAACCGTCGCATGTCGATCGGTGAGGCGAAAGCCCGCCGCGCGAAGAAAGAGATGGTTGAAGCGAACTTGCGTCTGGTGATCTCCATCGCCAAGAAGTACACCAACCGTGGCCTGCAATTCCTCGACCTGATCCAGGAAGGCAACATCGGTCTGATGAAAGCGGTGGACAAGTTCGAATACCGTCGTGGTTACAAGTTCTCGACTTACGCCACCTGGTGGATCCGTCAGGCGATCACTCGCTCGATCGCCGACCAGGCCCGCACCATCCGTATTCCGGTGCACATGATCGAGACGATCAACAAGCTCAACCGTATTTCCCGGCAGATGCTGCAGGAAATGGGTCGCGAACCGACCCCGGAAGAGCTGGGTGAACGCATGGAAATGCCTGAGGACAAGATCCGCAAGGTATTGAAGATCGCCAAAGAGCCGATCTCCATGGAAACCCCGATCGGTGATGACGAAGACTCTCATCTGGGTGACTTCATCGAAGACTCGACCATGCAGTCGCCAATCGATGTCGCCACTGTCGAGAGCCTGAAAGAAGCGACCCGCGAAGTGCTGTCCGGCCTTACTGCCCGTGAAGCCAAGGTACTGCGCATGCGTTTCGGTATCGACATGAACACCGACCATACGCTTGAAGAAGTCGGCAAACAGTTTGACGTGACCCGCGAGCGGATCCGTCAGATCGAAGCCAAGGCGCTGCGCAAGCTGCGCCACCCGACGCGAAGCGAGCATCTGCGCTCCTTCCTCGACGAGTGATACCAGAACCCCCGGCCCAGGCCGGGGGTTTTGTTTATATGGCAGATTAAATACTCAGCTCCGCCCTCCCCCGCGCACAGCCCGTCTACACTCGAAACATTCCCCCCGAGCCATAACGAGACCGTTATGCCCAGACTGGCGTCCGTGCTTTTTTTGCTGCCACTGATGATCTGGACCGCAACGGCTGACGCGCTGACTCTGAACGATGAAGAACGTAGCTGGCTGGCGGCTCACCCGGATTTGCGCCTGGGTGTCGATGCGTCGTGGCCACCCTTCGAGTTCCGCGACGATCAGAGCCGCTATCAGGGCCTGGCTGCGGACTATATCGATGTGATTCGCCAACGCCTGGCGATCAAACTCACGCCCATCGAGCCGGTGAGCTGGACGGTAGTGCTCGAACAGGCGAAAAACGGCACGATCGACCTGCTGCCGGGGATCATGTCTACCCCGGAACGCCAAAGCTACCTCTCATTTACCCGCCCTTACCTCGACTTTCCGATCGTCATCCTGGCCCACGTCGGCGGCCCGCAACCACGCAAGCTCGAGGATCTTTACGGCCTGAAAATCGCCGTGGTCGAAAACTACGCGCCCCACGAACTGCTGCGCACCCATCACCCCGACCTCAACCTGGTGGCGATGCCCAACGTCAGCTCCGCGTTGCAGGCCCTGGCTACCGATGAAGTCGACGCCGTGGTCGGAGACCTGGCATCCAGCGTCTGGAGCCTGCGCCAGCTCAAACTGGATGGTTTATATGTCAGCGGCGAAACCCCTTACCGCTACCAACTGGCAATGGGCGTCCCGCGGGACAACAAAATGCTGGTGGGGATTCTGGACAAGGTGCTGGCCGACATGTCCCCGGAAGAAATCAGCAGCATCCAGGAGCATTGGGTCGGCAACGTCCTCGATCACCGGACATTCTGGTCGGATCTGCTGATTTACGGGTTACCGGGCCTCTCGCTTCTGGTCATCGTGCTGGCGGTGGTCATCCGCATCAACCGTCGCCTGAGCTCGGAGATCGCCCGACGTATCGATCTCGAACAGGAACTGCGCAGCAGCGAATATCACTATCGCGGACTGGTGGAGAGTCTCTCGGCCATCGCCTGGGAAGCGCGGATCAGCGATTTCACCTACAGCTATGTTTCGCCCCACGCCGAAGACCTGCTCGGTTATCCACTGTCCCATTGGCTGATTCCGGGCTTCTGGCGCAACATCATTCACCCGGCAGACCTGACTCGTGCTCAGAGTTTCTGCGATCATGAAGTGCTGGCCGGGCGCGACCACAGCCTCGATTACCGGGTGATCACCGCTGACGGCCGTTGTTTGTGGGTGCGCGACATTGTCAGCCTGATCGAACACGGCCACGAACCGGTGATGCGCGGCCTGATGATCGACATCAGCGAAACCAAGCGCACCGAAGAGGCGTTGCGCCTGTCAGAACAAAAGTTCGCTTCAGTGTTCCAGCAATGCCCGGACATTCTGGTCATCGCCCGGCTCTCCGACGGCTGCCTGCTGGAGGTCAACGAAGCTTTTGAAGAACAGATCGGGCTCAAGGCCGAAGAAGTGATTGGCCAGACCGCCACCGAACTCAACATCTGGGGCATTCCCGGAGTCGGCCCGGGCCTGCTTCAGCGCCTGCAAGCCGGCAGCATTCGCAACCTGGAGATGCCCTTTCGCCGAAATAATGGCCAGGTGTTCACCGGGCTGATTTCCGCCGAACCCTTCGAACTCGACACCACACCGGCGCTGGTCGTGGTGGTGCGCGACATTACTCAGCTCAAGGAAACCCAGCAGCAACTGCAAACCTCCGAAGAAAAGTTCGCCAAGGCCTTCCACGCCTCGCCGGACGGCCTGCTGCTGTCGCGCCAGAGCGATGGCCTGTTGCTGGAGGTCAACGAAGGCTTCAGTCGTATCACCGGTTTCAACAGCGCCATGTCTGTAGATCGCTCGGCGCTGGACCTGGGCATCTGGGTCAACCTCAACGAACGCAAGCAAATGCTCGACCTGCTGCACCGCGACGGGTTCGTTCGTGACTTCAGCTGCCACATCCGCCGCAGCGACGGGCAGATACGCCTCTGCGAGGTGTCCAGCCGTCCGCTGCCGATCGGCGACGAAGACTGCATGTTGACCATCGCCCGGGACATCACCGAACGCCACTTGATGCAAGAAAAGCTGCAACAGGCCGCGACCGTGTTCGAAAGTACCGCCGAAGGCGTGTTGATCACCGACACCCAGCAACACATCAGCGCCGTGAACCGGGCCTTCACCGAAATCACCGGTTACAGCGAAAGCGAAGCGCTCGGCCACACCCCGCGCCTGCTTGCGTCCGGCCTGCACGACAGCGCGTTCTACGCAGCGATGTGGCATCAATTGACCGATGAAGGTCACTGGCAGGGAGAAATCTCCAACCGGCGCAAAAATGGCGAGCTGTACCCGAGCTGGCTGACTATCAGCGCCGTGCGCAACCGCGACAAGTTCATCACTCACTTCGTTGCGGTGTTCGCCGATATTTCCAGCCTGAAGCACGCCCAGGCCAAACTCGACTATCAGGCGCATCACGACCCGCTCACTGGCCTGCCGAACCGCACGCTGTTCGAAAGCCGTCTGTTGACGGCACTCAACAGCCAGCAGGAAAACGGCGGCCAGGGCGCAGTGCTGTTCCTCGACCTCGACCGCTTCAAGCACATCAACGACAGCCTCGGTCATCCGGTCGGCGATTTGTTGCTCAAGGGCATCGCCGTGCGCCTCAAGGAGCAACTGCGGGATATCGACACCGTCGCGCGGCTGGGCGGCGACGAATTCATCATTCTGCTGCCCGGCCTGCAGCAACCCGGCGATGCCGACAACATCGCCACCAAACTGCTGAACTGCTTTGGCGCGCCGTTCCAGGCTGGCGAGCATGAGTTCTTCATCAGCGCCAGCATCGGCACCAGTCTCTACCCGCGCGACGGCTGCGATGTCGCAACCCTGATCAAAAACGCGGACGCAGCGATGTATCGCTCCAAGGCCAAGGGCCGCAACCGGGTCGAAAGCTACACCCGCGATCTCACCGCCCAGGCCAGCGAGCGTGTGGCGCTGGAGCACGAACTTCGCCGCGCCATCGAGCGCGAGGAGCTGTACCTCTATTACCAACCGAAAATCAGCCTCGACGATCACAGCCTGGTCGGCGCCGAAGCCCTGATCCGCTGGCGTCATCCGAACTTCGGCGAAGTACCGCCAGAGCATTTCATTCCGCTGGCGGAAGAAAACGGGATGATTCTGCAAATCGGCGACTGGGTGCTGGAAACCGCCTGCCGGCAGATGTTCGAGTGGGGCCAGATCTATGAATCCCTCGGCCCGCTGTCGGTCAACCTCGCCGGCGCGCAACTGCGCCAGCCGAACCTGCTGGGACGCATCGAGCAACTGCTCAAGGACAACCGCCTGCGGCCGGAATTACTGCAACTGGAAATTACCGAAAACTTCATCATGAGCCAGGCTGAAGAAGCGCTGGCGGTGCTGCACCAGCTCAAACACCTGGGCGTGCAACTGGCCATCGACGACTTCGGCACCGGTTATTCCTCGCTGAGCTACCTCAAACGCCTGCCACTGGACATCCTCAAGATCGACCAGTCTTTCGTCCGCGGCCTGCCCGATGATCCGCACGACGCGGCGATTGTCCGCGCCATCATCGCCCTGGGCCGCAGCATGCAATTCACCGTGATCGCCGAAGGCGTGGAAACCCAGGCCCAGCAACAATTTCTCGCCGCCGAAGGCTGTGAGCAGATCCAGGGCTACATCGTCAGCCTGCCGCTGCCACCCGAGGAATTCGCCGCGACGTTTCTTCGCATATCCGTATCGGATTTTTCGGATAGCACAGCCGAGAAACCGTCGCTATAATCCGCGGCCTACTGAGGGCCTATAGCTCAGTTGGTTAGAGCAGAGGACTCATAATCCTTTGGTCCACGGTTCAAGTCCGTGTGGGCCCACCAAACATGAAAAAGCCGCGCTTATGTGCGGCTTTTTCGTATCTGCGTTCCCCCCTCAGACAACGCATAAACGAGACCGCACAGTCTCTACAATCCGGCGATTGTCGTACCTCCCATCTCGATGCTGCCGGCTCACGCCGCGATCTGATTCACAGGATCATATAGCTCATCTGTTTGCTGCCGAGTTTGTGCATGCAATCGCTGTTCTCCTTGGTTAAAACCGCCAAAACAATGTAACGAAAAATTAATTATCACAAGTTATCGCAGACGCCCCTTTTACAGTCAGAAACAACCAAGAGTTGACAGACAATAGATCAGAAACACAATATGGAAATGCTGGAAAGAATCATTAGTATTAATAATATGGAGCTAAAAATATGGAAATTAAGGCTGCTGCAGGTATCGCTGCACTCATACTGGGTGCCTCCATCTTGAATGCACAGGCTGCGCAAACCAAAGACGCTATAACTTCGGGCAGCGAACCTTTGACAACAGTCATGGGTAAGAAAACCGTCGCATCGGGCACTACAGCCATGATTGGAATCATGTGTTCTGATGGCCGCATTGTGTTCTCCAAGCCTCGCTGCAACTAAGTAAACTCCCAGGTTGCAGCACCGCTGCCCTGGGATTTTCATTTCGATCAGAGAAGCAATATGGACAGTGCAGCAATCGATTTTTATCTAAAGGATGAACAAGGAAACGTTTTGGGCTTGATCGCCCCCTCGACTTTTTTTGCCGAAACAGATAGCGGCTTGTTGATTGATGGCCCTAAAAGCACAGTCAGAATCAATCAACGATCAATTGCCGGTCTTGCAAAAGGCTTGGTCGAAGCTGGCTCACTTGCAACCGGCACCCTCGAAGAACTGGCCCAAATCCATGCTTTATTAGAAAACCCGGCAACGAGCAGAACGACTAGTTACTTTCTGTGCGGGACATCGTCTTGCAGCGCAATCATCGAAGACACGAACACCATCGAAAAAAGTACCGCACTGGTTGTTGGCTGCGGAGGGATCGGTAGCGTGACTGCGATGGTGCTGGCAGGTTGCGGCATTAAAAAATTTATATTGGTGGACGCCGACGCCATTGAGGAAAGCAACCTCAATCGGCAGCTGTTCTGGACGAGGGCAGACATAGGCCAGCCTAAAGTCTCGACGTTGAAGTACGCCATTGAAGCGCGTTTTCTGAATACAACGATCGAAACTCTAGCGATAGAAGCGGACAAATTCGCTATCGAGAACCTGCAGCGTCAATACGACGCCAACATCATTATCATCACCGCAGATAATCCGTCCTCTCTGGCTGAAGACGCGGCAGGCATTGCTCAGGCAAGTGGAGTTCCTGTTGTGAGTGGAGGCTACAACCACTCCAATTGTAAGGTTTACCTGCATTCCGGTGAACAGGTTGAAACCTTATCCGCCACGACCGAAATCACACCCTGGCAGCGGCTCCCACACTCAATCATGCCCAGTTTCGGCCCGCTAAATGTAAATATGGCATCGCTGTTGGCTTCCGGATCTATCGCAATGCTAGCCAAACGGAGTTTCGAGTCGAACAAAGATCACACTATCGAATGGGACGCTTGCCACTTTCCTTTAAACTTCCAAACTGAAACTTATTGACCGGTCAATATTGGATAAATAAATGAGCTGCATTTTCTGCGATATCGCATCAGGCAAGGCACCTGCACACGTAATCTGGGAAAGCGAAAGCCATCTGGCATTTCTGTCAATATGTCCTAACACCCCGGGGTTCACCGTTGTCATCCCTAAAGCACACGCGTCCAGTTACGCGTTTGCACAGTCAGATCAGGCACTCACTGAGTTGACCCTGGCTGCAAAAGCCGTTGCTTTATTACTCGATAGCGCCCTTCCAGATGTTGCACGCACAGGAATGATGTTTGAGGGTTACGGTGTGGATCATCTTCACGCAAAACTGTTCCCGATGCACGGCACCGGTAATAGCAGCGAATTCAAACCTATCAGTTCAAATATCGATAAATATTTTACTCGCTATGAGGGATATATCTCATCGCATGACTGGAAGCGTGCCGATGATCAGGAATTGGCCGAACTTGCGAGAAAAATCAGAAATCACGCATCTCTGTAACTTACTCGACGATTTGCATCGTGTTGCCGGGCTCGATATTGGCAATAGTCGCGCGCCCTCTCCAATAGACAGGAGGTTTGATAGATGCGCTAATTGACTGATTCGCATACGTCGAAGCACGTAGGCAGGCCAATTCCGAGATAACCCATGTCCAAAATCGCCTCCACAGGTCTTGATGAAATCGACCGCCAGCTGATCGCAGCCCTGCAAATCAACGCCCGCGAAAGCGTGGCGATGCTGGCCCGGCAATTGGGGATCGCCCGCACGACCGTGACTTCACGACTGGCGCGGCTGGAAAAGGCCAAAGTCATCACCGGCTACAGCGTGCGTCTGGGCCAGCGCGTGGTGGACGGCGGATTGCAGGCTTACGTCGGGATCAAGGTGCAGCCACGCTCCGGCAAAGAGGTGTTGCGCCGTTTGAGCGCAATGGCTCAGGTGCTGCAATTGTGCGCGGTGAGTGGCGAATTCGATTATGTGGCGTGGCTGCGGACCGATTCGCCGGAGCAGCTTGATCAACTTCTGGATCAGATCGGCAGCGTAGACGGTGTGGAGAAAACCACGACCTCGATCATTCTCAGCAGCAAGATTGATCGCGGCCATCCAGTCTGACCAATAAAATCGTCAGATTGCAGCATATGCACTCAAAACGACGACACATTGCGTCTTATTAACGTGTTCTACGCTCCCTAGAATGGCTGGCATCTTTTCCTATACTCAGACGCGCCTCCAGCGTCGGGTCGCCAGCAAGGTCAGCCATGAACAAGAACAATCGCCATCCTGCAGACGGTAAGAAACCGATCACCATTTTTGGCCCGGACTTTCCTTTCGCCTTCGACGACTGGATCGAACACCCGGCCGGTCTCGGCAGCATTCCCGAGCACAACCACGGCGCCGAAGTGGCCATCGTCGGGGCCGGCATCGCGGGTCTGGTGGCGGCGTATGAGCTGATGAAACTCGGCTTGAAACCGGTCGTGTATGAGGCCTCGAAGCTCGGCGGTCGTCTGCGTTCGCAAGCGTTTAACGGTACTGACGGGATCGTCGCCGAACTCGGCGGCATGCGTTTCCCGGTGTCCTCCACCGCGTTCTATCACTACGTCGACAAACTCGGCCTCGAGACCAAGCCCTTCCCCAACCCGCTGACCCCGGCCTCCGGCAGCACCGTGATCGACCTGGAAGGCAAAACCCATTATGCACAGAGCCTGAAGGATCTTCCTGCACTGTTCCAGGAAGTGGCTGACGCCTGGGCCGACGCTCTGGAGGCCGGTTCGCAGTTCGCCGATATCCAGCAGGCGATCCGCGACCGTGACGTGCCGCGCCTGAAAGAGCTGTGGAACACGCTGGTTCCGTTGTGGGACGACCGCACGTTCTACGACTTCGTCGCCACCTCCAAAGCCTTCGCCAAACTGTCGTTCCATCACCGCGAAGTGTTCGGCCAGGTCGGTTTCGGTACCGGCGGCTGGGACTCGGACTTCCCCAACTCGATGCTGGAAATCTTCCGTGTGGTGATGACCAACTGCGACGATCACCAGCATCTGGTGGTCGGCGGCGTCGAACAAGTACCGCAAGGCATCTGGCGTCATGCGCCGGAGCGGTGCGTACACTGGCCGGCAGGTACCAGCCTCAAGTCGCTTCACCACGGTGCCCCGCGCTCCGGGGTAAAGAAAATCGCCCACGCGCCTGACGGTCGTTTCGCGGTCACCGACAACAATGGCGACACCCGCGAATACGCCGCCGTACTGACCACCTGCCAGAGCTGGCTGCTGACCACCCAGATCGAATGCGACGAAAGCTTGTTCTCGCAAAAGATGTGGATGGCCCTGGACCGCACGCGCTACATGCAATCGTCGAAGACCTTCGTGATGGTCGACCGCCCGTTCTGGAAGGACAAGGACCCGGAAACCGGTCGCGACCTGATGAGCATGACCCTCACCGATCGCCTGACCCGTGGCACCTACCTGTTCGATAACGGCGACGACAAGCCGGGCGTGATCTGTCTGTCGTACTCGTGGATGAGCGATGCGCTGAAGATGCTCCCGCACCCAGTGGAAAAACGCGTGAAGCTGGCACTGGATGCGTTGAAGAAGATCTACCCGAAAGTCGACATCGCCGCGCGGATCATCGGCGATCCGATCACCGTGTCGTGGGAAGCCGACCCGCACTTCCTCGGTGCGTTCAAGGGCGCCCTGCCCGGCCACTATCGCTACAACCAGCGCATGTACGCGCACTTCATGCAGGACGACATGCCGCAGGAGCAGCGCGGGATTTTCATCGCCGGCGACGACGTATCATGGACGCCTGCGTGGGTCGAAGGTGCGGTGCAGACCTCGCTCAATGCAGTCTGGGGAATCATGAAGCACTTCGGCGGGTCCACACATAAAGAGAACCCTGGCCCGGGTGATGTGTTCAACGACATCGGCCCGATCGCCCTGCCCGAGTAAGAGGAATCTTCAATGCGTGTAGCCCTTTACCAATGTCCACCGCTGCCACTGGAACCCGCCGCCAACCTTCAGCGCCTGCACCAACTGGCGATGGAGGCCAAAGGCGCCGACCTGCTGGTGGTGCCGGAGATGTTCCTGACCGGCTACAACATCGGCAAGGAGGCGGTCGCGACATTGGCCGAGGTCTACAACGGTGAGTGGGCGCAGCAAGTCGGACGGATCGCCAAGGCTGCCGGTCTGGCGATCCTTTACGGTTACCCTGAGCGCACCGCCGAAGGGCAGATCTATAACGCCGTGCAGTTGATCGATTCGAGCGGCGAGCGCCTGTGCAATTACCGCAAGACGCATCTGTTCGGCGATCTGGATCGTTCGATGTTCAGCCCCGGCGATGGCGAGTTTCCCATCGTCGAGCTCAACGGCTGGAAGCTCGGTTTCCTGATCTGCTACGACCTGGAGTTCCCGGAGAATGCCCGGCGCCTGGCCCTTGAGGGCGCCGAGCTGATTCTGGTGCCGACCGCCAACATGATTCCTTTCGATTTCATTGCCGATGTTTCCGTGCGCTCCCGTGCCTTCGAAAACCAGTGCTACGTGGCTTACGCCAACTACTGCGGCCACGAAGGCGACATCCATTACTGCGGACAAAGCAGCATTGCCGCGCCGGATGGCAGCCGCATTGCTCAGGCCGGGCTGGATGAAGCCTTGATCGTCGGCGAGCTGGATCGCCAGTTGATGGTCGACTCGCGCAGCGCCAACCGTTACTTCAACGACCGCCGTCCCGAACTTTACGACGCGCTCAACAAGCGCTAATCCGCTAGCATTGGCACTTCACTGTTCTGGAAGTGCCCATGCCTGCGCCGACCCATCCCCGTCCCCACACCGAAACCCTGGCCAACGGCTTGCGCGTGACCCTGCGCCACGTGCCCGGCCTGAAGCGCAGCGCCGCGGCGTTGCGGGTGGCTGCCGGCAGTCATGACGTGCCGTTGGCGTGGCCGGGGCTGGCGCATTTTCTTGAGCATTTGCTGTTCCTCGGCACCGAGCGTTTTCCCGCAAGCCAAGGCCTGATGGCCTACGTGCAAGGTCACGGCGGTCAGGTGAATGCCAGCACCCGCGAGCGCACCACCGATTTCTTCTTTGAATTGCCGCCGGCGTCCTTCAGCGGTGGGCTGGAGCGTCTGTCAGACATGCTCGCCCGTCCGTGTATGAATCCGGACGATCAGTTGCGGGAACGGGAAGTGTTGCAGGCGGAGTTTGTCGCGTGGTCGCAGGATGCTGGAGCTCAGCAAAAAGAAGCGCTGTTCGAAGGGTTGTCAGCATCGCATCCGTTGCGCGGCTTTCATACCGGGAACCGCGACAGTCTGCCGGTAGAACACGCGGATTTTCAGCAGGCGTTGAAAGACTTTCATCAGCAGTTTTACCGCACCGGGCAGATGATCCTGAGCCTGGTCGGGCCGCAAAGTGTTGAAGAGCTGCGCACGCTGGCCGAACAGTTTGCCGCCGCGCTGACGGCTGGGGATAAAACTGCACAGGCAGCCCCCGTTCGCTTGATGGACAACGCACAGGAAAGTTATCAACAGCTCGGCGAGCGGAACGGAAATCTGCTGTTTGCGTTGGAGGGTTTGCCGGAGTCGTCGGCCGAAGCGCTGGCGTTTCTCTGTCACTGGTTGAACAGCGCCAAACCCGGTGGGCTGCTCGCTCACTTGCAACAGCAGGGATTCGCGGAAGGCTTACAGGCCTGTGTGCCCTATCAATTTGCTGAGCAGGCAGTTCTGCATCTTCAGTTCACTGGGGCATCCGGGTCACTCGACGCTCTCCGCGCGCAGTTTCTCGACTGGTTGAGCTTCTTCACAGCGCAGCGGGACTGGCCAGCGTTGCGTCAGGAGTATGCAACGCTGCTTGAACGGCAGCAGCAGGTCAGCGGCGCGTTTCAGCTGGCGCGACTCGACAGCGAACGACGTGAAAACGGCCTCTGCGATTCGGCCGTTGCGGCGCTGAAAGTGATTCTCGGCAAAATCGGCACTGTGGATAACTTCAGCAGCCACTGGCATCTGCCTGCCGCCAATCCGTTCCTGCGCACAGCCGAGCCGCTGGCCAACGCCGGCCTGATCCGCGGCCAGACCAGCGCCCACCGTGGCCTGCGCACGTTCGCTCAGGATCGCTCGCGCAGCCGTCGCGAACGCTCGCCGATGCAATTCAGCCAAGCGCTGCCGGATAACGGTGACGAAGGTGCGGTATATGTTCGCTGGCAGACGGAAGCCGCGGCCACGGCCGAGCTGCAAGCGAAACTGCAACGCAGTCTGCGGGAGGTTTCCGACGACGCGCGTCAGGCTGGGGTCGAGTTGTCCTTCAGCGCCTCAGCTGATCAGTGGTTGCTCAAACTCACTGGCCTGCAGGACACGCTGCCCGTTGTGCTGGAGCACGCGCTGAAATCTCTGACACAAGTGGGCGCCGACTCCGCGAAAGGCGAGCCGCAACCTGCGCTGATACCGATCCGCCAACTGCTCAAGGCATTGCCCGAAAAGTGCCTGACAGCGGTAGGCGAATCCGATGACGCCGCGCAGCTGTGGACAACTTCCCGCTGGGACGGTCTGGCTTTGGGGCTAAACCAACAAACCCAGTCAGCCATGGGCCTCGCCCTGAGCCGTATCCCCGGCATCCCGGACAATCAAATTCCCCCACCGTCGACAATCAACTCTGGATACCTGTGGAGTCAGATCGACAGCGCGTCCAGCGAACACGCCTTGTTGCTGTTCTGCCCAACCGCCAGCCACGAAATCGCTGACGAAGCCGCGTGGCGCCTGATCGCCCACCTGTGCCAGACGCCGTTCTACCAACGCCTGCGCGTTGAATTGCAACTCGGTTATGCGGTGTTCAGCGGCCTGCGCCAGCTCCACGGCCAGACCGGATTGCTGTTCGGTGTGCAATCGCCCACGGCCACCGCCGCGCAATTGCTCGACCACATTCAGCAGTTTCTCGATGGCCTGCCAGCCCTTGTCGAACAGCTGGATGCCGCCAGCCTCACTCAGCAACGCCAGACGCTTGCCGATCAGTTCGATGACAACGTCCTGTCCGGCAAAGATGCGGCCGAACTCCTGTGGCAGGCCCGCCTCGCCGGCCACTCGTCGGATTATCTGCTGCAATTACGCAGCGCAGTCGCTCAACTGGATCGCCCGGCGTTGCTGGCCGCCGCACAACGTCTGATCCGCGCCGAGGGCGGCTGGCACGGCCTGGCCAACAGCCCTTCGCCGGGCGCGCCCTGGCACGCGGCTAAATGATCATTACCGGGGCTGCAAGGAGCTTTCTCAAAGATTCACGGGCAAAGCCCCTGAAATTTTGAGTAACATAGCCACCTAACTATTTGGAACATCCCCGCGCTGCCGTGGACTATACCTATGGATAGCGCTATCTCACCCACCTGAAAAAGGAGTCACCCGATGGCTTGGACTAAACCTGCTTACACCGACCTGCGCATCGGCTTCGAAGTCACCATGTACTTCGCCAGCCGCTGAGTCCTGCCTCAAGCAGAACACTGCAGTGCAACGCCTCGGCTCGCCGGGGCGTTTTATTTTCAGCGTTGAAATGATGGAGCGTTCATGTTCGTCCAGATTCTGGGTTCGGCCGCCGGTGGCGGTTTTCCGCAGTGGAACTGCAACTGCGTCAATTGCGCCGGTTTTCGCGACGGCAGCCTGAATGCCCAGGCCCGTACCCAATCGTCCATCGCGATTTCCGATGACGGCGTGAACTGGGTGCTGTGCAATGCCTCGCCGGACATCCGCGCGCAGCTTCAGAGCTTCGCCCCGATGCAACCGGGCCGGGCCCTGCGCGACACCGGCATCAGCGCGATCATCCTGATGGACAGCCAGATCGACCACACCACCGGCCTGCTCAGCCTGCGCGAAGGCTGCCCGCATCAGGTCTGGTGCACGGACATGGTCCACGAAGACTTGAGCACCGGTTTCCCGCTGTTCACCATGCTCAAGCACTGGAACGGCGGGCTGGACTGGAACCGCATCGAACTCGACCAGAGTTTCACCGTCGCCGCATGCCCGAGCCTGCGCTTCACCCCGCTGCCGTTGCGCAGCGCCGCACCGCCCTACTCACCGCACCGCTTCGACCCGCACCCGGGCGACAACATCGGCCTGATCGTCGAAGACCTCGGCACCGGCGGCAAATTGTTCTACGCGCCGGGTTTGGGCAAGGTCGACGCGCCATTGCTGGAAATCATGGCCGGCAGCGACTGCGTGCTGGTGGACGGGACGATGTGGGACGACGATGAAATGCAGCGTCGTGGCGTCGGCACCCGCACCGGCCGCGAAATGGGCCACCTGGCGCAGAACGGCCCCGGCGGCATGCTCGAAGTGCTGGAGCAGCTTCCCGAACAGCGCAAGGTGCTTATCCACATCAACAACACCAACCCGATTCTCGACGAAGACTCCCCGGAGCGCGCGGAACTGGTGCGGCGCAATGTTGAAGTGGCGTATGACGGCATGAGCATCGTCCTGTAACGAATGCCCGGAGAACCGCAATGACCGACACCCCGCTGTCCCCCGCCGAATTCGAAGCGGCCCTGCGCGCCAAGGGCGCCTATTACCACATTCATCACCCGTATCACGTGGCGATGTATGAAGGCCGGGCCACCCGTGAGCAGATACAGGGCTGGGTCGCCAACCGCTTCTACTATCAGGTGAACATCCCCCTGAAAGACGCGGCGATCCTCGCCAACTGCCCGGATCGCGAGATCCGTCGCGAGTGGATTCAGCGCCTGCTCGACCACGACGGCGCGCCCGGTGAAGATGGCGGCATCGAAGCCTGGCTGCGCCTCGGCCAGGCCGTCGGTCTCGATCCGGATCAATTGCGCTCCCAGGAACTGGTGCTGCCCGGCGTGCGTTTCGCCGTCGACGCCTACGTCAACTTCGCCCGCCGCGCCAGTTGGCAGGAAGCCGCCAGCAGCTCGCTGACCGAGCTGTTCGCGCCGCAGATCCACCAGTCGCGCCTCGACAGCTGGCCGCAGCATTACCCGTGGATCGACCCGGCCGGCTACGAATATTTCCGCACCCGTCTCGGCCAGGCCCGGCGCGATGTCGAGCATGGTCTGGCGATCACGCTGGAGCACTACAAGACCCGCGAAGGCCAGGAACGCATGCTGGAAATTCTCCAGTTCAAACTGGACATCCTTTGGAGCATGCTCGATGCCATGAGCATGGCCTACGAACTGAACCGCCCGCCGTATCACAGCGTCACCGATCAACGGGTCTGGCATAAAGGAATCGCCTTATGAGTTTCGACCGCAGCAAGACCCCGACCTGGCGTCCCGGCTACCGTTTCCAGTACGAACCGGCGCAGAAAGGCCATGTGCTGCTGTACCCGGAAGGCATGATCAAACTCAATGAAAGTGCCGCATTGATCGGCGGCCTGATCGACGGTGAGCGGGATGTCGCGGCGATCATTGCCGAACTCGACAAACAGTTCCCCGGCGTGCCCGAGCTCGGTGACGACATCGAGCAATTCATGGAGGTTGCCCGTGCGCAGCACTGGATCACCCTTGACTGATCTGCCGCCCAAGCCTGAGGTCGGCCTGCCGCTGTGGCTGCTCGCCGAGCTGACTTACCGCTGCCCGCTGCAATGCCCGTATTGCTCCAATCCGCTGGATTTCGCCGAGCAGGGCAAAGAGCTGAGCACTGAACAGTGGATCAAGGTGTTCCGCGAAGCGCGGGAGATGGGTGCGGCGCAGCTGGGCTTTTCCGGGGGCGAACCGCTGGTGCGCCAGGATCTCGCCGAGCTGATCCGCGAAGCGCGCCAGTTGGGTTTCTACACCAACCTGATCACCTCCGGCATCGGCCTGACCGAGCAGAAGATCAGCGACTTCAAGAAGGCCGGGCTCGATCACATCCAGATCAGTTTCCAGGCCAGCGACGAGCAAGTGAACAACCTGCTCGCCGGCTCGAAAAAGGCCTTCGCGCAGAAACTGGAAATGGCTCGCGCCGTGAAGGCTCACGGCTATCCGATGGTGCTGAACTTCGTCACTCATCGGCACAACATCGACAAGATCGACCGCATCATCGAACTGTGCATTGCGCTGGAGGCCGACTTCGTCGAACTCGCCACCTGCCAGTTCTACGGCTGGGCGCAGCTCAATCGTGTCGGCCTGTTGCCGACCAAGGAACAACTGGTTCGCGCCGAACGCATCACCAACGAATACCGCGCAAAACTGGAAGCCCAAGGGCATCCGTGCAAGCTGATTTTCGTCACCCCGGACTACTACGAAGAGCGCCCGAAAGCCTGCATGAACGGCTGGGGCAGTCTGTTTCTGACGGTCACACCGGACGGCACCGCCCTGCCCTGTCATGGCGCCCGACAGCTGCCGGTACAATTTCCCAATGTGCGCGACCACAGCATGCAGCACATCTGGTACGACTCGTTCGGTTTCAACCGCTTTCGCGGTTATGACTGGATGCCCGAGCCGTGCCGCTCCTGCGACGAGAAAGAGCAGGACTTCGGCGGCTGCCGCTGCCAGGCCTTCATGCTCACCGGCGATGCCAGCAATGCCGACCCGGTGTGCAGCAAGTCCGAACATCACGGCGTGATCCTCAAGGCCCGCGAAGAAGCCGAGCACGCCACCCAGACCATCGAACAACTGGCCTTTCGCAATGAACGAAACTCGCGACTCATCGCCAAAGGCTGAGCCTTTCAGCGCCACCGCTGCGGTTGCTGCCGGCGTGGATTTCGCCGAATTGCAACTTGGTGCCCATGGCTTGTTCTGGAATGAATATCGCCCAACAGACGCCGCGTGCCGGATCTGGCACTGGCGCGATGGCGCGGCGAAATGTCTGACGCCTACGGGTTTCAGCGTGCGCAGCCGGGTGTACGAATATGGCGGTGGGGCGTTTTGCCTGACGCCTGACGGGGTGGTTTTCGTCAACGAGGCGGATCAACAGCTGTATCGCCAGACGCTGGACGGCGAGCCCGTGGCATTGACGTCTGGCGAGTGTCGTTATGGCGATCTGAATTACGCCGACGGGCAGGTGCTGGCCATTGAAGAGAACGGTGATCGCCATCGGCTGGTGGCTATCGATCTGGCGAATGGCGAGCGTCATAGGCTGATTGAAGGCGCGGATTTTTATGCATCGCCGATCATCAGTCCGGACGGCCAGCGCTTGGCGTGGATCGAGTGGAGCCGTCCGTATCAGCCGTGGACATCCACACGACTGATGCTCGCCGAGCGCTCGGATAGCGGGTTTTCCGTCCCACGCTGTGTGGCGGGTGAAACCCTTGAAGAGTCGATCCAGCAACCGCGTTTCGATGCCAATGGCCGACTGGGCTGTCTGACCGATCGTGGTGGTTATTGGCAACCGTGGGTCGCGTCGGCAAACGACTTGCAACCGTTAGCTAGCGCCAAAGCCGATCACGCACCAGCTCCATGGCAACTTGGTGGCTGCACTTGGCTGCCCACCGACGAAGGCTTTTTGGCGAGCTGGAGCGAAGGCGGTTTCGGTCGTCTGGCGCTCAACGGTGAAGACTTCACCGGCGACTACAGCCGCTTCCGTCATCTGGCTGTCGATGATCAATTTATTTACTGCATTGCCGCCTCACCGATCAGCCCTTCAGCGGTGATCGCCATTGATCGCGAATCGCGTGAAGTGAACATCCTGGCCGGCGGAGTCGCACCGCTACCCGCCGAGCGCATCAGCCGCCCGCAAACTCTGCGCTATCCCAGCGGTTCGGGTGAAGCCCACGGCTTCTTTTACCCGGCCACGAATGGTGATGTGAAGCCGCCGCTGGTGGTGTTCATTCACGGCGGCCCGACGTCGGCCTGCTACCCGATGCTCGACCCGCGCATTCAGTACTGGACGCAGCGTGGCTTCGCCGTCGCCGATCTCAACTACCGAGGCAGCAGCGGTTATGGCCGGGAGTATCGGCAGGCGCTGCATCTGAGTTGGGGCGCGGTGGACGTCGAGGACGCGTGTGCGGTCGTGGCCTACCTTAATGATCGCGACATGATCGACGGTGATCGTGCATTCATCCGTGGCGGCAGCGCCGGTGGTTACACCACGTTGTGCGCCCTGGCGTTCCATCAGGTATTCCGCGCTGGCGCCAGTCTGTACGGAGTCAGTGACCCGGTGGCACTGGCCCGCGCTACGCACAAGTTTGAAGGCGATTATCTGGACTGGCTGATCGGCGATCCAGAGAAAGATGCCGAACGCTACGCCGCCCGCACGCCGTTGCTGTACGCAAGCAACATCCGCGTACCGGTGATTTTCTTTCAGGGCGAACTGGACGCCGTAGTCGTGCCGCAACAGACCCGCGACATGGTCGCGGCCCTGGAGCAAAACGGCATTGAGGTCGAAGCGCATTACTACGCCGATGAACGCCACGGCTTCCGCCGGGCCGCCAATCAGGCCCATGCGCTGGAGCAGGAATGGCGGTTCTACCGGCGAGTGATGGGTTTGACGGACTGAGACTCAGCGTTTGGCGATGATGTACACCGCATGCACGATCCCCGGGATGTAACCGCACAACGTCAGCAGAATGTTCAGCCAGAACGCGCCGCCGAACCCGACCTGCAGAAACACACCCAGAGGCGGCAACAGAATGGCAATGATGATGCGGATAAAGTCCATGGGGCAGCTCCTGATTGGGGGTTGGCTCACCTGAGCCATACAAGCTAATCGACCTGTGCCGTTTGTCAGGGTTCAGTGCAAACCGCAATCTCGCCATCTGATTGCCATTATCCGGCCACAAAAAAACGCCCCACGCCAAAAGAATCAGGAGTGGGGCGTGCGTTATACCGCGAGACGGTTCTTGAATTCGGGTGGGAAATTTCAGCTCAGACGGCAATCCCTTTGCGGCATTGCAGTTGCGCGGTGCGTACCCGGGAGAAGGCGCGGGCCAGGCGCAGGAGCATTTCGTCGATGTTGGCCTTGCTGACGTTGAGCGCCGGTGTGAAGCGCAGGCAGTCGGCTTGTGGGGCGTTGAGCAGCAAACCTTCGTGAAGCGCGGCTTTGACAACGGCCTCGGCGGAGTCTTCCGACAGGCTCAGTCCCCAGAACAGCCCCTGCCCGCGTAACTCGCCATGCTCATAACGATAGGCCAGACGGGCGAGCCCTTCGCGCAGATGCTGGCAGTTGTCGCGGATCTGTTCGAGGAATGCACGGTCCTGCACGCTGTCGAGCACCACCAGCCCTGCGGCGGTCATTAGCGCGTTGCCATGATGAGTACCGCCCAGCTCGCCAGAATCGAAACAGCAGGCCTTGCCTCGCGCCAGCAGCGCCGCCAGTGGAACACCGCCGCCGAGGCCTTTGCCGAGCACGACGATATCGGCGCGCACGCCGTAGGACTGTTCGGCGAGTAAGGTGCCACAACGGCCGATGCCGGTCTGAACCTCGTCGAGAATCAGCAGAATCCCCAGCTCACGGCAGAGGCGTTCAACACCCTTGAGGTAATGCTCGGTCGCAGGGATTACTCCGGCATCGCTCTGGATCGGTTCGAGCATGATTGCTACGGTCTGCGCATCCACTGCTGCATGCAGCGCCGGCAGGTCATTGAACGGTACCGGATCGAAACCGGGCAGCAACGGTGCGAAACGGTTGTGCAGGTTGCAACTGTCCGACGCCGAAATCGTCGCCAGACTACGTCCGTGACAGCCTTGTCTGGCGACAATGATCCGCGAGGCGCCGCCGCGATGCAGCTGGCCCCATTTGCGCGCCAGTTTGATCGCCGCCTCACAGGCTTCGCTGCCACTGTTGAGCAGGTATGCCTGATCACTGCCAGTGCTCGCACAAAGACGTTCGGCAAGGCTGAGCATGCCGCGGTTGTGCAGATTGAAACCGGGATTGATCAGGGCCTGGGCCTGGTTGGCAATGGCTTTGACCAGCGCCGAAGGGCTGTGGCCGAGGCTATTGGCGCCTCCGGCCTGGGAAAAGTCCAGGTAGGCGCGGTCATTGCTGTCCCATAGCCAGGAGCCTTGACCGCGAACGAATACCTGCTGCGGACGCTCGACGCTGGGCATCAGACGTTCGGCATTCAGGCCATCAGCGGCATCCGATTCTTGGGTTTCAAAAGCCAGGTCATCGAGACTCGGCGTCTGGCGCCGCAAACTGAACAGATTCATTGAAAAAAACCTCGATCGAGGTTTTTTGAACTGCCTATGCAAACACTTTCAAAACAAACGCTGGTCATTGCGCTTTCCGGCCCTGTAAGCCTTGTGAATGCGGTTAGACTAGGCCGGGTCACGGCGTCAAGCCATTTCGATTTCCCAGCATTTTCGATAAGTGTTACTTATGGATTTCAAACAACTGCGTTATTTCGTCGCGGTCTATGAAGAAGGGCATGTCGGACGCGCCGCAGAGCGCCTGTCGATCTCTCAGCCCGCGCTGTCCCAGCAGATTCGCCAGCTGGAACAAAACCTCGACGTCACCCTGTTCGAACGCAGCAGCAAACGCCTGCTGCCGACCCTCGCCGCCCACACCTTGTACAACCACGCCTTGCCACTGCTCGACGGCATGCAGCGGGCGCGTGAGGCGTTGGGTAACTTCAAAGGGCAGGCACTGCGCACATTGGCGATCGGCGTGCTGCAAACCGTGCACACCAGCCTGGTGCCGCAAATGCTGGAGAGAGTGCGCAAGGCCCAGCCGCATCTGGTGGTGCAGATTTATGAACTGACGGGGCTTGAGATCGAGCGGCGACTGCTCAACGGCTCGCTGGACATCGGCATCAGCTATCTACCGCCACGCCAGCCGGGGCTGCACGGCGTGATGTTGTACGAAGATGAACTGACGCTGGTCATCCCGGCGGATCATCCGCTGCGGGAATTCAAGAAAGTCTCGATGAGTCAGGCAGCCGAATTGCCGATGTTGCTATTGGGCGAAGAATTTCAGATCCGCCAGATCTGGCAGGCGCAACTGGCCAGCCTCGGACGACGCCCGCAAGTGCAGGCCGAATTGAACAATATGGTGGGGATTCTCGACAGCCTTCCGCATACCCGTCTGGCGACGGTGCTGCCCGGTCGTTCGCAAAAAGAGTACGACGATCAGGATCTGCTGTGGAAACCGTTGAGTGAGCCGCGCGTGCCGTTGAAGGTCGGGCTGGTGTGTCGCGATGTGCAACGCCAGCAGGCGCCATTGGCCTTGCTGCGAACGTTGCTGGAAGAGGTGATCAGCGTGAGGACAAACCGCTGAAAGGGGCGCCGCCGCTGGACGCGTTGAGCTGAAAACTTTTCTGCGGGCATAAGAAAACCCCGCCGAAGCGGGGCTTTGCAGACTGTTTCCCTGACATCCATTTCACTCCGCCACCCTGGCAGAATCCTACGTGTCCGTGTTGTTGCTTTGCGCTTCCTGCGCGACGTCCATGGAAAGTAGATTAGCTCTGGATCCAATCTACGCCTATGGGAGAACAGCAGCACGTCATGTAAGAGATCGCTTACATGACGTTACATCATCAGAACTGCGCAGCGTCCAGCAGGAACAGCGACTCGCTGCCGGCCTTCACCGACGCGCTCAACGAGTGAATCCGCGGCAGCAGACGGGCGAAATAGAACCGCGCCGTGCCGAGTTTGCTCGCATAGAAATCGTCCTGCGCTTCTTTGCCCAGCGATGCCTTGGCCATCAGTGCCCACATGTAGGCGTAAGCGGTGTAGCCGAACGCTTGCAGATACTCGACCGATGCCGCGCCGATTTCGTTCGGGTTGGTTTTCGCCCGGTCCAGCAGCCATGAGGTCAGCTCGTCGAGGGTGTCGACGGCGTCATTCAGCGGCTTGGTGAACTCGCCCAGATCGGCACTGGCGGTTGCGGTGAAATGGCGGATCTCGTCGGCGAACAGTTTGTAGAACGCGCCGCCGCTGCCGACGATCTTGCGCCCCACCAGGTCCAGCGCCTGAATGCCGTTGGTGCCTTCGTAGATCTGGGTGATGCGCACGTCACGCACCAGTTGCTCCTGGCCCCACTCACGGATGTAGCCGTGGCCGCCGAAGATCTGCTGGCCGTGGACGGTGGTTTCCAGTCCAAGATCGGTCAGGAACGCCTTGGCCACTGGCGTCAGCAAGGCCACCAGATCTTCCGCACGTTTGCGGGTCGCGGCGTCTTCGCTGAACTTGGCGGTGTCGAGCTGCATCGCCACGTAAGTGGAGAACGCACGGCCGCCTTCGTTCGAGGCTTTCATGGTCAACAGCATACGACGCACGTCCGGGTGGACAATGATCGGGTCGGCCACCTTGTCCTTGTTCTGCGCGCCGGTCGGCGAACGACTTTGCAGGCGGTCACGGGCGTATTCGATGGCGTTCTGGTACGAGCGCTCGCCGGTGGCCAGGCCCTGGATGCCGACGCCCAGACGCTCGTAGTTCATCATGGTGAACATCGCGGCCAGGCCCTTGTTTGGCTCGCCGACCAGGTAACCCACGGCTTCGTCGAAGTTCATCACGCACGTAGCGGACGCCTGGATGCCCATCTTGTGTTCGATCGAACCGCAGTTCGCCGGGTTGCGCGCGCCCAGGCTGCCATCGGCATTGACCATGAACTTCGGCACCAGGAACAGCGAAATGCCTTTCGGCCCCGCCGGTGCGTCCGGCAGTTTGGCCAGCACCAGGTGAATGATGTTTTCGGTCAGGTCGTGCTCACCGCCGGTGATGAAGATCTTGGTGCCGCTGACCTTGTAGGAACCGTCAGCCTGAGGTTCGGCCTTGGTGCGAATGATGCCCAGGTCGGTGCCGGCGTGTGGCTCGGTCAGGCACATGGAACCAGCCCAGACACCGGCGTACATGTTCGGCAAGTAAGCGGCTTTCAGTTCTTCGCTGGCGTGGGCGTTGATCGACAGGCAAGCGCCGGCGGTCAGCATCGGGTACAGACCGAAGGACAGGCTGGCGGAGTTGACCATTTCTTCGACCTGGGCCGAGACAGCTTTTGGCATGCCCATGCCGCCGTAGGCCGGATCACCGCCAACACCGACCCAGCCGCCTTCGGCATAAGTCTGATAAGCCTGTGGAAAACCGGCCGGCGTCGTGACGGCACCGTCGGCCCAGTGGCAGCCTTCTTCATCGGCGGCACGGCTCAGGGGCGCAATGCTTTTGCTGGTGACCTTGCCGGCCTCTTCGAGAATGGCTTCAACGGTTTCCGCGTCCACGGTCTCGGCCAGGGCCGGCAGTTCGGCCCAGAGTTTGGCGACTTCGAACACTTCATTGAGGACGAAGCGCATATCGCGCAGCGGCGCTTTGTAGTCAGCCATGGCAAACCTCGCAAAGATCTAAACAGGTGATTCGTGGAAGGGTGATTTCGTTGAGCTGGAGTGTAACCCAACAACTTTTGCGACACATAGGGTCAGGCGATGACTGATTTGTTATTTTTAGTCACCAGCAATCAACCATAAAGAAGCCCGCAATCAGCGGGCTCTTTTGTTTAACAGTGGCGTGTTACAGCGCGAACAACTGCGCCGGCAGTTTCATCAGGCAATCGCTACCCGCCTCGATCGCCGAACGATGCGCAGCGGTGCGCGGCAGCAGACGCTTGAAGTAAAACTCGCACGTCGCCAGTTTGCCCTGGCAGAAATCGCCATCCCCCTCGCCCGACTCCAGCTGCGCTTGGGCAACCAGAGCCATGCGCAGCCACAGGTAGCCGAGAACGATGTAACCGCTGTACATCAGGTAATCCACCGACGCGGCGCCGACTTCATCCGGATTTTTCATCGCGGCCATACCGACCTTCATGGTCAGCTCGCCCCACTGCTGATTGAGACCATCAAGCTGCGCGACAAACCCGCCCAACTGCGCATTCCCGGCGTTGGCGGCGCAGAACTTGTGGACGATTTTGGTGAAGTTGCGCAGCAGCTTTCCCTGGCTGCCCAGCACCTTGCGCCCGAGTAGATCCAGCGCCTGAATGCCGTTTGTGCCCTCGTAGATCGGCGCGATGCGGCAATCACGAACCAGTTGTTCCATGCCCCACTCGCGGATAAATCCGTGGCCACCGAACACCTGCATGCCGTGGTTGGTCACCTCAAGGCCGGTGTCGGTCATGAACGCCTTGCAGATCGGCGTCAGGAACGCCAACAGGTCTTCGGCTTCCTGACGCGCCTCGGCGTCCGGGCTCAGGTGCGCGACATCGAGCATCTGCGCGGTGAAATAAGTCAGCGCGCGGTTGCCTTCGTTGAAGGCTTTCATGGTCAGCAGCATGCGTCGCACGTCCGGATGGACGATGATCGGGTCGGCCGGTTTGTCCGGGGACTTGGCACCGGTCAGGGCCCGCATCTGCAAGCGGTCGTTGGCGTATTTGATTGCGCCCTGGAAGCTTGCCTCGCCCAGACACAGGCCCTGCATCCCGGTGCCGAGGCGCGCGTGGTTCATCATGGTGAACATGCAATTCAGGCCTTTGTTCGGCTCGCCGATCAGGAAACCTTTGGCGTCGTCGAAGTTCAGCACGCAGGTGGCCGATGCCTTGATGCCCATTTTGTGTTCGATCGAGCCGCAGGAAACGCCGTTGCGCTCGCCCGCCTCACCGGAGGCGTCCGGGAGAAATTTCGGCACGATGAACAGCGAAATGCCTTTGGTGCCCGCCGGTGCGTCCGGCAGTTTGGCCAGCACCAGATGAATGATGTTGTCACTCATGTCGTGCTCGCCGGCGGAGATGAAAATCTTGCTGCCGGTCACTGCATAACTGCCGTCGGCCTGCGGCACCGCGCGGGTCTTGATAATGCCCAGGTCGGTGCCGCAATGGGCTTCGGTCAGGCACATGGTGCCGGTCCACTGGCCCGCAGTAAGTTTGCGCAGATAGGTGTTTTTCTGCTCGTCGGTGCCGTGGGCGTGGATCGCCGACATGGCGCCATGGGTCAGGCCCGGGTACATGCCCCACGAGGTGTTGCTGGAGGCGACCATTTCGCTGATCACCAGCCCCAGCGAACTCGGCAGGCCCTGGCCACCGTAAGCCGGATCTGCCGCCAGACCGTGCCAGCCACCTTCCACGTATTGTGCGAAGGCCTGCTTGAAGCCTGTAGGCGTTGTCACCACGCCATTGTCGAAATGGCAGCCCTCTTCATCGCCGCTGCGATTGAGCGGCGCCAGAACGTTCTCACAGAACTTCGCGCCCTCGTCGAGGATCGCGTTGATCATGTCCGGGCTGGCGTCGTGGGCGCCGAGAGCCGCGTACTGAGTGTGGAAGTCAAAGACGTGGTCGATCAGAAAGCGCATATCGCGCAACGGAGCTTTGTACTCGGGCATGGTGGCTTCTCCTTCAGCAGATTGCTTCAACCTACTGCCGGTCACCCTGCCCCACAATCACTGTCCAGACGCTGAATGCGCCGTCATCACTCAACCTGCGGCGCTGTCCATGCGCACCGCGCCACGGCGGTTCTGACCGAACGCCATCACGCAGTTTCGCCCTGCGCCCTTGGCGCTGTAGAGCGCCTGGTCGGCGGATTTCAGCACTTCTTCCGGGGTGCGCTGCTCCAGACGCTCGGCCACGCCGATGCTGACCGTGACCGACACGCTGGACGCCCCCGAACCCGAGCGGCGCTGACGGCCCTGCTGATCATCCTGCGGGCGACTTTCCTGATTGCGCAGCTGAATGTTGTAGGACGCAATCGACTCGCGGATGACTTCCAGGTGCGGCATGCACTCTTCGAGGGTCTTGCCCGCAAACACCAGGGCGAATTCCTCACCGCCATAGCGATACGCCCTACCGCCGCCGCTGATTTTGGACAGCTTGCTGGCGACCAGACGCAACACCTGATCCCCCACGTCGTGGCCGTGGGTGTCGTTGAATTTCTTGAAATGATCGACGTCGCTCATCGCCAGCACATAGTTGCGACCCAGACGCTGCATGCGCTCGTTGAGTGCGCGGCGGCCCGGCAAACCGGTAAGTTCGTCGCGAAAGGCCATTTGATACGCCTCGTGCGCTACCGCTGCCGCAATCATCAGCATGACCTGGCTGCACATGATGTTCAGGGTGAACGGCAGGATGAAGGTTTTCGGCAGCATCCAGAACACCCCGAGCAACCCCACCAGTTGCGCCGCGTGCAGCGGACGCGGGTTGCGCCAGTATTGCCAGGCCAGAAGCAGGAACGCCGAGATGAACACCGGATACGACAACTGGATCAGGCTCATCCACGCGCCGTGCAGCGCCGGCCAGCGGATCTCGGAAAGCCACATCAGCAAGGCCTGCGGGTAGCTTTGCTCGAGCCCCAGCGCCACGCTGCCAAAGGCCAGCAGCACGGCGAAGCGCGCGATCATGTCCTGAAACAGATGCGTGCGTTCCTGCCATGCGGCGAACAGACCGAACAGCAACGGCAGCAACAGACAGACCAAGTGGAACACCACGGCCGCATCTTCGCGCACCTTGCCGTTGTCGCGGTAATAGTCAGTCTGGGTGTCGAGCAGGAAGTAGGCGATGTACACCGTGACCATCAGAAACAGCTCGCGCTGGCGTCGGTAAACCGCACAGTACGAACCGCCCAACAGCAGCACCAATGTCGGCAACACGTTAAACAGCGAGGTGAAGAACACGTTGAGGTCTTTGACGTACGCAGCCGCTAACCCCGCGAGCAACAACAGCAGTGACGGCAGGAAATGACTGAAACGTACAGCGGAAGAACGCGGCAAGGGTAAAAGCTCCGACCCGTCATGGCAAAGAGATGGCATTGTGCCTGCAATGTGGCCAGTTAAGCACACACAATGTGATCCAGATCACAGGCTGTCTCTTTAACGGCCGAAATCGGCAGTTGCTGAGTAATTCAGTAAGGTTTTTTGCGCAATGGCCGCTAGACGGCCACCATGGCCATCATTCTTGATGGCCATGGTGTGTTTTTATGCTCAGAGATCGTTGTAGAACGGCTGCAATGGCCCCTCTGCCGCCGGCCGGCCTTCAGCACCGTAAGGCTTGAGATTGAGCGATGCGTCCATCGCCTGACGGGTCGTGACTTTCGGACTGGCCGGACGCTGGGTCACGGCATTTTCATCGCCGATGTGGCCCTGCGGAATCACCAGCGACGGATGATCGAACGGTGCGCGCTCCCATGCCACGCGAGGATCGGTCAGGCCGACCTCCATGAATTTCACCAGCGCGTCGATTTCATCGGGCGTCAGGTTCAGCGCCGTCATGTCCGGGTCGAGGTTGGAAGTGTTGTGCTGGTTCACCGCCGGATGCTCAAAGCCGCTGGTGTTGTTGGCATCTTCACCGCGCCGGTCACCGCCACGGTTGTAGAACTCCATCACCTGCTTGAGCGTCGAGCGGCTGCCGTTGTGGAAGTACGGCCCGGTCAGGGCGATGTTACGCAGGGTCGGGGTCTTGAATGCGCCGTCGACCGAGTCGCGGAAACCGACATTCGGTTTGAGCGTGGCATCGCACGGAATCGCCGCACTCAACGGTGCCTCGAACGTGCAGACATCGACGTCCAGCGGATCGACCGAGCGACCGCCCTGCAACACGCTGTTGTACTGCCGGGTGAACGACCATGGATTGCCCCAGGCATCCGCGCCGCCGAGGGCCAGGTCTTCCGAGGTCGGGCGCACACCGGTGTTGTAGAAGCCGTTGTCGTAAAGGGTGGTCAGGTTGTCGGCCATCACCATCCGCTCAATGCGTTCGCGCGGGTGCATCAGCAGGCGGCTGGCGGCGTTGGTCAGCTCCGGACCGCCGTGGCAATTGACGCATTTGCCCTTGCCGAGAAACAGGTTCATGCCCTCCACCTGTTGCGCGTTCATTGCCGTGTGATCGCCCTGCAGGTAAGCATCGATCGGCGCCTGATCGGACACCAGCGTCGCCTCATACATCTGGATCGCCAGGCCGAAAAACAGCGGGAAGTTGGCCTCCATCTGGGTGTACGGCACGCCGCCCACCAGAACGTTTTGCGTGGCGTTCCACAGCCGGGGCTGGAAGGCGTTCTTGATCAGTTCGCGATAGGTCGGCCGCCGTGCGCCCGATACTGGAGCCAGCACCGAGTCGGTGGATGAAATCCTTTGCTGCTTTAGCATCAGCGTGTCGAGCATCCTGCGGCCGATGTCGGCAAAGGTACGGCCACCGCAGGACATTTCCACCGGGCTGCCGGGCGGGCCGACGGCTTGCGAGGCGGCAGACGCATCGTTGAGCGCCAGCCGCACTTTGGTCGCAACCGTGCTGCGTTCGCTGGTCACGTAGATCCCGGCATCCGGATCGCGATTACCGAACGGCGAGAAGCCGTTGAACACGTTGTTGGCCCGACCGTCCCAGAAGTTGCGCACGTTGAACGCGGCATTGATCACCGACGGCGCATTGCGCCCGGTGCTGCGACGCACGTTGATGCCACCGACCTGGAAAATACCGTCCGGCTGCTGAGTACATTTGTCGAAACGCGCCTGATTGGGTTTGACGAAGTTGGCGTCGAACACGCCTTGCGAGCCGACCACATCGTCCGTCGAGTACACGATGGGCGAGTTGCGCTCCAGCGGATTGCTCAGCACGTGGGTCGGGAAGTCGGTTTTCTTCAGCGTGTAGTTCGGGCCGCCCTTGCCGCCGGACAACGTCGCGTAGGACGCCACATCACCGGGAATGTCCGAGGCTACAAACGGCTTGTTGAAGATCGACGCGACATTGGCGTTGGTATGGGCCTGGCCGGGGTTGAGCTGGTTGGTGATGCGGTGGTCGACGCCGGCGTGGTAGTGGCAGGAAGCGCATGCCGTGGAGCCGTCGCTGCCGATCTCCATGTCCCAGAACAGCGCTTTGCCCAGCAGGATCGCGGCCTGGCGATTGAGCACGTAGTCGGTCATCAGGTCGACCTTGCGCCCGCCTTCGGTTCCGGACGGATCGGGGGGCACCATCCCGCGCAGTGATTGCAGCGAAGGCACCTCCGGCACGGGAGGATCGACCACGGCGGGGTCGGCGGCCCATGCGCTGTGGACTGACAGCGCGATGGGTAACCAGAAGGTCAAACGAGCGAGTCGACTGATGTTCATAGGCTTCACCCTGACTGTTGTTGTTAAGTGCCGGGCGTCTTGCTTCTTTGAGCAGGCAGTTCTGGTTAGCACCGGTAAATCGGGCAGTGCAATTAATTGGCCAGTCCTCTGGAAACATTTTGAATCAATAAGCGCAAGGGGTCGGCTGAGCAGCGACCTCATCAATGCTGGGGAATCAGCCCCGGGATTGGGGAAATCCGGGCACAAAAAAACCGCTGCCCCCGAAGGAGCAGCGGTTTTTCGAAAGACCGCGTTAAGGCTTAGTAGCCCAGTGCGAAGTCTTCTTCTTTCATGTCCATCAGGTTGTTGGCGCCCGACAACATGGTGGCCACGTGCGTACGGGTACGCGGCAGGATGCGCTGGAAGTAGAAGCGCGCGGTTTGCAGCTTGGCGGTGTAGAACGCCTCGTCGGTGGTGCCGGCAGCCAGTTTTTCGGCAGCCAGACGCGCCATGTCAGCCCAGAAGTAGGCCAGGCAGGCGTAACCGGAGTACATCAGGTAGTCCACCGAGGCCGCGCCGACTTCTTCGCGATCTTTCATTGCAGCCATACCGACCTTCATGGTCAGCTCGCCCCACTCTTTGTTCAGTGCAGCCAACGGTGCGACGAATTCCTTGACGGCTTCGTTGCCTTCGTTGTTCTGGCAGAACTTGTGGACGATCTTGGTGAAGCCTTTCAGCGCCTCGCCTTGAGTCATCAGCACTTTACGGCCCAGCAGGTCGAGTGCCTGGATGCCGGTGGTGCCTTCGTACAGCATCGAGATGCGGCTGTCGCGAACGTTCTGCTCCATGCCCCACTCGGCGATGAAGCCATGGCCGCCGTAGATCTGTACGCCGTGGTTGGCGGATTCGAAACCGACTTCGGTCATGAACGCTTTGGCGATCGGAGTCATGAAGGCCAGCAGTGCGTCGGCTTTCTTCTTCTCTTCTTCATCCACGCCGTATTTGACGATGTCGACCTGTTTGGCGGTGAAGTACACCATCGCACGGTTGCCTTCGGCAAATGCCTTCATGGTCAACAGCATGCGGCGTACGTCTGGGTGAACGATGATCGGGTCAGCGGCCTTGTCCGGCGCTTTCGGGCCAGTCAGGGAACGCATTTGCAGGCGATCGCGAGCGTATTTCAGGCCGCCCTGGAAACCGATTTCGGCGTGGGCCAGACCTTGCAGTGCGGTACCCAGACGTGCGGTGTTCATGAAGGTGAACATGCAGTTCAGGCCTTTGTTCGCCGGGCCGATCAGGAAACCGGTCGCGCCGTCGAAGTTCATCACGCAGGTCGCGTTGCCGTGGATGCCCATCTTGTGTTCGATCGAACCGCAGGTCACGGCGTTACGGGTACCGACGGTGCCGTCGGCGTTCGGCAGGAACTTCGGAACGATGAACAGGGAAATGCCTTTGGTGCCGGCCGGTGCATCCGGCAGGCGGGCCAGTACGATGTGGACGATGTTGTCGGCCATGTCGTGTTCACCGGCCGAGATGAAGATCTTGGTGCCGGAAACTTTGTAGGAACCGTCGGCCTGAGGTTCGGCCTTGGTGCGCAGCATGCCCAGGTCGGTGCCGCAGTGCGGTTCGGTCAGGCACATGGTGCCGGTCCATTCGCCGGAGACCAGTTTGGTCAGATAGGCTTCCTGCTGCTCTGGGGTGCCGTGTTCGGAGATGGTGTTCATCGCGCCGTGCGACAGGCCCGGGTACATGCCCCACGACCAGTTGGCTTCGCCGACCATCTCGCTGACAGCCAGACCCAGCGACTCAGGCAGCCCCTGACCGCCGTGCTCGACGTCATGGGCCAGACTTGGCCAGCCGCCTTCGACGAATTGCTTGTAGGCCTCTTTGAAGCCGGTCGGGGTTTTCACGCCGGACTCGCTCCAGGTGCAGCCTTCGGTGTCACCCACGCGGTTCAGCGGTGCCAGCACTTGCTCACAAAACTTGGCGCCCTCTTCGAGAATGGCGTCAACCATGTCCGGCGTTGCTTCTGCGCACGCTGGAAGGCTCTGATAGTGCGCTTCGTAGCCGAGCAGTTCGTCACGAACGAAGCGAATATCACGCAAGGGGGCCTTGTAGTCAGGCATAGCGATAAACCTCTGCTGATGTAACCGGGAATGAACGACCGCATTGATTTGTTGTGACGGTCAAACAGTTGTTTGAAACATACGTTTACGCCGAAATCTTGTCAAGCGTCGTTCTTTTGCCATTCGTCATCACATTTTCCGAACGCCGGACACAGCAGCGCGACATGTGCCCGACCGAGCCATGTGCACTGAAAAAAGATTAGTTGAGGGAGAAGGACTTACAACGAAAAACGCCGCGAACAGTCGCGGCGTCTGGCAAAGCGCGGATCAAAAAATCAGGCGAACGTATCGATGATCGTACCGAGCATTTCATCGGAAGCCTTCGCGACTTTCGTGCCCAGCTCCACTTGAAACTTGCCTTGGGCCATCTCGGCCATGGCGCTGCCCGGATCCATTTGCTGGCTGCGATCCACTCCGCGCAGGCGATCGATCTGGGCTTCGGAAGACTGGCTGGTGACCGAGCGCTCGATGGTGTTGTTGGCGATCTGGCTGGCGGCCTGATCGACGCGGTTCTGCCCGGTCTGGATGGTGCTCAGACCTGCATAAAAAGCTGTGTTTCCGGAGATTTCCATGGGAGCTCTCATCCTTGGGAAGGATCGATGGGTGCCATTGAACCAGAGGCGTCAGAAAAACACCCGTCAAAAACACTAATGGCACAGTGCCTTGTCATAGCCAAAATCAGTCGAGCAGATCCAGTTGCAAGTGATCGGCGACCGCTTCAGCGCTAACCGCCTTCAGCTTCGGCACCCGCCCCAGGCACGGCGCCGGAATCCGCTCGGCGAGTGTCGCGAGGTTTTCCTCCAGCCGCGACGTCTTCGGATCAATGATGTTCGCCACCCAACCGGCCAGTTGCAGCCCGTCACGAGCGATCGCTTCAGCGGTCAACAGCGCGTGGCTGATGCAACCCAGACGCACGCCGACCACCAGAATCACCGGCAACTTCAGCGCAATCGCCAGATCCGACAGATTGTCCTGATCCGCCAACGGCACCCGCCAGCCGCCTGCGCCTTCGATCAGCGTGAAGTCGGCGTTCATGGCCAGAATCTCGCGCATCGGCCCCAGCAACGATTGCACGGTCAGCGCCACACCCGCCTCACGCGCTGCCAGATGCGGCGCGATCGCTGGCTCGAACGCCACCGGATTGACCTGTTGATACGTCAGCGGCAACGAGCATTCGGCCTGCAACGCCAGCGCATCGGAATTGCGCAGACCTCTGGTCGTCACCACGCAACCGGACGCTACCGGTTTGCCCGCCGCCGTACTCAGCCCCGCCGACCGCGCAGCGTGCAGCAACCCGGCGGCGACGGTGGTCTTGCCAACGTCAGTGTCGGTTCCGGTGATGAAATAGGCTGCGCTCATAAGGGTTTCTCCAACACGGCGTAGACCACCTGGTAGGTCGCCGGCAATCCCGCAGGCTGACGGAACTGCTCGTAGGCCTCGACCAGCCCCAGAATCCGCGCCCGCCCGGTCAATCCACCCGGCCGGCCAGGGTTCAGGTTATGCGCGCCCAAGGCCTTGAGTTCATGGGTCAGGCTGCGCACATCCGGGTAATGCAGCACATGCGGCCGGTTCTCCAGACAAACACTGCGCAAACCACTGGCCGCGCACAATTGCTCGTAGCGGGCGAATTCGCGGAAGCGGTTGACGTGCACCAGACCATCGACCTGACGCCAGCTATCGCGCAATTCGTAAAGCGTCCCTGCACAAAGACTAGCAAACGCGAAAATCCCCCCCGGCTTCAGCACCCGAAACGCTTCACCGAGCACCGCTTCAAAGTCCGCGCACCACTGCACGGCAAGGCTGGAGAAGATCAGATCGCAGGTCGAATCCTGTAATGGCAAACGTTCGGCATCGCCAGCAATAAAGTGCATGGCCCCACCCAACGGCCGCGCGTGATGGAGCATGCCCTCAGCGATATCCAGTGCCAGCCCCTCACCAAATCGCTCGGCCAGCGCCCGAGTGAAATACCCGGTGCCACAGCCCAGATCCAACCAGCGTGCCGGGCGAAAATCCACCGGCAAGCGATTCATCAACTGCGTACCGACATCGCGCTGCAACTCGGCGACGCTGTCGTAGCTGGCCGCTGCGCGAGAAAAAGAAGCCGCGACCTGGCGCTTGTCAGGCAAGCCGCCGGGCAACGCCGCAACAGACAAATCAGTCATCACCGCACTCACTTAAAAACGCCTGGATAGCACCCGCCACACCGTGGGGATCCTCCAGAAGAAACGCATGGCTGGCCTGCTCGATCAGGCCGACCTCGACATCCGCCAGCAACGCGAACAGCTCGCCCGCGGCCTCCGCCGGCACCAACCCGTCCAGCCCGCCGAACAGATGCAATTGCGGGCCACGAAACGCCTGCAAGGCAGCGCGCGTATCGATCTGCGCCAACAATTCCAGACCGGCCATCAACGCGGCCGGCGAGGTATTCGGCGCGCCGCCGAGCAACAGCCGCGACAAGCCGCGCGCGTCTTGCGCGCCCTGGGCACACAGCAGAGAGAATCGCTTGAGGGTCGTGCGCGGGTCGGCGCTGCAGCCGGCCAGAAACGCATCGAAAGTCTCGCCGGGCATCGCGCTCGGCCATTGTTCATGGGCGACAAACGAAGGATTGCTCGCCAGGGTCAGCAAGCCGCAGCAATGTTCGCCACGCCGCGCCGCCAGCTCGGAAGCGAGCATCCCGCCCAGTGACCAGCCGCCGAGCCAGGCATCTTCGGGGATGCGCTCATCGAGCTCGTCGAGCCAGTCGTTCAGATCGCTGGAGTCCAGCTCCGGCAACGGCTCGATGTCGACCTGCAGGTGCTCGTCGAGTCCGCGTAACGCAGCGGCCAGCGGCTCCAGCGGCGAAACGCCGAGGCCCCAGCCCGGTAGCAGAATCAGGCGATCACGCATGGCTTGGCTCCGACTTGAGTTGCGCAAAGCAATCGGCCAGTCCTTCCAACAATAGCTGCACCTGTGCCTCGCTGTGAGCGGCGGTCAGCGTCACCCGCAACCGCGCGCTGCCGGCAGGCACGGTCGGCGGGCGGATCGCGGTGACCATCAGTCCACGCTCGCGCAGCATCTGCGACAGACGCACGGCGCGACCGGCATCGCCGATCAGGATCGGCTGAATCGGCGTGAAGCTGTCCATAAGTTCCAGACCGATCTGTTCGGCGCCGTGGCGGAATTGACGAATCAGCGACTGCAAATGCTCGCGACGCCAGTGTTCGCTGCGCAGCAGCTCCAGACTCTTCAAGGTTGCGCAGGCCAGCGCTGGCGGCTGGCTGGTGGTGTAGATGTACGGACGGGCGAACTGGATCAGGCTTTCAATCAGCTCTTCACTGCCGGCGACGAACGCCCCCGCCGTGCCGAACGCTTTACCGAGCGTGCCGACCAGCACCGGCACATCTTCCTGGCTCAAACCGAAATGCTCGACGATCCCGCCACCGTTTGCCCCCAGCGGGCCGAAACCGTGGGCGTCATCGACCATCAGCCAAGCGCCTTTGGCCCTGGTTTCCCGGGCCAGCGCCGGCAGATCGGCGAGATCGCCGTCCATGCTGAACACGCCGTCAGTGACCACCAGCGTATTGCCGGTGGCTTTCTCCAGACGCTTGGCGAGGCTGTCAGCGTCGTTGTGCAGATAACGATTGAAGCGCGCGCCGGACAACAATCCGGCATCCAGCAACGAGGCATGATTGAGCCGATCTTCGAGCACCGTATCGCCCTGCCCGACCAGCGCCGTGACCGCGCCGAGATTGGCCATGTAACCGGTGGTGAACAACAGCGCGCGCGGCCGTCCGGTGAGGTCTGCCAGAGCTTCTTCCAATTCGTGATGCGGGCCGCTGTGGCCGATCACCAGATGCGAGGCACCGCCGCCGACGCCCCACTTCGAGGCACCGGCGCGCCAGGCTTCGATCACTTGCGGATGATTGGCCAGCCCCAGGTAATCGTTGTTGCAGAACGCCAGCAGCGGCTGACCGTCGACCACCACTTGCGGCCCTTGCGGGCTTTCAAGCAGCGGTCGCTGGCGATAGAGATTGTCGGCACGACGGGCAGCAAGGCGTGCGGCGAGATCGAAAGACATGCAAGCCTCACGGGTGGCAAATGAATCAGCAGGCACAGCCCGAGGCAGCGCCTGAGAAGAACGGGCGATCAGACCGCCGCGTTGTAGAACTGCTCGCTGCTCTTCTGCTCCACCAGCGCCTGTTCGATGGCAGCCTGATGTACTTCGTCAGCATGCTCTTCGCGTGCTTCCGGCTGAATGCCCAGACGTGCGAACAGCTGCATGTCCTTGTCGGCCTGCGGGTTGGCGGTGGTCAGCAATTTGTCGCCGTAGAAGATCGAGTTGGCGCCGGCGAAGAACGCCAGGGCCTGCATCTGCTCGTTCATCGCTTCGCGGCCGGCAGACAGGCGCACGTGGGATTGCGGCATGAGGATGCGCGCCACGGCGAGCATGCGGATGAAGTCGAACGGATCGACGTCGTCGGCATTTTCCAGCGGCGTACCGGCGACTTTCACCAGCATGTTGATCGGCACCGACTCCGGATGCTCCGGCAGGTTGGCCAGCTGAATCAGCAGGTTCGCACGGTCATCGAGGGACTCGCCCATGCCGAGGATGCCGCCGGAGCAGATTTTCATCCCCGCGTCGCGCACGTAGGCCAAGGTCTGCAGACGCTCGGCATAGGTGCGGGTGGTGATGATGCTGCCGTAGAACTCCGGCGAGGTGTCGAGGTTGTGGTTGTAGTAGTCGAGCCCGGCCTTGGCCAGTGCCTCGGTCTGATCCTGATCGAGACGACCGAGGGTCATGCAGGTTTCCAGGCCCATGGCCTTCACGCCTTCGACCATCTTCAGCACATAAGGCATGTCCTTGGCCGACGGGTGCTTCCACGCCGCGCCCATGCAGAAACGGGTCGAACCGATGGCCTTGGCGCGTGCAGCCTCTTCGAGGACTTTCTGCACTTCCATGAGCTTTTCTTTTTCCAGCCCGGTGTTGTAGTGACCGGACTGCGGACAATATTTGCAATCTTCCGGGCAGGCGCCGGTCTTGATCGACAGCAGAGTGGAAACCTGGACGCGGTTGGCGTCGAAATGCGCGCGGTGCACCGTCTGCGCCTGGAACAGCAAGTCGTTGAATGGCTGAACGAACAGTGCTTTGACTTCGGCCAAAGTCCAGTCGTGACGCAGGGTGGCAGTGGTGCTGGCGCTCATGGGCGTTTCCTTGGTTATGCTTGGCTGGCGCCTGGGGAAACGGAATACCCACAGGCACGACACGGATGTTCGGCATATTTAAGGAAGAGTCATGCGCTGTCAACCAGACTACGAAAGACCGGTTTACATCTGGTTAAAAAACAAACAACACTGCTTATTGTGTGACGAACCGGCAGACGCGCAAATCCCGATCTGTACCGCCTGTGAAACCGATTTGCCGTGGCTGGGCGATCAATGTCTGACCTGCGCCCTGCCCTTGCCCGCTTACGGCCTGACCTGTGGCGGCTGCCTGCAGGAACCGCCGGCCTTTGAAACGGTAGCCGTGCCCTGGACTTACAGCTTTCCGGTGGACACGCTGATCACCCGTTTCAAGCACAACGGCAAATGGCCGCTTGGCCACTTGCTCGCCGACGTTCTTGGCCAATTCCTGCAACATCGCTTCGAAGAAGACCTGCCGCGCCCGGACGCCCTGCTGCCGGTGCCGCTTGCACCCAAACGCTTGCGCCAGCGCGGCTTCAATCAAGCGGCGATGCTGGCGCAGTGGCTGGGCAAGTCACTCGATTTGCCTTGCGAGGAGCACAGCCTTTTGCGCGTGCAGGATACCGACGCCCAGCAGGCCCTCAACGCCAAGGCGCGTAAACGCAATCTGCGTCACGCCTTCGCCTTGAGCGCCGATGCCCAGGTGCAAGGCCGACACCTGGCCCTGGTCGACGACGTGCTGACCACCGGCGCCACCGCTCAGGCACTGGCCCGATTGCTGATGGACGCCGGCGCCGCGCGGGTGGATGTGTACTGCCTGGCCCGCACGCCAAAACCCGGCGACGCGGCTTGACGGATACGTCCCGAGCCGCCAACGTCCTCCCTCAACCCTTCAGCACAAAGCGTCCGCCATGTCCCTGCCCTCTTTGTTGTCCCAGCACATCGTCCGCCGTCCTCAGCGCATCGCCTTGCTGCAACACATCGCCGAACAGGGTTCGATCACCCGCGCCGCGAAAAGCGCCGGCCTGAGTTACAAGGCGGCGTGGGATGCCATCGATGAGCTGAACAACCTTGCGCAAAAGCCTCTGGTCGAGCGCGCGGTCGGCGGCAAGGGCGGCGGTGGCGCCAGACTGTCGAGCGAGGGCGAGCGAGTGCTGCGCCTGTATCAAAAGCTGCAAGCCTTGCAGGCTCAAGTACTGGAAGCAGCCGAGGACGCCAGCGATCTGGACCTGCTCGGTCGGCTGATGCTCAGGACCAGCGCGCGCAATCAGTTGCACGGCAAAGTCGTGCTGATCGAAGGTCAGGGCCGCAACGACCTGATCCGCCTCGAACTGGCCGAAGGCCTGTCGATCGACGCGCAGATCACCCACGACAGCACCGTTCACCTGGAGCTGCAACCGGGCACCGAAGTGGTGGCACTGATCAAGGCCGGCTGGCTCGAACTGCTCGCTCCACAGGCCACACCTGCCGTTGGCCAGAATCTTTTGAGCGGCCGGATCGAGGCGATTCTCGACGCCGAAGACGGCCCGAGCGAAGTGCGCATCGCCCTGCCCAACGGCCAGACCCTGTGCGCGCTGGCCGAACCGCTGGACTTGCGCACCCGGGGCCTGACGGTCGAGCAAGCGGTGCAGGTGCAATTTTCCCCGTCCAATGTGCTGCTCGGAACACCGCTCTAAACAGCGCTGCAACGAAAGCGTCATCGACCCGCATTAAGGTGGCTGCCAAAACCATGCAGGGAGCCTGATGTGAGCCTATTAGAAGAAAACCAATCCACAGACCTGGAAAAAATGGTCGGCCTGAGCCGTCGCGGGTTCATCAGCGCCGGCGCGCTGTGCGGCGCGGCGATGTTCCTCGGCGGCAACCTGCTGAGCCGCAGCGTGCTGGCCGCCAGTGTCAGCGCCGGAAACAGCCGTCTGCTCGGCTTCGACAGCATTCCGGCGGCCACCACCGACACCATCAGCCTGCCCAAGGGCTACAAGTCGTCGGTGCTGATCAGCTGGGGCCAGCCGCTGCACAAGAACGGCCCGGCCTTCGACCCGAGCGGCAATGGAACCGCGGCCGCACAGGAAGTGCAGTTCGGCGACAACAACGACGGCATGAGCCTGTTCGAATTCCCGGGCGAGAAAAACCGCGCGTTGATGGCGATCAACAACGAATACACCAACTACCGCTACCTCTACCCGCACGGCGGCATGCCGCAGTCGGCCGAGGACGTGCGCAAGGCTCTGGCCTGCGAAGGCGTGTCGGTGATCGAAGTGCAGCGCAAGAACGGCCAGTGGCAGTTCGTCCAGGGCTCGCGCTACAACCGGCGCATCCACGGCAACTCGCCGCTGCGTATCAGCGGCCCGGCCGCCGGTCACGAGCTGATGAAAACCAGCGCCGACAAGCACGGCAAGAAAGTCCTCGGCACCTTCCAGAACTGCGCCAACGGCAAAACGCCGTGGGGCACTTATCTGACCTGCGAAGAGAACTTCACCGACTGCTTCGGCAGCAGCAACGCCCAGCAACAGTTCGATCCGGCGCAGAAACGTTACGGCGTGTCGGCCGCCAGCCGCGAGATCAACTGGCATCCGTTCGATCCGCGCTTCGACATGGCGAAGAACCCGAACGAGCTCAACCGTCACGGCTGGGTGGTGGAGATCGACCCGTTCGACCCGCAATCGACCCCGGTCAAACGCACCGCGCTGGGCCGCTTCAAACATGAAAACGCCGCACTGGCCGAGACCGACGACGGTCGCGCCGTGGTGTACATGGGCGACGACGAACGCGGCGAGTTCATCTACAAATTCGTCAGCCGCGACAAGATCAACCACCGCAACGCCAAGGCCAACCGCGACATCCTCGATCACGGCACGCTGTACGTCGCCAGGTTCGATGCCGGCGACGGCAATCCGGATCACCCGAAAGGCCAGGGCCAGTGGATCGAACTGACCCACGGCAAGAACGGCATCGACGCCAGCAGCGGTTTCGCCGATCAGGCCGAAGTGCTGATTCATGCCCGACTCGCGGCCAGCGTGGTTGGCGCCACGCGCATGGACCGTCCGGAGTGGATCGTGGTCAGCCCGAAAGACGGCCAGGTTTATTGCACCCTGACCAACAACGCCAAGCGCGGCGAAGACGGGCAACCGGTGGGCGGGCCGAACCCGCGCGAGAAGAACGTCTACGGGCAGATCCTGCGCTGGCGCACCGACCGCGACGATCACGCGTCGAAGACTTTTGCCTGGGATCTGTTCGTGGTCGCCGGCAACCCGAGCGTCCACGCCGGTACGCCGAAAGGCGGCTCTTCGAATATCACCCCGCAGAACATGTTCAACAGCCCCGACGGCCTCGGCTTCGACAAGGCCGGACGGTTGTGGATTCTCACCGACGGAGATTCGAGCAACGCCGGTGATTTCGCCGGGATGGGTAACAACCAGATGCTCTGCGCCGATCCTGCGACCGGTGAGATTCGCCGGTTCATGGTCGGGCCGATCGGGTGTGAAGTCACCGGGATCAGCTTCTCGCCGGATCAGAAAACCCTGTTCGTCGGGATTCAGCACCCGGGCGAGAACGGCGGTTCGACCTTCCCCGAGCACCTGCCGAACGGCAAGCCACGCTCATCGGTGATGGCGATTACCCGTGAAGATGGCGGGATCGTCGGCGCCTGATCGGGCGACGCTCTGATCGTTCCCGTGCGCTGCGCGGGAACGATCCCACTCAAGACCGCCCGTCTGCGCTACCATGCTGAGCCGGACGCGGCAGCCTGCTGCGCGCAGGAGTCAGCATGGCCCACCCGTTTGAAACCCTCACCCCAGACCTCGTGCTCGATGCCGTCGAAAGCATCGGTTTCCTGAGCGACGCGCGCATTCTGGCGCTCAACAGTTACGAAAACCGCGTCTATCAGGTCGGCATCGAAGACTCGGAACCGCTGATCGCCAAGTTCTATCGCCCGCAGCGCTGGACCAACGAAGCCATTCTCGAAGAACACCAGTTCACCTTCGAACTGGCCGACGTCGAGATCCCGGTGGTGGCGCCACTTATCCACAACAGCAAAACCCTGCACGAACACGCCGGATTTCGTTTCACCCTGTTTCCCCGTCGCGGTGGCCGGGCGCCGGAACCGGGCAATCTCGACCAGTTGTATCGCCTCGGCCAGTTGCTCGGGCGCATGCACGCGGTCGGCGGGACCAAACCGTTCGAGCACCGCGAAGCGCTGGCGGTGAAGAACTTCGGCCATGACTCGCTGACCACTTTGCTGGAAGGCAACTTCATACCGAAAAGCCTGCTGCCGGCCTACGAGTCCGTCGCCCGCGACCTGCTCAAACGTGTGGAAGACGTCTACGCCAATACGCCGCACCAGAACATCCGCATGCACGGCGACTGCCACCCCGGCAACATGATGTGCCGCGACGAGATGTTCCACATCGTCGACCTCGACGACTGCCGCATGGGCCCGGCGGTGCAGGACATCTGGATGATGCTCGCCGGCGACCGTCAGGATTGCCTGGGACAACTGTCGGAGTTGATGGACGGCTACAACGAATTCCATGACTTCGACCCGCGCGAACTGGCGCTGATCGAACCGCTGCGCGCCCTGCGCCTGATGCATTACAGCGCCTGGCTGGCACGACGCTGGGACGATCCGGCGTTCCCCCGCAGCTTTCCGTGGTTCGGCAGCGAGCGGTATTGGGGCGATCAGGTGCTGGCGTTGCGTGAGCAGCTGGCGGCGCTGAACGAAGAGCCGTTGAAGCTTTTCTGACACGACACGTCTATACAACTGCCCGTACAATCGCTGCTTTGTTAGCTGCCTAAGCAAGGATTCTGCATGCAAGCCGCCAACCCGCGTCGCGGGTACATTCTGGGCCTCAGCGCCTACATCATCTGGGGACTGTTCCCGCTCTACTTCAAAGCCATCGCCGAAGTGCCGGCGGTGGAAATCATCATTCATCGAGTGCTGTGGTCGGCGCTGTTCGGCGCGCTGCTGTTGATGGTGTGGAAGCATCCCGGCTGGTGGCAGGAACTGCGCGACAACCCGAAACGCCTGGCGATTCTTGCGCTCAGCGGCACCTTGATCGCGGCCAACTGGCTGACCTACGTCTGGTCGGTGAACAACGGCCGGATGCTGGAAGCGAGCCTCGGTTACTACATCAACCCGCTGGTGAACGTGCTGCTGGGCATGCTGATCCTCGGCGAACGCCTGCGGCGCATGCAGTGGCTGGCGGTCGGTCTGGCGGCTATCGGTGTGGCGCAGCAGGTGTGGCAGGTCGGCAGCCTGCCGTGGGTATCGCTAGTGCTGGCGCTGACCTTCGGTTTCTACGGGCTGATCCGCAAGCAGGCACCGGTCAAGGCGTTGCCGGGGCTGGTGGTGGAAACCTGGATGCTGGTGCCGATCGCCCTCGCGTGGCTGCTGTTCAATCCGACCGCCACCAGCGCTCAGGCCGAGTTCTGGACCACCTCCGAAGCCTGGTGGCTGGTGGCGGCCGGCCCGGTGACGCTGGTGCCGCTGGTGTGCTTCAACGCGGCCGCGCGGCATCTGCCCTACACCACCCTCGGTTTCCTGCAATACCTGGCGCCGACGTTGGTACTGCTGCAAGCCGTGCTGCTGTTCGGCGAGCACTTGTCGTCCAGCACGCTGATCGCCTTCATGTTTATCTGGGCCGGTCTGGCGGTGTACAGCGTCGATGCTTGGATGAGTCTGCGTCGGCGCAGCTGATCAAAAAACGCACAAACCTTCACAGGCCACGGTTCTCGTGGCCTGTATCGTTCCTTCCCAAGGTTATCCACAGCGTGATCCCCGCCGTTTGTGCGCAAGTCACTGAATGCTGGCGGTTTTTTGATCAATCTTCGGCAAGCCACGGCGGACGTGGCCTGGCGCTCAGTCTCTACAGGTTATCCACAGGCAGGTGCACGTTTAAACTGGATAACCCGATCCGTCTTCACAGGTCGGTGCGCAGCACCAGTTCCACCATCAAGTCATCGGCCAGGGTTTCCAGGCGCGATTGCAGCACGTCCAGCGACAAAGTCAGCGGCACCGCGAGAATCGCTTCGGCATGGAACAGCGGTTCACTGCTCATCGGTGCCGGACGTACTTCGGTCACCAGCCGTTCGAGATTCACGCCCTGCTCGCTCAGCAGCCGGGTGATGTCACGCACGATCCCCGGACGATCATTGCCCACCAGTTCCATGGCGATCGGTTTCCAGGTGCAGGCCTGTTCGATACCGCTTTCGGCCACCAGCACGCGAATCCCCTGTGCCGACAGTGCTTGTAAGGCATCGACTAATTCGTCGTAAGCCTCCGCCGGCACGCCGACCCGCAGGATCCCGGCGAACTGTCCGGCCATGCGTGACATGCGGCTTTCCAGCCAGTTGCCGCCGTGTTCGGCGATGCATTGGGCGATGCGCTCGACCTGCCCGGGCTTGTCCGGTGCGAAGACGGTGAGTACGAGGTGATCCATGGCGCAGCCCTCTTGTCATGACTTTTGTTATAGAAGAGCAAGTATAGGCAAGCGTTCGACAGACGCCTCAGACGCTCGAAATCACAAATCGTGTACAACTTTTTATATTTAGCTGGAACAATCCATTGGTTTTTTGAGAACATCCCGTTCCGCGCCGTGACCGCAATGCGTCATGGGGTCGCAGAACGACGTAATTAGTCCGATTTTCACAACCGCAACTCATCATGTAGTATGCCGCAGCGCGCACTACATAACGCTGGATCGATGTCTGCCCAAGGCACGTTCGCAACCCTGAAAGCCCCGTCAGCAAGGCCCCCAAGCCGTTGATTGGTCCCAGCCCAGCCGCCAGCGATGGCATGTACTGGTCGAGGGGTTTGTGGTTTAAATGGCCAGAGGCTTCATTGTTAAATTGAAGAGCTGAAAAGCGAAATAGCTGAGCAGAGTGAGGCAAGCAATGACTGAACACGTTCAAGTCGGTGGCCTGCAGGTCGCCAAAGTCCTGTTCGACTTCGTGAACAACGAAGCCATTCCCGGTACCGGCCTCACCGCCGACAAATTCTGGGAAGGTGCCGACAAGGTCATTCACGACCTGGCGCCGAAGAACAAAGCCCTACTCGCCAAACGCGATGACTTCCAGGCTCGTATCGATGGCTGGCACCAAAGCCGTGCCGGTCAGCCGCACGACGCCGTGGCCTATAAAGCCTTCCTGCAAGAGATCGGTTATCTGCTGCCAGAAGCGGCTGATTTCCAGGCAACGACGCAAAACGTCGATGACGAAATCGCCCGTACCGCCGGCCCGCAACTCGTGGTCCCGGTGATGAACGCCCGCTTCGCCCTCAACGCCTCGAACGCCCGCTGGGGTTCGCTGTACGACGCCCTGTATGGCACCGACGCCATCAGCGAAGCCGGCGGCGCGGAAAAAGGCAAAGGCTACAACAAGGTGCGTGGCGACAAAGTCATCGCCTTCGCCCGTGCGTTCCTCGACGAAGCCGCGCCATTGGCGACCGGCTCCCACGTCGATTCCACCGGCTACAAGATCGCTGACGGCAAACTGGTCGTCACCCTCAAGGGCGGCAGCACCAGCGGCCTGCGCAACGACGCACAGCTGATCGGCTTCCAGGGCGATGCCAATGCGCCGATTGCGATCCTGCTGAAGAACAACGGCCTGCATTTCGAAATCCAGATCGACGCCAGCACCCCGGTCGGCCAGACCGATGCCGCCGGCGTCAAAGACATCCTGATGGAAGCAGCGCTGACCACCATCATGGACTGCGAAGACTCCGTGGCGGCCGTCGATGCCGACGACAAGGTGGTGATCTACCGCAACTGGCTCGGCCTGATGAAGGGCGACCTGGCGGAATCCGTGTCCAAGGGCGGCCAGACCTTCACCCGTACCATGAACCCGGATCGCACCTACACCAAGGTCGACGGCAGCGAACTGACCCTGCACGGCCGCTCGCTGTTGTTCGTGCGTAACGTCGGTCACCTGATGACCATCGACGCGATCCTCGACAAGCACGGCAACGAAGTGCCGGAAGGCATCCTCGACGGTCTGGTGACTTGTCTCGCGGCGATGCACAACCTGAGCGGCAACACTTCGCGCAAGAACACCCGCACCGGTTCCGTGTATATCGTTAAACCGAAGATGCACGGCCCGGAAGAAGCGGCGTTCACCAACGAGCTGTTCGGTCGCATCGAAGACGTGCTGGGCCTCAAGCGCAACACCCTGAAAGTCGGGATCATGGACGAGGAACGCCGTACCACGGTCAACCTCAAGGCCTGCATCAAGGCAGCGAGCGAGCGCGTGGTGTTCATCAACACCGGCTTCCTCGACCGCACCGGCGACGAAATTCACACTTCCATGGAAGCCGGCCCGATGGTGCGCAAGGCTGACATGAAGGCCGAGAAATGGATCGGCGCCTACGAGAACTGGAACGTCGATATCGGTCTGAGCACCGGCCTGCAAGGTCGTGCGCAAATCGGTAAAGGCATGTGGGCAATGCCCGACCTGATGGCGGCGATGCTCGAACAGAAAATCGCTCACCCGCTGGCCGGCGCCAACACTGCCTGGGTTCCGTCGCCGACCGCCGCTGCGCTGCACGCGCTGCACTATCACAAGGTCGACGTGTTTGCCCGTCAGGCCGAGCTGGCCAAACGTGCCCGCGCGTCGGTCGATGACATCCTGACCATTCCGCTGGCGGTCAACCCGAACTGGACGCCGGAACAGATCAAGAACGAACTGGACAACAACGCCCAGGGCATTCTCGGTTACGTGGTGCGCTGGATCGACCAGGGCGTGGGTTGCTCGAAAGTGCCGGACATCAACGACGTCGGCCTGATGGAAGACCGTGCAACGTTGCGTATCTCCAGCCAGCACATCGCCAACTGGCTGCGTCACGGTGTCGTGACCGAAGCGCAAGTGATGGAAAGCCTCAAGCGCATGGCGCCGGTGGTAGACCGTCAGAACGCCAACGACCCGCTGTACCGTCCGCTGGCCCCGAACTTCGACAGCAACATCGCCTTCCAGGCGGCAGTCGAACTGGTGATCGAGGGCACCAAACAGCCGAACGGCTACACCGAGCCGGTCCTGCACCGTCGTCGTCGCGAGTTCAAGGCTGCCAACGGCCTTTAACCTGCGCGGATGCCGGACACGAAAAAGCCCTGATCTTTCGATCAGGGCTTTTTTTGTTTGCGCCGGATTGGCTAGGGCTCGATCCCCAACTCATGTCTGACCAGTCCAAGCAATTTGGCGGTATCGATAGGTTTGAGCAGGAAATCCACCACGCTCAAATGCATCGCCGCAATCGCATCCTTCACGTCGGCATCGCCCGAAACGATGATGATCGGCATGGCCGCCCGCACTGACTCGCGCACCTGGCGGATCAGCTCCAGGCCATCGACGTTGCCCATGCGCAGGTCGGTGATCACCAACCCGATCGAAGGTTTTTCCGCGAGCATTTTCAGCGCGGTTTCGCCGCTGGCCGCGGTCATGCAACGAATGCCATCCAGCCCGAGAATCTCCGACAACAGCTCCCGCGCATCCTTGTCGTCATCGACGATCAATACACGCTGCGGTGGCAGATCGGGTTCGAGCATTACAGCGCTGAGCGCTTCCCGCTCGGCGTCGCTCAAAATATCGTGGTCGGACATGGCGTTCTCTACGTTTTCAATTCGATCCCCTGGCACAGTGGTCAGACATCGCTGGGCAGAGCTTCAATGTGCACTTCGTCGGATTTTTTTCCAAGGGGCGAACCGAAGAATTTCCGACTGATTTTGTAGGGCATATCAGAAAACTCCCCAACGGCATGCCCAACCTAGACTTACGTCCAATGGGCACCCCGCGCGATGGGGTCGACCATGGCTGCAACGATCCGACAACAACAATTCGAAAAAGACTGCGGTAATGGTTATGAGTAAAGCGGACGCCTTCACCCAGGCAGGGAAAACCGCGGTGTTGCAGAACATTCAGGGCACTTTGCAATTCCTCCAGCGCTTCCCCCCTTTCAATCAAATGGAACACGCTCACCTGGCCTATCTGGTGGAGCAATGCCAGCTGCGCTTCTACGGTCAGGGCGAGAGCATCATCAAACCCGCTGACGGGCCGGTCGAACACTTCTACATCGTCAAGCAGGGCCGGGTGGTGGGCGAGCGTCCGCACACGGCCAAGGGCGGCACCGAAACCACCTTTGAAATCACCACCGGCGAGTGTTTTCCCCTTGCCGCGCTGCTCGGCGAACGGGCGACCCGCACCGAGCATCTGGCCGGTGAAGACACCTTCTGTCTGCAACTGAACAAACTGGCGTTCATCAAGCTGTTTGCTCTCTCCAGCACCTTCCGCGATTTCGCCTTGCGCGGGGTCAGCAGCCTGCTCGATCAGGTCAACCAGCAAGTCCAGCAAAAAGCCGTGGAAACCCTCGGCACCCAGTATTCGCTGAACACCCGTCTCGGCGAATTGGCCATGCGCCATCCGGTGACGTGCAGCCCGACCACACCGTTGCGCGAAGCGGTGAAGCTGATGCACGAACAACAAGTCGGCAGCATCGTCGCGGTGGATGAGCACAAGGCGCCACTGGGGATTTTCACTCTGCGCGACTTGCGGCATGTGGTGGCTGAAGGTGTTGACGATTTCAGCGAACCGATCGAACGTCACATGACGCCCTCGCCGTTCTATCTTTCGCCGGATCACAGCGCCTTCGACGCGGCGATAGCGATGACCGAGCGGCACATTGCCCACGTCTGTCTGGTCAAGGATCAGCGCCTGTGCGGCGTGGTCTCCGAGCGTGATCTGTTCTCGCTGCAACGGGTCGATCTGGTGCACCTGGCACGGACCATCCGCAGCGCCCAGCGGGTTGAACAACTGGTGACCCTGCGTGGCGAGATCGGCCAACTGGTCGAGCGCATGCTGGCTCACGGTGCGTCTTCGACCCAGATCACCCACATCATCACCCTGCTCAACGATCACACCGTGTGCCGGGTGATCGAGCTGACGCTCGCGGAGAAAGGCGACCCCGGTGTGCCGTTCAGTTGGCTGTGCTTCGGCAGCGAAGGCCGGCGCGAACAGACCCTGCACACCGATCAGGACAACGGCATTCTGTTCGATGCGCGGGATGCGGCCCATGCGGCGGAGATTCGCGGCAAGCTGCTGCCCATCGCCCAGCAGATCAATAACAGCCTGGCGCAATGCGGCTTCACCCTGTGCAAGGGCAACGTCATGGCCGGCAATCCGCAGCTGTGCCTGTCCCGTGCAGAATGGGCCCGGCGCTTTGCCGCGTTCATCCGCGAGGCAACGCCGGAGAACCTGCTGGGCTCAAGCATTTATTTCGACCTGCGGGTGGTCTGGGGCGATGAACAGGGTTGCGAGCAACTGCGCCGGGGGATTCTCGATCAGGTCGGCGACAATCGTTTGTTCCAGCGGATGATGGCCGAGAACGCCTTGCGCAACCGCCCGCCGGTGGGGCGTTTTCGTGAGTTCGTGCTGACCCGCAAGAACGGCGAGAAAGCCACGCTGGACCTGAAGATCCAGGGCCTGACGCCGTTTGTCGACGGTGCACGTTTGCTGGCACTGGCCAATGGCATCGACGCCAACAACACCCTCGAACGCTTCCGCCAACTGGTGGATAAAGAAGTCATCGACCGACTGGATGGCGCCGCGTACGAAGAGGCGTACCACTTCATTCAGCAGACGCGCATGCAGCAGCATCAATTGCAGACCCGGGAAAACCTGCCGTATTCGAACCGGGTCGATCCCGACAGCCTCAATCATCTGGACCGGCGCATCCTGCGTGAATCCCTGCGCCAGGCCCAGCGCCTGCAAAGCAGCCTGACCCTGCGGTATCAGCTATGAGCCTGTTCTCGTGGCTGCGTCCGGCCAGCCCCGTTGTGCCGGACGACCTGCAACAGCGCCTGACGAAACTGCCGGCCATCGGCGAACTGCGCGAGTGCAGCCTGCGCGAGCAGCGCTGGGTAGTGCTGGATCTGGAAACCACCGGGCTGAACCTGAGCAAGGATCGGGTGCTGTCGATCGGCGCGGTAGTGATCGAGGACGGTGCGATCGACTTCAGTCAGCAGTTCGAACGCACCCTGCAGTGTCACGAGTTGAAACTCGGCCCGAGCGTGTTGATTCACGGCTTGGCCCCGAGCGCGATTGCCGCCGGCAGCGAGCCCACCGAAGCTTTGGTCGAGCTGCTGGAGTTCATCGGCGACAGCCCGGTGCTGGCGTTTCACGCTTCGTTCGACCAGCACATGCTCGGCCGCGCACTGAAGGAACATCTCGGGCACAAGTTGCAGACGGTGTTTCTCGATGTGGCGCAGATCGCCCCGCTGGTTTGCCCGCAGGCACATATTCGCGAGGCGGGGCTGGACGAGTGGATCGACTGGTTCAAGCTCGAAGTGTTCGAGCGCCACCATGCGAGTGCCGATGCCCTGGCCACCGCGGAACTGGCGCTGATCCTGTTCAGTCGGGCGCGCCAGCAGCAGATCCACAGTCCGCTGAATCTGCAGCAACGCCTGAGTCAGTGGAAGCGCCGCCAGCAGACGCATTCGTTCTGAATCCGGGTTGTCGCCCGACAACCCGACCGGTGGCCAATTGCTAACCATTCCCACCTCTGCCACAATCGCGAACAATTCTCGTTAGTTAACACTTCCCAATCGGTGTCGTCGTGTCTTCAGCCCAAAGCCCTCACAGCGAGCTCGTCGGTGCGTTGTATCGCGACCACCGTGGCTGGCTGCTGGCCTGGCTGCGCCGTAACGTGGCTTGCCCGCAACGGGCCGAAGACCTGAGCCAGGACACTTTCGTCCGCCTGCTTGGCCGCGACGAACTGCTGACACCGCGCGAACCCCGGGCATTTCTGGTGGCGATCGCCAAAGGGTTGTTGTTCGACTACTTCCGCCGGGCGGCGCTGGAACAGGCGTATCTGACCGAACTGATGCTGATCCCCGAGGGCGAACAGCCCTCGGTCGAAGAACAGCAACTGATCCTCGAAGACCTCAAGGCCATCGACCGCATGCTCGGCAAGCTGTCGACCAAGGCTCGCGCCGCTTTCCTCTATAACCGCCTCGACGGCCTGACCCACGCCGAGATCGCCGACAAACTCGGCGTGTCTGTCCCCCGCGTGCGTCAGTACCTGGCCCAGGGTATTCGACAGTGCTACATCGCGCTGTACGGTGAGCCAACATGAGCCCGGCCAGTTCTAGACCGGTCCCGGCCCATGTGCTGGACGCGGCGATTGCCTGGCAATTGACCCTCGATTCCAGCACGCCGCTGGAACGCGAAGAATTCGCCAAGTGGCACGCGGCCAACGAAGAACACGCTCGCGCCTGGCGCCAGCTGGGCATGCTCGACCAGCGTTTCAGCGTGGCCAACGGCCCGGCACGCAACGCGTTGCTGCAATCGCGCGAAGGCATCCGCCGCCGGGTGCGCAAGCTGGGCAGCGGGCTGGCCAGTGTCGTGGCGGTGGTCGGGCTGGCGTTGTTTGCCAGCGAACGTTATCTGCCGCTGGATTACTGGCTCGCCGATCAACGCACCGCCACCGGCGAACAGCGCACCGTGCGCCTGGCCGACGGCACCGTACTCAACCTCAACACCCACAGCGCCGTGGATGTCCGCTTCGATGAAAAACAACGCCTGATCGTGTTGCAGGAAGGCGAAATCCTTGTCGAAACCGGTCACGGCGATGCGCGGCCGTTCATCGTCGAAACCGCCGAGGGCAGCATGCGCGCCCTCGGCACGCGGTTCCTGGTCAAACGCGAAGACGCCGGCACGCGCCTGAGCGTGTTGCAGTCGGCGGTGGCGGCGCATCCGCAATCCGATCCGCAGGAACAGATCCTGCGCGAAGGCCAGCAAGTACTGATTCGCCAAAACGGTCTGGATTCGGTGGTGGCGCTCAACCCCGGCGCCGATGCCTGGACCCGCGGCATGCTGGTAGTGGACAACGCGCGCCTGGAAGACCTGGTGCATGAACTCGGGCGCTATCGTCGCGGCCATCTGGGCATTGCGCCGGAAGTCGCCGATCTGCGCATCACCGGCAGCTTCCCGCTGCACGACACCGACAAGGCGCTGAACGCCCTGCTGCCGACCCTGCCGGTGCAGATCGAACAGCACACGCCATGGTGGGTGACCGTGGCCAAGGCGGATCCGAAGCCCTGACATTCAGCGCTGCCTGAGTCATAGCGATCGCGAGCAGGCCGCGACAGAAACACCCATCACATCCCATGAAAACGGACTTTCTGCTGACTTGCGCAGCGATGTCGTTCGTTAATCGAAATTATTTTCATCCAGCCCTATCACTTTTCGAATCTCGTCCGGCACACAGGCAATTGAGAAATATTTCCATTCAGGAGCCGCCGTATGTCCCGTTCGCTAGACACCTTGTTGCGCCCCAGTTTGCTGGCGGTCGCCATTGCCCTCTGCACCCCGCTGGCCAGCAGCCAACTGATCGCCGCTGAACAGGCGTCGAGCGTACGCGCCTACAACCTGCCGGCGGCTCCGTTGTCGACCACCCTGAACCAGATCGCCAGCCAGGGCGGCCTCACGCTGTCGCTGAACCCGTCGCTGGCGGCGGGCAAGACCTCGGCGCCGGTCAACGGCCAATATGACGCGGCCGGCGCCCTGCGCGCGGCACTGCGCGGCACCGGTCTGCAACTGGAACAGAGCGGCGCCGGCACCTACACCCTGGTCGCCGTGCCGGAAGGCGCGATGGCCCTGCCGGAAACCTCGGTGATCGGCGTGGAAAACTACGAAAGCGCCTGGGGCCCGGTCGAAGGCTACACCGCCACCCGCACCGCCGCCGGCACCAAGACCGACACCGCGCTGGTCGAAGCGCCGCGTTCGATTTCGGTCGCCACGCGCCAGCAAATGGAAGACCGAGGCGTGCACAGCCTCGATGACGCCGTGCGCTACATGCCGGGCATCACCGCCAGCAGCTATGGCAGCGACACCCGCGCCGACTGGCTGCGCGTACGCGGCTTCGAACCGACCCAGTTCCTCGACGGCCTGCCCCTGCCAAAAGGCGTGTACGCCAACCCGAAACAGGAAACCTGGAACCTCGACCGCCTCGCCCTGCTGCGCGGCCCGGCCTCGTCCGTCTACGGCCAGACCCCGCCGGGCGGCCTGCTGGACATGGTCAGCCGTCGTCCGAGCGATGTGCAGAGCAGCGAAATCCAGCTGCAATACGGCAGCGACAACCACCGCCAGATCAACTTCGCCAGCACCGGCAAGATCGATGACGCTGGCCAGTTTCTCTACGGCCTCAGCGGTGTGGTACGTGACAGCGGCACGCAGATCGACCACGTCGACAACAAGCGCTACAACATCGCGCCGAGCCTGACCTGGAACATCGACGACGACACCAGATTCACCCTGCTGACCCAGTTCACCCGCGACGATACCGGCATCACCAGCCAGTTCCTGCCGGTGCAGGGCACCAAGATCGACATGCCGTTCGGCAAGGTTTCCCATCACAAGAACCTCGGCGATCCGGACTGGGAATACTACGACCGCACCTACTACGCGTTGGGCTATGCCTTCGAACATCGCCTGAACGATGTGTGGCAGTTCAAGCAGAACCTGCGCTACACCAAGTCGGATCTGTCGTTCCAGGGCATCACCGTCGGCTCCTACCCGTTCACTCAAGTGGACAATGACGGCAACGTCGGCCGCACGACCACCATCGTCGACGAAGACATCAGCCAGTTCGCCGTGGACAACAACTTCCAGGCCGACTTCGCCACCGGCGACATCCGCCACACCCTGCTGCTGGGTCTGGATCACCAGCGCAGCAACACCAACTACACCTCGATCTTCGGCAGCGCGCCGGAGATCAACGTGAACAATCCGATCCATGGTCAGCCGATCGTGCGTCCGGCGCGCTCCACCGCGTTCTATGACTACAACCAGAAGACCTACCAGACCGGCCTCTACGTTCAGGACCAGATGGCCCTGGACCAATGGCGCCTGACCCTGGGCGGTCGTGAAGACTGGGTGCACACCAGCACTCAATTCATCAACAAGGGCGACGCCACCAACACCCAGCGTGACAAGGCGTTCAGCGGTAACGCGGCGATCAGCTATGTCTTCGACTCCGGTTTCGTGCCGTACCTGTCCTACGCCGAATCGTTCCAGCCGACCACTGGCGCCGACGCCTCGTCGACCGAATCGCTCAAACCGACCGAAGGCAAGCAGTGGGAACTGGGCATCAAGTACCAGCCACCGGGCAGCAAGACCCTGCTGACGGCGGCCGTGTATGACCTGACCCAGAAAAACGTTTCGGTCAGCTCGTTCGTCAACGGCGTATCGATCACCAGCCAGACCGGCGAAGTGAAGGTCAAAGGCCTGGAGCTGGAAGCCGTCTCCGACGTCACCGACAACCTGAAGGTCATCGCCGCGTACACCCTGGCCAAATCCGAAGTGCAGAACGGCGCCGACAAGGGCAACCGCCTGCAACTGATGCCGAACCAGCAAGCCTCGCTGTGGGCCGATTACACCTGGCACAGCGGTGTGCTCGACGGCTTCGGCATCGGCGCCGGCGCGCGCTACACCGGCAACACCTACGGCGACAAAGCCAATACCTGGCTGGGCAAGGCGGACGCGTACACCGTGTTCGACGCCGCCGTGCATTACGACCTCGGCCGTCTGGACAACAGCCTCAAAGGCGCGTCGCTGGCACTCAACGCCACCAATTTGCTGGACAAGGACTACATCTCCACTTGCGACAGCTTCTACTGCTACTACGGCGACCAGCGCAGTGTCGTCGCCAGCGCCACTTACAAGTGGTAAGCGCCTGAGCTGAACAGGCCCTGCAACCAGGCCGTCCCTCGTGGACGGCTTGGGTGTTTTTGAAGGTCATGAAATGAAAAGTAAAACAATTCGCCGCTGGTCCTTGGTCCACACCTGGACCAGCCTGATCTGCACCGTGTTTTTGCTGCTGCTGGCCCTGACCGGCCTGCCGCTGATTTTCCATCACGAGATCGACCACCTGCTGGGCGATGCGCCCGAGTTGCGGGTGATGCCGGCGGACACGCCGCATCTGAACCTGGCGCAACTGGTCGAAGCGGCGGAAAAGCATCGGCCCGGCGAGGTCGTGCAGTATTTCGGCTTCGAAGACGACGAGCCGAATGCCGTGCTGACGATCATGGCCAGGACCGCCGGCACCGAGCCCAATTCCTCGCACACCTTCATGCTCGACGCGCGTACCGGCGAAGCCCTGGAAATGCCGTCGGCCAACGGTGGGCTGATGCTGTTCATCCTGCGCCTGCACGTCGACATGTTCGCCGGGCTGCCGGGCAAGCTGCTGCTGGCTTTCATGGGTTTGCTGTTCGTGGTCGCGATCGTGTCCGGCACGGTGTTGTACCTGCCGTTCATGCGCCGCTTGAAGTTCGGCACCGTGCGCCAGGACAAGTCCACCCGCCTGCGCTGGCTCGACCTGCATAACCTGATCGGCGTGGTCACCTTGACCTGGGCGCTGGTGGTCGGCGTGACCGGGGTGATCAGCGCCTGCGCCGATCTGATCATCGCTGCATGGCGCAACGATTCGCTCAACGCCATGATCGCGCCCTACCGCGATGTCCCGCCGCTGATCCACCTCGCCCCGGCCACGCGACTGCTGGATATCGCCAACGAAGTCGCACCGGGCATGAAACCGGACTTCATCGCCTTCCCCGGCACCCGTTTCTCCAGCGAGCACCATTACTCGGTGTTCATGAAGGGCGGCACCCACCTGACCTCGCACCTGCTGACCCCGGTGCTGATCGACGCCAGCACCCTGCAAGTGACAGCGGTGGCAGAGCGACCGTGGTACATGGACGCCATGGGCATGTCGCAGCCGCTGCACTTCGGTGACTACGGCGGCATGCCGATGAAAATCCTCTGGGCCACGCTGGACGTGCTGACCATCATCGTCCTCGCCAGTGGCGTGTACCTGTGGGTGGTGCGGCGCAAGGCCGCGAAACCGGTGTTGGAAACGGCAGAGGCCGCTGCATGAAACCGCGTCAGTCGAATTTCTGGAAAGTCTTCAGCACGCCGCTGGTGATCGCGCTGCTGAGTGCGGCGGGCCTGTTCGCGGCGCTGCTGGGCGACGGGATCTGGGATGGCTTGAGCTGGATTGGTCTGGGCGTTCCGGCCGCCATTGCCCTGCGTGGATTGCTGCAACGCCGCTGAACGGCTTGAGCCTGACGGGCAACGCGCTATGCTGCCCGTCTTGCCCTTGACCGAGACCCTGCCAATGTCCGCTCCCAGCATGACCCTGTTCCACAACACCCTGTCCCCGTTCGTGCGCAAAGTCATGGTGCTGTTGCACGAGACCGGCCAGCAGGATCGCGTCGCGCTGCAGGACTGCGTGCTCAGCCCTGTCAGCCCGGACGCCGCGCTCAACGAAGACAACCCGCTGGGCAAGATCCCGGCCCTGCGCCTGGCCGACGGCAATGTCATCCATGACAGCCGGGTGATCCTTGATTATCTCGACCACCAGCACGTCGGCAACCCGCTGATCCCCCGCGACGGCTCGGCCCGCTGGCGGCGCCTGACCCTGGCCTCGATGGCCGACGGGATCATGGACGCCTCGGTCATGGTGCGTTACGAGCAAGTGCTGCGCGCCCCGGAAAAACACTGGGACGAATGGCTCGAAGCCCAGCGCGAGAAGATCCGCCGCGCCCTCGCCTTGCTGGAGCGCGACGCGATTGCCGAACTGACCTGCCACTTCGATGTCGCCGCGATCAGCGTGGCCTGTGCACTGGGTTATCTCGACCTGCGCTTCCCGGATCTGGGCTGGCGTGACGCCAATCCGCAACTGGCCAACTGGTTCTTTGAAGTGAGCCAGCGGCCGTCGATGATTGCGACCATGCCGAAGGCTTGACGCACCGGGCGGGAGGCAACGAGGCAAAGATCAGCGTCATCAACACCTCGGCCTCCCGCTGCTCCTCACGCAATCCCACAAACCGGCTCATTGCACCGCTCCGATATCGAATTCCAGCGGTTTGGCCGGTTTCTGCCCGATCCCGTACCAGTCCAGATTGCGGGTCAGCACCATGAACACACCGAGCAGACCGAACAGCAGCAGCGAACCCATCAGCAGCGCGTAATCCTCGGCGCTCAGCAGGCCGTAGAGCAAGCCATACAACGCCGCCAGCCCCGCCGAAAAACTCAAGCCATGCCGCACGCTGCGCAGCACGTGGCAGACGTAGAACCCGATCAACACCACACAACCGCTGGCCGACAACAGATACGCCAGGGCAAACCCGATGTGCTCCGACAACGACAGCAGCAACAGATAGAAGAACGCCAGCGCCACACCCACCAGCGCGTATTGCACCGGGTGCACCGCCAGGCTTTTCAGCACTTCGAACAGGAAGAAACCGGCGAACGTCAGGACGATGAACAGCAGCGCATATTTGATCGCCCGGTCACTCTTCAGGTACTGATCCACCGGATCGATGAAGCTCACGCCGAAACTGCGCCCGTTGAACGCCTCGCAATCATTGCCCGACACACAACGGCTCATCGCTTCTTGCAAATTGGTGGAGAAAAACGAGGTCTGCCAGTCAGCGGTAAAACCCTGATCGTTGATCTCGCGCCTGGCCGGCAGGAAGTTACCGATGAAGCTTGGGTGCGGCCAGTTGGCGGCGAGGTTCACGCGACTGGTCTTGCCCACCGGCAGCACCTGCAACGAGCCGGTGCCTTGCAGACGCAGGTCGAAGCCGAAGGCCAGTTCCGTGGTCTTGCTGGTGTCCAGCGCCGGCAGCGTCACTCGCACACCCTCGCCCAGCCAACCGACTTGAGTACCGGGCACGAAGTCCAGGCGTTGCGCGCCCAGCTCCAGCTTCAGGGCATTTTCGATCCCGCGAATGTCGCTGATGCCGACCGCCAGGAACGGCGCATCGAAGGTGTAATCGGCAAAATCTTCCTTGATCCCCAACTGCGCCGGCAGCGAGAAATGGCCACTGATACGGTTATCGGCATGGAACAGCCGCGCCTCGTAAATGCCCCGGGCGCGCAGTTCGGTCTGTACCTGGCCATCGAGTTCAAAACGCTCCGGCAGGAAATACAGGCGTCCGCGCTCTTCTCCGATTTCCTGATAGCGCTCGTCGCTCTTCTCTTTGGTCTTCCAGGTGCGCACCACTTTGCGATACGGCACAACCATCACCGGCCCGCTGAGTTGCTGGCTGTAGCTTGAGCTTCTGGCGATGTCTTCGAGCACACCGTCACGCAGTTGCTGGCGATCGTCGATGATGCCGTCGATCATCAACAGCGGCACCAGCAATACCAGAATCAACAGGGCAATGGCCCCGAGTTTGAATGTCAGATTTCGGTTCATCGGAACGCTCCCTTGTTGGAATGGAGCGAGTCTGCAAACGCTGTATGGATTTGTTATGGAGGTTGTGTGGGCTTTACGTGGAAATACCTGTAAAACGCTTTTCCACAAAAGCTACCACCCGCCCTTCCGGGCACCGACGGACAAGACTGGAATAAAGGACTATCGGATTGCGCAACAACTCATTTGATCTGATCAGGCACGTTGCCGCGATATTGGTACTGGTCAGCCATCACTTTGCCCTGAGCGGATTGCAGGAACCGGGCATCACTGGCTACAACTCGCTGGGTGGCATTGCGGTCATTGCCTTCTTTTCGATTTCCGGCCTGCTGATCACCCACAGCTTCCTCAACGCCAAGGGCATCACTGACTATCTGAGCAAACGTATCGCGCGGATCTTTCCGGCGCTGATCGTTTGCGCCTTCCTCATGACATTTGTGGCCGGTGCGGTGTTTGCCGACGGCTATGTGACGAGCCCCGCCGCCCTGATCGATTTCCTGCGCATCTCGCTGTTCGGCCGCGCGAACATCGAGCCCGTCACTGACGGGTTTATCTTCAGCGAGTCGTTCAACGGCAGCCTCTGGACGCTGAAAATCGAATTCGCTTTCTATCTGCTGGTGGCGGTGGTGCTGAGTCTGCACCGACGGGCGACGGCAGCGGCTGCTTTGCTTGTGTTGTTCTGTGTGGCGACCTTTGTACTGGGCAACGGCCCGGCTACCGCACTGACTCAGAAACTGGCGGTGTATGGATGTGCCGGCATCGCGTTTTTTGCCGGATCGCTGCTGGCCTTCTACAAGCCATTGCTGGGCTACAAACGCCGATTGGCAATCATGCTGGTGGTCTGTATCGGGATTGCTTCACTGGCGATCGGGACACCGATGGCCGGGGTGATCGTCACTCTGTGCGTCTGCCTGGCCACCCTGGGTGTCGGCCTGCTCTACGTCGATCGCACCATCCGCGGTCGATTCGACCTGTCCTACGGCATCTACCTGTATGCGTTTCCCGTCCAGCAGTTGGTGATCAACAAGACATCGCTGACGTTCGTACCGTCCATGATGCTGTCGGCGCTGATCGTGATCGTGCTGGCCATCGCCTCCTGGCACTGGGTCGAGCGACCGGCGCTGCAATGGGCGCATCGCCGAAACAAGGCTCGACTCAACGAGGCCGCAACGCCGTCCTGAGCGGGCGACGGTTTGCCGGGCGGGTCACGGCAGTTGCACCTGCACCTGCACGCCGCCTGCGAGGTTCTCGATGCGCAGAGAACCACCGTGCAACTTGACCACTTCCTCAACGAAATTCAGCCCAAGCCCTGTGCTTTTGCGCCCGCTGTCAGGACGCGGCAATGAGTAAAAGCGCTCGGTCAGACGCGTCAGCGCGTAATCGGGAATGGCCGCGGCCTCGTTGAACAGGCGAAACACAATCTCCTCGCCAACCCGCTCGGCATCGAATCGCAACAAGCCCTTGGGCGGCGTGAAGTCCAGCGCGTTTTCCAGCAGATTGCCCAAGGCCTGGCGCAGCAGAAACGGCTCGCCGAGCAACGCCAGATCGGCGGGGATGGCCCGTTCGATTCTCAATTGCCGCCCTGCAATCCGTGCGGTCTGTGCCTGCAAGACTTCATCGACCAGCGCCACGAGCGGCACGGCGACGCGCTCTTCAAGACCCTGACGCTGCTCCACCTGAGCCAGATCGAGCAGGCGCTCGATCAACTGCTGCATCCGAGCACTTTCACTGTCGATGTTGCCGACAAAGCGCAATCGCTGATCCGCCGACATCTCGTCCTGCAGCAACTCGGCGGCACCGCGAATGGCGGCCAGCGGGCTCTTCAATTCGTGAGTCAACGTGTGCACATAGCGCTCGACGTAGGCCTTGCCTTCGAGCTGGGTGCGCATCTGCTCGACGGCGGTCGCCAACTGCTCCAGCTCGCCGCCGCGATAGTGCGGCACCGCCACCCGACGACCCTCGCTCACGGCCTGGGCGTACACGGTCAAGCGGTGCAGCGCGCGGCTCAGCCACCACGACAGCACGGCGCCGAGCAGCAGGCCGAGGACGATCAATCCGGCGCCGTAACCGAGCAAGCGGCGCTCGGTGCGATCGACATAGGGTTGCAGTGAACTGTTGGGTTTGGCGACCGTGACCACGCCGATGATCGCGCCGTTGTCGCGGATCGGCGCGCCGACGTGCATCACTGAAGAATTCGGATCATTCGGGTCACTGCGGCTGGAGCGTGCGCCGTATTCACCGCGCAGGGTCAGGTAGACGTCGTTCCAGCGCGAGTAGTCCTGACCGACCGAAACACCGCTGGAGTCCAGCACTACGATGCCCTTGGCGTCGGTAACGTAGATCCGGTGGTTGACCTGGTTTTTTGCCAGGCCCCAGATCGTCGCCTTCGGCTGGCGTTCGCCATAGGCGCGAAGCAGCTGCGGCCAGCGATTCTGGTTGAGGGTGCCGGCCTTGAAATCGTCCCGCAAGATTTCTGCCATCAGGTTGGCGGTGTCGACCAGGGTTTCTTCGGTGGACTGGCGCACGCCCGGGCGGATTTCTTCCATCACCGTGTTGAGCACGAAATACCCGGTCAGGCCGATGAACAGCACGTACACCAGGAAAATTCGCAGCCCCAGCGTCATCAGCTATTCCCCGGACTGTAGCTGTAGCCGAGGCCGCGATGGGTCTGGATCGGCTCGGCCTCGGCGCGTACGAGACGCAATTTGGCGCGCACGCTTTTGATATGGCTGTCGATGCTGCGCTCGTATCCGGCATCCGCCGCCACGCCCAACGCATCGAGCAATTGCTCGCGGCTGAATACCCGCTCGGGTTGCTCGAGCAGGCATTGCAACAATCGGAATTCATGGCGGGTCAGGCTCAGGGGCTGGCCGCGATAGCTGATCTGCACGCGTTCGGGATCGATGCGAAACAGCGCCGAGGATGCTTCGATGACCGGGCGTGGCGCCATGCGCTTGAGAATCGCCCGGACCCGGGCCGCCACCTCTCGCGGTGAAAACGGTTTGACGACGTAATCGTCGGCTCCGATTTCCAGGCCCACCACCCGGTCGATTTCGGCATTGCGCGCGCTGAGGAACAGCACCGGTACTTCACTGAAGCGACGAAGCTGTTTACAGGTCTCGAAGCCGCTGATGTCCGGCAGGCCGATGTCGAGGATGATCAGATCGGCCGGAGTCTGACGCTGATGCTCCAGCGCCGCCGCGCCCAGGCTCAGCCAGGTCGTGGTGAAGCCCTCGCCCTGCAAGGCAAAAATCAGCGTGTCGGCAATCGCCGCTTCGTCTTCGACAATCAGGATATGAGGCATGGCGTCCGAGCCTGTGGGTTAAGTGCGCGAACGGTGCCCCAAGCCCGGCGTTACGTCAATGAGACCACTTGGTTTAGCAGTCCGGCTTGTCCGCCGTGAAGCGCCGCGCCGGGTTCACCGCCGCGCCGAACTCGCGCAGGGCCTTGGCACCGATCAGCAACGGGTAGTTGAAGTTGCTGCGGTCGGTCAGGTTGACCTCCACGGTACGCTTGACGTCGCCCAGGCACAGCTCCAGATCGACTACCGGGCGCTTGGCCACTTCGGTGCTTTCGCCCTCGTCTTCTTCATCCGAGCGACTCTTGATTTTGCTGATCCGCGCAATCTTGTGCTCGTACACCTTGTTGCTGGCGTCCTTGGTGGCCAGACGGAAACGCACCCAGTCTTCGCCGTCGCGTTTGAACGTCTCGATGTCCTTGGCCGACAGCGAGGCGGTCAGCGCACCAGTGTCCATCTTGGCCTTGAGCACTTCGCCGCCGATTTCCGGCAGTGCGATGTATTCATAGCGTCCGTAAAGGGTCGGCTCGGCTGCCAGGACCGGCAGGGCGACGAGGGAAAGCAGTGCAAGGAGGGATTTCACGTAAGGGGCTTCCTTGGGAAATGGGGGCGTCAGACGCGAGATTTTAGACCGTTGTTCGCATGAACGTTCCCGGCAGGTTATCGCGCCACAGGTGAAACATTCGTCACCGGCGGATTTGGCCTGTCGGCCGAAGCCACTTATCATGGCGCGCCCATCCGTTTTCCAAGAGTTGCTTATGCGCCGCCTGCTCACCGGCTGTTTCGTCACCCTGCTGCTGTTGTCCAACACCCTCGTGCTGTTCGGCCCGCTGATGGTATTCGCCCTGCTCAAGCTGATCCTGCCGGGGCGCTTTCGCGACTACGCCTCGTGGGCGGTGATGTGGATCGCCGAAACCTGGGCGGAAATCGACAAGCTGATCTTCCGCCTGTGCATCCCCACGCAATGGGACATTCGCGGCGGCGAAAACCTGCGCAGCGACACTTCCTACCTGGTGATCAGCAATCATCAGTCCTGGGTCGATATCCCGGCGCTGATCCAGACCCTCAACCGGCGCACGCCGTTCTTCAAGTTCTTCCTCAAGAAAGAGCTGATCTGGGTGCCGTTCCTGGGCCTGGCCTGGTGGGCGCTGGATTACCCGTTCATGAAGCGCTACACCAAGGCGTTCCTGGCGAAGAACCCCGAGCTGGCCGGCAAGGATCTGGAAATTACCAAAGCCGCCTGCGAGCTGTTCAAGCGCCAGCCGGTGACGGTGGTGAATTATCTGGAAGGCACCCGTTACACCGCCGCCAAAAGCACTCAGCAGCAGTCTCCGTTCAGTCACCTGCTCAAGCCCAAGGCGGGCGGCGTGGCGTTCGTGCTGGCGGCGATGGGCGAACAGCTGGACGCGATTCTCGATGTGACCGTGGTTTATCCACAGCAGAAGATTCCGGGGTTCTGGGACCTGATCAGCGGCAACGTGCCGCGCGTGATCATCGACATCCAGACCCGCGAGCTGGATCCGGCCCTGTGGCAGGGTGATTACGAAAACGATCCGGTGTTTCGCGAAAAGGTCCAGAACTGGGTCAACCAGCTCTGGACCCTCAAGGATCAGCGCATCGCCGAACTCAAGGGCGAGCGCCGCTGAGTCAACCGTTGGTGCCGGTGCCCCAGATGCTGCCCAGGCTTTGCAGCAACGAACCGCCGACACCCTGCTGACCGAGGTATTGCAGGAGGATCGGGGCAAACTGGCCGACCATCCCGCTGTCCATGCCCAGCGCACCGAAGGCGTTGTTCAGGTCATTGGTGTCCTTGACGTTGCCCAGCGCATTTTCCAGCCCGGCAGACTTGCCCGACGAGCCGAGCAAACCGCTCAGCGCCGCCAGATTGCCAGCGCCGCCCGAGAGCTTGTCGATGCCCGGCACTTCCTTGGCCAGCTCGGAATAGTCCGTGTTGCTCAGCTGGTTCTTCGCCAGTCCCAACATCGCACTGGTGCCGCCGACCGCTTGCTGCGGCGTGACGTTCAGCGCGCTCAAGGCACTCAACAGACCGGCGGTTTCCGACGTCGGCGCCGCGGCGGCGGCCTTGTCCCCGCCCTGCATGCCCGATACCGCACCGGCCACGTCATTCAAACTGAAACCGGCAAACACCGGCCCTGCCGCCAGGGTCAGGAGCGATGCCAGGGCAAAACCGCGTGAAATCTTCATTCAGACATCCTCTTGTGGCGTAAAGACCGCCCGGATACAGGCGATCAAACTGCCGGTTTGACCGGGTAGGCGGCAGCATGTTCCCCCAGACAGAAGCTGTGTTTTCTTGCATCAACCACAGGAAAACATTTCGTCCTGAGTCCACTTACTTCTAAGTTCTGCAGCAACCATTACAAATAGAACTAAAAACCTGTCATTTATGACAGTTGGAAATTTGGAAGGGGAAATGGAATATATGAACTCCAATTACGTAACGGAGTACGAACAATGAAACTGAAAGTTCTCGCAGGTGCACTTGCTTGCCTGGCAATGCTGAGCACTGCTCATGCACTGGAATGCCCAAAGGTCTCGGTGACCGATTCCGGTGGCGCGGAAGATCCGGTATTTACAGCTGCACGCATTAAAAACGGAAACAAGTTCATTTGCCAAAATGATGGTAAAGGCAGTCTGGGCGTCACGACTGTTTTAGAGTCAAGCACTCCAATTACGCCTACTGGATCGGGTTGGGATAAAAACTTAGAGTGTGCAGTCACCGATGGTGATGCCAGCAAATGCTCGGTGAAATTGTAAGTTAGATGTTTAAAAAAAGAGCAACCTACGCGGTTGCTCTTTTTTATGGCTGAAACTTACGCCGCGCTGAACAACTTATGCGGATCAATCACAAACTTCTTCGGCACGCCGGCATCGAACTCGCCGTAACCTTCCGGCGCCTGATCGAGGCTGATGACTTGCACGCCCACCACTTCGGCAATGTTGATGCGGTCCCACATGATCGCCTGCATCAGCTGACGGTTGTACTTCATCACCGGAGTCTGGCCGGTGTGGAAGCTGTGGGATTTGGCCCAGCCCAGGCCGAAGCGAATGCTCAGGCTGCCCATTTTCGCGGCGGCATCGACAGCACCCGGATCTTCGGTCACGTACAGGCCCGGAATACCGATCTTGCCGGCTACGCGCACCACGCCCATCAGCGAGTTGAGCACGGTGGCCGGGGCTTCGGATTTGACGCCGTCGTGACCATGACCACGGGCTTCGAAGCCCACGCAGTCCACCGCGCAATCCACTTCAGGCTCGCCCAGCAGCGCGGCGATCTGTTCGTGCAGCGGGGTGTCTTTCGACAGGTCGACGATTTCGAAACCCTGAGCCTTGGCGTGGGCCAGGCGGATGGTGTTGACGTCGCCGACGATCACCACCGCGGCGCCGAGCAAACGGGCGGAGGCGGCAGCGGCCAGACCGACCGGGCCAGCGCCGGCAATGTAAACGGTGCTGCCCGGACCAACGCCAGCGGTAACGGCGCCGTGGTAACCGGTCGGCAGAATGTCGGAGAGGCAGGTCAGGTCACGGATTTTCTCCATGGCCTTGTCGCGGTCCGGCAGTTTCAGCAGGTTGAAGTCGGCGTACGGCACCAGCACGTATTCGGCCTGGCCGCCGGTCCAGTCGCCCATGTCGACGTAACCGTAGGCACCACCGGCACGGGCCGGGTTGACGGTCAGGCAGACGCCGGTGTGTTGCTCCTTGCAGGAACGGCAGCGCCCGCAAGCCACGTTGAACGGAACGGAGACCAGGTCGCCGATTTTCAGGCTTTCGACGTCGCTGCCCTTCTCGATCACTTCACCGGTGATCTCGTGTCCCAGCACCAGACCGACCTGAGCGGTGGTGCGGCCGCGCACCATGTGCTGGTCGGAGCCGCAAATGTTGGTTGAAACCACACGCAGGATGACACCGTGCTCGATCTTCCTGCCGCGCGGATCCTGCATTTTCGGATAGTCGATTTTCTGTACTTCGACCTTGCCAGCGCCGAGATACACCACACCACGATTGCCAGACATGCTTTCACCTCGCTGTTGTTTTTATGGAACCGCGCCGCCCAGGCAGGTAGCGCGTTAAGTGCTCGGGTTATTGCTTGTTGGTTTTGCGTTGCTTGTGACTCAAAGAACGACGGTGCGATTGGCGTTCAAAAACACCCTCCGCTCAATGTGATACCCCACGGCCCGGGCCAGGGTCAGACCTTCGATGTCGCGGCCCTTGGCAATCAGGTCTTCGGGGTAATGACTGTGATCCACCGCCTCGACGCCCTGGGCGATGATCGGCCCCTCGTCCAGGTCGTTGTTGATGTAGTGCGCGGTGGCGCCGACCAGTTTCACGCCCTTGTTGTAGGCCTGGTGATACGGCTTTGCGCCCTTGAAGCCCGGCAGCAGCGAGTGGTGAATGTTGATCGCCTTGCCATCGAGCTTGCGGCACAGCTCCGGCGACAGCACCTGCATGTAGCGGGCGAGGATCACCAGTTCAGCGCCGGCCTCTTCGATCACCTGCCACACCTGCCGCTCCTGGGCCGGTTTGTCGTTGGGGTCGAGGGGGAAATGGTAGTAGGGAATCTGGTGCCAGTCGGCCAGCGGCTTGAGGTTCGGATGGTTGGACACCACCGCCGCCACGTCCATCGACAACTGGCCGATGCGCTGGCGATAGAGCAAGTCGTTGAGGCAGTGATCGGCCTTGGACACCATGATCACCACTTTTGGCCGGTAGTTCGGCGCAGTCAGCTCGAAGATCATGCCGAACGCCTGACCGCGTTCGGCGAGGCCGGCGCGGAAGGATTGCTCGTCAAAACCGTCGGGCTGACGGAACTCCACCCGAATGAAGAACCGGCCCGAGAGCCGGTCATCGAACGAGTGATGCTCGGTCACGTAGCAACCTTGCTCGAACAGAAAACGCGTCACCGCGTCCACGGTGCCGAGAACGCTGGGGCAGTCGGCGGTCAGAATCCATGTATCCGGGGCGCGGCTCATCGTTTTCTCCTGATCAGGCCTGAACGCTAAGGCCGTATTCGGCGGACGCATCCTGCAACCACAACCACCAGTAATCCGAGAAGCTGCGGCGAATCAGCAGCTCCCAGGTGTCTTCGGCGGTGTGGCGGATCATCAACTGCGACTTGGCGAACACCGTGCCGACCGCCTTGCCGACCGGGAAGTTGTTCGGGTGCACGTCGTAGCTGGTGGATTTCATCAGCACCTGACGCACGTTCGGGCCGCTCAGTTCGAGCAACTGCTGGCCGCCGCTGACGTTGACGATTGCGATGTGCAGATCGCCCAGCGCTTCGCGCAGTTTCTGCTCGGCAGCGAACTCTTCACCGCTCGGCACGATCAGCAGCCACTCGTCCGGGCCCATCCATTGCAGGCTGGTTTCACCTTTGACGATCACGCTCAGGGCACCCGGCAATTCAATGCCCAGCGCCTTGTGCACACCGGCAGCGAACGCGGCATCGTGGCCATCACCACGGATGGTCAGATGACCGAGGAGTTTCTTCTCGCGCACGGTCACGCCGGCGTTCTTGCGGCCCTTGCCGACCAGGCTGGCGAGGTCGGCATGATGCAGCGACGACTCGGCCTTGGCCCCGGTGGTCGGGCGTTGTTGGTAAACGTTGGCTGCGGTCATAAAGCACCCTTCCTGAATTCGGTGTCGCTCCCGCGCCAGGCGCGGGAGCGATCAATTAGATGTTCTGGCGATCGCCTTTCGGATCGAAGAACACCGAAGAAACGATTTCCGCCTCGATCACGCTGCCATCCGCCAGCGGTGCGAACACCCGCTCGCCCATGCGCTTGAGACCGCCCTTCACCACGCCCATGGCAAACGAATAGCCGAGGGAGTTGTGCGCATAGCTGGAGGTCACGTGGCCGACCATGGTCATCGGGATCGACTGCTTGGTGTTGAACACCAGCTGTGCACCTTCCGGCAGCCAGACGTTCGGATCGATCGGTTTCAGGCCGACAAGCTGTTTACGCTGGTCACGCACGCAGTCTTCACGGTTCATGCCGCGCTGGCCGATCCACGAGAACGGTTTGGTGCGGCCAACGCACCAGCCCATGTTCAGGTCGTCCGGGGTCATCGAGCCGTCGGTGTCCTGGCCGACGATGATGAAGCCCTTCTCGGCCCGCAGAACGTGCATGGTTTCGGTGCCGTAAGGCGTCAGGTTGTACTGCTTGCCCGCCTCGACAATCTTCTCCAAAACACCCATCGCGTAATCGGCCTGGACGTTGACTTCGTACGACAGCTCACCGGTGAACGAGATACGGAACACCCGCGCCGGCACACCGCCGACCAAACCTTCTTTCCAGGTCATGAACGGAAACGCTTCATTGGCCAGGTCGATGTCGGTCACGGCGCTGAGCAGCTTGCGGCTGTTCGGGCCGGACAGGGTCATGGTCGCCCAGTGGTCGGTGACAGAGGTGAAGTACACCTTCAGGTCCGGCCATTCGGTCTGGTGGTACAGCTCCAGCCACTGCAGTACGCGAGCCGCACCGCCGGTGGTGGTGGTCATGACGAAATGGTTGTCGGCCAGACACGCCGTCACACCGTCGTCGAAGACCATGCCGTCTTCCTTGCACATCAGGCCGTAACGGGCCTTGCCCACGTCGAGCTTGGTCCAGGCGTTGGTGTACACGCGGTTGAGGAACTCGCGGGCGTCCGGGCCCTGGATGTCGATCTTGCCCAGGGTCGAAGCGTCCAGCAGACCGACGCTGTCGCGCACGGCCTTGCATTCGCGTTTGACGGCGGCATGCATGTCTTCGCCGTTTTTCGGGAAGTACCACGGACGCTTCCACTGACCGACGTCTTCGAACTCGGCGCCGTTTTTCAGGTGCCATTGATGCAGTGCGGTGTAACGCACCGGTTCGAAGATGTGCCCGCAGTGACGGCCGGCTACCGCGCCAAACGTCACCGGCGTGTAGTTCGGACGGAACATCGTGGTGCCCATCTGCGGGATGGTCACGTTCAGCGAACGGGCGGCAATCGCCAGACCGTTGACGTTGCCGAGCTTGCCCTGATCGGTGCCGAAGCCCAGCGCGGTGTAGCGTTTGACGTGCTCGACCGACTCGAAACCTTCGCGGGTCGCCAGTTCGATGGCGGCGGCGGTCACGTCGTTCTGCAGGTCGACGAATTGCTTCGGCGCCCGCGAAGTGCCCTTCTCGTGCGGAACCTGGAACAGCGCCAACGTCGGCTCTTCCAGACGGCTCAGGGCTTTCGGCAACACGGCTTCAACGGTCTGGAAACCGGCTTCGGACGCAGCGCGCACGCCGCCTTCAAAACCGTCGGCCAGGGAGTCGCCGAGGCCGTAGACACCATTGATGCCACCGACGCACACACGTTTCTGCGGTGCTTCGCCCGGTACGAAGCCGAGGATGTCTTCGCGCCAGATCGGCTTGCCGCCGAGGTGCGACGCCAGGTGAACCACCGGACTGTAACCGCCGGAGCTGGCGATCAGGTCGCAGTCGAGCCATTCGCCCGGGCTGGTGACCTTGTGGCCTTTGACATCGATCGCCGCCACGCGGGCAGCGGTCACGTGCTTGCTGCCACGGGCCTCGATCACGGCGCTGCCGGTGAGGATGCGAATGCCTTTGGCGCGCGCTTCTTCAACCAGTGCGCCACGCGGATTGCTGCGGGCGTCGGCGATGGCGACGACTTGCAGGCTGGCGTCGAGCCAGTCCAGCGCCACGCGGTAGGCGTGATCGTTGTTGGTCGACAGCACCAGTTTCTTGCCCGGTGCCACGCCGTAACGGCGCACGTAAGTCGACACCGCACCAGCCAGCATGTTGCCCGGCACGTCGTTGTTGCCGTAGACCAGCGGACGCTCGTGAGCACCGGTCGCCAGCACCACGCGCTTGGCGCGGACGCGGTGGATGCGCTGACGCACCTGGCCGATCGGCGCGCGGTCACCGAGGTGATCGGTGAGGCGTTCGTGAATGGTCAGGAAGTTATGGTCGTGGTAGCCGTTGACCGTGGCGCGCGGCAACAGCAGCACGTCCGGGGTGTTCTTCAGCTCAGCGATGACGCTGGCGACCCACTCCATCGCAGGCTTGCCGTCGAGGCTTTCGCGGGAATCGAGCAGGCTGCCGCCGAACTCTTCCTGCTCGTCGGCGATGATCACCCGGGCACCGCTGCGCGCAGCGGCCAGGGCAGCGGCCAGACCGGCCGGGCCGGCGCCGACGATCAGCACGTCGCAGTGCTGGTTCATGTAGTCGTAAGTGTCCGGATCGACTTCGGTCGGCGAACGACCAAGACCTGCGGCCTTGCGAATGTACTTCTCGTAAGTCATCCAGAACGATTGCGGGTACATGAAGGTTTTGTAGTAGAAACCCGGCGGCATCAGCTTGCCGCCGACCTTGCCGAGAATCCCCATCATGTCGTTGTTGACGCTCGGCCAGCCGTTGGTGCTGGTGGCGACCAGGCCCTGGTACAACGCCTGTTGCGTGGCGCGCACGTTAGGAATCTGGGTGGCTTCGGTCGCGCCGATTTGCAGGACAGCGTTCGGCTCTTCGGCACCGGCGGCGAAGATGCCGCGCGGACGCGAATACTTGAAGCTGCGGCCAATGATGTCGACGCCGTTGGCCAGCAGGGCGGCGGCCAGCGAGTCGCCTTCAAACCCTTTGTAGGTCTGGCCATTGAAGGTGAAGCTCAGCACTTTGTTGCGGTCGATCCGTCCACCGTTGGACAGGCGATTGGTCTGGCTCATACCTTCTCTCCCAGCGCCGTCGTGGCTGTTTTCGCAGTGTCAGCCTTGTCGGTGAATTGCGGCTTGGTGCCGATCTTGTAGGTTTCGAGAATCTCGTAGGTCACGGTGTCGCGGGTGACGTTGAAGTACTGGCGGCAACCGGCGACGTGATCCCACAACTCGTGGTGCAGACCGCGAGGGTTGTCGCGGAAGAACATGTAGTCGCCCCACTCCTCGTCGGTGCAGCTGTTCGGATCCAGCGGACGCGGAATGTGCGCCTGACCGGATGCGTGGAATTCCTCTTCGGAGCGCAGTTCGCCGCAGTGAGGACAGAAGATATGCAACATGGGGATTTCTCCTGTTAGTGGGCGACAGCCGCAGCGCCGTGTTCGTCGATCAACGCACCGTTGTGGAAACGGTCGATGGAGAAAGGTGCGGCCAGCGGGTGCATTTCACCCTTGGCCAGGCTTGCGGCAAACACGTTGCCCGAGCCAGGTGTGGCCTTGAAGCCGCCGGTGCCCCAACCGCAGTTGAAGAACATGTTCGGTACCGGGGTTTTCGAAATGATCGGGCAGGCGTCCGGCGTGGTGTCGACGATGCCGCCCCACTGACGGTTCATGCGCACTCGCGACAGCACCGGGAACATCTCGACGATGGCCTGGATGGTGTGCTCGATCACCGGGTACGAACCGCGCTGGCCGTAGCCGTTGTAGCCGTCGATACCGGCGCCGATCACCAGGTCGCCCTTGTCGGACTGGCTGATGTAACCGTGCACGGCGTTGGACATGATCACGCTGTCGATGATCGGTTTGATCGGCTCGGACACCAGCGCTTGCAGCGGGTGGGATTCGATCGGCAGACGGAAACCGGCGAGCTTGGCCATGTGCCCGGAGTTACCGGCGGTGACCACGCCGACGCGCTTGGCGCCGATGAAGCCCTTGTTGGTTTCAACGCCGATGCACACACCGTTTTCCTTGCGGAAACCGATCACTTCGGTCTGCTGGATCAGGTCCACACCGAGGGCGTCTGCGGCACGGGCAAAGCCCCAGGCCACGGCATCGTGACGGGCCACGCCGCCGCGACGCTGAACGGTCGCGCCCATCACCGGGTAGCGGGTGTTTTTCGAGCAGTCGAGGTACGGAATTTCGTCCGCGACCTGCTTGGCGTTGAGCAGTTCGCCGTCGACGCCGTTGAGGCGGTTGGCGCTGACCCGACGCTCGGAATCACGGATGTCCTGCAGGGTGTGGCACAGGTTGTAGACGCCGCGCTGGGAGAACATCACGTTGTAGTTCAGGTCCTGCGACAGGCCTTCCCACAGTTTCATCGCGTGTTCGTACAGGTGCGCCGACTCGTCCCACAGGTAGTTGGAGCGAACGATGGTGGTGTTGCGCGCGGTGTTACCGCCGCCCAGCCAGCCCTTCTCGACCACGGCCACGTTGGTGATGCCGTGCTCTTTGGCCAGATAGTAAGCCGTCGCCAGACCGTGCCCGCCGCCGCCGACGATGACCACGTCGTAGACCTTTTTCGGGGTCGGCGTGCGCCACATGCGCTGCCAGTTTTCGTGGTGGCTGAGGGAGTGTTTGAAGAGGCCGAAGCCCGAATAGCGTTGCATAGTCATGTACTCCAGAACGCTCAGCGATAAACCGGGAAGTCAGCGCACAGGGCCGAAACCTGCTGGGCGACGTTGGCCTCGACATCGGCATCGCCGAGGTTGTCGAGGATGTCGCAGATCCAGCCGGCCAGCGTCACGCACTGGGTCACCTTGAAGCCGCGAGTGGTCACCGCCGGGGTGCCGATGCGCAGGCCGGAGGTCACGAACGGCGACTGCGGGTCGTTCGGTACGGCGTTCTTGTTGACGGTGATGTGAGCGCGACCGAGGGCGGCGTCGGCGTCCTTACCGGTGAGGCCCTGACGGATCAGGCTGACCAGGAACAGGTGGTTGTCGGTGCCGCCGGACACTACATCGTAGCCACGTTTGATAAAGACGCTCGCCATCGCCTGGGCGTTGTCGATCACTTGTTGCTGATAGGCCTTGAAGCCGGGCTCCAGCGCTTCCTTGAAGCACACGGCCTTGCCGGCGATAACGTGCATCAGCGGGCCGCCCTGGGCGCCGGGGAATACCGCGGCGTTGAGCTTCTTCTCGATTTCTTCGTTGGCCTTGGCCAGGATCAGGCCGCCACGGGGACCGCGCAGGGTCTTGTGCGTCGTGGTGGTGACCACGTCGGCGTACGGCAGCGGGTTCGGGTACAGACCGGCGGCCACCAGTCCGGCGACGTGGGCCATGTCGACGAACAGCAGCGCACCGACCTTGTCGGCAATCTGACGGAAGCGCGGGAAGTCGAGGGTTTTCGAGTAGGCCGAGAAACCGGCGACGATCATCTTCGGCTTGCACTCGACAGCCAGACGCTCGACTTCGTCGTAATCGATCAGGCCGGTCTTAGTGTCGATGCCGTACTGCACGGCGTTGTACAGCTTGCCCGAGGACGAAACCTTGGCGCCGTGGGTCAGGTGACCACCGTGGGCCAGGCTCATGCCGAGGATGGTGTCGCCTGCTTGCAGCAGGGCCAGGTACACGGCGCTGTTGGCCGAAGAACCGGAGTGCGGCTGGACGTTGGCGTAATCGGCGCCGAACAGTTGCTTGGCGCGTTCGATGGCCAGGGCTTCGACCTTGTCGACGTGCTCGCAGCCACCGTAGTAGCGCTTGCCCGGATAGCCTTCGGCGTATTTGTTGGTCAGGCCGCTGCCTTGCGCTTGCATGACGCGTTTGCTGGTGTAGTTCTCCGACGCGATCAGCTCGATGTGATCTTCCTGACGTTGCTCCTCGGCATTCATCGCCGCCAGCAGTGCATCGTCGTAACCCTGGATCTGGTCTTGCTTGCTGAACATCGCGTCTCTCCCAGCGGCATCTGTGCGCCATTCGTCTCGGTAAGGCACGGCGTTCAGCCAGTGCCCTTTGATGCGATGGTATGGCCGGCGCAGGGAGGTCAAATGCCTACGGACGCCACGCAAAGGTGCGTTTACGACATGGCGGCGGCGACGGACTCAAACAAGTAGCTGGCGCAAGGCCAGAAGAACCACGAAATGCGCGGGATAGAGCGCATACGCCCAGCGCCGCATGGGTGGCGCGTGGAGGTAAATGGCGTGTCGCAGCAGGAACATTCCGAGCAATGGCGCCATCAGGCAGGTCGCAATGCCGCCGATGGCGACCAAGTTGCCGAACTGCGCGGATTCGAAGAGCACCTGCCACTGATTCGCCGCCAGACACACCAGCCCCGGCAGCAGGCTGAAACACCAGGGTTTGCGAAACACCAGCAACATCGCCAATGGCAGCAGGACGCCGAACAGACCGAACATCAGTCGCTCCGGGAACATCGCCGCCAACAGCAACGCGCCGACGGCCAGCAATCGCGAAATCAGCACTCGCTCCTGCCAGCCCCGCGCCACCAACAGGCCCAGCGCCAGGGTGGGCATCACGTTCAGGGTGTCGGGCTCCGGAATGTACAAACGGTAGGGAATCTCGCTGAGCAGGCTGAACAGCAGCAACCAGCCCAGATAGCGCCATTCGGTCTTGCGCGCGCCGTCTCGGGCCAGGTTCGCCGCCATCGCCACGCAGAACCACGGGAACGCCAGCCGCCCCGGCACATACAGCCAATCGGCGCTGATCCCGACATATCGCAGGTGATCGAGCAGCATGCTCAGCAGCGCCAGCCACTTGAGCAGATCGAGTGCGCCGTCACGCTGGCTCAGGTGCATAATCGGCTCGCATCCTTGTAAAGTTCTGACAGCGACATCCCGTGTGCTCCCCGGATGATCTTCGGTAAAGTGCGCACCCTCATTGACCAACGGAGCGCCACAAGCGCACCGATCACGGAAGCCGGCCATGACCGACAAGAGCCAACAATTCGCCAGCGACAACTACTCCGGTATCTGCCCTGAAGCCTGGGCTGCCATGGAACAGGCCAACCACGGCCACCAGCGCGCCTATGGCGACGATGAATGGACAGCCCGCGCCTCGGATGATTTCCGTAAGCTGTTCGAGACCGACTGCGAAGTGTTCTTCGCCTTCAACGGCACCGCCGCCAACTCGCTGGCGCTGTCGTCGCTGTGCCAGAGTTACCACAGCGTGATCTGCTCGGAAACCGCCCACGTCGAAACCGACGAATGCGGCGCGCCGGAATTCTTCTCCAACGGCTCGAAACTGCTGATCGCCGGCACTGAAAACGGCAAGATCACCCCGGCCTCGATCCGCGAAGTCGCCCTCAAGCGCCAGGACATCCACTACCCGAAACCGCGCGTGGTGACGCTGACCCAGGCCACCGAGGTCGGCAGTGTCTACACCCCGGAAGAAGTCCGTGCCATCAGCGACACCTGCAAGGAACTGGGCCTGAACCTGCACATGGACGGCGCGCGGTTCTCCAACGCCTGCGCCTTCCTCGGCTGCTCGCCGGCGGATCTGACCTGGAAGGCCGGCGTCGACGTGCTGTGCTTCGGCGGCACGAAAAACGGCATGGCGGTGGGTGAGGCGATCCTGTTCTTCAACCACAAACTGGCCGAAGACTTCGACTACCGCTGCAAACAGGCCGGGCAACTGGCTTCGAAGATGCGTTTCCTGTCGGCGCCGTGGGTCGGCATCCTGGAAAACGACGCCTGGCTCAAATACGCCCGCCACGCCAACCACTGCGCGCAACTGCTGGCCGAACTGGTCAGCGACATCCCGGGCGTGGAACTGATGTTCCCGGTCCAGGCCAACGGCGTGTTCCTGCAACTCTCGGAACCGGCCATCGCCGCCCTGACCGCGCGCGGCTGGCGCTTCTACACCTTCATCGGCAAGGGCGGCGCGCGCTTCATGTGCTCGTGGGACACCGAAGAGGAACGCGTACGCGAACTGGCGCGCGACATCCGCGAAGTCATGTCGGCCTGATCGCCTCCCCGTGGCGCGGGAGCCTGCTCCCACGCCACAGCTCCTCCCCCTCCTGTTTCAGCTCCATCGTCTACATTGTCTGTCGAGCCATCGCTCACATAACAATAAGCAGGAGCTTGCGCATGTCGCTAAAAGGCAAAACCTTGTTCATCACTGGCGCCAGCCGTGGCATCGGGCGCGAGATTGCGCTGCGGGCTGCACAGGACGGGGCCAATATCGTGATCGCGGCCAAGAGCGCCGAGCCGCACGCCAAGTTGCCCGGCACCATCCACAGCGTCGCCGCTGAAGTCGAAGCGGCCGGCGGCAAGGCCCTGGCGCTGCAACTGGATGTGCGGGATGAGGAGGCGGTGCGACAGGCGCTGGCCCAGGCCAATCAACATTTTGGCGGGATCGATGCGCTGGTGAACAACGCCGGGGCGATCAAGTTGACCGGTGTGCAGCACATCGAACTCAAGCGTTTCGACCTGATGCACCAGATCAACACCCGCGCGGTGTTGCTGTGCAGCCAGGCGGCCTTGCCCTACCTGAAGAAATCCTCCGGGCACATCCTTAACCTGTCACCGCCGCTGAATCTGGCCAGTAAGTGGTTCGCCCAGTACAGCCCCTACACCGTGACCAAGTACGGCATGAGCATGCTGACGGTCGGGATGAGCGAGGAGTTTGCCAACTACGGCATCAGCGTCAATTCGCTGTGGCCGCAGACCATGATTGCCACGGCGGCCATCGAGTTTCAGCTGGGCAATCGGGAGTCGTTCAAGCATGCGCGCACGCCAGCGATCATGGCGGATGCGGCGCATGTGATTCTGAGCAGCAGCGGGCGGCGGATTACCGGGCGGTTGTTGATTGATGAAGAGATCTTGCGCGAAAGCGGCGTGAGCGAATTCGACCACTATCGGTTTGAGCCGAAGAGTGACGCGAAGTTGATGACGGATCTGTTTATCGACTGAGCATTTTCAGAATAAACCTACACCAGGACCTACATAAACCAAACAGGCTTCGCCATAGACTGCCTGCTCCTTTTTCGAGGAGTGCTGACTATGGCGAACCCTGCCTACATGACCATTACCGGCAAGACTCAAGGCCTTATTTCAGCCGGGTGTTCGACCCCGGAATCGGTCGGCAACAAATACCAAAAAGCCCATACCGATGAAATCATGGTGTTCGCCTTGAGCCATGAAATGCGCCGCGACAACAACCTCGGCAAAGCCGTCCACCAACCGGTCATCATCACCAAAGCGGTCGACAAATCCTCCCCCTTGCTGGCCCAGGCGCATTCGAACAGCGAAGAACTCGAATGCACGATCAGCCTTTACCGAACCTCGCCTCAAGGTCAGCAGGAGAAGTTTTATTCAATTTCCCTCGATGGGGCCGTTCTGGCTGAACTCTCGCAGGAAGTGCCCCACGTCATTCTGCAAAACGACGCTCAACCTCAAGAACAACTGGCCATTCGTTACCGCGGCATCAGTTGGGTACACCACATTGCGGGCACCACCGGCCATACCTCGTGGGGTAGCCAGGATTGAACCCTCGACCACATGATCCCTGCGGCGTTGAGGATGCCGCCGGCAATCTGCTCGGCCAGGCGCTGACCGCCAGTGCTCGCCATCTGGCGTTCGGCATCGCGCGTGTGCAGTTCAATCAACAAGTCGCATATTTCGCCAAGCACATCACCGATGAGGTTGCCGCCGGACGCCTGACTCCGGAGCAGGGAATCCTTGCGCTTGTGCAGGAACAACACAACCTGCTGAACCAGTCTCGGATCCTGCAGCAAAACAGGCACGGAGCGATCACCGGCACGGCCAAGGCACGACGCTTGTCGATGCTCCCACAGCCTGCAGCAACTCCCGATCCGGAACGTCTGCTGCGGGCCGCTCACCAGCAGAACCTGAAAGTGACACGCCCGAACTCAGCCCCGCCCTCCTCTCCGCGTCCGGTCAACGACTTGCGAATGGTTCCCCGCGAGCATTGGCCGCAGGAGCTGCCGGCGCCCGAAGAGCCAGGGTTCTACATCGTGCCCAAAAGCGTGTCCGCCGAGAAACTTCAGGCGCAGCTGTTTGCGTCGCCAAACCCGAGTGTCATCGCCAAATTCAAAAGCCTGAATCCACTGGAGGACGTGGTGAAGGCCGGATCGATGATTGTTCTGAGTGATCCAGACAATCAGCAATGCACCTATGAAGAATCACTGCTGATGGAAACCGCGCACATCGTCAGCATGGCGCTGGCGCCGTTGACGGTGGAAGAGGCGGACTTTTTTGCCCAGCACTATGAGGTCATCAGACGGACGCTTTCAGATGGGTCAAAAGTTATTGGGGTTGGTACTGCCATGGCGGCTAATCATCTGGATGGCATAAAAGCCGCTTTGAAAGAAATTGAGGCATTGCATATCAGCACTATCGAGACCAATGGCAGCCTGAACTCAAAAGCATTCAAAAAGCGGCGCGCCGAATTACTTCAACGGCTGGACGGACAGCTAACCGGATTGACGAAGAAAGTCATTGGCCTCCCTGATCACCCAAACCTCAAGATCGCTCTAGGAATCGAGCATCCGCACCTGGTGCACCGCTGGAGGAAGGCTGGCGGCATCGGCCAGCCGCCCGGGTACGCCACTCACATTCAAGGCGTGGTGAAAGCCTCGCAATACGTAAAATATGGCGGATGGATTGGTACGGCCGTGGCTGGCGGAGCCTCGGTAATGAAGGTTCAGGATGTCTGTACGAACGAGAACGCCGAGGAGTGCGAAAAGATTAAATTCACCGAAACCGGAAGTTTTCTGGGTGGAGCTGTCGGTTCTGCTGTAGGTGCAAGCACGGCCTCCACCATTTGCGTAGCACTCGGGGTATCCAGTGCAGGAATCGGTGGGGCACTGTGCGGGATCGTGGTTGCGGGAGCCGGATCCTTTACGGTCGGCTATATGGGCGAAAAAGGCGGCGAAATCGCCGGTGAATTGATTTACGAGAAAACCCGATGAGTTATGAAACTGCAAGAGATGCCTTTATCATTCTAAACATCATAAACGTCGCCGCACTCATAATAATTAACTGCATCGTTTTATATATCGCAAAAACAAAAATAGAACTAATAATGAACAGCCTTCAAAACAGTTCGATCGCCGGAGGCCTTATGATGCTATGGCATGGAGGCGTGCGGGGGCGGATCTACATGATGGGGGAAATTTTTAGCTTCCTGAAACGTCCAGAAATCTACCTTTACCAAGGGAAACTGAGCGCAAAAGATATTAAAAATTTTCCGCCAGACTTCAAACGCACGCTACTTACACTATATAAATATCAGAGAATTTCCGGCTTAACTTTTTTGCTCTTTGGACTTCTCGCCGCATTAGAAGTTATTTAAAAACAGCAACTAATTACTTCATACGATCTCCCCTACGAGAGATCGCCCCCAAGCCTGCAAACTGAATTCAATATTCGATCCGAACATCCCCCTTCGGCACACTGCAGCAAGAAAGAATGTACCCCTCCGCCTCGTCGTCCTCGGTGATCCCGCCGTTGTGATCCATCTCCACCTCGCCGCCCAGCTTGAGCACCTTGCACGTCCCGCAGATCCCCATGCCGCAGGCTTTCGGGATCATCAGGCCGACCTTGGCAGCCGCCGCATGCACGGTCTCGCCCGGCGCGACACGGATGCTCTTGTCCGAAGAGGTGAATTCCACCAGGTGCAGATCCGCCGCCGGCACTTCCGGTGCTTCCGCTGCCTGTTCGGCCTGCTCCACCGCATCGGCACGGGCTTCCGGCGGCGTGGCGCCGAAGGATTCCTCGTGATAGCGCTTCATGTCGTAGCCGGCGTTTTCCAGCAGGCGTTTGACCGCCGTCATGTACGGCGTCGGGCCGCAGCAGAAGACTTCGCGCTCGAGGAAGTCCGGCACCATCAGTTCGAGCATCTTGTGGTTGAGGTAGCCGCGATAGCCGGCCCACGGCTCACCCAGCCCATGCTTTTCGCAGATCAGGTGCAGGCTGAAGTTGTCGATCCGCGACGCCATGTGTTCCAGCTCGCGGTGGTAAATGATGTCTTTCGGCGAGCGGGCACTGTGGATGAACGTCATGTCGACGTTGCCGTTGGTGTCGTAGAACCAGCGCGCCATGGACATCACTGGTGTGATGCCGACACCACCGCTCAGGTAGAGCACTTTCGGGCTCGGGAAATCGATGGCGTTGAACAGCCCGACCGGTCCGTGCACCGCTAGCTCCTGGCCTTCATGCAGGGTGTCGTGCAACCAGTTGGAGACCTTGCCCCCCGGCACGCGCTTGATGGTCACCGAAAAACTGTACGGCACCGACGGCGAGCTGGAGATGGTGTACGAACGCATGATCGGCTGGCCTTCGATCTCCAGCTCCAGGGTCACGAACTGCCCGGGCTTGAAGAAGAACAGGATCGGCTGGTCGGCCATGAAGCAGAAGGTGCGCACATCCCAGGTTTCCTGGATGACTTTGACGCAACGGACGATGTGTCGGCCATTGGCCCAGGTCTGGGTGGTGACCGGATTCAGGAAGCTGTTCGACATGCTGTTCTCCACGGCCGACTGTCGGCCTTCATGTGGCGATTCTGCGTATAGCGCGAACGCCCCGTTTACCTATCCGCGACATTGACATACTTATCGCGACCAGCCCCCAACCACCGGGGGTTGCGCGTCGGGAACAGATTGCACCATGTCGCCCATGGATAAGGTTCCGGGCAGCGGCGGCCCCACACTCGCCCCCAACACAAACAGATTCTTTACACCTTGCGCTGCAACCCTGATCAGCCACTTTCGCGGCCACGCAGATGGCCTTGAGGAATTCATCGATGGACACCGCAAAAATCAGCCTGGGCGACCCGCTGGAACCCGCACGCAAGGCCACCGCACAAATGCTCCAGGAACGCGAGCGCACCTATTCGCTGCCGCAACCGTTCTACAGTGACGAACGCCTGTTCGATATCGACATGCAGGAGATCTTCCAGAAAGAGTGGTTGATCGCCGGCATGACCTGCGAGATCCCGGCCAAGGGCAACTACATCACCCTGCAGATCGGCAAGAACCCGATCATCGTCATTCGCGGCGCCGATGGCGTGGTGCATGCGTTCCACAACGTCTGCCGCCACCGTGGCTCGCGCCTGTGCACCAGCGACAAGGGCAAGGTCGCCAAACTGGTCTGCCACTACCACCAGTGGACGTACGAGCTGGACGGTCGCCTGCTGTTCGCCGGCACCGAAATGGGCGCCGACTTCGACATGAAGCAGTACGGTCTGAAACCGGTGAACGTTAAGACCGCCGGCGGTTACATCTTCATCAGCCTGGCGGAGAACCCGCCGGCCATCGATGACTTCCTGTCGACCCTGAACCACTACATGGAACCGTACGACATGGAAAACACCAAGGTGGCGGTGCAAACCACCTTGATGGAAAAGGCCAATTGGAAACTGGTGCTGGAAAACAACCGCGAGTGCTACCACTGCAGCGGTTCTCACCCGGAACTGTTGAAAACCCTGCTGGAATGGGACGACGTCACCGACCCCCGTGCCGATCAGGCGTTCAAGGATCACGTCGCCGCCTCCGCTGCCGCGTGGGAAGCCGAAAAGATCCCTTACGCCCACGCCAGTTTCGGCCTGCGCAACCGCATCGTGCGCATGCCGCTGCTCAAGGGCACCGTGTCGATGACCATGGACGGCAAACAGGGCTGCGCCAAGCTGATGGGCCGGATCAAGAACCCGGACCTGGGCTCGATGCGCATCCTGCACCTGCCGCACTCGTGGAACCACTGCATGGGCGACCATATCATCGTGTTCACCGTGTGGCCGATCAGCGCCCAGGAAACCATGGTCACCACCAAGTGGCTGGTGCACAAGGATGCGGTCGAAGGCGTGGATTACGACGTCGAACGCATGCGCCAGGTATGGGACGCGACCAACGATCAGGACCGTCGTCTGGCCGAAGAGAACCAGCGCGGGATCAACTCCACCGCCTACCAGCCGGGCCCGTACTCCAAGACCTATGAGTTCGGCGTGGTCAACTTCGTCGATTGGTACAGCGAGCGGATGCTGAGCAACCTCGGCGCCGAGCCTGCGCCGTACCTCAAAGGCGTGCCGGTCCAAGGCTAAAAAGCATCGCTGGCAAGTTGAATCGTGACAGATCGTTCCCACGCTCTGCGTGGGAATGCAGCCCGGGGCGCTCTGCGTCCCAAAAGCGGACGCAGAGCGTCCATTGAGGCATTCCCACGCAGAGCGTGGGAGCGATCACACAATCACCGCATCATTTCGATGACCACCTCACCGATCCATCCTCCCCGATAAACTCCTCGAAAATCTCCTCCCCCACCAACCTGATCTTCGCGTACCCGTTCAACACCCGCAGCGGGTAGTCCGGATCGTTCGCATCCTTCGTCTCCGAAAACAGCACCCGCGAATGCCCGTTCAGCTCGCTGGTGGTGCCGTAGGGAATCGCTCCGTGCCCGGCACAACGCGCATGCAGTCCGCCCTGGGCCGCATAGACAATGCCGTTGTGCAAATGGCCCCAATACCAATAATCCGGCTCACGCCCCAGCGCATCGCACACCGGTTGATACAGCGCAGTCTTGTGGTGCCCGGTGATGTCGAAGCCCTGATGGTGGCTGAGCACCATGAGTTTTTTGCGCTTCGGCAGGCCCTTCATCCATTCGATCTGCGGCTTGTTCAGCGTGCCGTCCATGTACAGGTTCATGACGTCCGAGGCGTACGCCGTATCCAGCCCGACAATCAGCCAGTCGTCATTGATCAGGGCAAAGTAACTGGTGCCCTGCTGCCCCGGAAAACGCGCGGCCAGTTCCTTGAAATAGCCGTGGGCGCCGCTGTACATCTCGTGGTTGGAATTGAGGGTGAACGAGCCGTGGGTGCCCATCGGCCAGCCGGCCATGTCGGTGTCTTCCTGGGAGTGAGTGCCGGCGTAATAGACGTCCCCCAGGTGAATGGTGAAATCGGCATTGGCCAGTTGCATCTGGTTGGCCACCGACACCGCCGGCGCATGGCTGTTGAACGGTCCGGTGCCCCAGTCGCCGGCAATCGCCAGCGTCACTTCGCGCTCCATGGTCACCAGCGCCGGATCGGTGCCGAAAGTCGCGTGATGGCGCAGGTTCTCGATCCACTTGAGCAGAGCCTCGCTCCACAGCAGATCCAGCAGTTCCCATTTGCGGCAGCCAAGCAACGTGCCGTCCTTGAGCACCTTGGTCTGCAATTGATCGGGCGATTGCGGCAACGGCGTCGCGTTGCCGATACGCAGGATCGACAAACCGTGGGCCAACTCCCACGGCACGGCCGGCTCGTCGGTCGGCAACTCGCCATGCTTGAGCACGTATTGCGCCTGATCGTGACCGCGTTGGAGCAACTTGATGATGGCCTCGAATTCCTTGGGTTCGAGTTCGCTGATGAGCTTCATCCAGGCCATTTCGATGCGCGTGAACAAGCCGTGCAGGCGCAGCTTGACCTTGTCGTATTCGTGTTTCAGATGACCGACCGCTGACATGGCGAAATCCTCTATCCGTAAGGGTTCACAGGGTTTTCATGAATTCGATCAGCGCACGCTTGTCGTCGTCCGACAGCGTCGTGCCGTACAGGTGACCGCTGTTGTGGTTGCCTTCCAGACGCGTGTCGTAGGTGAAATCCGCCGAGGCTTTGGCCTGGGCGCCACTCGTCACGAAGCCGACGTTGACCGGGTCGTAGACATCGGAGCCGGTGATGAACACCTGCGGACGTTTTTCCGGCGGTTGCAGCAAGTCCCACAGGGTCGGCACCGAACCGTTGTGCAGGTAAGGTGCGCGCAGCCAGATGCCGTCGGTGGGCGTGTTGCTGTAGCTCTGGGTCTTGCGATAGGCACCGAAATCGAACGGCGGTTTCTTGAAGGTGTGGAACGCCGCCACCAGCCCGGTGGTGAACGAGTTCAGCCGGTGCGGATCGGTGCCGAGCTGGTCGATGTTGGTGGTGACTTGCCCGGTATCGACGCGACCGAAATCGTGACAACCCGCGCAGTTAGCCTCCCACACCGGTTTGCCCTGGGCGACTTTTGCCTGATCCAGTGCCCACGGCCACGCCGGCGCCTTGTGCCCGAGCAGCCAGTTGGTCACCCGGTTGAAACTCGGCGGCAGCACCGACTCCGGCGTCGCGCCCACCGCCATCGCAGCGGCGTAGTTGCGCTCGTGGATCTTGTTGTTATTGCCGTCCCAGTGCAGGTACATCGATTCCCGGGGTTTCTGGTTCCACACTTGCGGCAGGTCGACAGTGCCGATGGTCGAGTCATCCGGGAAGCCGAACACCACCATTTTCGTCGGGTTGAAGGTGTCGGTGCGCCCCGGCCCCTGTTGCGGGCGCAGCTTCTGCCAGGCGTAGGCCTGCTTCTGTTTGAGCAGCGCGGTCTTGGCCATCGGGATGATCAGGTAGCGGTTGTAGAGCTTCTCGAAAAAGCCCAGCTGGAATTTGCTGTTGATCGCCGCCATCACCGCGTCGGTGGTGAATTTCGGATCGCTGGCGCAATCGTAGGCGAACCACTGGAAGGCCTGCAGTTGCAGGGTGTTGGCCGGCGCGCTCGGCACATTCACCGCAACGTCGCTGGCATTCGCCCGGTAGGAACCGGTGTGGCACAGCGCGCAGTTCGGCTCGACGGTCGGGTAGCCGATCTGCCGCTTGGCCATGCCGATCGGCAGGTCCTTGCCGTTCTCGAACAGGAAACCGAAGACTTCCCAGCCACCGGGTTTCGGCAGTTTTTCCGGGCACATTTGTGGCAGCACGGAGAACAGGTAATAGGGAATCCGCGCCTCGATACCCAGGCCAATCGCGGCGTACTTGTAGTGATCTTCGTCTGAGGCGTAATCCTGCTCCGGCACCACGCGCAGCATCTGATACCAGGTCTGGTAACCGATGAACGCCAGCAGCGCCACCACGATCAGGGTGCCGACTTTGAACGCGTGACTCTGCCACTGCCGCGCCCACGCCGCCCGCCATTCGCGCCAGCCGTCACACAGCAGCGCCAGGGGTCGGTTTTCAGGGGGGGTGCCGAGGTACAGCAGGATGCCGAGGATCAGGAAAAAGCTCAGGTCACCCATCAGCATCGGCACGAACACCGAACCCTGGCTGCTGGTGTTGATCAGGTAGATCCAGAACACCACCGCAATCAGCCGCGTCAGCACGCACAACCAGGAATGCACCACGTAGCGCGGCGCGTCGAAGCCCGACGGCATGTAGAACACGCTGATGCCGACCAGCAGCATTCCGGCGTTTTCCAGCCACGGGTCGGAGAGTTGCGGCGGCAGGCCGACCACCGATGTCAGCAACCCCGGCGCGAACAGCGCCGGGATCGCGAACACCATGTTCATCGCAATGCCGAGCCAGATGAAGCGTTGAAACCAGCGGATGTAGCTGTCCATATCAGTTCCCCAGATCGTTCCCCCGTCGAAGCGTCGAACCGTCCGCGGGGGAATGCATCTCGTGACGCTCCGCGTCACAAAAGCGGACGCAGAGCGTCCATGGCGGCGTTCCCACGCAGAGCGTGGGAACGATCGACACGATCGGGGGCTATCCGAGGGCCGTTTTCTCCAGGTGTTCAAGGATGATCGGATACACATCGACCACCGCGTTCTTGCCGAACATGCAATCGATGTGGCCGTAACCCGGCACCACATGCCGGCTGTAGCGTTCCGGCCCGTGCTTCTCACAAACCCGCTGATAGGTCTTGAGCGTGCTTTCCGGCAGATAACACTGGTTGTCGGCACCGCTGATAAAGCAGATCGGCATGGTCAGCCGATCAAAGTGCGGCATGTACACGTCGCGCCCTTTGAAATCCACCAGATGCCCTTTGCGCACGATCAGCGCCAGGTGCTCGAAGGTCTCGATGTTCGACTCGCCGAACAGCTCGTGCAGGTTGTCATGCAGGGTTTCATTGAGGGTGTCGTGGCGATACAGCGAGGCGTACATGAAGGTGATGCGGTGGCACACCGGGTTGGTGCAATAGCCCTGGGCTTCGATCCGCGCGTAGCCGTTGAGCGCCTTGTCGTAGAGCCGGTTGAACCAGTTCTCCTTGCTGTCGGCGTAGGCAGTCATCGATTTGATGCCGATCGCATCGAGCATCCCCGGCAGGTGCAGCCCGGCCTTCAGCCCCGTAGCGGTCGCGACCACCGTGTCGGCGGCAATCTGCGAGCAGACCACCGAACGCACGCCCTGCAAACCGGCGAGCAGCGACATGAAGAAGGTCGTGGCGCCGTAGCAATGCACCACGCACTGCACGTCTTTGGCTTTGGTTTCCTGCTGGATCTGTGCGATGGCGGCCTTGAAGTCGTACTGGGCGATCTGGTCGCCGTTCCATTCCTTCTTGCTCGCCGGCAGCAGGATGCTCACCCGGAAATCCAGCAGCCACACGTCGTAGTCGTGCTTGCACAAAAATTCCAGCAGGTTGGTCTGGATCGTATCGGTGGAGAAGATATTCGAACCCACACCCAGACCATGCACCAGCATCACCGGGCCTTTGCTGCCGGCCTGATAACGGGTCAGGCGCAACTGCACGCCGTCTTCGGTGGAGAAGAAATGCACGGCCGGCGTCGGCGCATCCAGTGGCCGTTTCAGCCGTGGCGGCGCGTCGGGGTTGAAGTATTTGTCACCGGCAAACACCCCGCCATAACTCTCCCAGAGAATCCCGGCGAAGAACTTGCCGAACCGCGCCAGCCCTTCGATGCGCTCACGCTCGTTACGCGCATTGAGGACTTTCATGGTGGTCATCTGCTTGGCGAAGTCGGTCGGTTTGATGTGCATCACCCCGGAGCCGATCACCTCGCCGGTCTTGTCCGGCCCGCGATACAGCGTGACGTAGAGGGTGCTGGTGTCATGCCAGATGTTCAGCACGCCATTGTCTTCCGGCACGGTCTTGAAGGCGCTGAAGAAGTAGTCGTTGCCGTCCTCGGCGGTCAGTTTCATGTCGTACTTCATGTGACGCGTATTGACCTGCTGCTCGAATTGCTCGAACAGGTTGAACACGCCGTTGCTGGCAGTCAGCGGTTCCGGCGACAGCGCCGGAGCGATCACCGTGCCGACGATGGTCGCGGCGTGTTCCGGCTCCTTGATCATCCGGTTGAGGTCGTTGGCGGTGATGGTCAGGGTGAAATCGATTGGCGAGTTGTCCGCCTCGCCACGTTTGGCGGCAGCTTCATAGACTTTGAGGTCGGTGCTTTGCGCGGCGGTGAAGGCGCGGGAGAAGTAGCCTTTCATGGTTTCGGTGAACTGCACGCCAAGGGTCGGCGGCGCGGTTTGTTTGCGCGGCGCCGACGGCAGCGTGTAGTCGATCGTCCAGCCACGATCGGCCGCCAGCAGGCCCATGTTGCGCTCGCTCACGGCGGAGATGGTCAGCAGCGGATTGACCGCCAGTGATGTCGGGATCACCGCGCCGTCGGTCACGTACAGGTTGGCGTAGACATCGGTGCCGCTGGCGCCGCTGAACACCTGGCCCTTGTGATTGACCACGCCTTGCGCGGCATCTTCACCCATCACACAACCACCCAGCGGATGCACCGAGACGATGCTGTGCTTGAGCAACTTGGTCCAGATCGGATTCTCGACCCAGATCCCGCCCAGGGCCTTGGTGCTCTGGTACAAGCGTTCGTTGCCGATCTTGAAGTTTTCCTGCTCGCCGACGCCCGGCCAGTCGATGCGCAGTTGATCCTTGTTGTCGAGGACCATGCGTCCCTGGCCGCTGTCGTGGCTCATGATCAGGTAGGTCTGCATGTTGTGCAGCGCGCCGTGGTACGGGCCGCGCAGGAAGCTTTCGGCTTCGCGCTCCTTGTACTTCACCTTGCCGCTGAAGCTGTCGTCGGTGGGCTTGCCGATCATCTCGGCGAACCCGGCCATCGCCGGCACCATCGGCCGGCCAAGGGCGCCGGGGATCGAGCCTTCCTCGATGACCATGCGACTGCTGCGGTCACCCTCGGTGCGCATGTCGATGATCGAGGTGATGCACGGGCCGACCGGTTGCAGTTCCTTGGCCGAATGCGCGCCGAAACCGATGCCGTTGATGGTCTGCTCGCAGTTGTGGCCGAAGCCGAGGATGTCGCCGTTGCCGCTCATGTTCTCGCCGAGCTGGCCGGACATCACCAGGCCTTTGTCCCGCGAGCGCAGCAGAATTTCAGTGGAGCCGAGGGTGCCGGCGGAGACCACGACGATGTCGGCTTTCACAAACAGCGTCGGCGCGTCGAATTTTTCGCGACCGCTGTCCAGGTACTGAAAGTGCACGATCCAGCCATTGCCGTCGCGCTCCAGATGCCGCACCTGGGCCTGACAGAAAATCTCCGCGCCGTGATTGGTGGCGTCCGGCAGGTAGTTCATCAGCGTGGTGTTCTTGGCCTTGTTGTTACAGCCCGACACGCAGTCGCCACAGTGGTTGCACGGCAGTTGCTCGACGCCGACGTGATTGAGGTTGTTGGGCAGTTTGTCGAAGGTCACGTTGATCGGCGGCTTGTAGAAATGCGCGCCTTGCTTGAGGAAGTCTGCCGATTTTTTGTTGGCATCAAGCTTCGGCAGGTTCGGCGCGGTGCTTGGGTAGGGATTGGGCTTGAGCATCTCTCGGGCTTTTTCGTAACCCGCCTTGAGTAAGCCGTCGTGATCCTCGCGCACCGCCAGTGGCCAGCGTGGATCCTTGAACACGTCGGCGGTCGGTTCCAGCGAGACATTGGCATTGATCAGCGACGTGCCGCCGAGGCCGCAGCCGACCACCACGTTCTGCTGGGCGTTGACGTGCAGGTCGAACAACCCGGTGCGCGAGCCGATGTGGCCGTCCGGATCGTGTACCTGCAACTCCTCGGTCGCGGCGATCATGGTGTTGGGGTATTCGCCGGGCTGGATTTCCCGACCGCGTTCCAGCAGACAGACCCTTTTACCGGCCCTGGACAGGCGCGACGCGGCAATGCCGCCGCCATACCCGGAGCCGATGACGATCACGTCGTAGTGTTCCTTGATTTCGCTGATGGGCGTTGCGATCCGTGTCATGAGGGGGTTCCTCTCTCAGGCAGATGGGGCAACTCTGCGGTTGCCTGCAATCAATGGGCGAACGGGCACCTGGCCTCCGGGAAATCCCGACGGCAGTACAACGGTTTGGGCAGGAATCAGGTGCTACAGACGGGCGTGCTGATTGACGGCACGACGCAACGTACGCTTGCGCGGCGAAGGAGCCGGCAGAACGCGGAGCGTGCAGGGATTGGGGGGTAAGCGGTGTGGCTGGGTATCCATCACGCGTTCTCCCTGAACCAGATGTGGATAAGTGACAGCTGTCCTTGTGCCATTGCAGTGAAGACAGGCACCGGATCGAAGTCAAGGCGGGCTCTTAGAACTGTATGAAATCTGATCAATTGCGATTTGGACTAAGCCCGCCGGGGGTTGCAGGGTTTGGCGAACAAGTTATCCACACAGACACCCACAGCTAATGGGGACAACTGTGGATGACCTGGAAAAATAATCGGGGTTTTGTGAAGAAAATTGGTGACTTATCCAGATGCAGGGTTTCCATTAGCGATTGATCATTTTTTGATCAATCCTCTACATGGCACGGATTACCTGGCTTGCAGAGGATGGCGAACACCTTATCCACAGAAGCGCCAACAGAGTTCGGGGGTAACTTGGCGAGTGCTGTGGAAAAGCGCTGAGGGCGTTGGTAAATCGGGGTTTGCGTGGGGATTGGCGGGTTAAAAGGTTGAATTGAGCGTTTTTTGATCAGATCCTTGTAAGCCACGGTTTATAGGGCTCTTGGCGGATAGCGAACATCTTATCCACAGAAGCGCCAACAGAGATTGGGGGCAAGTCTGGGCGTTGTTCTGGGGAAAACCTCAGAAAAAACCGCGAGTTAGGCTGGTTGTTTTTTGACCTGAGGGCTGGAGAGCTTGATTGGCGTGGGGTACAGGGAGGGGCGAACACGTTATCCACAGATCCGCCAACAGGGATTGTGGGTAAAGCGCCCTCTCCTGAAGGGAGAGGGTCAGCAAAGGTTTCAGCGGACAACACCTTCTTCGATCAGCAGTTTGAGAATGGCTTCGGCACCGGCCTGCGCCGTTACGCCTTTCAGGACTTGCCCACCACCGCCGCTAGCCTTGGCCGTCGCCGCCTTCATCCGGTCCGCCCCGCTCTTGGCCTTGATCACCTTCAACCGTTTCGGCCGGGGCTTGGCTGGTTGCAGGGTCGCAACGGCCAGCAGTTCGTCATCCACCACTTCCACGTCTTTCGCCTGAAGAACACCACGCCGCGCAGGCCCGTAAGCACTCTGCCGAGGCTTGGGCGCGGCGTTATCCACAGTCGCGAGAAACGGCAGGCGCACCTTCAGCCGGCGCCGCTGCCCACGGGGCAACGCTTGCAGCACCAGCGCCGAACCGTCGTTGATCGACTCGACCTGCGCCAGCCCCACCACCAATGGCCAGCCCAGCCCTTCGGCCAGCAGGAACGGCAGCATCCCCGAACCTTCGCCGGTTTCCGCCTGGCTGCCGGTCAACACCATCTGGGCACCGGCATCTCGCAGATACTCGGTCAACGCCGGCAACGCATCGGCGCCCGCCGGTTGTTCCAGCACATGCATCTGCGCAAGCCCCATGCCCAGATAGGCGCGCAGCGCCGGTTCCGCGATGTCACCGGCGTGCAGCACTTGCAGGTTGTCCCCCGCCAGTTGCAGGCCGAGCTCCACCGCGCGGGCGTCCTGATCTGCGCGGCGAGGGCGGCCGGAGGTCGGGTGGGCGCCGATTGAAACCAGACTGATGATCTTTGTGCTCATAACCGTTCCTTAAGCCGCATCGCGCTTGGCTTCGTTGCGGTAAGCGTCTACCGCCGCGATCAAGGCCTGAAGAATTTCCGCGCTCTCGCCGATCACCGACAGGTCGGCACGCTTGATCATGTCGCAGCCCGGATCGAGGTTGATCGCCACCACTTTGTCGCAGGCACCGATGCCCTGCAGGTGCTGGATCGCCCCGGAAATCCCCACGGCCACGTAAACCCGCGCCGTAACCCAGGTGCCGGACGCGCCGACCTGGCGGTCGCGGGCCATGAAGCCATCGTCCACTGCCACCCGCGAGGCGCCTTCGGTGGCGCCGAGGGCGGCGGCGGTCCTGTGGAAAAGCTCCCAGTCCTTGACCCCGTTACCACCTGAGAAGATGAACTCGGCTTCGGCCATCGGAATCGCTGCCGGATCCACCGCCACCGCACCCAGATCCTCGATCCGCGACAGGCTGCGTGCGACGGGTGTGGATAACTCCACCGGCAGCGCTTCGTGACGGGTTTCGCTGACCGGTTCGGCACATTCGGCGGACGCCAGAATCAACCGCGCCACCGGACGGGCCAGATCCTGCAGACCGGCACCGGCGCGGCCGATGCACTCCTGATCCTTGACCTGCCACACCCGTGTCGCCGGGCGTTCACCCAGTGCGGCAGCAAAGCGCCGCCCGAGTTCGCCGCCACCGCTGCGGCTGTCCGGCAGCAGCCAGTGACGCGGGGTGAACTGGTTATCCACAGCCCGCAGGCCCTGGATCCGTTGCTCCGGTGCATAACCGCTGAATTCTTCGCCTTCCAGCACCAGCAAGCGGTCAACGCCTGCGGTGGCGAAAGCGTTTTCCTTGTGCTCACCGAACACCACGGCCAGCACCGCGCCGTCGCTGCCGGCCAGCTGATGAGCCAGACCAAGCAGGTCGCGGTCGTGGCTGCTCAAGCGGCCGCCGACCATGTCCGGCACCACGCTGATGTAGAACGCCGGCGCCGGCACCTGATGCAGCGGCAACTGCACTTCGACCGCGGCCGAGCGTTTGACCGCCCCGCCCTGCTGGGCGCCGCTGCGGTCGATACGCTTGATGCCGTTCGGCCCGATGAAGCCGATGCCGTGCAGGTTCTTGCGGATGATCCCGTTGGGGCCCATCCAGCTGTGTTGCGCCGGCTGCATGGCCGCGTGCAGCGGGTGCAGACGGTTGCGTGCGATCCATTCGGCGCGGGGATCGCGGCGGATAATGTCGCTCATCAGTGGGCCTCCGCAGGTTCACGCTTGGCCGGGGTGGCAGGCTTGTTCGGCGCGGCGTCTTCGAGCAGCGCGTCGGCCACCAGTTCGGCGATGTCCTTGATCAGCGGACGCGGTTCGACCACGCCTTCGAGCATCGCCGTGCACTGTGGACAACCCACCGCCACCAGCTCGGCACCGGTCTCGCGGATGTCTTCCATGCGCATGTCGGGGATCCGCTGCTTGCCCGGAATGTCAGTGATCGGCGCCCCGCCACCGCCGCCGCAGCAGCGCGAACGGAAGCCGGAACGTTGCATCTCCTTGATCTCGATGCCGAGCGCACGCAGCACTTCGCGCGGTGCCTCGTACTCGCCGTTGTAGCGGCCGAGGTAGCACGGATCGTGGTAGGTCACGCTGTTGCCTTTGTGCTGACCGAGGTTCAGCGCGCCGGCCTGGATGATTTCCGCCAGGTAGGTGCTGTGGTGCTGCACGAGGTAGTTGCCATCGAACGCGCCGTACTCGTTTTTCAGCACATGAAAACTGTGCGGATCGCAGGTAACGATGCGGTTGAAGCTGTATTTGGCCAGGGTCTGGATATTGCGTTTGGCGAGCAACTGGAAAGTCGCTTCGTCACCCAGACGTCGGGCCACGTCGCCGCTGTCACGCTCTTCCAGCCCCAGCACCGCGAAGTCGACCTTGGCCGCTTTCAGCACTTTGACGAACGCCCGCAGAGTGCGCTGGTTGCGCATGTCGAAGGCACCGTCGCCAACCCAGAACAGCACGTCGGTGGACTTCTTCTCGCTGAGCAGGTTGAGGTTCAGGTCGGCCGCCCAGTTCATCCGCCCGCCCGGGGCGAAACCGCCAGGGTTGTCGGTGGCAATCAGGTTTTCCAGGACTTCGGCGCCCTTGTTCGGGGTCGCGCCTTTCTCCAGGGTCAGGTGCCGGCGCATGTCGACGATGGCATCGACGTGCTCGATCATCATCGGGCATTCCTCGACGCAGGCGCGGCAGGTGGTGCACGACCACAGGGTTTCGGCATCGACCAGACCGTTGACGATCGGTTGGTGCGGATTGCCGCTGTGTTCGCCCACCGGTTTGCCCGGATACGGGCTGCCGGCGAACTGGGCATCGGTGCCGCCGGCGAGGCCGACGACCATGTCCTGAATCAGCTTTTTCGGGTTCAACGGCTGGCCGGCGGCGAACGCCGGGCACGCGGCTTCGCACTTGCCGCACTGCACGCAGGCATCGAAACCGAGCAACTGGTTCCAGGTGAAATCCTTGGGTTTCTCCACGCCCAGCGGCGCGGTTGGATCATTCAGGTCCAGCGGTTTCAAACCGGTGGAACGGCCGCCACCAAAACGTTCGGCGCGACGGTGCCAGGCCAGGTGCAGGGCCCCGGCGAAGGCGTGTTTCATCGGCCCACCCCAGGTCATGCCGAAGAACAACTCGGACACGCCCCACAACACACCGATGCCGAGAATCGCTGCCAACACCCAGCCACCGAAGTTCTCCGGCAGGATTCCGGCCACGGGCAAGGTCACCAGGAAGAACGAGGCCGAGAACGCCAGCAGGCTTTTCGGCAGGCGCATCCACGGGCCTTTCGACAGCCGCGCCGGCGGGTTGAGCCGGCGCCGATAAACGAAGATCGCCCCGACGAACATCACCGCCGTCATCAGCAGCAACGCGTAGCCGAGAATGCGGTTATGCAGGCCGAAACCGTGCACCAGAATCGCCAGCACAATCGACGCCACCGCCCCGCCCGCCGTGGCGACGTGGGTGTTGGCGATGTATTTGTCCCGCGCCACCACGTGGTGCAGATCGACCATGTAACGCTTGGGCATGGCGAACAGGCCGCCGATCAGATCGACCTTCGAGGCCCGGCCCCGACGCCACATGGCCACCCGCCGCAACGCCCCCAGCACCGCAAGGGCCAGGGCTGCGAACAACAGGATTGGAAGAAGGGTGTTCAACATGGTGAAGCTCCCACCAGTACAGCCTGGAGAAACACGTTCGGCGTGTTCCTGTGGGAGCGAGCTTGCTCGCGAAAGCGCCGGGTCAGTCGATGCAGCGGTGACTGACAGCATGCATTCGCGGGCAAGCCCACTCCCACAGGGTCATGTGCAAGCCTTTAGAAGTCTTTGCACAACCGCAGGGCGTCATAGATCGCAGCGTGAGTATTACGCTGCGCCACGCAGTCACCGATGCGGAACAGCAAGTAACCGTCGCCGGTGCTGCTCAACGAAGGTTGTGGCTGGATCGCAAACAGTGCCTCGACATCGATCTGGCCCTTGTTACGCGAGCCGTCCTTGAGGGCGTAGTAGATTTCTTCGTCCGGGCGCACGCCGTTCTCGACGACCACCTGATCCACCACCCGCTCCTCTTTGGCGCCGGTGTATTCGTTCTCCAGCACGGCGACGAGTTTGTCGCCTTCGCGGTAAACCTTCTCCAGCATCATGTCGCCGGTCATGATCACTTCTTTCGGGTACATGCTGCGGTAGTAGGTCGGGAACGACGTACCACCGATGGCCACGCCCGGTTTGATGTCGTCGGTGACGATCTCGACCTGGCTGCCCTTGTCGGCAAGGAAGTCGGCCACCGACATCCCGGTGAATTCGCAGATGGTGTCGTAGACCAGCACGTTCTTGCCCGGCGCGACCTTGCCGTCGAGCACGTCCCAGCTGCTGACCACCAGCCCTTCGGCGGCGCCCCAGTGTTCGTTCTGTTCAAGGTATGGATGCCCGCCAACCGCCAGCACCACGATGTCCGGGCGCAGGTCCATGATGGTGTCGGCGTCTGCGGCAGTGCCCAGGCGCAGGTCGACTTTCAGCCGTGCCAGCTCCAGCTGGAACCAGCGGGTGATGCCGGCGATCTGGTCACGCTGCGGCGCTTTCGAGGCCGTAGTGATCTGGCCGCCGATGAATTCCTTCTTCTCGAACAGGGTCACGTCGTGGCCACGTTCGGCCGCCACGCGGGCAGCTTCCATCCCCGCCGGACCGGCACCGACGATCACCACCTTGCGTTTCGGCCCGGTGGATTTCTCGATGATGTGCGGCACGCCCATGTATTCACGGGAGGTCGCGGCGTTCTGGATGCACAGCACGTCCAGACCCTGATACTGACGGTCGATGCAGTAGTTGGCGCCGACGCACTGTTTGATCTGGTCGATCTGGCCCATCTTGATCTTGGCGATCAGGTGCGGGTCGGCGATGTGGGCGCGGGTCATGCCGACCATGTCGACGTAACCGCCCTCGAGAATCCGCGTGGCCTGGTTCGGGTCCTTGATGTTCTGCGCGTGCAGCACCGGAACCTTGACCACTTCCTTGATTCCGGCCGCCAGGTGCAGGAACGGCTCCGGCGGATAACTCATGTTCGGAATCACGTTGGCCAGGGTGTTGTGGGTGTCGCAACCCGAGCCGACGACGCCGATGAAATCGAGCATGCCGGTGTCGTCGTAATATTTGGCGATCTGCTTCATGTCTTCGTGGGACAGACCGTCCGGGTGGAACTCGTCACCGCAGATGCGCATGCCGACGCAGAAGTCGTCACCTACCTCGGCGCGTACGGCTTTCAGGACTTCCAGACCGAACTTCATGCGGCCCTCGAAAGTGCCGCCCCATTCGTCGGTCCGCTTGTTGACGCGCGGGCTCCAGAACTGGTCGATCATGTGCTGGTGCACGGCCGACAGTTCGACGCCGTCCAGGCCACCGGCCTTGGCGCGGCGCGCGGCTTGCGCGTAGTTACCGATCACCCGCCAGATTTCTTCCGGCTCGATGGTCTTGCAGGTGGCGCGGTGCACCGGTTCGCGGATACCCGACGGCGACATCAGGGTCGGCCAGTGGAAACCGTCCCAACGGGAGCGACGGCCCATGTGGGTAATCTGGATCATGATCTTGGCGCCGTGCTTGTGCATGGCGTCGGCGAGATTCTGGAAGTGCGGGATGATCCGGTCGGTGGACAGGTTCACCGAACTCCACCATTGCTGCGGGCTGTCGATCGCCACCACGGACGAACCGCCACAGATCGCCAGGCCGATGCCGCCCTTGGCTTTCTCTTCGTAATACTTGACGTACCGCTCGGTGGTCATGCCGCCGTCGGTCGCGTAGACCTCGGCGTGCGCGGTGCTGAGCACGCGGTTGCGGATGGTCAGTTTGCCAATTTGAATTGGCTGAAACATTGCTTCGAAAGCCATGGCGGGTTCCTCGACTTACAACGGCTTGACGGTGAACAGGCCGTCGTCGTGGCCTTCTTCGGAGCCACCGTAGACCTGCTCGGCCACGGTGCGGATCTTGCTGCCACGAGCGGCGAGGATCTGGTCCATCGCGCCGGCAAACCAACCGGTGAACATGTAGTCGACCTTGCGCCCGACCTTGCCGTAGACGTAGACGAACGCCGAGTGTTCGAGCTTGACGCTGGCGGTGCCTTTGTCGAGGTCGATGTCCTGGATCTTGAACAGGCCCCAGCCGCGTTGCGACAGACGCTTCATGTAGTGTTCGAACACCGCGACGCCTTCCAGGCCGTGGCACTCGGCTTCTTTTTCACACCAGTGCCAGGCGGATTTGTAGCCGGCCTTGTAGAGGATCTCGGCATAGGCGTCAGCGCCCAGTACTTCCTCGATGCCCATGTGGTTGTTGACGAAAAAATGCCGGGGCACGTACAGCATCGGCAGGGCGTCGGAGGTCCAGACACCGGTCTCGCTGTCGACTTCGATTGGCAATTGCGGGGCGATCTTGGCCATGGAAACTTAACTCCAGAAAATTTTGGTGTTGCCCCCGGCACGGACGGCCGGGGGAAAGTATTCGGGAAGCGGCGGCTTATTCGCCCCAGACGTCTTTGAGGACGCTCACCCAGTTTTCGCCCATGATCTTGCGTACCACGCGCTCGGAGTGGCCGCGCTTGAGCAGGGTCTCGGTCAAGTTCGGGAACTCGCCGACGGTGCGGATGCCCAGCGGGTTGATGATCTTGCCGAAGTTGGTCAGACGGCGGGCGTAGCCCTTGTCGTGGGTCAGGTATTCGAAGAAGTCCTGACCGTGACCCTGGGTGAAGTCGGTGCCGATGCCAATAGCGTCTTCGCCGACGATGTTCATGGTGTATTCGATGGCTTCGGCGTAGTCGTCGATGGTCGAATCGATGCCCTTGGCCAGGAACGGCGCGAACATGGTCACGCCGACGAAACCGCCGTGGTCAGCAATAAACTTAAGCTCTTCATCGGACTTGTTGCGCGGGTGCTCTTTCAGCCCCGACGGCAGGCAGTGGGAATAGCAGACCGGTTTTTTCGATTCGAGGATGACTTCCTCGGAAGTCTTGGAGCCGACGTGGGACAGGTCGCACATGACGCCGACACGGTTCATTTCGGCGACGATTTCGCGACCGAAGCCCGACAGGCCGCCGTCACGTTCGTAGCAACCGGTGCCCACCAGGTTCTGGGTGTTGTAGCACATCTGCACGATGCCGACGCCGAGCTGCTTGAACACCTCGACATAGCCGATCTGGTCTTCGAACGCGTGGGCGTTCTGGAAGCCGAAGAGGATGCCGGTCTTGCCCTGCTCCTTGGCCTTGCGGATGTCGGCGGTGGTGCGGACGGGGATCACCAGGTCGCTGTTTTCGCGAATCAGTTTCTGGCTGGCAGCGATGTTGTTGACCGTGGCCTGAAAGCCCTCCCACACCGACACGGTGCAGTTGGCCGCCGTCAGACCGCCCTTGCGCATGTCTTCGAACAGCTCGCGGTTCCATTTGGCAATGATCAGACCGTCGATAACGATGCTGTCGGCGTGTAATTCGGCTGGGCTCATCAGGCGTCCCCTTATTGGCGATTCATGCGCCGAATCGTCTGCCGGCGCTTTGGGGCCAGCATATGCCTCGGTGCGCGACCAGCCGGGTGCAAAAACGACAGGGGAATTGCCGAAAGCGTCAATCCGCGACAAAGGGTCGCCAACCGGTCCGACCGGCCACCTGTTCAAGCCCGCGAGCTTGAGCCAGAATCTGCCGCATCCCGGAAACACCACTGGATTAGAGCGGCGACATCAATGAAATCGATCTTCCTGGCCCTGGCCCTGATTGCGACCGGCGTACACGCCGCCGAAGAGTCCGACAACAACCCGTGCGACGCGGTGGAAAACGACATCCAGACCCTGGAATGTTCGGCCTACAGCCGCACCACCGCCGAGGACCTGCTCAAGGACAACTACGCCAGCCTGAACGAGCGCATGCAGACCGCCTACGGCAAGAACCCGGCACAACTGGCCGACATCACCGCCAGACTCAAGGCCGCCCAGCAACAATGGCTGAAAACCCGCGACGCCGACTGCGCCGTAGAAGCCTTCCCGGCGACGGACGGCAGCAAGGCGTTCAAGATTGCGCAGAATGACTGCGTGGCGCGGATGAGTGACGAGCGGTCGGAGTTTTTGGAGTCGATTGGTCAGGAGTGACTCTCCTCATTCCGTATATCGTTGTAAGCGGTGACTTTATTATTTCAGGAACGATTTAGCTAAAAATGGAACAGGAAGATATTCTCGAAGACGCACTCTTTCATCAATCCGGAATTAGTGAGACGGATCGAATAGATCGACTGCTGAGCCATGCAAAATCCGCAGACAGCCTTAGCTTGATCCCAGCGTCTCTAAAAACATATTCTTTCGTTTGTGTAGATAAAACGCCGATCTTGACGCTGGACGAGACGAAGACCAAAGCGTTCCTTAAGATCATCAGTTTTTTCCTGCACAAAAAATATTTAACGCTCGAAAGACTGGAAGTTGAAGGACATGAAGGCAAGAGCGTTCGCTTACCAAGCCTCCCGCTAGTCAGTCTCAAAAGAATAGCAAACTCCCCAAAAATACTGTTTATTCAAAAAGACTTCCTCCAGGCACACGCAAAAATAACTGAAATCCTCAAGAGCTACATCCAACATCTGGAAAAAATTTCGACTGATACTATTTTTATACTGGCAAAAACTACTGAAAAAGCGCTGACTACTGATGGAGTAGACTTGGAGTCCTTGACTCGAGCTGGCGGTATCGTTCATAAATACGATGCACTAAAGACGGCAAACTCAAGCACACTCTTAATCGAAGGTGTTCTAGATTCAATTATTCGGCAAAACAATATTTCACTGACGATCAGGCAGGGCTCATTCCCGTCATTTTCCAATAAAATTGATGCCCTGGATAAAGCTGGAACCTTGTCCCCAGCAACACTCGATGGTCTGAATCTTTTAAGAGCTGTCAGAAACAGCTTGGCTCATAGTTCATGGAGCAATCTCGAAAGCGCAAATAAAAACACCGAAAACCATCTGAGAAGATTTGTCGCCCACACCTACTTATGCATGCCAAAGTCAAAACGACGTGGCTTTACAAATGCATGTAAAGGAAAGTTTTCAGCGTCCATTCTATTTCTACACGAGACCCTATTAGCGGAAGGAAATCTGCCCCCTTCCGAAGGAAAGCTTGAACAAGACATTATTGGGAATTACAAAAGCCGTGCACAAACACGTTGGGATTCACTTTTCCAATGGTGATCTCACACATCCTTCATAACTGGGTTCATTTCCATAATTATCGCGGTGCCTGGCATCTTCATCTAAAGGGATTCACATGAACATTTGCGGTATCGAAATCAAAGGCAGTGAAGCGATTATCGCGGTGGCGTCCCTCGACGGTTCGGCGCTGAGCCATGTCGCGCTGAGCACCAAGAAAATCGCGCTGGACGATGACGACGAGACGGCCAACGTCAAACTATTCGCCGCGCAGGTCGCGTCGTTCGTGCGCGAGAACTCCATCGATCGCATCGCGATCAAGAAGCGCAGCAAGAAGGGCGAGTTTGCAGGTGGCCCGACCACGTTCAAGATCGAGGGTGTGTTTCAGTTGCTGGATGGTTGCGAGGTGACGCTGCTTTCGCCGCAGACGATCAACGCCGAGGCCAAGAAGCACAATTTCGAGCTGCCGGGCACGCTGAACAAATATCAGCATGAGGCGTACAAGGCAGGTTGCGCGGCATTGGCGAAAAAATTTAGGTCTTGATCGGTAAACACTAACCGGCTTGTACCCAGACCGAATCTATTTACACTCATTGTGGCTAATGCATAGCGAAACAATTACAACAAGACCAAACTTATCTCGCGCAAAAAAATCAGCATAATCATAAACATACTAAAACATTAAAATATGACAAACAACACACTAGAAGCACTATTACAAACAAACCCTGAAGAGCGCGACTGCCAAAATTTTTTCGAGTCTAATGTTGGAGCCATCTGCGGAAGCGGGTACCTCATGGGCAACGCCGTTATCCGAAAATTCCCACTTGGCACCGACTACATAACTGACTTCTCATATGTCAACCCTCAGTCGGGACGGTGTTTTGTTTATCTGGTCGAGCTAGAAAGCCCGAGCAAATCCATTTTCACAAAAAACGATCAATTTACACAAGATTTCAATCAAGCATTGCAACAAGTCAATGACTGGTTAATCTGGTGCTCCAAAAATAGAGAATCACTAAGCCAACAATTAGAACCTTTAAGACGAAAATCCGGGGACGCAATCACAATGTATGCCCCACGAGGGATACTGATATACGGTCGAAGCGCAGAAATTAACAGCATCCAAAGACAGGATAGATGGACAGCCAAGACGGAAGAAAACCACTATATCCAAATAAGAACCTATGACGGTTGGGCAAGAGAAAAAAAAGACTTTCTCACCGGCAGCAACTTTCCCAATTATTTAGAATGTGTAGCCTATCAAAACAGGAATTATAACAAACTCCGCTAAAATCCCTCCCAACTAAAAGGAGCAAATGTTAGCGGCAGTCTTTATTGACCTTCAACTACCAAAATCATCCAACATCTAATCTATAGGTATCGTACGCCGATCCTCCCGCGGACACCGGGCAAACTTCGCCCGGTAGCTGCGGGTGAAATACGACGGGGATTCAAACCCGCAGGCGATGCTGACTTCCAGCACGCTCATGTCGGTCTGGCGCAACAGCTGCCGGGCCTTTTCCAGCCTTAAGCGCAGATAGAAATTGCTCGGTGTGTCGTTCAGGTGCAGACGGAACAACCGCTCCAGTTGCCGCCTTGTCACCTTGATCGATTCCGCCAGTTCCAGCGTGGTCAGCGGCGGTTCGCTGTGCTGCTCCATCTCGCCGATCACATGCACCAGCTTCTTGTTGCTGATGCCGTAGCGCGTGGCGACCTCCATGCGCTGGTGGTCCTTGCGCGGACGAATGCGCCCCAATACAAACTGCTCGCTGACCTGGATCGCCAGCTGCGGGCCGTGGGCCTGGGCGATCAGGTCGAGCATCAGGTCGATGGACGCGGTGCCGCCGGCGGATGTGATGCGCCGACGGTCGATCTCGAACAGCTCCTGGGTGACGCTGAGCTGTGGATAAGATTCCTTGAAGGCGTCGATGGCCTCCCAGTGCAGAGTCAGGCGATGACCATCGAGCAGGCCCGCCTCGGCAAGGACGAAGCTACCGGTGTCGATGGCGCCGAGGGTCACGCCTTCGTTGTCCAGCCGTCGCAGCCAGTGCTCCAGCGCCGGGGTGGCGAACTTCAGCGGTTCGAAACCGGCGACCACCAGCAGCGTCGCACCTTTCTTCAGCGGCTCCAGCGCCGCATCGGCGTTGACCGACATCCCGTTGCTTGCCAGCACCGCCCCGCCATCGGCGCTCAACACATGCCAGCGATACAGCTCGCCGCGAAAGCGGTTGGCCACTCGCAACGGTTCGATCGCAGAGATGAACCCGATGGCGGAAAAACCCGGCATCAACAGAAAGTAGAAATCCTGGGACATGGCGCGCACTCGGTCAGCGGGTAGCGTGCAACGTTGATACGCCAGTTGCGAGCGGCATTCAAGAGCACAGGTCGCTGCAGTGCAAGAGCTGGTCGCCGCAGTGCGCTTTCAAGGGCGTACAGCTGCGTAATTTGAGCATCACCGGCGCACAGACACCGGAACCCACAATAACGACCTGCCGAGGAACCCGACATGAAACGACTGATCAGCAGCTGTGTTCTCGCACTCAGCGGTACCGCGTTTTTAAGCGCCAGTGTCATGGCGGCCGATTCCCCATCGTGTCAGAACGTGCGCATGGGAGTGGTGAACTGGACCGACGTGATCGCCACCAGCGCCATGGCCCAGGTTCTGCTCGACGGCCTCGGCTACAGCACCAAACAGACCAGCGCCTCCCAGCAGATCGTCTTTGCCGGCATCCGCGACCAGCGTCTGGACCTGTTCCTCGGCTACTGGAACCCGCTGATGACCCAGACCATCACCCCGTTCGTCGATGCCAACCAGGTCAAAGTGCTCGAAGCACCAAGCCTCAAAGACGCCCGCGCCACCCTCGCCGTGCCGACCTATCTGGCGGACAAGGGCCTGAAAACCTTCGCCGACATCGCCAAGTTCGAGAAGGAACTGGGCGGCAAGATCTACGGCATCGAACCAGGCTCGGGCGCCAACACCCAGATCAAGGCGATGATCGCCAAGAACCAGTTCGGCCTCGGCAAATTCCAGCTCGTGGAATCCAGCGAGGCCGGCATGCTCGCCGCCGTCGATCGCGCGGTGCGCCGCAAGGAAGCCGTGGTGTTCTTCGGCTGGGCGCCGCACCCGATGAACGTCAACGTGCAGATGACTTATCTGACCGGCAGCGACGACGCCCTCGGCCCGAACGAAGGCATGGCCACCGTATGGACCGTCACCGCGCCGAAATATGCCGAACAATGCCCGAACGTCAGCCGTCTGCTGAGCAACCTGACGTTCACCGCCGAAGACGAGAGCCGGATGATGCAGCCGCTGCTCGATCACAAGGACGCTTTCGAATCGGCCAAACAATGGCTCAAGGATCACCCGCAGGACAAACAGCGCTGGCTCGAAGGCGTTACCACTTTCGATGGCAAACCGGCGACTGAAAACCTCCAGCTCACCAGCAAATAAACCGCAACGAACGAACCACTTCGCAGCCCGCCACGGGCTGCGAACAGACCCATCACGCCTGAAGGAAAACGCACCATGAATCACGACGTCATCATCACCTGCGCACTCACCGGTGCTGGCGACACGACCGCCAAAAGCCCACACGTGCCGGTCACCCCAAAACAGATCGCAGCTGCCGCAGTAGAAGCGGCCAAGGCCGGCGCCACGGTCGTGCACTGTCACGTTCGTGACCCGCAGACCGGCAAGTTCAGCCGCGACGTGGCGCTGTACCGCGAAGTCATGGAGCGTATCCGCGAAGCCGACGTCGACATCATCGTCAACCTCACCGCCGGCATGGGCGGCGACCTGGAAATCGGCCCTGGCGAGAGCCCGATGGAGTTCGGTCCGAACACCGATCTGGTCGGCCCGCTGACCCGCCTGGCCCACGTCGAAGAACTGCTGCCGGAAATCTGCACCCTGGATTGCGGCACCCTGAACTTCGGTGACGGCGACACCATTTATGTCTCCACCCCGGCCCAGCTGCGCGCCGGTGCCAAGCGCATCACCGAGCTGGGCGTGAAGGCGGAGCTGGAGATCTTCGACACCGGCCACCTGTGGTTCGCCAAACAGATGATCAAGGAAGGCCTGCTCGACAATCCGCTGTTCCAGCTGTGCCTGGGCATCCCGTGGGGCGCGCCGGCCGACACCACCACCATGAAAGCCATGGTCGACAACCTGCCTGCCGACGCGGTGTGGGCCGGGTTCGGCATCGGCCGGATGCAGATGCCGATGGCCGCGCAAGCGGTACTGCTCGGCGGCAACGTGCGGGTCGGTCTGGAAGACAACCTGTGGCTGGACAAAGGCGTGCTGGCGACCAACGGCCAACTGGTCGAACGCGCCAGCGAAATCCTCAGCCGCCTCGGCGCCCGCGTGCTGACCCCGGCTGAAGGTCGCAAGAAAATGGGCCTGACCCAGCGCGGCTGAAATCACCCTTTCCCCCGGTGGGCGGGCGATTGACGCCCACCGTTTTTTTGCCTCACTCCAGGAAGTGACCATGAGCTTTATCACCGAAATCAAAACCTTCGCAGCACTCGGCAGCGGCGTCATCGGCAGCGGCTGGGTCGCCCGCGCCCTCGCCCACGGCCTCGACGTGGTGGCCTGGGACCCGGCGCCGGGCGCTGAAGCGGCGCTGCGCAAACGCGTGGCCAATGCCTGGGGCGCGCTGGAGAAAAATGGTCTGGCGCCGGGTGCGTCGCAGGATCGCCTGCGCTTTGTCGCGACCATTGAAGAGTGCGTGCGCGATGCGGACTTCATCCAGGAAAGCGCCCCGGAACGCCTCGAACTGAAACTGGACCTGCACAGCAAGATCAGCGCAGCGGCCAAGCCGAATGCGCTGATCGGTTCCAGCACTTCCGGCCTGTTGCCGAGCGAGTTCTACGAGAGCTCGACCCACCCGGAACGTTGCGTGGTCGGTCACCCGTTCAACCCGGTTTACCTGCTGCCGCTGGTGGAAGTGGTCGGCGGCAAGAACACCACGCTGGAAGCGGTTCAAGCGGCGATGAAAGTCTACGAATCCCTCGGCATGCGCCCGCTGCATGTGCGCAAGGAAGTGCCGGGCTTCATCGCCGACCGCCTGCTCGAAGCGCTGTGGCGCGAGGCGCTGCACCTGGTCAACGACGGGGTGGCGACCACCGGTGAAATCGATGATGCAATCCGCTTTGGCGCCGGGCTGCGCTGGTCGTTCATGGGCACATTCTTGACTTACACCCTGGCCGGTGGCGATGCCGGTATGCGCCACTTCATGTCGCAGTTCGGCCCGGCGTTGCAGCTGCCGTGGACATACCTCCCAGCGCCGGAACTGACCGACAAGTTGATCGACGATGTGGTGGACGGCACCAGCGATCAACTGGGCCGGCACAGTATTTCGGCGCTGGAGCGCTATCGTGATGATTGCTTGCTGGCGGTGCTTGAGGCGGTGAAGACCACCAAAGAAAAGCATGGAATGAGTTTCAGCGAGTAATCGCATATTGAGCGTCCCACGCAAAGCGTGGGAACGCTCGTGTCTGGAGATAAACATGCCCACCCTCACCACCTACCAAACCCGCATCATCCCGGACTGGGTCGACTACAACGGCCACCTGCGCGACGCCTTTTATCTGCTGATTTTCAGCTACGCCACCGACGCCCTGATGGATCGCCTCGGCATGGACAGCAACAACCGCGAAGCCAGCGGCCACTCGCTGTTCACCCTCGAACTGCACCTCAACTACCTGCACGAAGTGAAGCTCGATGCCGAGGTCGAAGTGCGCACGCAGATCATCGGCCACGACCAGAAACGCCTGCACCTCTATCACAGCCTGCACCTGGCCGGCGGTGACAAGGAGCTGGCCGGCAACGAACAGATGCTGCTGCACGTCGACCTCGCCGGGCCGCGCTCCGCACCGTTTACCCCGGACACCCTGGGCCGTCTGCAAGCCATCGTCGCCGAGCAGGCCGATCTGCCCGCTCCCGCTTACATCGGCCGGGTCATCGGCCTGCCCCCAGCCCGGTAAATCCATCCCTCACAAGGAGCCGCCATGCAAACCGCCGCTGCAGTTGCCGATTTCCGTACTTATCCGTTGATCAGCGCGCTGAACGGCGTGCAGAACCTGGCGGATCGCGTCCTGATTGAATGGGCTGACGGGCGTGTCAGCCCGTTCCACCACGTGTGGTTGCGCGACAACTGTCCGTGTCCGCAATGCGTCTACAGCGTCACCCGCGAGCAGGTGTTCGAGATCGTCGACGCGGCACAGGATCTGTCGCCCTCCGCCGTGCACATCGACACCGATGGTTGTCTGCGCATCGACTGGCAGGACGGCCACCTCAGCCGCTTCGATGCCGGCTGGTTGCGCGCCCACGCCTATGACGACGAATCCCGTGCCGAACGCCTCGCCGCCAAACCTGAACCCTTCCTGTGGCGCAGCGATTTGCAGTTGCCGGTGTTCGACTATGCAGCCCTGATGAACGACAACGCCGCACTGCTGCAATGGTTGCTGGCGGTACGCGATATCGGCCTGACCCAGGTGCGCGGCGTGCCCACCGAACCCGGCTCACTGAAGCTGATCGCCCAGCGCATTTCGTTCATCCGCGAGAGCAACTTCGGCGTGCTGTTCAACGTGCAATCCAAGGCGGACGCCGACAGCAACGCCTACACCGCTTTCAACCTGCCATTGCACACCGACCTGCCGACCCGCGAGCTGCAACCGGGGCTGCAATTTCTGCATTGTCTGGTGAACGACGCCGAGGGTGGCGAGAGCATTTTCGTCGACGGTTTTGCGATTGCCGAAACGCTGCGTCAGGAAGATCCCGCGTCGTTTCAGGCGCTGTGCGAAATCCCGGTGGAGTTTCGCAACAAGGACCGCCACAGCGACTATCGCTGCCTCGCGCCGGTCATCGCCCTGGACGCGTTGGGTCGGGTCGCAGAAATCCGCATGGCCAACTTCTTGCGCGGGGCGTTCGACACGTCCGTGGAGCAAATGCCCCTGCTGTATCGCGCTTATCGGCGCTTCATCGCCATGACCCGCGAGCCACGTTTTCGGGTCATGCAGCGGCTCAATCCGGGCGAGCTGTGGTGCTTCGACAACCGCCGCACTTTGCACGCGCGCAACGCCTTCGACCCGGCCACCGGGGCCCGACATTTTCAGGGCTGCTACATCGATCGGGATGAATTGTTGTCGCGGATTCTGGTGTTGCAGCGCTAGACCGCATCATCGTAATTCGCAGGCAAAAAAAGCCCCGATACAAGCCGTGACAGGATCGGGGCGAGGGTACTGTTGAGGAGCTGCCGTGGCGAGGGTGACCAAACCTTCGTGAAGCAAGCTGAGGCCAGTGTGCCCACTCCCCTTGACGGCAAGTTAGCCGAAAACGACCTGTTCATAGTTGTCGCGGCCACTGCGACAAATCGCCCTTGCCGTGCCTGGGCAGGCCTACCAGAATCGAGCCACGACCTCCGTTGCCGAAGAAGGATTCGCGTCATGATGTATGCCGATTTGATCGATCAGGAAGACCTGTTGGGCCAGCTCAAGTCGTTGGGATTCGAAGTACCGTCGGGCTCCACCGCCCAGCAGGCCTGCGAGTGCGCGGTGCGGGGTCTGGATGATGTGCGGGCCAACACGCTGCGCACCATGGTCAAGCAAATGTACACCAGCAGCGCGAGCATTCAGCCGACCGTGCGCGAAGCCATCGACAAGCAGTTGCTGCCGGCCCTGGCGCAGTATCAGCAAACCCGCGCCTGAAACCTGACAAAAAAAGATCGCAGCCTGCGACAGTGCCTTTCCTGAAGGCGCTGTCGCAGGCTGCGATCTTTCGTTTTAGAGGCGCACGCTGGCGAAGGTCGACTCGTTGCGTGCCTGGCTCAGCGCCGACATCGGCCCGGACAGCGGCGACATCACGATGGCCTGCGGCAGCGGCATCATCGCCACCTGCTGGGTGGTGTTGGAGCCGACGCGCTCGTCACGCGGCGGAATGCCGAAGTATTCGCGGTAGCACTTGGAGAAGTGCGGTGTCGACACGAAGCCGCAGACCGACGCCACTTCGATGATCGACATCGGCGTCTGCTTGAGCAGTTGCCGCGCACGGATCAGGCGCAGCTTGAGGTAGTAGCGCGACGGCGAGCAGTGCAGGTATTTCTGGAACAGGCGCTCGAGCTGGCGACGGGACACGGCGACGTACACCGCCAGTTCGTCGAGGTCGATCGGCTCTTCCAGGTTGGCTTCCATCAGCGCAACGATTTCCTGCAGTTTCGGCTGGTTGGTGCCGAGCATGTGCTTGAGCGGGACACGCTGGTGATCCTGCTCGTTGCGGATGCGTTCGTAGACGAACATTTCCGAGATCGCGGCGGACAGTTCACGGCCGTGATCGCGGCTGATCAGGTGCAGCATCATGTCCAGCGGCGCGGTGCCGCCGGAGCTGGTGAAACGGTTACGGTCGAGGGTAAACAGGCGGGTGCTCATCGCAACACGCGGGAAAGCTTCCTGCATCGCCGCCAGACATTCCCAGTGCACGCTGCAATCGAAGCCGTCGAGCAGGCCGGCGCAGGCCAGGGCCCAACTGCCGGTGCACACGGCACCGAGGCGGCGTGACTGACGCGCCTGGCTTTGCAGCCACGAGACGTGTTCACGGGTAACAGTGCGCTGAATGCCGATCCCGCCGCACACGATGACGGTGTCGAGGGCCGGGGCTTTGTGCATGGAGGCGTCGGGGGTGATCTGCAGACCGTCACTGGCCCAGACCTGGCCGCCATCAACGGTGAGGGTGGTCCAGCGATACAGCTCGCGACCGGACAACTGGTTGGCCATGCGCAGGGGTTCGACTGCGGAAGCCAGGGAAATCAGCGTGAAATTGTCCAGCAGCAGAAAGCCGATGGATTGAGGCGCACGGTTCTGGGGTTGAGCCCCGGAGTTGAACGACGTCATCGCGGTATCTCCTCACACAAAGCGGGTGATGGCCTCAGGCGGAGGCTCTTGTTATTGCCATCGTTCTCTTGCGTGAGACGGGCTTTGTTATGACAGAGCAATTGCCATGCCTAAAATTGAATGGCTGTTCAATAACTCCTGAAAACGACGTCGCGACGCGTCTATACAAGCGCTCCGCCGGAGGGTAATTCGAAGTGCCATCAGCGGCCGCGAAAGCCCTGCCCCGGAGCGTGTGAGCAAATCGGTAGCACTTGTGGGAACTGGCCTGTGCGCGATTGTCCTACAGTGTCACCGCAGGCACGGGTGACGGACGGTAGCGCCTGCGAATCAGGCGCTGGAGGTGGGAAAGGCTCTTATCTGATAACGACGCGCCAAAAGGTGGCGCGTTTTATTGCCCATGCTCACTTGGTGCGCAGTTTTGACTGGTCCGACGTTATCTGAGGAATCAGCATTCCACCGCGCTGACCGCCAACCCGCCCCGCGATGTCTCTTTATATTTGTCATGCATGTCGGCGCCGGTATCGCGCATGGTGCGGATCACCCGATCCAGCGAAATAAAGTGCTGACCGTCCCCGCGCAAGGCCATCTGCGCCGCGTTGATCGCCTTCACCGCCGCAATCGCATTGCGCTCGATGCACGGCACTTGCACCAGACCACCCACCGGATCGCAGGTCAGGCCGAGGTTGTGTTCCAGGCCGATTTCCGCCGCGTTGCACAATTGCTCCGGGCTTGCGCCGAGGATTTCCGCCAACCCTGCCGCCGCCATCGCACAGGCCGAACCGACCTCACCCTGACAGCCGACTTCGGCGCCGGAGATCGAAGCGTTCTTCTTGCACAGAATCCCCACCGCCGCCGCCCCGAGGAAATAGTCGACCACGTTGGCGTCAGTCACCGCCTCGCTGAATTTCATGAAGTAGTGCAGCACCGCCGGAATGATCCCCGCCGCGCCGTTGGTGGGCGCCGTGACCATGCGTCCGCCGGCGGCGTTTTCCTCGTTCACCGCGAGGGCGAACAGGTTGACCCACTCCATCGCGCTGAGGGTCGAGCCGATCACGTTGGGCTTGTTCAACTCCTGAAGGCTGCGGTGCAACTTCGCCGCGCGGCGGCGCACGTTGAGACCGCCGGGCAGGATGCCTTCGTGCTTGAGGCCCTGCTCGACGCAATCCTGCATCGCCCGCCAGAGCTTCATCAGGCCGGCGCGGATTTCCTCTTCGCTGCGCCAGACCTTTTCGTTGGCCATCATCAATTCGGCCACGCGCAGGTTGTGGGTCTTGCACAGCTCCAGCAACTCCACCGCGCTGGAAAAATCGTAAGGCAACTCGGTGCGATCCAGATCCACCACACCACTGGAAGCCTGCGCCTCGTCCACCACAAAACCGCCGCCGACCGAATAGTAGGTGTCGCGATGCAGCTCGCCGTGATCGCCTTCGGCAACCAGGGTCATGGCGTTAGGGTGAAACGGCAGGTTTTCGTCGATCAGGCGCATGTCGCGGCCCCATATAAAGGGCACCGACAAACGACCGTCGAGCAACAGCGTGTGGGTTTCGCGCAGGGCCTGGATCCGCGGGCCGATCTGCGACGGGTCGATCGCGTCCGGCCACTCGCCCATCAGGCCCATGATCACCGCGTTGTCGCTGCCGTGACCGACACCGGTGGCCGACAGCGAGCCGAACAGCTGCACCTCGATGCGACGCACCTGCTCCAGTAGATGTTTGTCGCGCAACGACTCGACGAACAGGGCGGCGGCGCGCATGGGCCCGACGGTGTGGGAACTGGACGGGCCAATGCCGATTTTGAACAGGTCGAAAACGCTGATAGCCATTGCTGCAGAGCTCCTGAGAGTGCCGGTCCGGGGCGTGAAGCGCCCGCTGGCGGAGCTGCTACGCTCAAGCTGCGATCCGCCGGAATGCCCGCATCATCGGGCTTTTCCCGGGTCGTTCGGCGTCTGACACCGACGCACTCATGCCCACCAACGCCGTGCCGGTTTCAGCCCGTGTTTTCGCCGTTTTTATGCGGTTCAGATGGCCAGACAGGGCAGAAAAAAGCTGTAAACGACGTCACTGACACTGGATGCGACCATCCCTGTACTGGATACGACGCACCCTGTAGGCGTCAGATTTTCACTGGTACATGATCGTATCGACTCGATTGCAAGGCGCTGCGGTAGAGCTGTCTCCAGAACGCCATCCAACCGCAACCCATAAGTGCGGTGGTCCAATCGGAACACTGCCAAAAAAAACACCAAGGAGTCCATTCATGAAAGGTTCCCCGTCGTTGTTGTTGGCCGCCATGCTGAGTCTGCCGTTACTGGCTCAAGCCGCAGAACCGGCGCAGTGCAGTACCGTGAACTTCTCCGATGTCGGCTGGACCGACATCACCGCAACCACCGCCACCACCAGCGTTGTGCTCAACGCCCTCGGCTACAAGACCAAGACCACCATGATTTCCGTACCCGTGACCTACAAGTCGCTGGCCGACGGCAAGAACATGGACGTGTTCCTTGGCAACTGGATGCCGACCATGGAAAACGACATCAAGGCCTACCGCGACGCCGGCACCGTGGAAACCGTGCGCACCAACCTCAAGGGCGCCAAGTACACCCTCGCCGTTCCGCAGGCCTTGTATGACAAGGGTCTGCACGACTTCGCCGACATCGCCAAATTCAAGAAAGAACTCGACGGCAAGATCTACGGGATCGAACCGGGCAACGACGGTAACCGCCTGATCCAGAGCATGATCGACAAGAACGCCTTTGGCCTGAAAGACGCCGGTTTCAAGGTCGTCGAGTCCAGCGAAGCGGGCATGCTGTCACAGGTCGACCGCGCGCAGAAACGCGACACCGCCGTGGTGTTCCTCGGCTGGGCGCCGCACCCGATGAACAAGCGCTTCAAGATTCAGTACCTGACCGGCGGCGATGACTTCTTCGGCCCGGATTTCGGCGCCGCCACCGTGGCGACCAACACCCGCAAGGGCTACGCCGAGGAATGCAGCAACGTTGGCCAGCTGCTGAAAAACCTGGAGTTCACCGTCGACATGGAAAGCGAACTGATGGGCAACATCCTGGACGACAAGATGAAGCCTGACGCGGCCGCCAAGGCCTGGCTGAAAAAGAATCCACAGGTGCTCGATACCTGGCTCGCTGGCGTGACCACCATTGACGGTAAACCTGGCCTGGAGGCCGTGAAAGCCAAGATTGCCCAGTAATCGCTTATGCCGGGCGGGCTAGTCCCGTCCGGGCTGTTTATTTCCTTGCATGCGGACGTTCACTACCATGCTGATTGATCAGAAAATCCCTTTAGGCCAGTACATCGCGGGCTTCGTTGAATGGTTGACGCAACACGGCGCCAACACCTTCGACGCAATCGCCGTGACACTGGAAACGATGATCCACGGCGTGACGTTTGCGCTGACCTGGTTCAACCCGCTGGTGCTGATCGGCCTCATCGCCCTGCTGGCCCACTTCATTCAACGCAAATGGGGCCTGACCGCGTTCGTGGTCGCTTCCTTCCTGCTGATCCTCAACCTGGGGTACTGGCAGGAAACCATGGAAACCCTCGCCCAGGTCATGTTCGCGACCCTGGTCTGCGTGGTCATCGGCGTGCCGCTGGGCATCGTCGCCGCGCACAAACCGATGTTCTACACTTTGATGAGGCCGGTACTCGATCTGATGCAGACCGTACCGACCTTCGTTTACCTCATTCCTACCCTGACCCTCTTCGGGCTGGGCGTGGTGCCGGGCCTGATCTCGACGGTGGTGTTCGCCATCGCCGCGCCGATCCGCCTGACCTACCTGGGCATCCGCGATGTCCCGCAAGAACTGATGGACGCCGGCAAGGCCTTCGGCTGCTCGCGTCGCCAACTGCTTTCACGGATCGAACTGCCTCACGCCATGCCGAGCATCGCGGCCGGCATCACCCAGTGCATCATGCTGTCGCTGTCGATGGTGGTGATCGCGGCACTGGTGGGCGCCGACGGACTCGGCAAACCGGTGGTCAACGCACTGAACACTGCTGATATCGCCCTGGGCTTCGAAGCGGGCCTGGCGATCGTACTGCTGGCGATCATGCTCGACCGTATCTGCAAACAACCCGACGCCAAAGCAGGGGGTGACGCATGAGCATAATTCGCTTCGATAACGTTGACGTGATCTTCACCAAGGATCCGCGCGAAGCACTGAAACTTCTCGATCAAGGCCTGACCCGCAGTGAAATCCTGAAAAAGACCGGGCAGATCGTCGGCGTTGAAAAGGCCAGCCTGGACATCAACAAAGGCGAGATCTGCGTGCTGATGGGCCTCTCCGGCTCCGGCAAGTCGAGCCTGCTGCGCTGCATCAACGGCCTCAACACCGTGAGCCGCGGCAAGCTGTTCGTCGAACATGAAGGCAAGCAGATCGACATCGCCTCCTGCTCCCCGGCCGAGCTGAAAATGATGCGCACCAAACGCATCGCCATGGTGTTCCAGAAGTTCGCCCTGATGCCCTGGCTGACGGTGCGCGAGAACATCAGTTTCGGTCTGGAAATGCAGGGTCGTCCGGAGAAGGAACGGCGCAAACTGGTCGATGACAAACTCGAACTGGTGGGCCTGACCCAATGGCGCAACAAGAAGCCCGACGAGCTGTCCGGCGGCATGCAGCAGCGTGTCGGCCTGGCCCGCGCGCTGGCGATGGACGCCGACATTCTGCTGATGGACGAACCGTTCTCGGCCCTCGACCCGCTGATCCGTCAGGGCCTGCAGGATGAACTGCTGGAACTGCAACGCAAGCTGAGCAAGACCATCGTGTTCGTGAGCCACGACCTCGACGAGGCGCTGAAACTCGGCAGCCGCATCGCGATCATGAAAGACGGCCGGATCATCCAGTACAGCGTGCCGGAAGAGATCGTGCTCAATCCTGCGGACGATTACGTGCGCACCTTCGTCGCCCACACCAACCCGCTGAACGTGCTGTGCGGTCGCAGCCTGATGCGCACCCTGGACAACTGCAAACGCATCAACGGTTCGGTATGTCTGGATCCGGGCGGCGATTCGTGGCTGGACCTGGCCGAAGGCAACACCATCAAGGGTGCGCGGCAGAACGGTTCGGTGCTGAACCTGCAGAACTGGGCACCGGGGCAAGCCGTGGAAGGGCTGGAGCGCAAACCGACGCTGGTGGACTCGAACATCGGCATGCGCGACGCGTTGCAGATCCGATACCAGACCGGCAACAAACTGGTGCTGCACGACAACAACCATGTGGTGGGGATTCTTGGGGACAGCGAGCTGTATCACGCGTTGCTCGGCAAGAACCTGGGGTAAAGAGAGCAGACACAAAAACGCCGCGAGAGGATCGCGGCGTTTTTGTTTTCATCATTCCCACGCATCGCGTGGGATTGATCACTTCACAACTCAGCTATAGACCCGGCCAAGGAGCTGCCGATGGCTTTCAAACTGATCGAGCACATCGCGTGTGATCTGATCCTGTGTGAAGCCCATCAGGTCGTAGTCCTGGCTGCCGTTGTGCAGGTACACCTCGGCGCGATAGAAACGCTGGCGCGCTTCATCGGACTGAACCGACTCGCTCGGGGTCGCCAGGTAGCCGTCCAGGCTCACTTCGTAGACAAAAGGGTTGCCCTCTTCCATCTCGACCCGCACGCCCATGCAGCGCTTGGATTTGCCCAGCAGCGTCTGCACTTCCAGACCCTGTGCACGCATTTGCGCAGCGGCATCTTCCAGTGCCGGGCTGACGTGTTTGTCCATGAAGCGCTGAACCACCGACTGGCTCGGTTGCAGATCCAGCTGGGTCAGGCGCTCGCTGAAACCACGACGACCGCGTTCAGCCAGTTGCGCCTGTTCCTGTTCGATCTGCATGTCCTGGCGCATCGCCTTGTGCAGGCCGAACATGAAGCACACCAGCACCACCGAGAACGGCAGACCGGCCAGCACCACCATGGTCTGCATGGCTTCGAAGTTACCGGCGAACAGCAGGCCGATGGTCACCAGCGTGATCACGACCGACCAGAAGATCCGCAGCCAGTGCGGGGCGTCTTCGTCGACGTTGCCGCCCTTGCAGGACAGGTTCGCCATCATCACCGCGCCGGAGTCGGCCGGGGTCAGGAACAGCACGAAACCAACGAAGATCGAAACACCGATCACGACTTTCGACGCCGGGTAGTGTTCCAGCAACTGATAGATCGCCATCGACGGCTGTTCCAGCGCCGTCTTGCCGAGTTCCACCGCGCCCTGGTTCATCACCAGATCCAGCGCCGAGTTACCGAAGATCGACAGCCACGCCAGGGTGAAACCCAGCGGAATCAGCAGCACGCCAGCCACCAGTTCACGCACGGTACGACCACGGGAAATCCGCGCGATGAACATGCCGACGAATGGGGCCCAAGAAATCCACCAGGCCCAGTAGAACAGCGTCCACAGGCCCAGCCAGCGGTCGGACTTCTCGCTGTCGCCTTCATAGACGTACAGGTCGAAAGTCTTCAGCACCACGCCGTTGAGGTAGTCGCCGATGTTCTGCACGAAGCCGTTGAGCAAATGCAGGGTCGGGCCGAACAGCAGGACGAAAATCAGCAGGCCGCTGAACAGGATGATGTTGAGGTTGGACAGACGACGGATACCGTTTTCCACGCCGGACACGGCAGCGATGGTCGCCACGGTGCTCATCACGATGATCACGATCAGCAGGTTGGTGTTGCTGTGTTCCATGCCGAACAGGTTTTCCAGGCCCGAGGACACTTGCAGCGAGCCGATCCCCAGGTTGGTCACCAGACCCAGCAGGGTCACGAACATGCCGAAGCCGTCCACCGCATGACCGGCAGCGCCCTTGACCCAACGCTCGCCCACCAGCGGGTACAGCGCCGAACGCAGGGCCAGCGGCTGGTTATGACGGTAAGCGAAATAGGCCACGGCCAGACCGACCAGTGCGTAGATCGCCCAGCCGTGCAGGCCCCAGTGCAGGAAAGTCAGCTGAACAGCCTGACGTGCCGCCATGTTGGTGGCCGACGCGCCTTCCGGCGGATTGAAGTAGTGATCCAGTGGCTCGGAGGCGCCAAAGTACAGCAGCGAAATACCGATACCCGACGAGAACAGCATCCCGGCCCAGGCGCCGTAGCTGAAATCCGGGGTGTCGTCCTTGCTACCCAGTTTGAGTTTGCCGTACGAGGAAAACGCCAAGCCCACCACAAACACCAGGTAAGCGGCGATCACCACCATGTAGTACCAGCCGAAGCTGCGGGACAACCAGGCCTGAGCCACTCCCAGCATTCTGCCGGCCTCTTGCGGGGCGATGATCAGAATGGCGGTCAACAACAGAATCAGCGCGGTAGAGGTGTAGAACACCCAACCGTTGACCGTCACCTTCTCGGGCGGGGTCTTTATTAGCGAGGCAGAACTCATGGCACAAATGCTCCAGGCAGTGCGAGAGAAGAACACAAGGCAACACGGAACCCGACCAATCGGTTAGTTGGCAGCCGACCGGCGGGTGATATAAAGACACCCCGAAAAAAGCCCGAACCTGCAGAGTTGGCACCGCGAATCGCCGTCGTGGCCGAGGCTTGGACGTTCATCCGAAACCTGGCCTTGAGCGTCTTGCCCATTCAACACGTCCATCGAACGTCGAACCGCGCCTTGCCCCGCGCAGGTTTCGAGCATTTTCGGATGTCGGTTTTATCGCCACTTACACGTAGGAAAAATCTGTAGGCAGCGACGATTTGTCGCAGATCTTATTCTTTGTTGATTGAACGTTCAATCAAAACAAAATAGACTGGCCCTCAATCCGATCGGCGTTTGTCGTCCGTCGGAAGGCCTAAGGAGATGTGCAAGATGCCCAAGGTCGGTATGCAACCCATCCGCCGCCAACAACTGATCGAAGCCACTTTGCAGGCGGTTGATCAGGTCGGAATGGGGGACGCCAGCATTGCGCTGATCGCCCGTTTGGCCGGTGTCTCGAATGGCATCATCAGTCACTATTTTCAGGACAAGAACGGCCTGATTGCCGCCACGATGCGGTATCTGATGAGCGTCCTCAGCGAGAACGTCACCGCGCGCCGTCAGGCGCTGGCAGACAGCAGCCCCCGGGCGCATCTGCAGGTGATCATCGAAGGCAACTTCGACGCCAGCCAGGTCAATGGCCCGGCAATGAAAACCTGGCTGGCCTTCTGGGCCACCAGCATGCACCAGCCGTCTTTGCACAGGTTGCAGCGGATCAACGATCACCGTCTGTATTCCAACCTGTGCTGCGAGTTCCGCCGTGTGTTGCCGCTCGAAGATGCGCGCACCGCCGCCCGTGGACTGGCAGCTCTGATCGACGGCTTGTGGTTACGCGGCGCGCTGTCGGGAGACGCTTTCGACACTGCGCAGGCGCAACAGATCGCTTACGAATACATGGATTTCCAATTGGCCAAGCAGGTGAGCTAGAGCACAGAAAAAACGCTCGGCCCCTGAACTGTCACCGACCAGCGATGCCACAGCTACATGGCTCACCCGGTGACCAACGCCAACCACTAATGCACTTGCGAGGACACTATGGCCCGTTTCGAACTGCAAAAACTCTACATCGATGGCGCGTACTCCGACGCCGGCAGCGATGCCACCTTCGAAGCCATCAACCCGGCTAACGGTGAAGTCCTCGCACACGTGCAACGTGCGACCAAGGAAGACGTCGAGCGTGCTGTGGTCAGCGCCGAAAAGGGCCAGAAAATCTGGGCCGCGATGACCGCCATGGAGCGTTCGCGCATCCTGCGTCGCGCCGTCGACATCCTGCGCGAGCGCAACGATGAACTGGCTGCCCTGGAAACCCTGGACACCGGTAAAGCCTTCTCCGAAACCAAGTACGTCGACATCGTCACCGGCGCCGACGTGCTGGAATACTACGCAGGCCTGGTACCCGCCATCGAAGGCGAGCAGATCCCGCTGCGTGACACTTCCTTCGTTTACACCCGTCGCGAGCCGCTGGGCGTTGTCGCTGGTATCGGCGCGTGGAACTACCCGATCCAGATCGCCCTGTGGAAATCCGCGCCAGCCCTGGCGGCCGGTAACGCGATGATCTTCAAGCCAAGCGAAGTCACCTCGCTGACCACCCTGAAACTGGCCGAGATCTACACCGAAGCCGGCGTTCCGAACGGCGTGTTCAACGTACTGACCGGCAGCGGCCGTGAAGTCGGCACCTGGCTGACCGAGCACCCGCGCATCGAGAAGATCTCTTTCACCGGCGGCACCGACACCGGCAAGAAGGTCATGGCCAGCGCTTCGGCTTCGTCGCTCAAAGACGTGACCATGGAACTGGGCGGCAAGTCCCCGCTGATCATCTGCGACGACGCCGATCTGGATCGCGCCGCCGACACCGCCATGATGGCCAACTTCTACAGCTCCGGTCAGGTCTGCACCAACGGCACTCGCGTGTTCGTGCCGAGCCACCTGAAAGCCGCTTTCGAAGCCAAGATCGTCGAGCGCGTTGCGCGTATCCGTGTTGGCAATCCGGAAGACGAGAACACCAACTTCGGCCCGCTGGTCAGCTTCCCGCACATGGAAAGCGTGCTGGGCTACATCGCCAAGGGTAAAGAAGAAGGCGCCCGCGTTCTGTGCGGTGGCGAGCGTCTGACCGACGGCGAATTCGCCAAAGGCGCGTTCGTGGCTCCAACCGTGTTCACCGACTGCACCGACGACATGACTATCGTCCGTGAAGAAATCTTCGGCCCGGTGATGGCGATCCTGAGCTACGAAACCGAAGAAGAAGTGATCCGCCGCGCCAACGACACCGACTTCGGCCTGGCCGCCGGTATCGTCACCCGCGACCTGAACCGCGCCCACCGCGTGATTCATCAACTGGAAGCCGGTATCTGCTGGATCAACGCCTGGGGCGAGTCCGACGCAAAAATGCCGGTTGGCGGTTACAAGCAGTCGGGCGTTGGCCGTGAGAACGGCATCAGCTCGCTGAACAACTTCACTCGCATCAAATCGGTACAGGTCGAGCTGGGCGATTACGTCTCGGTGTTCTAAGACCCGCCATTGTGTGCTGCCCGCGAAGCCGCCTTCGCGGGCAAGCCCGTTCCCACTAGGGAAGCGCTGGCTGTCTGACCTGACCAACTTCAAAGAGGGTGCATTCAATGTCCCAAGAATTCGATTACATCATCGTCGGTGCCGGCTCTGCCGGTAACACCCTGGCGACCCGTCTGACTGAAGACGAAGGCGTCACCGTCCTGCTGCTTGAAGCCGGCGGCCCGGACTATCGTTTCGACTTCCGTACGCAAATGCCGGCCGCTCTGGCATTCCCGCTGCAAGGTCGTCGCTACAACTGGGCGTACGAAACCGATCCGGAGCCACACATGGACGGTCGCCGGATGGAATGCGGTCGCGGCAAGGGCCTCGGCGGTTCCTCGCTGATCAACGGCATGTGCTACATCCGCGGCAACGCAATGGACTACGACGGCTGGGCCAAACTGCCAGGCCTGGAAGACTGGTCCTACCTCGACTGCCTGCCGTATTTCCGAAAAGCGGAAACCCGCGACATCGGCCCGAACGACTACCACGGTGGCGACGGCCCGGTCAGCGTGACCACGCCGAAAGCGGGCAACAACCCGCTGTTCCACGCCATGGTTGAAGCTGGCGTGCAGGCCGGTTACCCGCGCACCGAAGACTTGAACGGCTATCAGCAGGAAGGCTTTGGCCCGATGGACCGCACCGTGACGCCGAATGGCCGTCGTGCTTCCACCGCCCGTGGTTACCTGGACGTGGCCAAGAAGCGTTCGACCCTGACCATCGTTACTCACGCCCTGACCGACAAGGTTCTGTTCGAAGGCAAGCGTGCCGTTGGAGTGCGTTACCTGGTCGGCGCCGCTGAAGAGCGCGTCGAAGCCCGCGCCCGCAAAGAAGTCATCGTCTGCTCCGGCGCGATCGCTTCGCCGCAACTGCTGCAACGCTCCGGCGTCGGCCCGGCAAAACTGCTGGAAAGCCTCGACATCCCGGTCGTTCACGATCTGCCGGGCGTCGGCGAAAACCTGCAGGATCACCTTGAGCTGTACCTGCAATACGCTTGCACCCAACCGGTCTCGCTGTACCCGTCGCTGCTCTGGTACAACCAGCCAGCCATCGGTGCCGAGTGGCTGTTCAACGGCACCGGCATTGGCGCCAGCAACCAGTTCGAAGCCGGCGGTTTCATCCGTACCCGTCCGGAATTCGAGTGGCCGAACATCCAGTATCACTTCCTGCCGGTGGCGATTAACTACAACGGCAGCAACGGTGTGAAAGAGCACGGTTTCCAGGCGCACATGGGTTCCATGCGTTCGCCAAGCCGCGGTCGCGTCCAGGTCAAATCCAAGGATCCGCGCCAGCACCCGAGCATCCTGTTCAACTACATGGCCACCGAGCAGGACTGGCAGGAATTTCGCGACGGCATCCGCCTGACCCGTGAAATCATGCAACAGCCTGCACTGGACGCCTTCCGTGGCCGCGAAATCAGCCCGGGCATCGAGGTGCAAACCGATGAGCAGCTGGACAAGTTCATTCGCGAGCACGCCGAAACCGCGTTCCACCCGTCCTGCTCGTGCAAGATGGGCACCGACGACATGGCCGTAGTGGATGGCGAAGGCCGCGTGCATGGCATGCAGGGTCTGCGTGTGGTCGATGCGTCGATCATGCCGATCATCACCACCGGCAACCTGAACGCGCCGACGATCATGATGGCCGAGAAAATCGCCGACAAGATCCGTGGCCGTCAGCCGCTGCCGCGCAGCAAGGCGCCGTACTACGTCGCTGGCGATGCGCCAGTGAAAGGCAAGGCGATGCGTGATGTGAGCGCTGTTGCTCAGTAAGTTGTAATACCGGGCGGTGATCGTTCCCATGCAATGTGGGAACGATCAGCCTACTCAAAGCAGTAAATCCCCCTACACCCCCTCTTCACTTGATCCTACCCCCTCGCAGGCCTACTCTAGTCCTCGCCCAATCGTTTCACCCCCTCCCCGCCGAATTCGCTTCGCCGCTGCTCCCATGACAAGGAGGTTCCCCTGATGTTCGATTTCCACCCCCAGCTCAAGCAGCGCTTTGCTGCCTTGCGCACGGGCGCCGAGTTTTTTTCCCTGCGGTATGTACGCGAGTCCGGCCAGTACCTGTCGGTGCGCAAGAACGTCGCCGAGCCGCCGAGCCTGAGCCGCGACGAAGGCGCGATGCTCACCGTGCGCGTCAACGGCGTCGAAGCCTACGCCGCGACCAATGACCTGTCGCAACAAGGCCTGCAAGCCGCCCTCGAGCGCGCCGAACAGCAGGCCCGGCGGATCAAGCCCCACGCCCTGCTCGATCTGAGCCAGCAGCCGGTGTCCAGCGACCGCGCCGACTACTTTTCACCCAATCTCGAACAACCCTTTCCGTCCCTGAGCGAATGCTTCGAGCTGCTCGGCGCGGAATCCGCCTCGGTGCCAAAGGATGAGCGCCTGGTGAATTGGGAAGTGAGCATCGGCATCACCTACGTCGAACAGATCTACCTGAGCAGCGCCGGCGCTGAATTGCGCCAGGCCCAGCGCTTCGTCTATCCGGGCCTGGACGTCACCGCCTACGACGGCAACGACAGCCAGACCCGCAGCCTCGGCCGCGAGAACTTCGGTCAGCAGGGCGGCGCCGACGTGATCAGCCGTTGCGGCCTGATCGGTGCCGGCCCACAAGTCGCCGATCAGGCGCTGCAACTGCTGCTCGCGCCGAACACCCCGCAAGGCCCGCGCGATTTGCTGCTGATGCCCGACCAGATGATGCTGCAGATCCACGAATCCATCGGCCACCCGCTGGAACTCGACCGGATTCTCGGCGACGAGCGCAATTACGCCGGCACCAGTTTCGTCAAAGCCTCGGATTTCGGCAGCCTGCAATACGGCTCGAAACTGCTCAACGTGACGTTCGATCCGGGCATTCCCGAAGAACTGGCGAGTTACGGTCACGATGACGACGGTTCCAAGACCAGCAAGCAGTTTTTGATTCACGAAGGCCTGCTGGTCCGTCCGTTGGGCGGCGCACTGTCGCAGTTCCGCGCGGGTCTGGACGGCGTCGCCAACAGCCGCGCCTGTGGCTGGAACCGCCCACCGATCGATCGCATGGCCAACCTTAACATCGAGCCGGGCGACCAGCCGCTTGATCAGCTGATCGGCGGCATCGAAAACGGCATCCTGATGAGCACCAACCGTTCGTGGTCGATCGACGATGCGCGCAACAAATTCCAGTTCGGCTGCGAATGGGGCCAGTTGATCGAGAACGGCGAACTCAAGGGCGTGGTGAAAAACCCGAACTACCGGGGCATTTCCGCGCACTTCTGGAAGAGCCTGCGCGCCGTCGGCAACGCCGGCACCACCCAGGTGCTGGGCACGCCGAACTGCGGCAAGGGCGAACCGAACCAGGTGATCCGCGTCGGCCATGCGTCGCCGGCCTGCGTGTTCAGCAATGTTGATGTGTTTGGGGGAGACGCCTGATGAGTATTTCCAAGAACCCGTCCGAGGCGTTCAAGGTGCTGGTCAACTGGCTGCGCGATGCCGTGCGCGAGCCGGAACAGTTCACCCTGAGTTACGACGCCGAATCGTCGGCCTTCGTCCGTTTCAACCACGCCAAGGTGCGTCAGGCCGGGCAAGTTCAGCAAGCCGGTATCGGTCTGAAACTGATCGACGACGGTCGCCATGCCGACCTGCACATCACCCTGTCCGGCGAGCAGGCCACCGACCTGCAACGTCTTGCCGAAGGCTTGCAACAACTGCGCGAAACCCTGCCGCTGCTGCCGCAGGATCCGTACCTGTTGCTCAACCACAACGGCTGGCAGAGCAAGAACGTGCAGGAACATCCGCTGCCGGACACCGAGCAGGTGGTGGCGGAAATCGCTAATGCTGCCGAAGGCCTGGATCTGGTCGGCTTCTATGCCGCCGGGCCGATCAGCCGTGGTTTTGCCAGCTCTTCCGGCGCGTTCGGCTGGCATCAGGCCAACAGCTTCAACTTCGATTTCAGCCTGTTCCACGAGAACGGCGAAGCGGTGAAAGCCAGCTACGCCGGGCATGACTGGAACAGCGAAGACTTCGCCAGACGCATCCAGCAGGCCCGCGAGCAACTCGAATTTCTGGGGCGGCCGCTGCGCACCCTGCCGCCCGGCCAATACCGCGCCTACCTGGCGCCGGCAGCCCTGGAAGAAATCATGGGCATGCTGTGCTGGGGTGGTTTCTCGGCGCAGTCGATTGCCAGCAAGAGCAGCCCGTTGCAGAAGCTGTATGCCGGCGATCAGGCGTTCAGCCCGCTGGTGTCCCTCGACGAGAAAGTCAGCGAATCGCTGAGCCCGGCGTTCTCCGGCGAAGGTTACCCGCGCAGCGATCTGCGGCTGATCATCGAAGGCAAAGCAGGTGACCAGTTGGTGGGTTCGCGCAGTGCCGCCGAGTACGGTCTGACGGCCAACGGTGCCAGCGGCGGCGAATCGCCGAGCGCGCTGAACATGGGCGCTGGTGATTTGCCTCAAGCGGAGATTCTCAAGCAACTGGGCACCGGGCTGTACATCAGTAACCTGTGGTACCTGAATTTCTCGGATCAACCGGCGGCGCGCCTGACCGGCATGACACGGTTTGCCACGTTCTGGGTCGAGAATGGCGAGATTCAGGCGCCGGTCAGCACCATGCGTTTCGACGACAGCGCCTACAGCCTGCTGGGTTCGCAGCTGGAAGCGTTGACCGCCGAGCGCGAGTTGCTGCTGTCGGCGAGCACCTACAGCCAGCGCAATACCTCGTCGGCGCTGTTGCCGGGGGCGCTGGTGAGCCGATTGACCCTGACTTTGTAAATCCCGGACCTGATCGTTCCCACGCTCTGCGTGGGAACGATCATCCAACAACCCACAAGAGGTTCCATGCCCAACCGCCCGCCTCTCGACGCCATCACCGCCCGCTGGTTGCCGTGGGTCGTCGCCATCGCTTTCTTCATGCAGTCCCTCGACGGGACCATCCTCAACACCGCCCTGCCGGCCATGGCCAGGGATCTGGCCGAAGACCCGCTGCGCATGCAGGGCGTGATCATCGCCTACATGCTTACCGTGGCGTTGCTGATTCCCGCGTCAGGCTGGATCGCCGACCGCTTCGGCACCAAGAAAATCTTCTTCGGCGCGATCCTGCTGTTCAGCCTGGGCTCGCTGCTGTGCGCCTTGTCGAGCAGCCTGAGCATGCTGATCGGCGCGCGGGTGATCCAGGGCCTCGGCGGTGCGCTGATGCTGCCGGTCGGACGCCTGGTGGTGCTGCGCGCCTACCCGCGTTCGGAACTGGTGCGGATCATGGGCTTCATCACCATTCCCGGCCTGCTCGGCCCGCTGATCGGCCCGACCATGGGCGGCTGGATGGTGGAATACCTGACGTGGCACTGGATCTTCCTGATCAACCTGCCGGTCGGCATCATCGGCTGCTACGCGGTGTGGAAATTCATCCCCGACCTGCGCGGCACCGAGCGCACGCGCTTCGATAGCCTCGGTTTCCTGTTGTTCGGCGCAGCGATGGTGCTGATCACCATCGCCATGGAAGGCCTCGGCGAACTGCACCTGCCGCACCTGCGGGTGATGCTGTTGCTGTTCGGCGGCATGGCATGTCTGGCGGCGTACTGGCTGCGCGCCGGGCACATTGAAAACCCGCTGTTCGCGCCGTCGCTGTTCAAGACCCGCACCTTCGCGGTCGGCATCCTCGGCAACCTGTTCGCCCGACTGGGCAGCGGCGCCCTGCCGTTTCTGGTGCCGTTGCTGCTGCAAGTGGCGCTGGGTTATTCGCCGTCCCAGGCCGGGATGAGCATGCTGCCGCTGGCGGCGGCCGCGATGGTTGCCAAGTGGGGCGCGCGGCCACTGATCGAGCGCTTGGGCTATCGCATCGTGCTGACCGGCAATACCCTGCTTCTGGGAATCATGCTGGCGAGCATGGGGCTGGTCAGCGAGCAGACGCCGTACTGGCTGCTGCTGTGCCTGCTGGCGGTTCTCGGTGCGATCAACTCGCTGCAATTCACCGCGATGAACACCGTGACCCTGATCGACCTCGACGACGCCAGCGCCAGCAGCGGCAACAGCCTGCTGTCGGTGGTGGCGCAGTTGTCGCTGAGCCTCGGCGTGGCGTGCGCCGGTGCGCTGCTTGGCGGCTTTACGGCGGAAGTCGGCAACGACGGCGTTGAGACCGTGTTGGGCGCATTTCAGCTCACGTTCGTGACCGTGGGGATCATGGCGATGCTGGCGGCGACGATTTTCTCGCAGCTATCGAAAGAGGACGGACGGCGCGCCAAACGCCGGGAAGAACATATCGAGCATTGACCGGGGTCTGCGTGGCGAGGGAACCGGCCCTCGTCACAGGCTTTGCGTTCGTCCAGAACTTTCGAGGAAAGTGGCCAGAGGCTGCTACACTGCGCGACATTTTGTTTTGCAGGCCAGTCCCGTGACCACCATCGCCACCGCTTTTAATACTTTGCCGCTGTCCGCCGCCATGCTGGCTAACCTCGACTCCCTCGGTTATGCCCAGATGACGCCGATCCAGGCGCAGAGCTTGCCGGTGATCCTCAAGGGGATGGACCTGATCGCCCAGGCCAAGACCGGCAGCGGCAAGACTGCCGCGTTCGGTATCGGCCTGCTGAACCCGATCAATCCGCGCTACTTCGGTTGCCAGGCGCTGGTAATTTGCCCGACTCGCGAACTGGCTGACCAGGTCGCCAAGGAAATCCGCCGTCTGGCCCGTGCCGAAGACAACATCAAGGTCCTGACCCTGTGCGGCGGCGTGTCCTTCGGCCCGCAGATCGGCTCGCTGGAGCACGGCGCGCACATCATCGTCGGCACCCCGGGCCGCATCCAGCAGCACCTGCGCAAGGGTTCGCTGGTCCTCGACGGCCTCAACACGCTGATCCTCGACGAAGCCGACCGCATGCTCGACATGGGTTTCTACGACGCCATCGAAGACATCATCGAGCAGACCCCGGCCCGTCGTCAGACCCTGCTGTTCTCGGCGACCTACCCGGTGGGCATCAAGCAACTGGCGTCGAAGTTCATGCGCGATCCGCAAACGGTCAAGGCCGAAGCGTTCCACGACGATACCCAGATCGAGCAGCGCTTCTACGAGATTTCTCCGGAAGAGCGCATGAGTGCGGTGACCAAGGTTCTGCACCACTTCCGTCCGGCCTCCACCGTGGCGTTCTGCTTCACCAAGCAGCAAGTGCAGGAAACTGTCGATCACCTGACCTCCAAAGGCATTTCCGCCGTCGGCCTGCACGGCGATCTGGAGCAGCGTGACCGCGATCAGGTGTTGGCGATGTTCGCCAACCGCAGTACTTCGGTACTGGTTGCCACCGACGTTGCCGCCCGTGGTCTGGACATTGATGCACTGGACATGGTGATCAACGTCGAACTGGCCCGCGACTCGGAAATCCACATTCACCGTGTTGGCCGTACCGGTCGTGCCGGCGAGAAAGGCATCGCGGTCAGCCTGGTGGCGCCGTCCGAAGCGCACCGCGCGCAAGCCATCGAACAACTGCAGAAGACCCCGCTGAACTGGGATCAGGTGGACAACCTCAAGTCCCAGGGCGGTGCCCCGCTGCAACCGCCGATGAGCACGCTGTGCATCGCTGGCGGCCGGAAAGACAAGGTACGTCCGGGCGACATTCTTGGCGCACTGACCGGTGAGGCCGGCATTCCGGGCGCCCAGGTCGGCAAGATCGCGATCTTTGACTTCCAGTCCTATGTGGCCGTCGAGCGCACCGTGGTCATGCAGGCGCTGCAGCGTTTGAACAACGGCAAGATCAAGGGTCGTTCGCTGCGCGTCCGGGTTTTGTAAGCGATCTTCCATCCAAGGAAGATCCCCTGTGGGAGCGAGCCTGCTCGCGATGGCGGACTGTCAGTCAACAACTATGTTGCATGTGCCGACCTCATCGCGAGCAGGCTCGCTCCCACATTGGTTTCCGGTGAATTTGAATTTAGTGTGAGGACACTGTTTTGCGCTCTACCGAAGTCGTGATCATTGGCGCTGGCGCCGCAGGGTTGATGTGTGCACTGACCGCCGCCGGGCGCGGGCGTCAGGTGATGCTGCTCGACCACGCGAACAAGGCCGGCAAGAAAATCCTGATGTCCGGCGGTGGACGCTGCAACTTCACCAACATGTACACCGAACCGAGCAATTTCCTCTCGCAGAACGCGCACTTCTGCAAATCCGCGCTGGCCCGCTACACCCAGTGGGATTTCATCGGCATGGTCGCCAAGCATGGCGTGCCGTATCACGAGAAAAAGCTCGGTCAGCTGTTCTGCGATAACAAATCCAGCGACATCCTCGGCATGCTGCTGGACGAGTGCGATCAGGTCGGCGTCAACCTGCACCTCGACACCTCGATCCAGACCATCGAGAAAGTCGAGGGCGGTTACCTGCTCGACACCACCCTCGGCCAGATCCAGTGCCAGTCGCTGGTGATCGCCACGGGTGGCCTGTCGATCCCGACGTTGGGCGCCACCGGTTTCGGTTATCAGGTCGCCAAACAGTTCGGCCATGAACTGCTGCCGACCCGCGCCGGGCTGGTGCCGTTCACCATCACCGATCAGCTCAAGGAGTTGTGCACCGAACTGTCCGGCACCTCGGTGGATTGCCTGGTCAGCTGCAACGACCAGAGCTTTCGCGAGAACATCCTGTTCACTCACCGTGGCCTCAGCGGTCCGGCGGTTCTGCAGATTTCCTCGTTCTGGGAGCCGGGCGACACGGTGGAGATCAATCTGCTGCCCGATCACGACGCCGCAAGCTGGCTGCAACAGCAAACCGCCGAGCGCCCGAACAGCGAACTGAAAACCCTGCTCGGCGAAATCTTCACCAAGAAAATGGCCAACCTGCTGGCGGACAACTGGTTCGTCTCCAAACCGATGAAGCAGTACACCCATGCCGAACTGGCGGACATCGCCGAGAAGCTGGGCAGCTGGAAAGTCGTGCCGGCCGGCACCGAGGGCTACCGCACCGCCGAGGTAACGCTGGGTGGGGTCGACACCCGCGAAGTGTCGTCCAAGACCATGGAATCGCTGAAAAGCCCGGGCCTGTACTTCGTTGGTGAAGTGCTGGATGTCACCGGGCATTTGGGCGGATTCAACTTCCAGTGGGCGTGGGCCTCTGGCTACGCCGCCGCGCAGTACGTCTGATAAACACAAATCAAACTGTGGGCGAGACTGCTCCCACATTTGTTATCGGTGAAGCTGTAGGGAACACTTTTTGCTGTCAGATGTGATCGGCGCCATTGCGTCGGCGTCATTACTGGCTCAATTTAGCGGCATCGCCTCGGAAGGCCTTCGCACTTCATGTCCTCGACCTCGTTTCGTCAGTCTTTGCGGCGCCTGTGGGCGCTGGATAAATTCAGCTACAGCGTGCGGGTGTTCATCGCCCTGACCGGCAGCATGGCGCTGTGCTGGTATCAGGATGAAATGGGGCTGCTGATCCCGCTGTTCCTCGGGATTATCGCCAGCGCCCTGGCCGAGACCGACGACAGTTGGCAGGGCCGCCTCAACGCACTGGCGGTGACGCTGGTGTGTTTCAGTGTCGCGGCGCTGTCCGTGGAATTGCTGTTCCCCTACCCCATCGTGTTCGTCATCGCTTTGGCACTGGCCAGTTTCGGCCTGACCATGCTCGGTGCGCTCGGCGAGCGTTATGGTGCGATTGCTTCGGCGACCCTGATTCTTTCCGTCTACACCATGATTGGCGTGGATCAGCGCGGCGGCGCGGTCACGGATTTCTGGCATGAGCCTATGCTGCTGGTAGCCGGCGCCGCATGGTACGGCCTGCTGTCGGTGCTATGGCAGGCGATGTTTTCCAATCAGCCGGTGCAGCAGAGTCTGGCGCGGCTGTTCCGCGAACTCGGCTATTACCTGAAGCTGAAATCCTCGCTGTTCGAGCCGATCCGGCAGATGGACGTCGAAGCACGGCGACTGGAACTGGCCCAGCAGAATGGCCGGGTCGTCGCAGCCCTGAACAGCGCCAAGGAAATCATCCTGCACCGGGTCGGCAACGGTCGCCCCGGCTCGAAAGTCAGCCGTTACCTGAAGCTGTACTTCCTGGCGCAAGACATCCACGAACGCGCCAGTTCTTCCCACTACCCCTACAACGCCCTGGCCGATGCGTTTTTCCACAGCGATGTCTTGTTCCGCTGCCAGCGCCTGCTGCGCCAGCAAGGCAAGGCCTGTCGGGCGCTGGCCGAATCGATCCAGATGCGTCAGCCGTTCATCTACGACGCAAGTTTCGCCGAAGCCCTGAGCGACCTGCACGCCTCCCTCGAACACCTGCGCATCCAGAGCAACCCGGCCTGGCGCGGGCTGCTCCGTTCGTTGCGCGCACTGGCGGCCAACCTCGGCACCCTCGACCGTTTGCTCAGCGATGCGAGCAACCCCGACGCCTTGGCCGATGCCACCGACAGCAGCCTGCTCGACCGCTCGCCGCGCAACTTCAAGGACGTGTGGATTCGCCTGCGCACCCAGCTGACGCCGACCTCGCTGCTGTTCCGTCACGCCCTGCGCTTGCCGCTGGCGCTGAGCATCGGCTACGGCATGGTGCATTTGATTCACCCGTCGCAGGGTTACTGGATCATCCTCACCACGCTGTTCGTCTGCCAGCCGAACTACGGCGCCACTCGCCGTAAACTCGGCCAGCGTATCTTCGGCACCGCCATCGGTCTGACGATTGCCTGGGCGCTGTTCGATCTGTTCCCGAATCCGCTGGTGCAGTCGTGCTTCGCCATCGCCGCCGGCGTGGTGTTCTTTACCAACCGCACCACTCGCTACACCGTGGCCACCGCCGCGATCACGATCATGGTGCTGTTCTGCTTCAACCAGGTCGGCGACGGCTACGGGCTGTTTGTGCCGAGGTTGTTCGACACCTTGCTCGGCAGCCTGATCGCCGGGCTGGCGGTGTTCCTGTTCCTGCCGGACTGGCAGGGTCGGCGTCTGAATAAGGTGCTGGCCAACACCCTCACCTGCAACAGCATTTACCTGCGCCAGATCATGCAGCAATACGCCGCCGGCAAGAGCGACGACCTCGCTTATCGCCTGGCTCGACGCAACGCGCACAACGCCGACGCGGCACTGTCGACCACGCTGGCGAACATGCTGATGGAGCCGGGGCATTTCCGGAAGGAAGCCGACGTGGGCTTCCGCTTCCTGGTGCTGTCGCACACCCTGCTCAGCTATCTGTCAGGCCTCGGCGCACACCGGGAAACCCAGCTGCCGGCCGAGGTGCGCGAACACCTGATCGACGGTGCCGGGGTGAGTCTGGCGGCGAGCATCGATGAAATCGCCCAGGGTCTGGCGAGCAAACAGCCGATTGCGATTCAAAGTGATGAGGAAGAAGCGCTGGCCAATGAGCTTGAGCAGATGCCGGACGAAATCGACGAAGGCCAACGGCTGGTGCAGACGCAACTGGCGCTGATCTGCCGCCAGCTCGGCCCGTTGCGCACGCTGGCGGCGCACCTGATCAAAGACACAGCCGAAGATTGAGCCGCCTCACATGCCGTGTTGCCTGAGCAGCTTGTCATAGCTGCCATCGGCCTTCATCGACGCAATCGCCTTGTCGAACCCGGCCACGATCTGCTCGTGCTGCGGGTTCTTCAGGCTGACCAGAATGTGCAGGCTGTTCTCGCTCAGCGGCTTGGGCAAAAACTCCACCGCGTTGCGCACTTTCGGTGATTCCCGGGCCAGGTAATAGCGGGCGACGTATTCGTCTTCCAAGGTCAGCTTGACCCGGTCCGCCGCCAGCATGCGCACGGCCATGGCGAAGTTATGCACAGGAACTTTCTGCAACGCGGTGTCGGCATCGAACGGCGCCGAATAGGCGTAGCCGCGCACTACCGCAATCGGATAGGTGTGCAGTTCCTGCAGGTTGTTGTATTCGATGGGTGCGTCCTTGCGCTTGAGGAAGCGCACGCGATTGAGCAGGTACTCGGCGGAAAACTGCCCCAGCTTCGTGCGCTCGTCGTTGTACCAGGCGTTGACCAGCACGTCGTAACGTCCTTCGCCAACCCCCATCAACGCCCGCGCCCACGGCACTTGCTCGTAACCGCTGGCATAACCGGCACGGGCCAGGGCCGTGCTGACGATGTCGGTCGCCAGCCCACCGTTGACCAGCGTGTCATCGGTAAAGGGCGGCCAGACGTCGAACACCAGACGCAATTTCTCCGCTGCCGCGCTTTGACCCAGCAACAGCAATCCGATCAAAGCAAAGGCTCGATGCAATCGCGGCATGCTTGAAAATCCTTAGCGGGCGGGCCGCCCGGCGTGTTTTCAGTCAAAACCCCAAGGCCCCTTACCGGCGAATCCCAGGCCCTAACCTTAGCTCATTGAAGCCATCGCACAGCGCTTCCCAGCAGATTACACAAAGTACGGCGGGCCGCGATATTGGAATGATGGCATTTTGGCCTTTGTCACAGATTTCTCAGCCATACAGACATATTTCGACGCTGCGCTTAGTATCGGGCGACGTAGTTCAAGGAATCGGAAGATGACAATCGAGTGGGTCTGCAAACATCACAGCGATCTGGGACTGGAGCAGCTGTATGCCATTTTGAAATCGCGCTCGGAAGTGTTCGTGGTCGAACAGCGCTGCGCGTACCTGGATCCGGACGGTCAGGATCTGGACGGTGACACCTGCCATTTGATGGGCTGGGACGGTGATCAGCTGGTGGCGTACCTGCGCCTGCTGGACCCGGAATCCCAGGGTGGCGACGTGGTGATCGGCCGCGTGCTCACGGCGCCGGCCGGGCGTGGCAAAGGGTTGGGGCATGAAATGATGGAGCAGGCACTGAAACAGGCCGAGAAACGTTGGCCTGAAGTGCCGATCTATCTGTCGGCCCAGGCGCATTTGCAGGGATATTACGGGCGGTACGGGTTTGTGGTGGCGGGTGAGGAATATCTGGAGGATGACATTCCGCACATAGGAATGCGTCGGTCTTGAGATTTCCCCTTCGCGGGCTTGCCCGCGAAGGGACTGCTGAGGTCAGGGATACTCGAGAACAGCCTTGATCTGCCGCAAATTCCGCTCGATCCACCCCCGATCAATCGCCCCCCACTCGCGAATCCGATAGCGCCCCGCATGGTTGCGCGCGCCCTCTTCCTGCTCGAACTCACAGACGATATCCAGATCCGCCAGTGCCGCAATGGTGTCCTGCGCCGTGCGCCGGGGCATGCCGGTGACCTCGGTCAGCGCCGGCACACTGCTGGCCAGGCCGCTGTCGATCAGGTATGCCACGTACAAGCGCCGGTAGAAACTGCTCTTGGTCTTGCTTACTTCCATACCTGCGCTCCGTTGTTTGATGTCTTATTGCATGTCCCGCCACGTCAGGTACACCCGCAGGTCGAACTCGACCTGGTGGTAGCCCGGCATCATGTGCTCACATAATTTATAGAACGCCTTGTTGTGATCCGACTCTTTGAAGTGGGCCAGTTCGTGCACGACGATCATCTTCAGAAACTCAGGCGCGGCGTCCTTGAACAGCGAGGCGATACGAATCTCTTTCTTGGCCTTGAGCTTGCCGCCCTGCACCCGCGACACCGTGGTGTGCAGGCCGAGGGCGCGGTGGGTCAGGTCGAGGCGGTTGTCGAACAGCACCTTGTCGATGGCCGGGGCGTTGCGCAGGTATTCCTGCTTCAAGTCCAGCGCGTAGCCGTACAACGCCTTGTCGCTCTGCACATCGTGGCGACCCGGATAGCGTTGGCTCAGGTAATCACCGAGGCGGTTGTCAGCGATCAATTGGCGCACCTGATCCTGCAGATTCGCGGGATAGGCCTGGAGGTATTTCAACGCAGTCATGGGGCGGCACGGGTCATGAAAAGGCCGCCAGTGTAGCGAATTCAACCGGCCAAAGCGCTCCAGTCGAACGGCTCGGTAAAGCGTGCGGTGTCCTCGGCGACCAACGGCCGCGCCACCAGGAAGCCTTGCACGTACTCGCAACCATGGGCTTGCAGCCACTGATATTGCTCGACGGTTTCCACGCCTTCGGCAATCACCAGCAAGCCGTATTCCTTGCATAAGTCGATGACCGTGCGCACCAGCGAAGCGTCGCGGGACGAGTCCGGCAATCGGGCGATCAGGTGCCGATCGAGCTTGAGGGTGTCCAGTTCCAGATCGCGCAGATGCGCCAGCGAGCAGGCGCCGGAACCGAAATCATCCAGCGCCACCCGCACCCCGAGATTGCGCAGCAGCTTCAGCTGTTTGCGGGTCTCGTCTGGGTTGATCGTCAGCGCCTCTTCGGTCACTTCCACTTCCATCTGGTGCGGCTGCAAACCATGGCGCTCCAGCACCTGACGCAATTCGGTGACCAGATTCGGCAGGCCGAACTGGGTGTTGCTCAGGCTCACGCCGATCACCAGATCCTTGGAAAATTCGGCCTCCCACGCCTTACGCTGCCCGGCGCTGCGATGATAAATCCAGCTGCCGAGTCGGCTGATCAGCGTCGCCTCTTCCAGCAACGGCAGGAATAGCCCCGGCGGCACATCGCCGACGCTCGGGTGCTGCCAGCGCAGCAGCGCCTCGAAACCTCGAATCCGGCCGTCGCCAATCGCCACCTGCGGCTGATACACCAGATTGAAATCGCGGTTCTCGATGGCGTTGCGCACGCTCTCTTCCAGCATCAACCGCGAGCGCGCGCGGCCGTTCATTTCATGATCGTAGAAGCGATATTGCTGCCGCCCCGCGCGCTTGGCTTCGTACATGGCGATGTCCGAGGCGCGCAGCAAACCATCGAGGTTGTTGCCGCAATCCGGGTAGGTGGCGATGCCGATACTTGCACCCAGAGCGATATCGAGGCCTTCGATCTGCTGACAGATCGACACCCGCTCGATGAGTTTTTCAGCAATCTTCGCCGCTTGTTCGGGGAATTCCAGATCCAGCAGCGCGGTGAACTCATCGCCGCCCATCCGCGCCAGAATGTCGAACGGCCGCAAACACGCTTTCAATTGTTCGGAGACCCAGCGCAACACCCGGTCCCCGGCATCATGGCCGAGGGAATCGTTGACCCTTTTGAAGCCGTCGAGATCGAGGTACATCAACACCCAACTGCTGTCCGTGCGCTCGCCGCGCAGCAGCAGGTTTTCCACAGTCTGGTAGAAACCCCGGCGATTGAGCAGCCCGGTCAGCGGGTCGGTGACCGCCTGAAATTCCAGCTGCTGATGCAGATGGCGCACCACCGACATGTCCAGCACCGTCACCACCATCGCGTGCTGTTCACTCGGCAGCGGCGCGCAGGACAAAGCCACTGGCACTTGCTGGCCCGGCGCGGTACGCAGCAACGCGTCGTGTAAGCGCAACGTCTCGCCACGTTTGTAACTGGCATAAAACTCGGAATCGGCCCACAGCGGAATGTGCGGTTTCTGCAGGAAATCGAGAAACTCCTGCCCTTCCAGCTCCTTCACCGGCGCATTCAGCAGCCGGGAAATCGCCGGGTTGGCGAAGCGGATCAAGCCATCCTCGGCCAACACCAGAATGCCTTCAGCAGCGTTATCCAGCACCGAGGCATTGAAGGCCCGCGCCGATTCCAGATCCTGACTCAAACGCTGCAACGCACGGCGATTGCGCTGGTGCTCCAGCAGCGCCTGGACTTTCGGTTTGAGAATCTGCGGATCGAACGGTTTGAACAGGTAATCCACAGCACCGCTGGCGTAACCCTTTATAACGGCATCTTGGGACTGCTCGTTGGCGGTGAGAAAAATAATCGGGGTCAGGCGCGTGCGCTGACTGCCGCGCATCAGCCGCGCGACTTCGAAACCGTCCATGCCCGGCATCTGCACATCCAGCAACACCAGATCGACGTCGTGTTCGAGCAGCAGGCTGAGGGCTTCGAAACCGGACGCCGCAGTCATCACCTGCCAGTCCTGGCGCTGCAGCAACGCGCGCATGCTGATCAGATTTTCAGGGTAGTCATCAACGATCAAAAGGACTGAGCTGCCTTCACCTGGCTGGGGTTGCGCGCATTCCATGCTGCTTCTCTTGTCGGGACATCTCGTGTCGGGGCATCTCGGATCAGCGTTCCGGGCGGTTCCTCGTGAAAACCGTACAGTCACTGAGCCTTCACTCTAGTCCGGGATCTGTAAAAGCAATAGCTGTCATCCAGCCATCATTTAACCAAACCGATAGGCAGCCGACTAACGGTCACCGCTGAAGCCCCCGAAAACCGGGAAAGATGGCATTTCGACAGGATGTTGACGCCAATCATCCGCCAGACGGCCGTTAACAAAAAATCCCTCTACGCTTATAAAGGCCGCCCCCAAGAGGCGCGGGCTAGAGCTTCTGGCACGCGTGTGCAAGAGAAACAGAGTGGAAGAACCGACATGATTGATCTCGCAACCTGGAACCTCAGCGTTCCCGTTGGCAGCCCGCCCTACACCGTCGAAACCTCCAAACTGGTGAACGGCTTCAAGGATCAGTACTTCCATTCCGACACCGGCACCCTGTTCTTCTGGTCCCCGGTGACCGGTTCGAAAACCGAAAACGCCATCTACCCGCGCACCGAACTGCGCGAGACCTGGAGCAACGGGACATTGCGCAACTGGTATTACCCCGACGCCGACAACCTGCTGCGCGCGACCCTCTCGGTCAACAAGGTGCCCAGCTCCGGCAAGATCGTCATCGGCCAGATCCACGCCTATGAAAGCCAGAAGCCGATGCTCAAGCTTGAATACCAATACAAAGAAAAAACCGAGACCGGCAACCTGGTGATCAAGCTGCGCACCCATCCGGATCAGGACGAAAGCCGCGTCATCACCCTCGCCACCGGGATCAAACTCAATCGCGAGTTCAACTACCTCATTCACCTGAGCCCCGGCGGCGCACTGGGCGTGAGTGCGGCCGGGTATCAGTGGGATTCGCAGATCAGCGCGACGTGGCGCAACAAGCCGCTGTATTTCAAGGCGGGCGTGTATGTGCAGGACAATACCGGGTACACCAGCGAGGGTGGGCAGGTGACGTTCAGCAAGCTGGATATTGATCACGATAAATAGCAGCCGCGCGACCGTTTAAGGCTTCTGTTTAAAGGCAGTGCGCGTAACGTCCCGAAGCCTACAACGGCTTGCGTCGCTGCCTACCGGTACGCCAGAATCCGCCGGCTTGTGCGCCTGGAGGGCCATCGGTAACTTGATTCGGGTCACTGATTCGCAGTGATCGGGTTTAGTAGCCCGGCAACTCCACCTTCGTACAAGCGTCCTTCAGTCAGGCCTGGCCTGTACCTGATGGTGGCTGTGCGCATGGCGCCTTCGGGTGCGCCGGGATTTGGTGGGGTTGCCCGGTCTACTAACTTGCGTACAGCCGCCACCCTTTCGTGTAGTAGCGGATTGGTTGTGGCCCTATAGGGAATCCACCAAATGTTCAAACCTACGCCCAATCCTCCAGGTATCGATCTGGCCTCCCCCTACGAATCCCTCGATTCCAAAAAACTCAACGAAGCCGCCGAACGCGCCCTCGACCACTACCTCTGCCCCGGCGCCCGCATCATGGCCACGGTCAACGAACCCGACCGCATGTACTTCGCCAATCCCGCCTACAACACCGAATCCCTGCTGGCCAACGCCAGCGAAACGCTCGGCTCCGCCAGCGAAATGCTCAACAACTTCGCCGCCTCCCGAACCCCCGCCGACCGCAAAACCGCGATTGGCATTGCGCAATTGGTGATGCTTGGGGAGTTGGCGGTGAATCAGGCGCTGGATCATGTTGAGCTGACGCCGTAACCGGGAACCGGCTACACAAGGAAACCGTCTCTCGGCGGTTTTCTTTCAAATCTGAAGTCACGAGCTTTTGCTGCGTTTTCTCCACTCGAAATAAAAACCTGCTTTCTAATTCTCAATAAATCATCTCACCTGTAAAAACTGACAGTTGGCAATCCGCTTTCGCCCATCCAACAATGATGGTGCACCCAAAAACTCCACAACAATAAGTTATCAAGCATTGGCCCGCTTCGATTCAAAAAAACTTCTGCATAAAACACTTGATAAACACTGGAGAAAAAATGCCAACGTTAACGAGCATCCTTCAACCAGCGGTTTCCGGCTTCAACCCCGGCTCACAACCAAAAATATACAATGCGCAACCGCCCGGCTCGTTTGCTACAGGCCCGCAAGTGATGCCAACCTTCAAACTTTCCAATAACTACTTGGTGCTTTACCACCTGCTCGACCCCGACACCCGAGTAAATGACGTAATTACCTATTACACTTATCCGATCCCTTCGGCGGGCATCCCTACCGTCACGATTTGCACCGTAACGCTAACCCTGCAATATCTGACACACTGCATTAACAACAAACGGGAACACTTTGAGTTCGAGGCACTTTATAAATTTCCGCGACTAGGGACCTACGACGTTTATTTTGAACAAGTAAATGCCAGCGGCACCTATAACGTAATTTCGCAAAACCTTCGCTTCATTGTTCAATAGAGAAAAAGACTCTCATCTAACGACGATGAAAGTGGGCCGGATAAATCCCGACTATAAAAACCCGCCTCACGGCGTTTTTTTATGGTCGCGGTAAACGCTAAGACTTAGTTAACCTTCGCGTTCAACTCACCCTTCAGATAACGCTGATACATCGATTCCAGCGAGATCGGCTTGATCTTCGAAGCGTTGCCAGCGGTACCGAAAGCTTCGTAGCGAGCGATTCATACATCGCGCATCGCCTTGACGGTTTCGCCGAAGAATTTACGCGGGTCGAACTCGCTCGGGTTGGTGGCCATCAGGCGACGCATGGCGCGGGTGGATGCTAGGCGCAGGTCGGTGTCGATGTTGACCTTGCGCACGCCGTGCTTGATGCCTTCGACGATCCGTCTGCGGTAAGCCTACGAAACACTACCCCTACGAGAATGTTGTGTTAACGTAACATGCATATATTTATGTTCCGGTAGCAGCACATGGATTATTTTTTGTTGATCGCTCGCCTTGGCGACCAGTTGCGCGAAAAGCGTATTCGCCGAGGCCTGACCCAAGCTCAGCTTGCCGACCTCGCCGGGCTGACACGATACAAGGTCATCGCCGTAGAAAAAGGCACCCTTTCTGTTGGCATGATCGCCTATGCGCGCGTGCTCGGTGCACTGGATTGCGAACTCGCTGTCGTCCCGGCCGCCATGCCAACCCTTGAAGAGCTTGGGGATTTATTCGAATGAAGATGACCTCTCTCAAAGTCAGTACGCCAGAGGGGCATAGTGGCAGGCTTTTCAGCGATGACGAGGACTTCACGTTCCGTTATCACGACGATGCATTGCCAGATGTGGCTATCAGCCTGTCGATGCCAGTGCGGCATGACGAGTTTCGCCGACGCGAGCTCCACCCTGTTTTTCAGATGAACCTGCCGGAAGGCTACGTGCTGGAGCAACTGCGTAATCGCCTGGCCAAGACCGTGAATGTGGACCCGATGCTGTTGCTGGCGCTCTCCGGTAGCACCTCTCCCATTGGCAGGGTTCAAGTGCGCTCTGAAACGGTTGATGCCTTGCTGGAAGAACAACTATTTCCAGGAGAAAAACTTGAGGAGATTCTGACGTGGGACGGCACGGAAGATATTTTCGCCGGCCTGATGGATCGCTACATTCTGCGAGCAGGCATTTCGGGTGTTCAGCCAAAATTGCTGGTTCCGGAACAACAGGAAGCCGCGTTACCCCGCGTGACCTCGAAAACCTCAGACTTGATTATCAAAAGTGGCCGAGACGAATTTCCCGGTCTGGCAGTCAACGAATTCCTTTGTATGTCCATGGCGAAAGAAGCGGGTATTCCCGTTCCGCCGTTTTACCTTTCCGACAATGCCAAGCTGTTTATCATGCGTCGTTTTGACCGCGACGATCAGCTCAACCCGATCGGTTTTGAAGACATGGCAGTGTTGATGGGGTTGTCGGCCAGCCAGAAGTACAGCAAAAGCTATGCGGCAATTGCCAAGGCCATCCGTGTGTACTGCCCGGCAGAGCATGTACGCGCATCACTTGATCAACTTTTCGATAGCGTTGCCTTGAGCTGCATTGTCGGGAATGGCGACGCTCATTTGAAAAACTTTGGATTGCTTTACTCCGTACCCACTCAGCGCGACGCGCGCCTGGCGCCGGCTTATGACATCGTCAACACCACGGCTTATATTCCGGAGGATGTGCTGGCTCTGGATCTGGCGGGCAACAAGTCGATGTTTGCCTCGCGACAGGGATTGCTGGAGTTTGCCCACACCTGTGAGATCGAGCAGCCGAGGGCGCGCATTCAGCGATTGCTTGCCTCGGTTGAAGCGGTACTTGCGCGCTATCCACAATATCGGGAACAAGCGCCTCATGTGGTCAGTGCCATTGAGCAAGCAGCAGCGCCGTTTACTCTGACTTTTGGATAGCCTCATGACCCGAGGATATCGTCGCTCATAAAAAACCCGCCTTACGGCGGGTTTCTTTCAACTCAGCTAAACACCCAGTCTCAATTGACCTTGGCGTTCAACTCACCCTTCAGATAACGCTGATACATGCTTTCCAGCGAGATCGGCTTGATCTTCGAAGCGTTGCCGGCGGTACCGAAAGCTTCGTAACGAGCGATACATACATCGCGCATGGCCTTCACGGTTTCGCCGAAGAATTTACGTGGGTCGAATTCGCTCGGGTTGGTGGCCATCAGACGACGCATGGCGCCAGTGGATGCCAGACGCAGGTCGGTGTCGATGTTGACCTTGCGCACGCCGTGCTTGATGCCTTCGACGATTTCTTCAACCGGTACGCCGTAGGTTTCTTTGATGTCGCCGCCGTACTGGTTGATGATCGCCAGCCACTCTTGTGGAACCGACGAGGAACCGTGCATCACCAGGTGAGTGTTCGGGATGCGCTTGTGGATTTCCTTGATGCGGTCGATCGCCAGCACGTCACCGGTAGGTGGTTTGGTGAACTTGTAAGCGCCGTGGCTGGTGCCGATGGCGATGGCCAGGGCATCAACCTGGGTCTTCTTGACGAAGTCGGCGGCTTCTTCCGGGTCGGTCAGCATCTGGCTGTGATCCAGAACGCCTTCGGCGCCGATGCCGTCTTCTTCACCGGCCATGCCGGTTTCCAGCGAACCCAGGCAGCCCAGCTCGCCTTCTACCGAAACGCCGCAGGCGTGAGCCATGGCTACCGTTTGTTGGGTCACGCGGACGTTGTATTCGTAGTCGGTCGGGGTCTTGCCGTCTTCGCCGAGGGAGCCATCCATCATGACCGAGCTGAAGCCCAGCTGGATCGAGCGCTGGCAGACGTCAGGGCTGGTGCCGTGGTCCTGGTGCATGCACACCGGGATGTGCGGGAATTCTTCGATCGCCGCCAGGATCAGGTGACGCAGGAACGGGGCGCCGGCGTATTTGCGGGCACCGGCCGAAGCCTGAACGATCACCGGGGAGTCAGTCTTGTCAGCGGCTTCCATGATGGCGCGCATCTGCTCAAGGTTGTTGACGTTGAAGGCTGGAACGCCGTAGCCGAACTCGGCCGCGTGGTCCAGCATCTGGCGCATGCTGATAAGTGCCATTGTGTGTCTCTCTCCCGGTTTGGGTCGTTAATCGTGCCAGCCTGCCGGAGCGGCGGCGGCTATTCAAGTGATTGCAGATCGGGGGTTGAGGCCCGACCTGGTGATTCGATACAGCAAATTCTGTTTTATTCGGCTTTGCAGCCTCGGCCGATCAGATCATTGGTGGCGACCCAGTAAACCAGGCCTTCCTCACCTTTGATGTGAAACGCCAGCATGTCATCGCTGTACAGCGCGCCCGAGGCGCCCGGCTCTTCTTTCAGGCGATAGACCTGATCCCCGCCGCCCAGTCGCACATCGACTTCCTTGCGGGCGGCATCGGTGAAGCGCCACAGCACCTTGGCCTGGCTGTCGCAGGTCCAGGTGGTCCAGTTATCCACAGGGGCGGACGACTGGAACGGGTTCCACTGCGCGCAACCACCCAACAATCCCAGTGCCGCAACGGCGATCAAGCCTTTCATCCGTGTTCCTCTACCGGCAGCGCACGCCGCCGGACTTGAGTAAAGAGTCAGACCGGTCAAGGACAACCATGTTCCTTGGCCGGGGTTTGCGTCTCGTATTTGTCCAGACCGTCCGGGCCCGAGCGCTTGTTCAGCACCGGGTTGGTTTCGGCCTGCCAGTCGGCCTGGTAGCAGCCTTTCTGTGCCTCGCCGGGTGCCGGTGTCGGCTCGGCCTTCGGGTTACTCCCGCAGGCCGCCAGCGTACCGGTCAGCAGCAACAGCGCTAACGACTTGACCATCTGAACACTCCTTTGCCTGGCCAATCGGGCGGCCTCAGGCCTTGGCCCGGCTTTCCAGGACTTCAACGGCCGGCAGCACCTTGCCTTCGACGAATTCGAGGAACGCGCCGCCGCCGGTGGAAATGTAGGAGATCTTTTCCGCTACGCCATATTTATCGATGGCCGCCAGGGTGTCGCCACCGCCGGCAATCGAGAACGCCGCGCTTTCTGCGATGGCTTCGGCCAGCACTTTGGTGCCGTTGCCGAACTGGTCGAATTCGAACACGCCGACCGGGCCGTTCCACAGGATGGTTTTCGACGACTTCAGCAGTTCGGCGAAGTTGGCCGCGGTTTGCGGGCCGATGTCGAGGATCATGTCGTCGGCAGCGACGTCAGCGATCAGTTTCACGGTCGCTTCGGCGCTTTCAGCGAATTCCTTGGCAACCACCACGTCGACCGGCAGCGGCACGCTGACCTTGGCGGCGATGGCGCGCGCGGTGTCCAGCAGGTCCGGCTCGTACAGCGACTTGCCGACCGGGTGACCGGCCGCCGCGAGGAAGGTGTTGGCGATGCCGCCGCCGACGATCAGTTGATCGCAGATCTGGCTCAGGCTGTTCAGTACGTCGAGCTTGGTCGAGACCTTGGAGCCGGCAACGATGGCCGCCATCGGCTTGGCCGGGGCGCCCAGGGCTTTGCCCAGTGCGTCGAGCTCAGCAGCCAGCAGCGGGCCGGCAGCGGCGACTTTGGCGAACTTGGCGACGCCGTGGGTCGAACCTTCAGCACGGTGAGCGGTGCCGAAAGCGTCCATCACGAACACGTCGCACAGGGCGGCATATTGCTGGGCCAATTCGTCGGCGTTCTTTTTCTCGCCCTTGTTGAAGCGCACGTTTTCGAACAGCACGATGTCGCCGGCCTTGACGTCAACGCCGCCCAGGTAGTCGGCCACCAGCGGCACTTCGCGGCCCAGGGCCTTGCTCAGGTAGTCGGCGACAGGCTTGAGGCTGTTCTCGGCAGAGAATTCGCCTTCGGTCGGACGACCCAGGTGCGAGCAGACCATCACGGCCGCGCCTTTTTCCAGGGCCAGCTTGATGGTCGGCAGCGAAGCCAGGATACGCGCATCGCTGGTGACAACACCGTCCTTGACTGGGACGTTGAGGTCTTCGCGGATCAATACGCGCTTACCTTGCAGATCGAGGTCGGACATCTTCAACACGGTCATGGGTCGCACTTCCTACGGTTTTTTTGAAGTCGCTGTTTGCAGATAGTGTTCTGCAACATCCAGCATTCGGTTGGCAAATCCCCATTCGTTGTCGAACCAGGCCAGGATGTTCACCAGCCGTGGGCCGGAAACGCGGGTCTGACTGGCATCGACGATGGCCGAATGTGGGTCATGGTTGAAATCACAACTGGCGTGGGGCAGCTCGGTGTAGGCCAACAGGCCTTTGAGCGGGCCGCTGGTGGCAGCGTCGCGCAGGATCCGGTTGACCTCGCCGGCGTCGGTGTCGCTCGCGGTCTGCATCGTGATGTCGAGGCAGGACACGTTGACCGTCGGCACGCGTACGGCTTTGGCCTGAATTCGCCCGGCAAGTTCCGGCAGCAGGCGCTCGATACCACGCGCCAGACCGGTGGACACCGGGATCACCGACTGGAACGCCGAGCGGGTGCGGCGCAGGTCTTCGTGGTGATAGGCGTCGATCACCGGCTGATCGTTCATCGCCGAGTGAATCGTAGTGATCGACACGTAATCCAGGCCGACCGCCTGATCCAGCAGACGCAACAGCGGCACGCCGCAATTGGTGGTGCAGGAGGCGTTGGACACCAGCAGTTCGTCGCCGGTCAGGCAATCCTGATTGACGCCGTAGACGATGGTGGCATCGACATCCGCCTCGCTGGCCATCGGCTGCGAAAACAGCACACGCGGCGCGCCGGCGTCGAGAAAACGCTGGCCGTCTGCGCGGGTGTGCCAGGCGCCGGAGCATTCGAGCACCAGATCGACACCCAGCGACGCCCAATCGATGCCTTCGGGGGTGGCACTGCGCAGGACCTTCACGCAGTGGCCATTAATATGCAGACAATCGCCCTCGACCTTCACCTCGCCCGGGAAACGGCCGTGAGTGGAGTCGAAGCGTGTCAGGTATTCGATGCTGGCCATGTCGGCCAGATCGTTGATCGCGACAATTTCAAACCCTGCCGCCGAGCCTCGCTCGAACAACGCACGCAAGACGCAACGACCGATCCGGCCGTAGCCGTTGAGTGCAACTTTGTAGGGACGCGGTTGAGGCATGGGGTTCTCGATTACCGTGGTGTATCCGTTGATGCGATGGCGCCTGAACCATCGCTATCGCGAGCAAGCTCGCTCCCACATGAGTCATACATAACCCTGTGGGAGCGAGCTTGCTCGCGAAGGCGTCAGTTCAGGCGACACCTTTTCTGGATCAGTCTTCCAGCAGCTCTTCAGCCTGACCCAGGATGTTTTCCAGGGTGAAGCCGAACTCTTCGAACAGTGCCGAAGCCGGAGCCGATTCGCCGTAGGTGGTCATGCCGATCACGCGACCTTCCAGACCCACGTACTTGAACCAGAAGTCGGCGTGAGCCGCTTCGATCGCGATACGCGCGCCAACCTGCAACGGCAGGACCGATTGCTTGTAGCTGGCGTCCTGAGCGTCGAACGCGCTGGTGCATGGCATGGAAACCACGCGCACCTTGCGGCCCTGCTCGGTGAGTTTGTCGTAGGCCTGAACCGCCAGACCGACTTCCGAACCGGTCGCGATCAGGATCAGCTCAGGCTCGCCTGCGCAGTCCTTCAGCACATAACCACCACGACGGATGTCGGCGATCTGGCCGGCATCACGGGTTTGGTGCTGCAGGTTCTGACGCGAGAAGATCAGCGCCGACGGGCCGTCCTTGCGCTCCAGAGCGTTTTTCCAGGCCACGGCCGATTCAACGGCATCGGCTGGACGCCAGGTGTCGAGGTTCGGCGTGCTGCGCAGGCTGGTCAGTTGCTCGATCGGCTGGTGCGTCGGGCCGTCTTCGCCCAGACCGATGGAGTCGTGGGTGTAGACGTGGATCACACGCTGCTTCATCAGAGCGGACATGCGCACGGCGTTGCGGGCGTATTCCATGAACATCAGGAAGGTCGCGCCGTAAGGCACCAGACCGCCGTGCAGGGCAACGCCGTTCATGATCGCGGTCATGCCGAATTCGCGCACGCCGTAGTACATGTAGTTGCCGCTGGCGTCTTCGGCGCTGACGCCTTTGCAGCCTTTCCACAGGGTCAGGTTGGAACCGGCCAGGTCAGCCGAACCGCCCAGCACTTCCGGCAGCAGCGGGCCGAACGCGTTCAGGGCGTTCTGGCTGGCTTTACGGCTGGCGATGGTTTCGCCTTTGGCAGCAACGTCGGCGATGTAGGCGTCAGCCTTCTCGGAGAAGTCGGCCGGCAGCTCGCCGCTCAGGCGACGGATCAGTTCGTTGGCTTCGGTCGGGAACGCGGCGGAGTAGGCAGCGAAACGCTGATCCCACTCGGCTTCGGCGGCGCGGCCTTTTTCCTTGGCATCCCACTCGGCATAGATGTCGGCCGGGATTTCGAACGGGCCGTGGTTCCAGTTCAGCGCCTGACGGGTCAGGGCGATTTCCGCGTCACCCAGCGGGGCACCGTGGCAATCTTCCTTGCCTTGCTTGTTCGGCGAACCGAAACCGATGGTGGTCTTGCAGCAGATCAGGGTCGGCAGCGGGCTCTTGCGAGCGGTCTCGATGGCGGTCTTGATCTCTTCCGGGTCGTGACCGTCGACGTTGCGGATCACTTGCCAGTTGTACGATTCGAAACGCTTCGGCGTGTCGTCGGTGAACCAGCCTTCGACTTCGCCGTCGATGGAGATGCCGTTGTCATCGTAGAAGGCAATCAGCTTGCCCAGGCCCAGGGTACCGGCCAGGGAAGCGACTTCGTGGGAAATGCCTTCCATCATGCAGCCATCACCCAGGAACACGTAGGTGTGGTGGTCGACGATGTTGTGGCCAGGACGGTTGAACTGCGCGCCCAGGACTTTTTCTGCCAAGGCGAAGCCCACGGCGTTGGCCAGACCCTGACCCAGCGGGCCGGTGGTGGTTTCAACGCCCGGGGTGTAACCGAATTCCGGGTGACCCGGGGTACGGCTGTGCAGTTGACGGAATTGCTTCAGATCGTCGATCGACAGGTCGTAACCGGTCAGGTGCAGCAGCGAGTAGATCAACATCGAGCCGTGGCCGTTGGACAGCACAAAGCGGTCACGGTCGGCGAACGATGGATTGCTCGGGTTGTGCTTGAGGTAGTCGCGCCAAAGCACTTCGGCGATATCTGCCATACCCATGGGGGCACCGGGATGGCCGCTGTTGGCTTTTTGCACGGCATCCATGCTGAGGGCACGAATGGCGTTGGCACGCTCACGACGGCTAGGCATCGCTGATCTCCTGGGTGTGAATAGATTGAAACGGAAAAAGGAGGGCATTTTCCCTCACCCGAGCGCCTCGGGGCAATGACAGATAGTCATCCGGAGGCGTTTTTCCCATGGATAACATCGGTTTCGGTTGGTGAAACCTTTCCGCTGTTCGTTTGTAGAGTTAACCGGGCGGCGAGAAGTGCAATCGAATGCGCCATCCATCGAGCAATATCAAAACTTTTTGATATAGACCTTGCGATGCCTTCCGGCCGTCACTAGACTGCCAGCCCTATGAACTTACGCGTGCCTTCCATTCGCCATGACGATTGCGACGAGCTGGCGGCCCTGTGCAAGGCCGGCGGCGATCCGCTGCGGCTGAATGTATTGCGCGCCCTGGCCAACGACTCGTTCGGCGTACTGGAACTGGCGCAGATTTTCGATATCGGCCAGTCCGGCATGAGCCATCACCTGAAGGTGCTGGCGCAGGCGGATCTGGTGGCGACTCGCCGCGAAGGCAATGCGGTGTTCTATCGCCGCGCCCTGCCCCACACCGAGTTGCTGGGCGGCAAGTTGCATGCGGCATTGTTAGAAGAAGTCGACAATCTGGCGCTGCCAGCCGACGTGGAAACCCGGATCGCAAAGGTTCACGGGCAACGCGCGGCCAACAGCCAGGACTTTTTCGCAAGGGTTGCAGAGAAATTCCGCGCCCAGCAGGATTTGATTGCCGGCCTGCCGCAGTACCGTGAAAGCGTGCTGGCCCTGCTCGACAAACTGAATTTCAACGGCGCTGCCACGGCCATTGAAGTCGGCCCCGGCGATGGAGCTTTCCTGCCGGAACTGGCGCGTCGCTTCGGCACCGTAACCGCACTGGACAACAGCGCGGCGATGCTCGAACTGGCCCGCCATGTATGTGAACGTGAACAGCTGACTAACGTCAGCCTGCAATTGGCCGATGCATTGAATGGCGTGAGCCTTCAGGCCGATTGCGTGGTGTTGAACATGGTGTTGCACCATTTCGCCGCGCCGGCCGAAGCGCTCAAGCACATGGCCAGCCTGCTGCAACCGGGCGGTAGCCTGCTCGTGACAGAGTTATGTAGCCACAACCAGAGTTGGGCCAGGGAGGCCTGCGGTGATCTGTGGTTGGGGTTTGAACAGGACGATCTGGCCCGTTGGGCCACCGCTGCGGGACTCGTTCCCGGGGAAAGCCTCTATGTAGGCTTACGTAATGGTTTCCAGATCCAGGTTCGCCATTTTCAGCGACCGGCTGGCGACACTCACCATCGGTAAATTCAGGAAAACATCGAGATGAGCGAATACTCCCTCTTCACCTCCGAGTCCGTGTCTGAAGGACATCCGGACAAAATCGCCGACCAGATTTCCGATGCAGTGCTGGACGCCATCATCGCCCAGGACAAGCACGCACGCGTTGCGGTGGAAACCCTGGTCAAGACGGGCGTGGCCATCGTTGCCGGTGAAGTGACCACCAGTGCCTGGGTCGACCTGGAGCAGATCGTTCGTGACGTGATCTGCGACATCGGCTACACCAGCTCCGACGTCGGCTTCGACGGCGCGACCTGCGGCGTGATGAACATCATCGGCAAGCAGTCCCCTGACATCAACCAGGGTGTTGACCGTGCCAAGCCTGAAGATCAGGGCGCCGGCGACCAGGGCCTGATGTTCGGCTACGCCAGCAACGAAACCGACGTGCTGATGCCGGCACCGATCACCTTCTCGCACCAGCTGGTACAGCGTCAGGCCGAAGCCCGTAAATCGGGTCTGCTGCCTTGGCTGCGTCCGGACGCCAAGTCGCAAGTCACCTGCCGTTACGAAGGCGGCAAGGTTGTCGGTATCGACGCCGTGGTTCTGTCGACTCAGCACAACCCTGAAGTGTCGTACAACGACCTGCGCGAAGGCGTGATGGAGCTGATCGTCAAGCACGTGCTGCCTGCCGAACTGCTGAGCAAAGACACCCAGTTCCACATCAACCCGACCGGCCAGTTCATCATTGGCGGCCCGGTAGGTGACTGCGGTCTGACCGGTCGCAAGATCATCGTCGACAGCTACGGCGGCATGGCCCGTCACGGCGGCGGCGCGTTCTCCGGCAAGGATCCATCCAAGGTTGACCGTTCGGCTGCCTACGCTGGCCGTTACGTTGCCAAGAACATCGTGGCTGCCGGCCTGGCCGAGCGTTGCGAGATCCAGGTTTCCTACGCGATCGGTGTGGCCCAGCCTACTTCGATCTCGCTGAACACCTTCGGCACCGGCAAGATCAGCGATGACAAGATCATCAAACTGGTCCGTGAAGTGTTCGACCTGCGTCCATACGCGATCACCACCATGCTGGACCTGCTGCACCCGATGTACCAGGAAACCGCAGCCTACGGCCACTTCGGCCGCGCTCCGCAGACCAAGACCGTTGGCGAAGACACCTTCTCCACGTTCACCTGGGAAAAAACCGACCGCGCCGACGCTCTGCGTTCCGCTGCCGGCCTGTAATTTTCCTGGCGGTACAAGAAGCCCCGCACGGTTCGCCGTGCGGGGCTTTTTCATGGCCGCGAAACAACCGGCAAAACAGCCGCCCGGCCCGCTTCAAAATCCCGGCTAGCCTTCAGGTATCTCTCTGAGCAAGGACGCTCACGATGCTTGCCACACTGCGCCTGTTTTTGTTTTTCCTGCCGTTTTTCCACCTCAACACCTTCGCTGACGACTGCCCCGACTGGGCCGCCGCCCGGGCATCGAGCGAAGTCGCCGCCCTGCAACAACAGATCCACCGCTGGGACGACGCCTATCATCGCGAAGGTCGCTCGGTGATCGCCGATGAGCTCTACGATCAGTCCCGTTTGCGCCTGAACCAATGGCGTCGGTGCTTCAAACTTCCCTCACCGCCCGAGACGCTGCGCACCGCATCAGGCCCGGTTGCGCACCCGGTCGCTCACACCGGTCTGGACAAGCTTCACGACGCGGCGGACATCGCCACCTGGCTGCGCGACCGCCAAAACGTATGGGTGCAACCCAAGGTCGATGGCGTGGCGGTGACCCTGATCTATCGCGACGGCCGACTGCATCAGGCGATCAGTCGCGGGGATGGTGTTCGCGGGCAGGACTGGACGGCATCTGCAAAAAAGATCGGAGCCATTCCGCAACAGCTGACGCAACCGCAGGATCTGCTGGTGCAAGGCGAACTCTACTGGCGCCTGAACGGACACATGCAGGCACGTGCCGGCAGCGCCAACGCCCGCGCCACCGTGGCCGGCCTGCTGGGACGCAAGGATCTCGGCGCGGAACACGCCGCCGGTATCGGGCTGTTTGTCTGGGACTGGCCGCACGGGCCGAGGGACTTGCCGGAGCGAATCACGGCCCTGACACAATTCGGTTTTCCTACCACGGTGCCCTACACCCAGGCCGTCGCCAGCCTGAACGACGCGCAACACTGGCGCGATCACTGGTATCACTCGCCACTGCCATTCGCCACGGACGGCGTGGTTCTGCGCCAGAGCCTGCGACCGCCCGCCGAGCGCTGGCAGGCTCGTCCGCCCTACTGGGCTGTCGCCTGGAAATACCCGTTCGCCCAGGCACTGGCCGATGTGCGCAAGGTGCACTTCAAGATCGGCCGCACCGGGCGCATTACGCCGGTGCTTGAACTGTCGCCGGTGATGCTCGATGACCGGCAGATCAAACGGGTCAGCGTCAGTTCGCTCAGGCGTTGGCAGGAGCTGGACATTCGCCCCGGCGATCAGGTCGCAATCAGCCTGGCCGGGCTGACGATTCCGCGCCTCGACAGCGTGGTACTGCGCAGTACCGAACGCGCCGATCTGAACGTTCCGCTTGCCAGCGATTTTCACGCCCTGAGCTGCTGGCAACCGACACCGGGCTGCGAGAGTCAGTTCCTCGCGCGCCTGACCTGGCTCAGCGGCAAGCAGGGACTGGCCCTGCCGCATGTCGGTCGCGGCACCTGGGAGAAACTTCTCGAAACAGGCCGCCTGAACAGCCTTCTGGATTGGTTGACCCTCGACGGGCCGGAGCTTGCTAACATTGCCGGTCTCGGCGAGCGTAGCAGTGCCCGCCTGCTGCACAGTTTTCACAGCGCCCGCCAACGGCCGTTCGCACAATGGCTCAAAGCCCTGGGGTTGCCACCGACCGGTCAGGCAACACTCGCCGATTCATGGCAGGCGCTGGCACAACGCAACACCGAACAATGGCAGGCAGAAGCCGGGATAGGCCCGGGTCGCGCGGCGCAATTGAGCGCCTTTTTTCGCGACCCGCAGGTACTGACCCTGAGTGAAACCCTGCAAGCCGCCGGCGTCGACGGCTTCTGAACACGCAATCCCCGGCCAGCCGGGAACCCAATGTCCGCCGGAGCGCTCCAACAGCGCAGTGCTTTACCGACCCGATTGCCTTTGCACATGGAGCTTTTATGAAATTTCTCGCACCGCTCGCCCTGTTGTCGTTCTGCGCAGTCCTCGCCGCCCCCGTGATGGCCGACGAAGACGCACCGGGCCTGACCGGTTGTGCTGCCAAGAAGCAGGGCATCATCAATCAGATCGAACAGGCCAAGTCCCGCGGCAACGCCGACCAGCAGGCCGGCCTCGAAACCGCCCTGCGCGAAGTCACCGAGCACTGCACCGACGCAGGCCTGAAGAAAGAGCGCGAAAACAAGGTGCTAGACGCCAAGCACGAAGTGAGCAAGCGTCAGGCCGATCTGGACAAGGCCATGAAGAAAGGCGATCCGGAGAAGATCGACAAGCGCAAGAACAAGCTCGCCGAATCGCGCAAGGAATTGCAGGACGCGCTGGACGAACTCGACAAGTAAGAAAGCCGTGATCCCTTGAACATCAGTGGTCGCGAAACTCTTTATGGCAGGCACTGCAGGCATCTTCGACTTTCTGCACGGCCGGCCCCAGGTTACTGGCCTTGTAGGGTTGAACCTTGCTGGCGATCACCAGTTCACCGGTAGCCGCTTCAAGGCTGCGGGCCATTTCCTGGAAGCGCGCCTGTTTCTGCCATACATCGTCCTTGGCGCTGGTGTGATCTTCTTCGCGCACCTGCGGGAAATGTTTCCACGGCTCATGGGACAACGCATCGAGCTTGACCGCACCTTCCGCAAATTTCGGCCCGTCGAAGGCAATGCGTCCGCGCAGCATGCCGCCCAGGTCTTCGCCGGTCTTGAGCATCTGCTTGAAGATTGCCTTGCGCTGACCCAGCGGGGAATTCGGGTCGACACCGCCACAGGCGGACAAGGTCAGACAGGCCAGCAATACAACAGAAATTCTTTTAAGAGTCATGGTGGCTTCAGGTCACGGAAATCGGCGGCCAGTATCCTCGCGTCACCGCCAAACACCAATAGCCCTATTAACAATAAGGGTTGCTTGAGCGCATGGAGCACTTCAGCAACCGGCACAGGAAATTCTCCATGAACAGCCGCTTCAAGGCCTGGCGTCATCCGCTCCTCGTCACCCTCCCGTTGCTGGCGATCCTCGCCGGATGCACCGGTGGCGACAGCGCCAAGCCGAAAACCCACGCCCTGGCCACGTATTCCAGTGCCACCTGGGAAGCACTGCCAACAGTGTCCGATAGCGATCTGGTGGCCGGTTTCGGTTCCTGGCGCAGCGCCTGCACCCGGCTCAAGGCTGACCCGGTCTGGGGCGCGACCTGTGCGGCAGCCGCCAACGTGCCGCAAAAAGCCGGCGACATCCGCGCGTTCCTCAAGCAGAACCTCGACGTCTTCGGCCTGCGCGCCGAGAACGACAACCCCAACGGTCTGATCACCGGCTATTACGAACCGGTCTATCCCGGCAGCCTGACGCAAACCGCCAGCGCCAACGTGCCGGTGTACGGCGTGCCCGAGGACATGATCATTGTCTCGCTGGACAGCATTTATCCGGAACTGAAAGGCAAGCGCCTGCGCGGCCGCCTCGAAGGTCGCGTGCTCAAGCCTTACGACGACGCGGCGACCATCGAGAGCCAGGGCGTCAAGGCGCCGGTCGTGGCGTGGCTGACCGATCCGATGAACCTGCAATTCCTGCAGATTCAGGGTTCGGGGCGGATTCAGACCGATGACGGCCGACAACTGCGCATCGCCTACGCCGACCAGAATGGTCATCCGTACCGACCGATCGGCCGTTGGCTGGTGGAACAGGGCGAGCTGAAAAAAGAAGAAGTCACCATGGGTGCGATCAGCAACTGGGCCAAGGCCAACCCTTCGCGCATTCCGGAACTGCTGGCGAGCAATCCGAGCTACGTGTTCTTCACCCGCAATCCGGACAGCAACGAAGGGCCACGCGGCTCGCTGAACGTGCCGCTGACCGCCGGTTACAGCGCGGCTGTGGACCGCAAGGTGATTCCGCTAGGCAGCCTGTTGTGGCTGTCGACCACTCGCCCGGACGGCACGCCGCTGGTACGCCCGGTGGCTGCGCAGGACACCGGCGGCGCGATTGCCGGTGAGGTTCGCGCGGATCTGTTCTGGGGCACCGGCGATGCCGCCGGGCAACTGGCTGGCGACATGAAACAGCAGGGGCAGATCTGGATGCTCTGGCCAAAAGGCGCGGCGTTGCCGCAAGTCCCGCAGGTGGCCGACAAGCCGTAAGCGCAACGCAAAAGATCGCAGGCCTCGTCAGCCTGCGATCTTTTCAGGTTCAGATCGAAACGAAGAAGAAGCTGGCAATCAGCACTATCCCGACAAACCACACCAGCGAGCGCAAAGCCGCCCAGTCCGCCAGATAGCAAATGATGTAGAGCAGGCGACTGGTGATGAACAGCACCGCCAGCACATTGACCGTCACCAGCTCTGCCGTGCCCACCAGGTGCGCGACGATCACCGCCGCCGCAAACGCCGGGGTCACTTCAAAACTGTTCAGTTGCGCCGCATGGGCACGACGCGCCACGCCATCCACGCTGTCCAGAAAGTCCCGGGGATCATGATTGTCCCGCAGTCTGAAACCACCCGAGGCCTTGGCCACGACGGTGCACAGATAGGGCAGAAAGATCGCGATCAACACACACCACAAAGCCACCGTCATAACACCGTCCTTCTTTCGAGTTTTAGAGTTGCCGGGCGCTCAGAACTTCATGACCAGCATGCCGATCAGCACCAGCCCACAGGCTAAGAGCCGCGGCCGGCCGAAAGGTTCTTTCAGGTAACGCATGCCGAACAGCACCACCAGGATCACGCTGATTTCACGCAACGCCGCCGCTTCGGCAATCGAGCCCAACTGCATCGCCCACAGCACCAGAGCGTAGCTGAACAACACGCAGAACCCGACCGCCAGCCCCAGCTTCCATTGCTCGCGCCAGAACAGCATGAACGCCGGACGCTTGGCCACCCATGCCAGCATCGGAAACGGCCAGGCACTGAACAGCGTGACCCAGACCAGGTAATCCAGCGGATGCGACCAGCGCCGCAACGCCTGGCCATCGATGTAGGTGTAGCAACCGATGCACAAGCCGATCAGCGCCACCACCGGCAGCATCGCCCACGGCAAATGTTTCCCGCCGCCGCCCTGCCAGAGCAGGCAAGCCATGCCCAGCGGGATCAGCAGGATTCCGAAGATTTGCTGGGTGGTCAGCACTTCGCCGGCGAAGATCAGGGTCAGCGCCAGTACCACCAGCGGCGACAATCCGCGCATCAACGGATAGACCAACCCCAGATCGCCGACCCGATAGGCCTGGATCAACAGGTAGCGATACAGCAGTTCGAACGCCGCCGACGCCAGAATCCACGGCCAGATTTCCGCCGGCGGCAGGCTGATGAAAGGCATCGCCAGCACCACGAACAACAGCGCCACGCTGTCCATGCAGGCCACCACCAGCAGCCGTTCGGCGCTGAACTTGATCAACGTGTTCCACGCTGCGTGCAACAGCGCCGCCACCAACACCAGAGCTGTCGCCAGCACGTGCCACTCCTTTGTTCTTGTTGTTGAACCTGAGCCAATTAGTCAGATTATTGATTCGCGATGTGTCAGCAGCTGTTTATACTGCAAGCGACCACGCCGCACTCAGTTGCGCACAGACAAATTCCAATAATTCCTGCCTGCCCCGTTCTCGCCCGAGACCGGTCGCCGGCCTGCGTATGCCTGATCAAAGCGTCAAGACTACCGACAGAGACCTTGCGCATGCCACTCGCCTTGCTTGCACTCGCTGTTGCCGCTTTCGGCATCGGCACCACTGAATTCGTCATCATGGGCCTGCTGCCCGATGTCGCTCGCGACCTCGCGGTGAGCATTCCCCATGCGGGCCTGTTGATCACCGGCTACGCCCTGGGCGTGGTGTTCGGTGCGCCGATCCTCGCGATCGGCACCGCCAACATGCCGCGCAAGGCCACGCTGCTGGGCATGACGCTGATGTTCATTCTCGGCAACGTGCTGTGCGCGTTGGCGCCTAACTACGCGACACTGATGGCGGCGCGCGTGGTCACCGCGCTGTGCCATGGGGCGTTCTTCGGCATCGGTTCGGTGGTGGCCGCAGGGCTGGTCGCACCGAACAAACGGGCGCAGGCGATTGCCATGATGTTCACCGGCCTGACCCTGGCCAACGTCCTCGGCGTACCGCTGGGCACAGCACTCGGACAGTACGCCGGCTGGCGCTCGACCTTCTGGGCGGTCTCGGTGATCGGAGTGATCGCGGCCCTCGCCCAATGGCTGTGGTTGCCGAAACACATCCCGATGGACAAGGCCAACCTCGCCAGCGAATTCAAGGTGCTGGGCAAGGTCAACGTGTTGCTGGCGCTGGGTATGAGCGTGCTCGCGTCCACCAGCCTGTTCAGTGTGTTCACCTACATCGCGCCGATTCTGCAGGACATCACCGGCGTCAGCCCTCACGGAGTGACCGTGATGCTACTGTTGTTCGGTGTCGGCCTCACCGGTGGCAGCATGCTCGGCGGACGCCTGGCCGACAGTCGTCTGTTGCCGTCGCTGGTGGGTGTCGCACTGGCGGTGGTGGTGATTCTGGCGGCGTTCAGCCAGACCAGTCGTTCGGTGGTTCCGGCGGCGATCACGCTGGTGCTGTGGGGGATTTTTGCCTTCGCCCTGTGCCCGATCCTGCAACTGCTGATCATCGATCAGGCTCACGAGGCACCGAACCTCGGTTCGACCCTGAACCAGAGCGCGTTCAACCTCGGCAATGCCGCCGGCGCCTGGATCGGCGGGCTGGTGGTGGCCAGTGGCGCGGATCTCGCGGACTTGCCCTGGACCGGCGCGCTGGTGGGCGTGCTGACCGTGCTGACGGCGCTGTTTTTCATCTACCTGCAACGTCGGGGTGTCGCTGCGGTCAATGTGTCCGGCTGATTCCCGGGGGACACCATTGTGTCCCCACCCGGCGTCAGCCCATCCAACCCTTGCGTCCATGAACGGGCGCGATGTCTTTCCACCCCCCATCCAAAGGACCCCGGATGCTTGAACTCGTCGCCGCTTTCATCTGCCTCACCACCCTCCTCACCTTTGTGAATTTCCGCTTCATCGGCCTGCCCCCGACCATCGGCGTGATGGTTACCGCGCTGATGTTTTCCCTGTTGCTGCAAGGCCTGAGCCTGCTCGGCTACCCCGGTCTCGAAGAGCGCGTACAGCAACTGATCGGCCAGATCGACTTCGGCGATCTGCTGATGAACTGGATGCTCTCGTTCCTGCTGTTCGCCGGTGCGTTGCACGTGAACCTCAACGACCTGCGCAGTTACCGCTGGCCCATCGGCCTGCTGGCGACCTTCGGCGTATTGATCGCCACCGCCGTGATCGGCAGCCTCGCCTACTACATCTTCGCCCTGTTCGGCTGGCACGTGAGCTTCCTCTACTGCCTGTTGTTCGGCGCGCTGATTTCCCCGACCGACCCGATCGCGGTACTCGGCGTGCTGCGTACGGCCAATGCCTCGAAGCCGCTGAAGACCACCATCGTCGGCGAATCGCTGTTCAACGACGGCACCGCCGTGGTGGTGTTCACCGTGTTGCTGGGCATCGCGCAACTGGGCGAAACCCCGACCGTCGGCGCCACGGCCATGCTGTTTGCCCATGAAGCCATCGGCGGCGTGCTGTTCGGCGGGCTGATCGGTTATCTGGTGTACCTGATGATCAAGAGCATCGAGCAGCACCAGATCGAAGTCATGCTGACCCTGGCGCTGGTGATCGGCGGTTCGGCGATGGCCACCGAGCTGCACGTCTCGGCGCCGATTGCGATGGTGGTTGCCGGGCTGATCATCGGTAACTTGGGTCGCAACCTGGCGATGAACGACATGACCCGCAAATACCTGGACGGTTTCTGGGAATTGCTCGACGACATGCTCAACGCCCTGCTGTTCGCGCTGATCGGGATGGAGCTGTTGCTGCTGCCGTTCAACTGGCTGCACGTGGCGGCGGCAAGCCTGCTGGCGCTGGCGATTCTGCTGTCGCGCCTGCTCACCGTGGCCCCGGCCATCGTCTTGCTGCGGCGCTGGCGCACCGTGCCGCGCGGCACTATCCGGATCCTGACCTGGGGTGGATTGCGCGGCGGTGTGTCGGTGGCACTGGCACTGGCCCTGCCGTTGGGCCCGGAGCGCGATCTGCTGCTGAGCATCACCTACATCGTGGTGCTGTCATCGATCCTGTTGCAGGGCCTGACCATCGGCAAACTGGTCAAGCACGCAACGCGCGACGAGCCGGCGAGCGCTGCCGAGCCCGCGCACCATTGATCATTTCTTGATCTGCTGCGGATCGGGCTTTTCGGCCTGATCCGCAGACTCTTTCGGCTTTCCGCTTTCACTGCGGATCTGCGCATGACTGATCAGGGCGAAGATGAAACTGCCGCCGATGATGTTCCCCGCCAGGGTCGGCCCGGCGAACACCGCCCAGAAGTCACTCCACGGCAACTCGCCGGCAAACACCAGATACGACACCTCCGCCGACCCCACCACGATGTGCGTGAAATCGCCCAGTGCCATCAGATAGGTGATGAGGATGATGATCCACATCTTCGCGCTCTCCATGGACGGAATCATCCAGACCATGGTGGCAATCATCCAGCCCGAGACGATGCCCTTGGCGAACATCTGACTCGCGTGGTTTTCCATGACCTTGCGGCCGATTTCGAGGAAGGCTACGTCAGTCTTGCTGTCGAAGATCGGCAGTTCGAGCATCACGTAGGCCACCAGAATCGTCCCGCACAGGTTGCCGAACAGCACCACCGTCCACAGCCGGATCAACCGGCCGAAATTGGCCAGGGTCGGTTTGGTCATCACCGGCAGCACAGCAGTCAGGGTGTTTTCGGTAAACAGTTGCTGGCGGGCGAGGATCACCGCGAGAAAGCCTGCGCAGTAGCCGAAACTGGCGATCACCTTGAATTCGTCGCCCTCGGGCAGACGCGAGTTGAGCAGGCCCATGCCCATCAGCGACAGGCCCATGGTCAGCCCGGCCGCGAGCGCCGACCACCACAACGCGGCGATGCTGCGCTCCAGTTCCTGGTCGCCCTGTTTGCGGATGATTTCATGCAGAACCGCCGCGCGGGGCGGCTGGTTTTTCTCGACTTCGTGCTGTTCCTTGGCCGAGAGATCGGGGGTCTTGCCGTCTGTTGGTGTGGTCATGGCGGGAAACCGGTGGCGGGGTCATAAGGCTACGACACGCGCCGCTCGGCTTCCGTTCGCCGGTGTGACGCGATTACTCGGTAACGGGCACGTCATCCTTGAACTGGTCTTTGACATACCTGATCTCGGTTCGCCCGTGCGGCGCCGGCAAGCCGTCTTCGCCGAGGTTGACGAAGACCATCTTCTCGACGGTCAGGATGCTCTTGCGGGTGATCTTGTTGCGCACTTCACAGGTCAGGGTGATCGAGGTGCGGCCGAACTCGGTGGCGGTGATGCCCAGTTCGATGATGTCGCCCTGGCGCGAGGCGCTGACGAAGTTGATTTCGGAAATGTACTTGGTCACCACGCGCTGGTTGCCCAGTTGCACGATGGCGTAGATCGCCGCTTCTTCGTCGATCCAGCGCAGCAGGCTGCCGCCGAACAGGGTGCCGTTGGGGTTGAGGTCTTCGGGTTTTACCCACTTGCGGGTGTGGAAATTCATCTTCACTCCTGAGCGTCTTGCCGAATGATGGGGCCATCTTGGCAGACTGAGCGGTCATGCTCCATGAGGCTTCTACTATGGTCGCGATTGGCGATCTTCATCTGGCCGACAGAAACCCTTTGGAAGATCAGTCTAGACGGCTATAATCGCCCCCGTTTCAAAACGGTAACCTTCACTTGGTACCGTTTTCCCGCCACCTGTCCGAGGGGCGCTGCAGCAGGTTCAACCTGTCAGGCTCGGATGGGGCGTTGACCGGCTCAGGCCGGACACTAAACGCACAACGGCGCCCATTCGCATACATTACGAATGGAGGCTCTCATGAGCGCTGTTATCACGCCTGCAGATTTTAACGATTACAAAGTTGCCGACATGTCCCTGGCTGCCTGGGGCCGTCGCGAAACCATCATCGCCGAGTCGGAAATGCCGGCCCTGATGGGTCTGCGTCGCAAGTACGCTTCCGAGCAGCCTTTGAAAGGCGCAAAAATCCTCGGCTGCATCCACATGACCATCCAGACCGCCGTGCTGATCGAAACCCTGGTTGCCCTGGGTGCCGAAGTACGCTGGTCGTCCTGCAACATTTTCTCGACTCAGGACCAGGCCGCTGCTTCCATCGCCGCTGCCGGCATCCCGGTTTTCGCCTGGAAAGGCGAAACTGAAGAAGAGTACGAGTGGTGCCTGGAGCAGACCATCCTGAAAGATGGCCAGCCATGGGACGCCAACATGATCCTCGACGACGGCGGCGACCTGACCGAGCTGCTGCACAAGAAATACCCACAGGTTCTGGACCGCGTGCACGGCGTGACCGAAGAAACCACCACCGGCGTGCACCGTCTGCTGGACATGCTGGCCAAGGGCGAGCTGAAAATCCCGGCCATCAACGTCAACGACTCGGTGACCAAGTCCAAGAACGACAACAAGTACGGCTGCCGTCACAGCCTGAACGATGCGATCAAGCGTGGTACCGACCACCTGCTGTCCGGCAAGCAAGCGCTGGTCATCGGTTACGGTGACGTGGGCAAGGGTTCGGCCCAGTCCCTGCGTCAGGAAGGCATGATCGTCAAAGTCTCCGAAGTCGACCCGATCTGCGCCATGCAAGCCTGCATGGACGGTTTCGAACTGGTTTCGCCGTTCATCGACGGTATCAACGACGGCACCGAAGCGAGCATCGACAAAGCGCTGCTGGGCAAGATCGACCTGATCGTGACCACCACCGGTAACGTCAACGTTTGCGACGCAAACATGCTCAAAGCCCTGAAGAAGCGCGCCGTGGTTTGCAACATCGGTCACTTCGACAACGAAATCGACACCGCTTTCATGCGCAAGAACTGGGCATGGGAAGAAGTGAAGCCACAGGTACACAAGATCCACCGTACCGGCGCTGGCTCGTTCGATCCACAGAACGACGACTACCTGATCCTGCTGGCCGAAGGCCGTCTGGTGAACCTGGGCAACGCTACCGGTCACCCAAGCCGCATCATGGACGGTTCGTTCGCCAACCAGGTTCTGGCGCAGATCTTCCTGTTCGGCCAGAAGTACGCCGACCTGTCGCCAGCCCAGAAAGCCGAGCGCCTGACCGTTGAAGTACTGCCGAAGAAACTCGACGAAGAAGTGGCCCTGGAAATGGTTCGCGGCTTCGGCGGCGTGGTCACTCAACTGACCAAGCAACAGGCTGACTACATCGGCGTGACCGTCGAAGGTCCGTTCAAGCCACACGCTTACCGCTACTAAGAGCAGCTGCGAGCTTCAAGCTTCAAGCGGCAAGCAAGGTCAAAAGCCGGACTTGCCGTACGAAGCTTGAAAGCTCTGCCCCTATTTCAAAACAGTTTCAGGCAGCCGGTTTCACGCTCGATAGATCAGCGCACCACCGCTTCTCTCGCAGCTTGTAGCTTGCCGCTCGTAACTGGAGGCTTCCTCCATGTCCCAAGACCGTCGCTACAGCTTCGAGTTCTTCCCGACCAAGACCGATGCTGGGCATGAAAAACTGCTCGCCACTGCCCGTCAGCTGGCCACCTATAAGCCTGACTTCTTTTCCTGCACCTACGGCGCTGGCGGTTCGACCCGTGACCGCACGCTGAACACCGTTCTGCAGCTGGAAAGCGAAGTCAAAATCCCCGCCGCACCGCACCTGTCGTGCGTCGGCGACAGCAAGGACGACCTGCGCGGCCTGCTGAACGAGTACAAGGCCGCCGGCATCAAGCGCATCGTCGCCCTGCGCGGTGACCTGCCGTCCGGCATGGGCATGACCAGCGGCGAGCTGCGTCACGCCAATGAACTGGTTGAATTCATTCGTGAAGAAACCGGCAATCATTTCCACATCGAAGTCGCCGCCTACCCGGAGATGCATCCGCAAGCGCGCAACTACGAAGACGATCTCGCCAACTTCGTGCGCAAGGCCCGTGCCGGCGCCGACAGCGCGATCACCCAGTACTTCTTCAACGCCGACAGCTACTTCTACTTCGTCGACCGTTTGCAGGCGCTGGGCGTGGACATTCCGGTGGTACCGGGGATCATGCCGATCACCAACTACAGCAAACTCGCGCGCTTCTCCGATGCCTGCGGTGCGGAAATCCCGCGCTGGATCCGCAAGCAGCTGGAAGCCTACGGCGATGACAGCCAAAGCATTCAGCGCTTTGGCGAACAAGTCGTCACGGAAATGTGCGAACGCCTGCTGCAAGGCGGCGCGCCCGGCCTGCACTTCTATTCCATGAACCAGGCCGAACCAAGCCTGGCGATCTGGAACAACCTGAAGCTGCCGCGCTAAAAAGACGTAAACGCAGAACCCGAAGATCGCAGCCACGACGGCGCCTACAGCGCTTTCGCCGCTGCGATCTTTTGCTTTTAACGCCCGAAACAGAGCTTCTGCGGCCAGTTTCTGGCTCTTTCCGGTTTCTCGTCGTAATCTCAAGCCATGCCTTTGATCACGCAGTTATTCGCCGTGCTGGTTTTTGCTTGCCTGAGCTTTGCCGCTCGGGGCGAGAAGCTGCGTATCGTCACCGAGCCGTGGGCGCCGTACGTCTATGAACAAGACGGCAAGAACCTCGGCCTGGACTACGAAACCACCGCCATCGTGTTCAAGCGTTTGGGCATCGAAGTCGAATGGCAGTTTTTGCCATGGAAACGCTGCCTGTCGATGCTCGAAACCGGTCAGGCCGACGGCGCGCTGGACATCTTCCACAGCGACGAACGCGACGCCACCCTGCTCTACCCGAGCGAACCGTTGTCGGACGTCGAATTCGTGATGTTCTATGCCAACGACCGCCCGCACCCTTTTCGCAGCCTCGAAGACCTCAAGGGTCTGACCATCGGCACCTCACCGGGCTATCTGTACAGCCCCGATTTTCGCGAATCGACCTTGTTCACTCGGGAACCGGCCCCGACCCACGAAGCCAATTTCGGCAAACTGGTGCGCGGGCGCATCGACCTGCTGATCACCGATCGCCGCGTGGGTCAGCATTTGCTCGATGAACTGGGCATTCGCGACAAGATTACTGAGAACCCGACCGTCATCAGCCGCCAGAGCCAGTTTCTGGCCGTGCGGCGCAACGCCGGGATGGATTTGCTGGTGCAGCGCTTCGGTGCCGAACTGAAGCGTTTCAAGCGCGAACCGGCCTATGCCGAGCTCAGCGCCCGCTACGGCGCGGCCCCCGCCCTGACGGCGCCGCTGGGCAACGCCACCGCCAGCGGCAAAACCGTTGAGCAGCAGGAAAGCGGCGCGCAGTGATTGCTCTGTTATACTCCGGCGTTCCCGCCAGGCTCACGCCCGGACGCCCGGAACCGTAACAGGCCTCCCGACCCGCTACAGCGCAGCTTTTCAGCCCGCGCGAGCGCTCCGGACGTGCCTTCGGAACCGCAGCAGGACCGGACGGGATTGCGTCCTCTCAAACGCCATTCGCGCCAGGCAAGACTCCCATTGGGCCAAGCCCTAACTAAAACAGGATTACTCATGTCCTTTGCTTCCCTCGGTCTCTCCGAGGCTTTGGTCCGCGCTATCGAAGACGCGGGCTATACCGAGCCTACTCCGGTGCAACAGCGGGCCATTCCCGCCGTGTTGCAAGGTCGCGACCTGATGGTTGCGGCACAGACAGGTACCGGTAAAACCGGCGGTTTCGCCCTTCCGATCCTGGAGCGGCTGTTCCCCAACGGCCACCCGGACAAGTCCCAGCGTCACGGCCCGCGCCAGCCGCGCGTGCTGGTCTTGACCCCGACCCGCGAACTCGCGGCCCAGGTTCACGACAGCTTCAAGATCTACGCCCGTGACCTGAAATTCGTCAGCGCGTGCATCTTCGGCGGCGTCGGCATGAATCCGCAGGTTCAGGCCATGTCCCGTGGCGTTGACGTGCTGGTGGCGTGCCCCGGTCGTCTGCTCGACCTGTGCGGCCAGGGCAGTGTCGATCTGTCCCATGTCGAAATCCTCGTGCTCGACGAAGCCGACCGCATGCTCGACATGGGCTTCGTCCACGACGTGAAGAAAGTCCTCGCCCGTCTGCCGGCCAAGCGCCAGAACCTGCTGTTCTCGGCGACCTTCTCCAAAGACATCACGGATCTTGCCGGCAAACTGCTGCACAACCCGGAACGCATCGAAGTGACGCCGCCGAACACCACGGTCGAGCGCATCGAACAACGCGTCTTCCGTCTGCCAGCCAGCCACAAGCGTGCACTGCTGGCCCACCTGATCACCGCTGGCGCGTGGGAACAGGTGCTGGTGTTCACCCGCACCAAGCACGGCGCCAACCGTCTGGCCGAGTACCTGGACAAACACGGCCTGCCGGCTGTGGCGATCCACGGCAACAAGAGCCAGAACGCCCGCACCAAAGCCCTGGCCGACTTCAAGGCCGGTGAAGTGCGCATTCTGGTTGCCACCGACATCGCGGCACGCGGTCTGGACATCGACCAGTTGCCACACGTGGTCAACTTCGAACTGCCGAACGTCGATGAAGACTACGTCCACCGTATCGGCCGTACCGGCCGGGCCGGTCGTTCGGGCGAGGCGATCTCGCTGGTCGCACCGGACGAAGAAAAACTGCTGAAAAGCATCGAGCGCATGACCAAGCAGAAAATCGCCGACGGCGACCTGATGGGCTTCGATGCCAGTACCATCGAGGCCGAGAAGCCTGAAGTTCGCGAGCGTCCGGACATGCGCAACCCGCGCAATGCCCGCGGCCCACGCGGTGACGGCCCGAATGGCGGCGGCGGTGGCGGCGGTCGTAAAGACAAAGGCAAAGACAAGGGCAAGGAAAAACCGGCCGGCGAACGTGGCGAGCGTCCAGCCCGTCAACAGAAGCCGCGCGAAGGCACCCCGGCCCGCGAACAACGCCAGCCAAGCCAGCCGCCACGCGCCGCTGCTGACCGTGCTCCGGACGAATTCCTCGACGACGATATCGATAACTTCGGTAACCGCGTCGACTACGTGCCGAAGCAGGCTCCGGCCGGTGGTCGCAACCGTCGTCCAGGCGCTCCGGCGCAAGGCGCAGGTTCAGGCGCACCCCGCGGCGGTCAGTCGCAAGGTCGCCAGAACGGCCCGCGTAACAGCAACGGTTCGAGCACCGGCACGCCGCCAGGCAAGCGCAGCGGCCCACGCAACGGTGCACCGCGTGACGGCCAGGGTCGTCGCGATGAAAACTCGCGCAACCGCCGCCCGGCCCGTGATGATCAGCAACGCGCTGAACCGGCCGTGCAGAACCCGCGCAGCAGCGGGCCGAAGATCATGCACAAGGAATCGAAAGCCGACCGCTTCCCGACCCCTGAGCAGCTGGATCAACTGCCAAGCCGCCCACGCGGTGAAAAACCGGCCTTGCTGACCCGCAATCGCTGATTTTTCCACTGCAATGAAAAATGCCCCGGCCTGAAAACCGGGGCATTTTTTGTGCGCCGCTGAAACGAAAGTGGCGGCAGGCAATAAAAAACGCCCCCGGTCGCAAGACCGGGGGCGTTTTTGTGTGTCAGGCGAAAATTACTTCGCTTTGACGCCTTCAAACGAAATGTACAGGTCGACGTTGTCGGACTGTGGACCCAGGTCCATCATCTTGCCGAAATCAGAGCGCTTGATGCTGGTGGTGCCTTCGAAGCCAGCACGGTAGCCGCCCCATGGATCCTTGCCTTCACCCAGGAAAGTGGCCTTGACCACGATCGGCTTGGTCACGCCGTGCAGGGTCAGGTCACCGGTCACGTCGGCAGTGTCTTTGCCAGCGGCGTTCTTGCCGGTGGATTTGACGCTGGTGGAAACGAACTTGGCGTCGGCGAACTTGCCTACGTCCAGGAAGTCTTTGCTGGAGATGTGTTTGTCACGCTCGGCGTGGTTGGTGAACACGCTGGCGGTTTTCACGTCGAACTCGATCTTGCTGTCTTCAGGCTTGGCAGCGTCGAAGCTGAACTTGCCGCTGATGTCCTTGAAGGTACCGGTGATGTAGCTGTAGCCCAGGTGGCTGATCTTGAAGTCGACGAAGGCGTGCTGGCCTTCTTTGTCGACTACGTAGTCAGCGGCCATCACGTTGGCGGACAGGACGGCAGAGCCGATTGCCAGAGCGGCCAGAGTCTTTTTCAACATGCTTTGTTTTCCTTTGGAGTCGAGGTTGAACATCAGGCTTTGCGTCCCAGCATTCGTGTCAGGGTCGCATCACGATCGATAAAGTGGTGCTTCAATGCTGCCAACGCATGAAGGCCGGAAAAAATTACCAGCGCCCATGCCAGGTACAGATGAATCACACCGGCGGTATCTGCCTGATCCGGTAGTCCGGAAACCAGTGCAGGAACTTCAAACAGGCCAAACACCGGAATCCCGACACCGTCTGCGGTGGAAATCAGGTAACCGGCAATCATCACGGCGAACAGCGCAAGGTAGAGAAACCCATGGCCGAACTTGGCGCCGATGCGGGTCATGCGGCTGTAGCTCTGGAGCGTTGGCGGCGGTGGGCTGACAAAGCGCCACAACACCCGCAACACCATCACAGCCAACAGCACCAGACCGATGCTCTTGTGCAGATCCGGCGCGTCTTTGCGCCAGGTGCTGTAGTAATCCAGCCCCACCATCCACAGACCGAGCGCAAACAGCCCGAAGACCGCCAGCGCCACACCCCAGTGCATGAAGATGCTGACCCAACCGTAGCGCGAAGAAGAGTTACGTAGCTGCATTGCCCAAATCCTGTGAGAACTGCGAACCAAGACTAGCGAGTTATCTATCGAATTAAAGCGGAAAATTTCGCTTTGAAATATCGAGAAATACGATCAAGAGTCTTGAACAGGGGAGTTAAGGAAAGATTAAAGACAAAAGTGTGACTGGAGGTTAGCTGAGAGGTCTTCAAATTTCAGTGCCCGCATTGATCCCATCGCGAGCCTGCTCGCGATGGCGATCTTTCAGGCAAAAAAAAGCGCGGCCTGAAAGCCGCGCTTTTTCATTCACCGCAAAGCCTTACTGCGCTTTGGTCTCGGTGGTTGCCGCCGGTTTGGCCGCTGGCTTCTTCGCCGGTTCAGCTTTTTTCGCCGCCGGTTTGGCCGGAGCTTTTTTCGCTTCGGTCTTCGCCGCCGGTTTCTTCGCTGCTGGCTTGACTGCCGCTTTCTTCGCCGGCTCGGCTTTTACCGGAGCTGCTGGCTTCGGTGCTTCCACCGGGGCTGGCGCAGGGGCCGGAGTCGGTGCAGGCGCTGGGGCGGCTGGAGCGGGTGCCGGCTCTGGCGCTTTCACTGGCTCTGGCTTCTTGTCGTCGTCCGAACCGCCGAACAGGTTGGTGAAGAAGTTGCCTTTCTTCGCCGCCACGCCCGCACCCGCACCCGCCGCTGCGGCGGTGGCCGCTGCCGGGCCGACCTTGACCGGTTCGAAGGATTTGCCCGCCGCCAGGTCTTCAACCTGACTGGCTGCACGCTGACCGGTGCGCAGTGCGCCTTCCAGCGTGCCCGGGTACAAGGTGTCGGTGTGTTCGCCGGCAAACGCTATGCGTTGCAGCGGACGCTCCCACAGACGCCAGTATTTGCTGATCTGGCCAGGGCCGAAGGCCAGGTAAGAACCGCCGGTCGATGGATCGGTGCTGTAGCGACGGATTTCATAGCCGGTGAACGAGCCACGGGCCTGTGGATAAAACGCGTGCAGACGGATCAGCACCTGATCGACCATCTGCTTGTCGCCGAAGGCCTGCATGACGCGGGCGTTGTCGCCGGACAGGTTGATCACCACGTTCGCGCCGCCCTTCAGGGCTGGCTCGATCCACAACATGCCAAGACCGGTGTTGCTATAGATCTCGCCGGACATCCGCGCCTTGCTTTCCCACACCGGCGTCTTGAACTTCAGCATGATCTGGTCACGCCAGCCGTAGTTGGTGCCCTTGATCGCAGCCAGGTGCTGGGCGTCCAGCGCCGGAGTCAGCTGGATCTTGTTGAGGGCGCGCAACGGCACCGCCAGCACAACGTAATCGGCCTGGTAGCCAACGCTGCCGACCTTGACGGTCACGCCGTCCTTGTCCTGGGTGATGGCAGATACTGGCGAGTTGGTCTTGATGGTTTTCAGCTGTTTGACGAAGGCCTGAGCCAGCACCGGGCTGCCACCGACCAGACGCGAAGCGCGCAGGTCACGGTCGGACACGCCGCGATACACCCGGCTCTGCTGTGCGAAGTACAGCAGCGACAGGCGCGAAGGCTCGTCGTAGTGGGTGCGGATGTCCTGGTTGATCAGCTGACGTGCGGTGGCCGGCAGGTTCTGCTTGTCGAGCCAGCTCGAGACGTTGATCTGGTCCAGGGCGTGCAGGGTGTTGGTCGCGGCCGGGTTCTGCGGATCGTCGATCGAGCGCGCCAGATCGTCACGGGTTTTCTCGTAGCGCTTCAGCGCTTCGGCCGTGGCAGGTTGTTTGGTGGTCAGGTCGGCGGCGGAGAAATACTCGCCATCGATCAGGTAACCCGGGGTCCGAACGAATTCAGGCGCCGGCGTGGTGCTCAGCTTGAACGTCGAAACGTACTTGTTCAGCACCGGTTGAGTCTTGTCGTTGCCGATCCACTCGCTGGTGGCCATGCCCGAGCGACCGCCCAGGCTCGGCTTGGCTTCCAGCAGCGTGACCTGCCAGCCCTTGTTCTGCAGTTCGTAAGCCGCCGTCAGGCCCGACAGGCCGCCGCCGATCACGATTGCGGTTTTATCCTTGGCCAGCGCCGTAACGCTGAACAGCCCCAACACCACCAGCGCACAGGCGCGCAGCCAACCGACAGACATTCAGCGAACTCCGGAAAAACACGTAGGAAAATGCAGTTTTGCGGGTCAGACGACCCAAAGAACCGCGAAGAATACGTCAGCCATCAAAACGCCGCCAGCGACGTCTATCGGCCCATACAAAGTAGCTCAATCGACACAATGGGTTGTTCCGGCGCGACGCATTGCATAGGCTTGCGCGATTGTTTGCCCGCGCCTGACGCGAGCCGCCTCGAGGAGACTGAACATGGGCCTGAACAACCAGTGGATGCAACGCGATCTCGCGGTGCTGTGGCATCCCTGTACCCAGATGAAAGACCACGAACAGCTGCCGCTGATCCCGATCAAGCGCGGTGAAGGCGTCTGGCTGGAAGACTTCGAAGGCAAGCGTTATCTGGACGCGGTCAGCTCCTGGTGGGTCAACGTGTTCGGCCACGCCAACCCACGCATCAATCAGCGCATCAAGGATCAGGTCGATCAGCTGGAACACGTGATTCTGGCCGGTTTCAGCCATCAGCCAGTGATCGAGCTGTCCGAACGGCTGGTGAAGATGACGCCGGAAGGCCTGAACCGGGTGTTCTACGCCGATAACGGTTCGTCCTGCATCGAAGTCGCGCTGAAAATGAGCTTTCACTACTGGCTCAACCGCGGCCAGCCGAACAAGAAGCGCTTCGTCACCCTGACCAACAGCTACCACGGCGAAACCATGGCGGCGATGGCGGTCGGTGACGTGCCATTGTTCACCGAAACCTACAAAGCCCTGCTGATGGACACCATCAAGGTGCCGAGCCCGGATTGCTACCTGCGCCCGCAGGGCATGAGCTGGGAAGAGCATTCGCGCAACATGTTCGCGGCCATGGAACAGACGCTGGCGGAAAATCATGACAGCGTCGCGGCCGTGATCGTCGAGCCACTGATCCAGGGCGCCGGCGGCATGCGCATGTACCACCCGGTCTATCTCAAGCTGCTGCGCGAAGCCTGCGACCGTTACGGTGTGCACCTGATCCACGACGAAATCGCCGTCGGCTTCGGCCGCACCGGAACGATGTTCGCCTGCGAACAGGCCGGCATCCGCCCGGACTTCCTGTGCCTGTCGAAAGCCCTGACTGGCGGTTATCTGCCGTTGGCCGCGTGCCTGACCACCGACGAGGTGTACAGCGCGTTCTACGACGATTACCCGACCCTGCGTGCGTTCCTGCATTCGCACAGCTACACCGGCAACCCGCTGGCGTGTGCGGCGGCGTTGGCGACCCTGGATATTTTCGAACAGGACAACGTGATCGAGAACAACCGGGCGCTGGCTCAACGCATGGCCTCGGCGACGGCGCATCTGGTGGATCATGCGAATGTTTCGGAAGTCCGTCAGACCGGCATGGTGCTGGCGATCGAGATGGTCAAGGACAAAGCCACGAAAGAGGCCTATCCGTGGCAGGAACGTCGCGGGTTGAAGGTGTTCCAGCATGCGCTGGAGCGCGGCGCGTTGCTGCGCCCGTTGGGCAGCGTGGTGTATTTCCTGCCGCCGTACGTGATCACCCCGGAGCAGATCGACTTCCTCGCCGAAGTCGCCAGCGAAGGCATCGACATTGCTACCCGCGACAGCGTCAGCGTGGCGGTGCCGAAAGATTTCCATCCCGGGTTCCGCGATCCGGGCTAAGCATCACTCGCCACAACAGCGATCCTGATCCAATTTTCTAGAGAACCACCATGAGACTGTCCCGCTTCTTTATCGACGCCCCGCTCAGCACCGGCGAACACGAACTGCCGGAAGCCCAGGCGCATTACATCAGCCGCGTGCTGCGCATGGCCGAGGGCGATGCGGTGCAGTTGTTCGACGGTTCAGGCCACGAGTTTCGCGGCTCCCTGGTGGAAGTCGGCAAGAAACGCGTGGTGGTGCAGATCGACGAGCAGTTCGCCGGTCAGGTCGAATCGCCGCTGAAGATCCACCTCGGCCAGGGCCTGTCCCGCGGCGAACGGATGGACTGGGCAATCCAGAAAGCCACCGAACTGGGCGTGACTGAAATCACCCCGATCTTCAGCGAGCGCTGCGAAGTCCGGCTCAAGGACGAACGCGCCGACAAACGCCTGCTGCACTGGCGCCAAGTGGCGATCAGCGCTTGCGAGCAATGCGGTCGCTCGCGAGTGCCAGTGATTCATCCACCGGTGCTGCTGGCCGACTGGCTGAAGCAGACCGAAGCCGAACTGAAACTGGTGCTGCACCCGGTGGCCGAGCCGCTGGTCAGCCATGCAAAACCATCGACCCTGGCGTTCCTGATCGGCCCGGAAGGCGGTTTGTCCGACGCCGAAGTCGAGCAAGCCAAGGCCGGCGGCTTCCACGCCGCCCGCCTCGGCCCGCGCGTGCTGCGCACCGAAACTGCGCCGGTTGTGGCGCTGGCGGTGGCGCAGCAACTGTGGGGTGATTTCTAACCCGTCACTGCACCGGATCACTGGTTGGTCTGGCGATGATTGCCTTGAGTTCGCGGGTCATCGGGAACTCAAGGTTCAGGCCCTTCGGCGGGATCGGCTGTTCGAACCACTTGCGGTAGATCCCGTTGATCTCCCCCGAGCTGTACAGGTCGGCCAGCACACCGTTGACCAGCGCGAGAAATTGCGGATCATCCTTGCGCACCATGCAGCTGTAGATTTCCCGCGATTGCTCCTCCCCCACCACGACCCAGTTATGCGGGTCGCGCGCCTTGGCCCGCTCGCCGTAAAGCAGCGCATCGTCCATGTAGAACGCCGCCGCGCGCCCTGATTGCAGCATCTGGAACGCCTCGCCGTGATCCTTGGCGCTGATCACGAACATGTTCAGTTTGTGGTCAAGGTTGTAGCTCTTCAGATAACGCTCGTTGGTGGTGCCGGCGGTGGTCACCACGTTCTTGCCACGCAGGTCATCGAAGCTTTGGATGCCGCTGTCCCTGGCGGTCAGCAACTGCCCTTTGACGTAGATGAAACCGTAGGAGAACGCGACCTGCTTCTGCCGTTCGGCGGTCACCCCGGTGGAGCCGCATTCAAGGTCGACCGTGCCGTTCTGCACCAGGGGAATCCGCGTCTGCGACGTCACCAGGTTGTACTTCACCTTCAGCTCCGGCAACGCCAGTTGCTGCTTGATACGCTCGACGATCTTGTCCGCCAGTTCCACCGAATACCCCATTGGCTGGCCGGTGTGATCGCCCACATACGAGAACGGCACCGACGCATCGCGATAACCCAGGGTGATGCTGTTGGCGCTGGCGACCTTGCCGAGCGTACCGGTCAGCGGCACTTCACTGGCCTGCGCCTGAGCGCCGAAAACCAGCGCCAGAGTGCAGCCGAGCAACGTGATTTTTTGCATTGTTATTCTCCGTTGTGGGTGGGGTGTTTTAGCAGAAACCGTCACGCCGCACGGGGATTGAACCCGTGCAGATCAATGGATGTGCGCTGCTCGCCAATCAGCTCGCTGAGCAACTGCCCGCTGCCGCAGGCCAGGGTGAAACCCAGCGCGCCGTGGCCGAGGTTGAGCCACAGGTTGCGATACGCCGTGGCGCCCAGCAGCGGAACGCCGGTGGGCGTGGCCGGGCGCATGCCGGCCCATTCGACGGCCGCATCGTAGTCGCCTGCGTCGGGAAAGGTGCCGCGGGCCTGACGTTTGATCAGCGCCAGCCGCTCGGGATCCACCGCCGGGTCGAAACCGACGATGTCGACCATCGCCGCCACGCGCAGTTGTTCGCCGATACGCGCGTAGACGATCTTGCGGTCGTAGTCGGTGATGCTCACGTCCGGCGCCCGATGCTCGCTGCCGATCGGCACGGTCAGGCTGTAGCCCTTCAGCGGGTACAACGGCAGGCGCAGGCCGGGCAGCGCCAGCAACGGGCTGCGATGGCCGGCGGCGATCACCAGTTGTTCGACCGGCAGGGTTTCGTCGCCAAGTTCAATGGCCGTGACCGCGCCGTGGTTGTGGCGAATGCCGGTGACTGCCTGCCCAAGGCGAAACTCGCAGCGACCCGACGCCTTCAATCGCGCCGCCAGCTGCTGGCAGAAGCCGTGACAGTCGCCGACTTCTTCATCCGGCGTGTAGATCGCGCCCACAAACGGCGCATCGGCCAGTGCCGGTTCCAGTCGTGCACATTCGGTGGCGGACAACACCTGTTGTTGCTGCGGATCGGCCAGACCGTTGCGTGCATGCTCGAAGCTGGCGGCATTGCGGAAGGTCACCAGTTTGCCGTTGCGCCGCCAGTTGAAACCGACCAGTCCGTCGTCTTCGCGCCAGCGTTTCAGTGTGCTCTGGCTGAACAGCGCCAGACGCAACAGATGCGCGGCGTTTTCGCGGTTGACCGAGGTGCGGCACGCGGCGAGAAACGAGGCCATCCAGCGCCATTGCGCCGGGTCCAGGCGCGGGCGCAGCTTGAGCGGTGAGTCGCCGCGCAGCATCCAGCCGATTGCCTGCAACGGCACGCCGGCATCGGCCAGCGGCGCAACGTAGCGGTAGGACAACTGGCCGCCGTTGGCGAAGCTGGTTTCGCTGCCCAGCGACTGCCGCGCCTCGACCACCGTCACCTCGAAGCCGTCGCGCACCAGCGCCCAGGCCGTTGCCAGCCCGATCACGCCGCCGCCGATGATGCACACACGCTGAGCCATGTCCGTCCTTAATCGTTCTTGAAGATGAGGCCGAGGTTAGGGTGAGGTGACAGGCGCCGAACAATGAATAAAGATGCCAGACCTATAAACAAAGGTTATGGAATCGTCATGCGCCTTCGTCATATCGAGATTTTCCAGGCCATTCGCCAGACGGGCTCGGTCAGCGCCGCTGCGCAGTTGCTGCACGTCTCGCAACCGGCGGTGACCAAGGTGCTGCAGCACGCCGAGCAGCAGCTGGGCTTTCCGTTGTTTCTGCGGGTGCGCGGCAAGTTGCAGGCGACCCCGGAAGCGCTGGAACTGGAGCGCGAAGTCGATAAGGTCACCGAAAGCCTGCAAGGCGTGCGGCGTCTGGCCCAGAGCCTGCGCCGCGCACCCGGTCACAGCCTGCGGATCGGCGCGACCCCGGCGCTTGCGCTGTCGTTGCTGCCGCCGGCGATCCAGCAGTGGACAGCGCAGTTCCCGGACATCGCCTGCGAACTGTCGAGCGCCCACAGCCGCGAGCTGATGCAGAACCTGCTGATGCGCGAAGTGGACGTGGCCCTGACGTTACAGTTGCCGGATCATCCTGGGCTGAAGGCCCAGGCATTGGCCTCGGGGGTTCTGGTGGCATTGGCGCCGAGAGGTTATTGGCCGGAGGAAGATGCCGGTCAGCCGTTGCCGCTGATGGCGTTGGCCGGGGCGCCGCTGATCGGGCTGTCCAGTGCCGATCCGCTGGCCGCCCGCCTCGATAGTTATCTTGAAGCGGTCGAACCGCCGCCGCGTGTGCGGATTGCCGTGCAGACGTATTCGCTGGCGCGGGCGATGGTGGAATCCGGAGCTGGCGTGGCGGTAATCGATCCGTTCACCGCGCTGGGTGCCTCATCGGCCACCACCTCTATCCGCCCTCTCGCCCCGCCGCTACCGATCACGCTGTACGCCGTGACCCGCGCCACTGAACCTTTGCCGCACACCCTGAATGATTTGCTGCAGATCTTCAGTCAGCGCGCCCGGGAACAACTCGACCGACTGATGCGCCCTTAAAGGACATAAAACAGAATCGCCACAAAGTGCAGCAAGCTTCCGGCGATCACGAATAGATGCCAGATCCCGTGGGCATGCCGCAACCGATGGTCGAGGGCAAAAAAGATGATCCCCACGGTGTACAGCACGCCACCCGACGCCAGCCAGGCAAACCCCGCCGTCCCCAGCGCGGCGATCAGCGGCTTGACCGCCACCAGCACGATCCAGCCCATCACCGCGTAGATCACGATCGACAGGATCCGCGCCTCCGAGCGCGGCTTGATCTCTTGCAGGATGCCGATCAGCGCCAGCCCCCAGACGATCCCGAACAGCGTCCAGCCCCACGGCCCGCGCAGCGTCACCAGGCAGAATGGTGTGTAACTGCCGGCGATCAGCAGGTAGATCGAAAAGTGATCGACCTTCTTCATGATCGCTTTCTTGCGCCCGCGCACGCTGTGGTACACGGTGGATGCGCTGTAGAGCACCAGCAACGTAAAAGCATAAATCGCCACGCTGACAATCTTCCACGGGCTGCCGTCGAGGCTGGCAATCACCAGCATCCACACGCCTCCGACAAACGCCGCCACCGCCCCGACCAGATGCGTCCAGGCGTTCAGTTTTTCTCCGTGATACATGTGTCGCACACCTCGATTTCATTTACCGCAGCGCGCAAGGCTCGGGCCTTGAGCGTAAAAGCGCAATGTTTCCGTTCAACACGGGCCTGCACCTGTCCTGATATTTGGGCACAATCGAGCGATACCAAGAAGAGTCCGCGCCATGCTGATCGACGAAGAGTTGACCCTGAAGAAACTCGAGGTGTTCCTCGCCTTCATGCGTACCGGCAACCTCGCCCGCGCCGCCGCCGAGCTGCAGACCAGCAACGTTAGCGTGCACCGCGCGATCCATTCGCTGGAAAGCGCCCTGCGCTGTCCGCTGTTCAAGCACGAAGGGCGCAACCTGACGCCGCTGGAAAGCGCCTACGTGCTCGAGGAGCGGGCGCAGAAGCTGATTCAGGACGTGGTCGAAAGCGTACGCCTGACCCGCGAAGCCGCCGGGTTCTCGGCTGAACGCTTCAAGCTCGGCTCGCTGTATTCGCTGACGGTGAAAACCGTGCCGCAGCTGATCATGGGCCTGAAGATCCGCCGCAGCGAACTCAATATCGACCTGATCCTCGGCTCGAACATCGACCTGCTCTACAAGCTGAAAAACATGGAAGTCGACGCGATCCTGGTGTCGCTGGACGAAACCGTCAACGACCCGGACTGCGAGCAGATTCCGCTGTTTTCCGACGACATCTTCCTCGCCACCCCGGCGGATTCGCGTTTCGCGCAGCGCAGCGAAGTGGACCTGGCCGAGGTGCGCGACGAAACCTTCATCACCCTGACCCAAGGCTTCGCCACTCATCAGGACGGTATTCGGGTGTTCAGGCAGGCGGGGTTCGAGCCGAAGGTGGCGATGCAGGTCAACGACATCTTCACCCTGCTGAGCATGGTCAGCTCCGGGGTCGGTTATGCGTTGCTGCCGGGGAGGATTGCGGCGGTGTACGAGAACCGGGTGAAGCTGATTCCGTTGCAGGAGAAATACCGGTTGCAGCAGCACATCGGGGTGGTGTTTTTGAAGGCTAAAGAGCGGGATCCGAATCTGCTGGCGTTGTTGGCGGAGTGTCGGATGTATGCCAATCGCCAGTCCACCTAACGATCGTTCCCACGCTCAGCGTGGGAACGAGCTTCAGAACCTAGCCAACGATTCCGCGAACAATGAAGAACAGCAGCGAAGGCCCAAGCAGGCAGCCAAGCCCAGTGTGGAAGGTCGCGGTCAACGCCCCATAAGGCACCAACCGCCGATCCGTCGCCGCCAGCCCCGCCGTCACGCCACTCACGGTCCCGGCCAGCCCGCCAAACACCATCGCCGAGCGCGGGTTATCCAGGCCCATCCAGCGCGCCGCCACCGGCGTGCCGACCATCACCAGAATCGCCTTGATCAATCCGGTGGCAATCGACAGCGCCATCACATCCGACGTCGCGCCAATCGCTGCACCAGTCACTGGCCCGACGATGTAAGTCACCGCACCGGCGCCGATGGTGGTCATGCTCACCGCATCGCGATAACCGAACGCGTAGGCCATGCAAGCACCGACAATGAACGGCAGGATCGTGCCCAGCAGCAGCGCAATCACGCCGATCATCCCGGCCTTCTTCGCCTCGGTCGCCTGCACTTCAAACGCCGTGGCAACGATCGCGAAATCCCGCAGCATCGCGCCGCCCATCAGGCCGATGCCGGAGAACAGCGTCAGGTCCGCCAGGCCTTTCTGCCCGCCCGTCATCGTCCCGCCGACCCAGGCCAGCACCAGACCGATGACGATGGCAATCGCCGAGCCGTGAATTCGCCCGAAGGTCAGGCGTTTGGAGAGAATCACCGAGACCCACATGATCACGCCGACGAAGGCAAAGGCAGTGATCAGACCGTTGTGTTCCAGACCTTTTTCAATGAGATCCCACATGTCAGCGACCTCCTACCGGCGTGCCGACCGGGGAGATTTCCGCCGGCTCGTCGGGCAAAGGCTCGCCCTTGTGGGTGCGGCTGATCAGGGCAATGGTGCAGCCACAGACCAGCACCGAACCGATCGCCGCCAGCACCGCCACCGGGCCGCCGTGCAGGGCGGTGACGACGTTCTGTTGCGCGGCCATCGCCACCACCACGGGAATGTACATGGCGCCCCAGAAGCCGACGCCCATCTCACAATCCTTGGTCATGCCGCCGCGTTTCTGCATCCACAACCGCGCGCAGATCAACAGGATCATGGCGATGCCGACCCCGCCGACGTTGGATTTGACGCCCAGAAGAACACCGAGCATGTCACCCATGATCACCCCTGCCAGCGTACAGATCGCCAGCAGCGCCACACCGTAAATAATCATTGTTGTAGTCCTCAAAGTGCATCGTCGAATTGTTTTTGTTGTTCGAAGCCTGAGTCGCAGCGGTCTAGAGTCGGCGGCCCTCCTCTTCACGCAACAGCGCCTGCAAGGTGTCGAGCCGGGCACTGTCGAAGGCAGTGACAGTCCCCTGTTCGAACACCCGGCGCGCCAGCCCGGTCAGCACCGCACCGGGCGGCAGTTCGATCTGTAGACGTACGCCGCGCTCGTAGGCGCTTTGTACGGTGCCGCGCCAGTCCACCACGCGGCACATGTTGAAGGCGAGGTCGTCGCGCAGCGCTTCTACCTGGGTCACAGGCCTGGCGCGACTGCCGCTCAGGTAAGCGATTTTTGGTGATTTCAGTTCAACCCTGGTGAACGCTTCGGCGAGGGTTTGCGCGGGTTCATCCAGCAACGGGCAGTGCGACGGCACGCTGACCGCCAGCCGTTTTGCCAGACCGGCGCCACGAGCGCGTGCCAACTCGGCGACCGCTTGCATCGCCTTGTCGCTGCCGGCAATCACCACCTGGTTATCGGCGTTGATGTTGGCCAGGTATACCGGCGTTTCTGCGCCATGCACCTGCGCCAGCAGCGTTTCGACGGTGGATAATTGCAGGCCGATGATCGCGGTCATGCCGAAGCCCTGTGGATAAGCCTGCTGCATCAGCTCGCCGCGCAGGCTGACCAGATGCAGCGCATCGCTGAAGCTCAAGGCTCCGGCAACCACCGCTGCCGGGTAGGCACCGATGGACAGGCCGGCGACGTAGTCCGCTGTGAGTCCGTCCTGCAACAATCGCCGCGAGGCTGCGACCCCTGCGATCAACAGACAGAGCTGAACCGCCCGCGTGCTGCGCAACGCTTCGCTGGAATCCAACTGCAAGACATCTTCACCGAGGCTGTCGCTGGCCTCGATCAGCGTTTCCCGAGGCAAACGCTGAAGCATGCCGGGCTGTTGCGCGCCCTGACCGGGAAACACCAGCAGACTGCTCACGCTGCCTGCTCCTGCGGGTTCCACGGATCAGACACCAGACAGGCTTCACGGGCATTTTTCAACAGCACCCGCGAAGCGTTCCCGGCCCATTCGCGCAGGGCGACGGCACCGAACGGCGTCTGCAATTGCAGATCGACCCGGCAGATCGCCTGTTCAAAATACGCCACCAGTTTGCGCGCCTGGTTACGGGTGATGAGTTGCGGTGTACGCAGAATCAAGTCGAGATCGCTGCGCTCGTGCATTGCCGTAAATCCACTGGCCAGCTCAAACCCGACACTGCCACTGACACCCCAGGTCCAACCGCAATCATCGAGCACCGGCCGCAATTGCCGCAGCGCCTGCATGACCGGCAGATCACGCGCGCTCTCGACCTGACAAAGCGCTTCCGGGCTGACCCGGCAAGCAATCGAATCGACAGACATAAACGCCGCCAGCCGCTGCTCGCGAAACCGACCGCGCACGCCCACCGCCACGCATCCGTCTTCACTCAACGCCCGCCGCACCACCACCGGTTGCCCGGCAGCCAGCGAATCAATCGCCCACTGCGGCGCATCCGCCGGCAACTGCGCCGGCGTCATGCCCCACAGCAGGTCGTGGGCCAGAGGCGTGTTCACCACTGCGCCCTCAGCAATTCACGCACGCGGCTGGAGGCTTCGCGATTTTTCGCGCCGAGACGATTGCTCAAATCAGTCGCCGCAATATCGCTGATCGCTTGCTTCAAGCATTCGCTGACCCGCGCCTGATCCTCCGCCGTCGGCTGTTCGATCTGCTGCACCGACAGGGTTTCCCAGAGCAATCCGAGGCTGGCGTAGCTGTCGATGTCATAGGCCATCGGCGGCACGCTGGACGCCAGGGCTTCCAGTTCTTCGACGCTGCGCAACGTCACCCGCGCCGCCGACGCCTTGCCCATCGCATGCACCATCACCCCCGGATCACGCAGAGCGATCAAGCGGTTGGCCTGGTAGCCGTGAGCCAGAAACGCCCCGGACATGGCCTTGCCCACCAGCAGCGCAATCACCGGATGCCCGGCCAGACGCGCGCGGGCGTAAGCGTCCGCCGCACCGGCCAGGGCCTGGTGAATGCCGAGGGCTTCTTCGCGGCGACCGTAGGCCTGGCTCGGCACATCGACGATGGCGATCAAGGGACGCTTTTGCGATTTGTCTTGGTCGGCGGTGATCGCGTCATCCACAGCCTTGGCCAGACCCCAGCCTTCGAGCAATCCGACTTCGCCGTTGCGGGCGCGAGGGAAACGGTTTTGCGGATCGGCGACCACCGCGATCAAGCGCCCGAGTGCCCCGTCAGCGACCTTCAGCGATGGCGGCAAACCTTCAACCGCATTCGCACCAGCGCTCAAGGCGTTGAACCAGTTCAAACCGCGCACGGAATAACCACTCATGAGCGCTCTCCTTGATACAGATCGCGAACCACCGAAGGCTCGATTTGCTTGTCAGTGTCCAGGCTCGTCAGGCGTTTCAGGAACCATTCGGCCCGCTGACTGCGCGGTTGCGCCGGCAGGCCCTGGTACAGCAACTCGCCGACCTGCCCGCGAATCTGCGCCACGTCATCGGCGACATAGCGATCCACCAGGCCGCTGGCAAACCGTTGCTCGCCACCGGTCAGGCTCCAGATGAAGGGCCGGTCGCGGGAGTCGTATTCCTCGATCCCGGCTTCCTGCTCGATCACCTGCGGGCCGTTCAGGCCGAGGCGCGCTTCCTGGGTCACCAGCAAATAGCTGCACAGCGCGGCGGCAATCGACATCCCGCCAAAGCAACCGACGCTGCCGGCCACCACGCCGACCACCGGTTGGTACTGCTGCAGATCGACAATCGCCGCGTGGATGTCGGCAATCGCCGCCAAGCCAAGGTTGGCTTCCTGCAAGCGCACGCCGCCGGTTTCCAGCAGCAGGATGGCGCGGGTCGGGATGCCTTCGCGGTTGTCTTCGGCGGCCAGTTCCAGCGCACCGGCGATTTTTGCGCCGCCGACTTCGCCGAGGCTGCCACCCTGAAATGCGCCTTCAATGGCCGCAATCACCACCGGCAAACCGTCGAGGCTGCCCTTGGCGATCACCACGCCGTCATCGGCCTGCGGCACCACGCCCTGACGTTCGAGCCACGGCGACATGACGCGTTGAAACGGGTCGAGCAGTTCGCGGAAGGTGCCGGTGTCGAGCAAGGCTTTCGCCCGCTGCCGTGCGCCGAGTTCGACGAACGAATGTTTGTGTAGAAGCGCTGAGGTGTCAGTCATGGCCGATCTCCTCGAAGCCTTGTTCCAGCCGCAGGCGCACCACGCCCGGGGTCGCGCCGAAGTCGTGGATATCGATGGCCATCGCCGGTGGCGTGGTGCCGTCGAACATCCGCGCAAACAGATGCTGCCAGCGCTGCTCGGCGCCATTGACCGAGGTCTGCACGTTGATCGTCAGCCTACCGGCCAGGCCTGGTTCGATCAGCACTTCCAGATCGCCCGAACCGACACAACCGACCAGCGCCCGACCACGCGGCGGCTGCCCGGCGGGGAATTCAAAGGATAAGGTTTCCATCAAAACGCTCCCTGAAGGATGCCGTCGCGCTCGATTCGATCGAGCAGCAGGCTGGCGGCGAGCAAGTCGGCGGCGCCACCGGGCGAGGCATTCAATGCAATGAGTTGTTGATCGAGTTCGTGCAGGCGACGGCGACCGGTGAGGCTGGCGCTGCCGCCGGCGTCGAGCACCGCCCGGGCGCCGTGCTGCATGGCGTGCAGACCTTGTTCGCCGGCGCGGTACAGGACGCAGGTGTCGGCGAGGTCGGTCATGATTGCGAGCAACGCATCGAGCCGGGCGTTCTGTTCGCCATGGCCGGCAGCGCGGCTGCGCTTGAGTTGCGGCAAGCCACGTTGCACCACCGACGGGAAACCAAGTTGCGCTTCTTCCCGGGCACCGCGAGCGCCGTAGCGTTGGGCGACTTGGGCGCCGTGGCTCAGCGGACGCGGCGCATAACGGTCATCGAGCAATGCCAGACGTGCGGCGCGCAGAGTAACGGCGCCAGCGCTGGTGGACTTGGTATCCAGCGCAGCAGCCGTGACCAGCAGGCCCAACGCCCAGATCGCCCCGCGATGGGTGTTCACGCCATTGGTGGTGGCGAGCATCGCTTGCTCGCCTTCCCGGCCGATGCGGCCGATGGCTTCTCGCAGCGGCAAGCCGATCTCGCCGAACTCAAGCGCGGCTTCGGCCATTTCCTTGAACGCCGGCCACAGCGCAAGCGCCGAGGCGTGCATCAATCCCAAATGCAGATCGGTGTGCGCACCGTTGCCGCGCCGGTCGACCAGCGCCGGTTTCGGCGACAGGTCGGCTTCGTCGATCAGGGCGTCCACGGCCAGATCCGTCAACCGTTCCGCGAGGGTGATGGTTTTGGGTTGCAGGTTGAGTGCGTGCATTACCAACTCCTGAACTTGGCGGGCGGGTTGTAGAGGCCGCCGGACCACTCGACCAGATCGGCCACGCTTTTCGCCGCCAGCAATTCGCGGGTGGCGTCGGTGCGACGGATGCCGAGGTCTTCGGGCAAGGCGATCAGGCCTTCGCGGCGCATGCGTTCGGTGTGTTTCGGGTTGTGCCGCAGGCCGATGGCGGTGACGCCGGCGACCGCAGCGATCATCGCCTGACGCTCTTCCAGCGAGCGCGCCTTGTACAGGTAGGCGATGCCTTCCTCGGTGAGCAGGTGAGTGACGTCGTCGCCGTAAATCATGATCGGCGCCAGTGGCATGCCGCTTTTCTTCGCCACCTCAACCGCGTCGAGGGTTTCGACGAAGGTCGGTTTGCCGCCCTCCTGGAACGTCTCGACCATCTGCACCACAAGTTTCTTGCCGCGTTCGAGCATCGGTTGCTGCGAGTCGTCGTGGCGCATGTCGAGCCACGCCGGGGTGCCGTGACGGCGACCGCGCGGATCGTGACCCATGTTCGGTGCGCCACCGAAACCGGCGAGGCGGCCTCGGGTGACGGTGGAGGAATGGCCGTCGCCATCGACCTGCAGGGTCGCGCCGATGAACAGGTCCACCGCGTACTGCCCGGCCAGTTGGCAGAACATCCGGTTGGAACGCAGCGAGCCGTCGCGGCCGGTGAAGAACACATCGGGCCGGGCGGCGATGTAGTTTTCCATGCCCAGTTCGGTGCCAAAGCAATGCACGCTTTCGACCCAGCCGCTTTCAATCGCCGGGATCAACGTCGGGTGCGGGTTGAGCGTCCAGTTGCGGCAGATCTTGCCCTTGAGGCCGAGGGATTCGCCGTAGGTCGGCAGGATCAGTTCGATGGCGGCGGTGTTGAAACCGATGCCGTGGTTCAGCGACTGCACGTTGTGTTTTTCGTAGATCCCGCGGATCGCCATCATCGCCATCAGCACGTGCACAGGCTTGATGTGCCGGGGGTCGCGCGTGAACAGCGGTTCGATGTAGAACGGCTTGTCCGCCACCACCACGAAATCCACCCACGATGCCGGAATATCCACACGAGGCAGTTCGCTGACGTCGTCCACCAGTTGATTGACCTGGACGATGACGATGCCGTCGCTGAACGCTGCCGGCTCAATCAGCGCCGGGGTGTCTTCGGTGCTCGGGCCGGTGTATATGTTGCCGGCACGGTCGGCCATGAACCCGGCCGAGAGCACGACGTTGGGGATCAGGTCCACCACCAGCCGGGCGTAGAGTTCGATGTAGGTGTGGATCGCGCCGATCTCCAGTAGACCGTCTTCGAGCAACTGGCTGATGCGCAGGCTCTGGGTACCGGCGAAGGAGAAATCGAGCTTGCGGGCGATGCCGCGTTCGAACAGGTCCAGATGCTCGGAGCGACCGACGCTGGGCATGATCATGTGCAGGTCGTGGAGCTTTTCCGGATCGGCCTTGGCCAGGGCGCGGGAAAGGAAATCCGCCTGCTTCTGGTTATTGCCCTCCAGCACCACACGGTCGCCCGGATGGATCAGCGCTTCGAGTGCCGCGACGATTTTGTCGGTAGGCAACACCGCACCGTCGGCCAGCCCGCGCACCTTGTCGAGGCGCCGCTGCTTCTCGTCACGCCGCCGCGTCCAGCGCGAGTCGGGGGAAATGGTTGTTGTCATGCTCACTCCACGGGGTTCGCTGTTGTGGAGCTACCTTAGGAGTGTCGGGTGGGGGCATCAATCAAGCGCGGTGGTGAATCATTACGGTCAGCGTAATGATCAAGAGCTGCCCTCACCCTAGCCCTCTCCCGGAGGGAGAGGGGACTGACCGTGGGATCTTAGCGAGATGCACCGAAATGAACGATTTGCTCTGAATCCATAATCAACTCGGTGGCTCAGGTCGATGGATGATCCAAGACACCTCGGTCGGCCCCCTCTCCCTCCGGGAGAGGGCTGGGGTGAGGGGGAAACGGGGCAACTCAAAATTCAAGCGAACTCAAACCAGCCCCGCATCCACCAACAACGTCTCCAATGCCAACAAATCCGGCACCTTCGCCACCTGCTCCCCGACCTGCACCGCCGCCTGCTCCAGCGCACACAGCGGCACGTCGACATAACTCAACTGGCTGTCGAGCTTGTACGAGCGCGGAATCCCCTGCACCAGCAGCGCGATGAACTTCAACTCAGCCCGCCCGCCGAGGGCATTGAGGATGACGATCCGTGCCCGCTCGCCGATGACGATCTTGTTGCCGCACGCCGACTCGAAACTCAGCAGCGGAATCTGCCGCTCGCGCCAGGTCACCCGACCGAGATACCACGGCGGTGTATCGAGATCGAAGGCGCTCGACTGGTAGTCGATCAGCTCGGCGACGGCGACGTTGGGCAGGATCAGGTTGCGATCCGCCAGCGGCAGCAGCAGCCCGGTGAGCTGACTGGCGCGTTGATTGTGCTGGCGTTCATGCATGTTTTTTGCTCCACAGGGCGATGCTTTCGAGCAGCACCGATTCCTGGTACGGCTTGCCGAGGTAGTCGTTGACGCCGATGGCCATCGCGCGGTCGCGATGTTTCTGGCCGGTGCGCGAGGTGATCATGATGATCGGCAGGTGTTGCAGGCGTTCGTCGTGGCGCACCTGGGTCGCCACTTCGAAGCCGTCCATGCGCGGCATTTCGATGTCGAGCAGCATCAGGTCCGGCATGTGTTCTTCCAGCAGCAGCATCGCATCGACCCCGTCCTTGGCGGTCAGCACGTTCATGCCGTGGCGTTCGAGCAGACGGCTGGTGACCTTGCGCACCGTCACCGAATCGTCGACCACCATCACCAGCAACGGCTTGTGCGGTTCGCTCTCGATATCATGACTGGCCGGACGCTGCGGCAACCGCGCCTGCATCGCGCGGATCGGCGCCAGCAGGTCGAGAATCAGCACCACCCGGCCATCGCCGAGGATCGTCGCCCCGGACACGCCCTGCACCGACGCGAACTGCGGACCGAGGCTCTTGACCACGATCTCGCGGGTGCCGGCCATCGTGTCGACCTGCACCGCGATGTGCCGGTCGTTGCACTGCACCAGCAAGACCGGCACCGGCAGGCTCTGGCCTGACAGTTTTGGCCGTGGCGCGGTTTTCAGCAGCTCGCCCAGGTAGCACAGTTCATAACGCTGGCCGCCGTATTGATAACTCGGCGGATCGAGACGGAAATGCCCGTCCAGTTCATTCGGCAGCACGCGGACGATGCCGTCGATGGTGTTCAGCGGAATCGCGTATTGATCCTCACCGCACTGCACCATCAACGCACGGTTGACCGACACGGTGAACGGCAGGCGAATGCGGAAGTGCACGCCCTGCCCCGGCACCGAATCGATGCTCATGCTGCCGCCCAGTTGCCGGACTTCTTCGTGCACCACGTCCATGCCCACGCCGCGCCCGGAAATCTGGGTGATTTTCTCGGCCGTGGAAAAACCTGGCTGGAGGATGAACTGCAACACCTCGCGGTCGCTGATCTCGGCGTCCGGCGCCAGCAGACCGCGCTTGATCGCTTTGTGCCGCACGGCGTCCAGCGGCACGCCGGCGCCATCGTCGCGGATGTCGAACACGATGTCGCCGCCCTCGCGGGACAGGTCGAGGCTGATCTGCCCTTGCGCCGGTTTGCCCGCCGCCAACCGGACTTCGGCGGACTCCAGACCATGGTCGACGGCATTACGCAACATGTGCTCCAGCGGTGCGGCCATGCGTTCGAGGACATTGCGGTCCATCTCGCCTTCGGCGTTGCCGACGCTGAACGCCACGTCCTTGCCCAGTTCTTCCGCGACCTGGCGCACGATGCGCTTCAGACGCGGCAACATGCGCTCGAACGGCACCATGCGCGTGCGCATCAGGCCTTCCTGCAACTCGGTGTTGATCCGCCCCTGCTGCTGCAACAGGTTCTCGGCGTCGTGGGTGCTCCGGTCGAGGGTTTCCTTCAAGTCCAGCAAGTCGGAAGCGGACTCGAACAGCGCTCGTGACAGTTGCTGCAACTGCGAATGACGGTCCATTTCCAGCGGGTCGAAATCTTCGTAGCCGAGGCGCTCGGCATCCACTTGCTGACGGCTGAGGATCCGCCCCTGGGTTTCGGTGTCGAGCCGGCGCAACTGGTCGCGCATGCGTTCGATGGTGGTTTCCATCTCGTGCAGGGCGGTCTGCGCATCGCTGACCTGCTGCTCGATGCGCCCACGGAAAATCGAGGTTTCGCCGGCAAGGTTGACCAGTTCATCCAGCAGCTCGGCGGAGACCTTGACCATGTCCGCCCCGGCCTCGGGCGCCGGGGCGGCAGGCTCGGCCTTGACCGCAACCGGCGGCACGGGCGCCGGGGTCTGCACAACCAGCGGATGGCTGAAATTCTGGATCGCGCTGATCAGCCGATCCGCCGGAGGACACGGCTGGCCGGCGCGCACCGCGTCGAGCATCTGCGCCAAGCGGTCCTGGCCGCGTTGCAACAACGCAAACAGTTCGGCGCTGCCTTGCAGGGTGCCGGCAGACAGACTTTCGTACAGGTTTTCCAGCTCATGAGCGAGGTCGCCGATCGGGCCGATTTCCACCATCCGCGCACCGCCCTTGAGGGTGTGCAGGTCGCGCAGCAGGGTTTCCACTTCCTGGCGATTGCCGGGTTCGGCCTGCCAGCGCAGCAGCGCGGCGCCGGAGTTTTCGATGATGTCGAAACCTTCTTCGAGGAAGATTTCCAGCAGCTCCGGATCGTGTCCGGGACCGTCCTGCGTGACGGAAGCTGTCGGTGTTTCGGGACTGGCGCTCGGGCCCTGGCGAAAGCGGCGGATCGCTTCGATCAGGTCCTGCGCCGGATCCAGCGTCTGGTGCCGGTGCAATTGTTCGAGGAACTGCGCCAGACGCTCGTGGCTCTGGCGCAACAACCGCCCCAGAGCTTCGCTCTGGCTGTAACGACGATCCACCAGTCCTTGATAAAGACCTTCCAGCTCATGGGCCAGATCGCCGACCGCTGCAACCTCGGCCATCCGCGCGCCGCCCTTGAGCGTGTGCAGGTCCCGTTGCAGCGACGACAGCGGTGCGCCGTTCTCAGGATCTTTCAGCCAGCGCTGCAAGGCTTGCCCGGCGCTGTCGAGAATGTCCACCGCCTCTTCTAGAAAGATCTCGACGATCTCGTCGTCCGGCCCGCTGTCGGCGCTGTGTTGTTGCAGTTCGGCGGTGGCGCTGCCCAGTTCACGGATGCTCAGGGTGCGGCTGCCGTCGCTGCGGATCAGGCCCATGGAGGACGGATCGAGGCTCTCGTCGAGCAGTTCGTGCAAGGCTCGGATGCGCTGCGGTTGCGGGGTGATTTCCTGGCCGGCGGCCAGTTCGTCGAGCATGTTGATCAGCGCTTCGTGGGCCTGCTGCGCTTCATGGAAAAACCGCTCGCTGACCGCCAGGCTGCTTTCTTCGACCGCGCCGTACAGATCGAGCAAGGCTTCACACAGCACATCCACCGGCAGCAGATCCGCCAGGTGTGCGGCTTCGCCCAGGGTAGTCAGCTCATCCAGCAGCGCGCTGAGTTCCTGACGTTCGCCGGGGTGCTGCTGCCAGCGCTGCAAGAGGTTTTCGGCGTCGAGCAGGATGTCCATGCCCTGGGCCAGAAAGTTGTTGATCAGTTGCGGATCGCGTTTGACCCGCACCGCACTGCTCGGGGCATTGAGGATCGATTCCAGACGCTCGCCGAGCAGGGTTTCGGTGCGTTTGATCAGTGACTGCGCACCGACAATCGGCGCCAGTGGATCGTGTTTGAGCTGACGCAGACCGACACGGAACAGGCCCTCGGCTTCGAGCAGCAGTTCCACTTCATCCAGGTCCAGCGCCAGTTGGTGGGCCTTGAATTCCCGGGCCAGTTTATCCAGCGGCGCCGCCAGTTCGGCAATCGGCGAAACTCCTGCCATCGAGGCGCTGCCCTTGAGGGTGTGCAGCGCGCGCTGCAACTCGTCGCTGGCCTGCAACGGCACATGCTCGGCGGCCTGATCGAGAAAACGATTGAGGCTGGCGAGGTGGGTTTCGGCTTCGTTGCGGAAAATCTCCAGCAACAGCGGATCGAGGGCCGCGACATCTTCCACGTCTTCGGCCGGCAGCGGTGTGTCGCCCTTGGCCAGCGCATGGGCGCGGGCCGCCAGTTGATCGACATCGTGGCGCTGACGCTGGCCGTTGGTGGCGAATTCGGCGATCAGGTCCGGCAACAACAGCAGTGTGTCGGCCAGCAACTGGCGCACCGCCGGGCCGGGCTCGACACTGTTTTCCAGCACACGGTTGAGCAGGTTTTCCACCGCCCAGGCCAGCTCGCCGAGGACCAACGCCCGCACCATCCGGCCGCTGCCCTTGAGGGTGTGGAAGGCGCGGCGCAGCTCACTGAGGGCGGCGCGGTCATCAGGCTCGGCAGACCAGCGCGGCAGGTATTCGCTCAGCACCTCGAGCACTTCACCGGTCTCTTCCAGGAACACTTCACGCAGCTCGTCGTCCACCGGTTCTTCATCGGCCGGTGGCGGCAGCAGGCTGCCCGGCGTGGTCTGCGCCGGCGGGTTGACCGCTGACACCGGACTGGCCAGCACTTCGGCCAACGACTGCACGATCTGCGGGTCGTCCAGCTCCTGCAAATCCTGCATCACCAGCGCTTCGCTGGGGCTGAGCACATCATCGAGCACCGGCACATGCGGCTCGCCGGGCTCTTCATCAGGAAAGAAACCGAGACTGGCGAGGCTTTTCTGCGCGATATCCAGCAAGTGCTCGCTGGGTGCCTGCGGGTCGTCGCTCAGGCGCTCGAGGTAGTACTCGAGGCTGGTGATGGCGTCGGCGAGGCTGTCGAGTTGCTGCCAGCCCGGCTCGTGAGGGTCGAGCAACAGATGCTCGCGGATAAATCCATTGCAGGCTTCGAGCAGGCTGGCCGCGCGTGCCAGCGGAATCATCGCCAGCGCGCCGCGCACCTGGGTCAGCAGCGCCGGCAGGCTTTGCAGTTGCTGGCGATCCCAGTCGGCGTCGATGTAATCGACGATCATGTCCTTGGCCTGTTGCAGACAGATACGTGCTTCCTTGATCACGATCTGATGGATCTGCGTCAGGTCGGTGGTTGGCAGGCGCGAGTCTTCCGGGCTCTCCGGTTCCACCGTGCCGACCATTCCGGCCAGGGTCGCTTCGACGTAAAGCAAGGCACCGGCGACGTCCATCAGCGTGGCGTCGTTCGGTTCGCGCTGGCCTTGCGCGAGGCTGAGCACCACCGCCAGTTGATCGATGATCACCTTGCGCGGCTGGCCGAAACCGAGCACCGCCAGGGTGTCGGCGATCTGCCGCAGTGGCGCCAGCAGGCTGTCCAGATCCGAGGCGTGCTGACGGTCGCTGCGCACGAACAGGTCGAGACGTTCCTTGACCCGCACCAGTTCTTCGCACAGCGCCGCGAGCACCGAGCGCATGGCATCGCGGTCGGGGCCGGCCAGGCGGGCGCGTTCTTCGTCGACCATCGCGCTGTCGGGCAGCGCGTCGTCCAGAGAGTAGCGATCTTTCATGGTCAGCATCTGCCCGGTGGGATGTTCGGCTTTGGCGATATAAAACAGCAGGCTTTTCAGCAGTTCAGGCGGTGGCGGCTGGTTGAGGCCGGGCATGCCCTGTTCGAGCAGGCGCTTGAGTTCCTTGTCGGCGTCCTTGAACAGGCTGCGCAGGGCCGGGCTGTTGGCGATTCGCCCTTCGCGCATGCCCTCGACCAGCGCCGAGGCGACCTGCCACAACGGGCTCAGCGGCGAGTTACCGCTGATTGCTTCAAGCCGGGTAAAGACTTTGGCCAGATAAGCGAGATGCGTCTGGTCATCCTGCTCGCGGAGCAGTCCGACCAGCGCCATTTGCAGCATCTGGCGCAATTTGCGCAGCACGTTCGGCAGCTCCGCCGGCTCCAACAGTGCCAGAGTTTCCTCGCCCAACGGCGCCAGTTCGGGCAACTGCGGGCTGAACAGGCTGGTTTCCGACAACCGGCTTTCGCCTCGGGCACTGCGCAAGTCGTTGATCAGCGGCAGCACCACCAGCGGCAGGTCGCGGCGGGCGCCCTGCACGCGGTCGAGGTAGATCGGCAATTGGCCCAGCGCCTGCAACAGCAAGTGCAGCGCTTCGTCGCGGTGGCTGACGCGGTCATTCTGCAACGCTTCGACCAGGTGTTCCATTTCTTCGGCGAGCAATGCCGCGCCGTAGAACTCGACCATCTGCAGGCTGCCGTGTACCTGATGGATGCAGGCCAAGCATTCGTCCAGCCCGGGCACCGACTGCGGATCGTCGAGCACGGCTTCGATGGCCTGATGCGCCTGCCTCAGCGTCTCGGCTATTTCACCCTTGACCCATTCGAGGGCCACGTAGTCGTGCCGGTCACCCATAACCACTCCGCTCGACATGAACTCGCCCGCAGGCCTCACGCCTTGTCCGCGACGGGCGCAGGCGTCGTCGGCAAGGTGAACCCGGACACCGAGCGACGCAACTGGCTGGCCATTTTCGCCAGGTTGCCGATGCTCTCGGCGGTGGCCGTGGAACCGGACGAGGTCTGCGAGGTGATCTGCTGGATCACGTTCATCGTCAGGGAAATCTGCCCGGCCGAAGACGTCTGCTGCTGCGCCGCGTTGGAAATGCTCTGAATCAGCGCCGCAAGGGTCTTGGACACGCCTTCGATTTCTTCCAGGGCCACACCGGCATCCTGCGCCAGCCGCGCGCCGCGCACCACTTCGGTGGTGGTCTGCTCCATGGAAATCACGGCTTCGTTGGTGTCGGTCTGGATCGCCCGCACCAGCGTCTCGATCTGCCGGGTCGCGGCGGACGAGCGCTCGGCCAGCCGCTGCACTTCGTCGGCCACCACGGCAAAACCGCGCCCGGCATCACCGGCCATCGACGCCTGAATCGCGGCATTGAGGGCGAGGATGTTGGTCTGGTCGGCAATGTCATCGATCAGGCTGACGATGTCGCCGATTTCCTGGGACGACTCGCCCAGACGCTTGATGCGCTTGGCGGTGTCCTGGATCTGTTCGCGAATGTTGTCCATGCCGTGGATGGTGTTGTGCACCACCTCGTTGCCCTTGTTGGCGATCTCCACCGAACGTTCGGCCACTGCCGAGGATTCGGCGGCGTTGGCCGACACCTGATCGATGGACTGAGCCATGTCGCTGATCGCGGTCGAGGCTTCGGAAATCTGCTGGGCCTGATGCTCCGAGGCCTGGGCCAGGTGCATGGCGGTGGCCTGGGTTTCCTGCACCGCAGCGGCGACCTGGCCGGCGGTGAGGTTGATGGTGGCGACCAGATCGCGCAGTTGGTCGACGGAATAGTTGATCGAGTCGGCGATGGTTCCGGTGAAGTCTTCGGTCACCGAGGCAGTCACGGTCAGGTCGCCGTCGGCGAGGTCTTCGATCTCGTCGAGCAGGCGCATGATCGCGTTCTGGTTGCGCTCGTTCTTCTCGGCGGTCTCGCGTAACTGACGGTTGGTTTCCCGGACCATGACCATGCCGATCAGAATGATCGAGGCCAGCGCCAGCAGGCCCAGCACATAACCGCCGATGGTGTCGGTGCTGCGCCCGCCTGCCAGGTTTTCGAAACGGCTGGCCAGGTGCGAGGCTTCGTCGAGCAGGGTCTGCGACAGGCTGAAGATGTTGGTGGCCGACTCACGAACCTTGAACAGCTCCGGCGAGGTTTCTAGGATTTCATCCACCGAACCGGACACGAACTGGAACAGCTCGGAAATCTCGCTCAGACGCGCACGGGCGTCGCGGTCTTCGACCTGGCTGACTTTCAGCGCCGGGTTGCCTTGCAACATGCCATTGAGCACCTGACCGAAGCGCGCGGCATCGCGACCGAAGGCGTCAGCGGCCTGCTGGGAATTTTCATCGCCCGACAGCACGGTGTTGACCGCGCCGAGAATACGCTCGGCCAGCAGCGACTGACGCTGGGCCATCGCCACCTGCGCCGCCGGGGCACCGCGTTGCAGGAGAATCTCGACGACTTTTTCGTATTCGATCTGCAACTGCGGCACGGTTTCGGCCAGGGTCGCGGCCACCTGATGCAGGGACAGCACGGTCTGTTCGCTGGAGAGAATCGCGTCGGTGTTTTTCAGCAGGCGTTCCCAGTCCAGCTGCACGGCGCGCATTTCCGGGCGCACGACGGACGGCGCCGGCGGCAGGCCGGTGGCCGGGTCGCCCTTCTTCAGGTAGCCCCAGCGCTGGGCAAAATCGTTGCGCGCATCGCTGAGCAGCTTGAACGCGGCAGCCTTGCCGGCGGCGGCTTCGGTGGCGTTCTTGGCGATCCGCTGCGACAGCACCCGCAGCTCGCCGGCGTGGCCGATGTACTGCTTGTCGTAGTTGGCCTGGGTGTTGAGGTAAGCGAAGTTGGCGAACAGCAGCATGATGAACACGATCAGTGCGATGAACAGCACGATGATCTGCGAGCGGCTGCGCGAGCCTTCTGCGGGCTTGCCTGTTTTTGCTTTGATCATCGGTCCTCGCCTGTTAAACCGCGACGTGCATGAAACTCGGTGACTGCGCCAGCGCAAACAGGCTGAACACCCGCCAGTTCTGCTCGCGCCGGAAATACCCTTTGACGAACTCGCCCTTGGAGCCTTGCCGTTTACGGATCGAGACGGGTTCGAAACTGTCCTGCTCGAAGTGCTGCAGGCCGAAGACCTCATCGACCAGCAACCCGGCAAACACATCCTGATGCTCTACCACCAATACCCGCCGCTGTTTGCGCATCGGTGACAGCTCATGGCCGAAAAAGCCGCACAGGTCCATGACCGGCAGCAGCCGTCCGCGCAGATTGGCCACGCCCTTGACCCAAGGCTTGACGCCCGGCAACTGGGTGACGCGCAGTTCAGGCAGCACTTCGCTGACTTCGCCCATCGGCGTGACGTACCAGTGCTCGCCCAGACGAAAGCCGATGCCGCTCCAGCGATCCTGGCGCGCCGGTTGCGACGGCAGGTCCGCCGCCAGCAGGCGACAGCGCTGGTCGATCTGCCACAACAGTTCGAACGCGGTCAGCGACTCGCTCATGGCGGCGCGATCAACCGGCCAGCACGTTGTTCAGGGTCTTGATCAGCGTGTCTTCGTCGACCGGTTTGGTCAGGTAGTCCCTGGCGCCCTGGCGGGTGCCCCAGACCTTGTCGGTCTCCTGATCCTTGGTGGTGATGATGATCACCGGGATGTGGCTGGTTTCCGCATCCTTGGTCAACTGACGGGTAGCCTGGAAGCCGTTGAGGCCGGGCATGACGATGTCCATCAGCACCGCATCGGGTTTTTCCTGACGGGCCAGGGCCACGCCGTCGGCGCCGTTTTCGGCTTTCAGCACTTCGTGCCCGTGCTTTTCCAGCATGCCGGTGAGTTTGTACATTTCGGTCGGCGAATCGTCGACGATCAGGATACGTGCCATGGTCTTCCCCATTTTTCTTGTCGACACCGGGCCCGCTGGCCGAGCGTCTCTGTGCGTGTCTTACTGCGGCAAAGCGGCAGCGAAGCCCGGAACATGGGCCGAAATCGCGTCGAGCAGTTCTTCCTTGCTGAAAGGCTTGGTCAAAAATTGATCGGAACCGACAATCCGCCCCTTGGCCTTGTCGAACAGCCCGTCCCGGGACGACAGCATGATCACCGGCGTGCCCTTGAACGCATTGTTGTTCTTGATTAAAGCGCAGGTCTGATAACCATCCAGACGCGGCATCATGATGTCGACAAAGATGATTCCGGGATGGTGATCGGCGATCTTCGCCAGGGCGTCAAAACCGTCGATTGCGGTGATGACTTCGCACCCTGCATTTTTCAACAGGGTCTCGGCGGTGCGACGAATCGTTTTCGAGTCGTCGATCACCATGACCTTCAAGGCGCTGGACTGCTGTTCCATAAGGGGGCTCTACCGTCGCCTTTGCGAATCAATTTGTCCGTTTTGCGATGACTGATGGCTGGAAACCCTTGATGCTCAAGGGCAGGGGGCGTTCTCAGCTGGTTTCCCCTCCGCGCCGGGTCTGCTGTTGTGCAGGGCAAGGCGCGAGAAGCGTGGTTTGGTCGTTCCAAATAAGCTTCGAGCAACGCAGCCCTGCACAACAGCAGGCCCGGCCCTTCGGGTTGTGCCTAAAAACGGCCCAGGCTGCGTTGCAGGCCTTGGAAAGGGAATAACCATTCCCTGCGGCCCGCGCCTTGCCTGGGCCGTTTTTAGGCGACAACGCGGAGGGGAAACCAACTGAGAACGCCCCCTGGCACGATGGGAGCCTTTTTAGCACAGTCTCCAGACGCAATCTATCGACGGGTTTTTCCTTGACCGAAAACCCGCCCGGCGCCACTCTGGCGGCACTTTTTTCATACCGATCCGGTAGCCAATTTTCGAGGAAAACCCAATGAGCGTTCGCGTCGGGATTGTCATGGACCCTATCGCCAGCATTTCCTATAAAAAGGATAGCTCGCTGGCCATGCTGCTGGCGGCGCAAAAGCGCGGCTGGGAACTGTTCTATATGGAACAGAAAGATCTTTACCAGGGTGAAGGCCAGGCACGGGCGCGGATGAAGCCGCTGAAAGTCTTCGCCAACCCGGAAAAATGGTTCGAACTGGGCACCGAGCAGGATTCGCCGCTGAGCGACCTGAACGTGATCCTGATGCGCAAGGATCCGCCGTTCGACATGGAGTTCGTCTACTCCACCTACCTGCTCGAACAGGCCGAGTCCGCCGGCGTGCTGGTGGTCAACAAGCCGCAGAGCCTGCGCGACTGCAACGAAAAACTGTTCGCCACCCTGTTCCCGCAGTGCACGCCGCCGACTGTGGTCAGCCGCCGCGCCGACGTGCTGCGTGAATTCGCCGCCAAACATGGCGACGTGATCCTCAAGCCGCTGGACGGCATGGGCGGCACTTCGATCTTCCGTCACCGCGCCGGCGATCCGAACCTGTCGGTGATTCTGGAAACCCTGACCGCCCTCGGCGCCCAGCAGATCATGGGCCAGGCCTACCTGCCGGCGATCAAGGACGGTGACAAGCGCATCCTGATGATCGACGGCGAGCCGGTGGATTACTGCCTGGCGCGGATTCCGGCCCAGGGCGAAACCCGTGGCAACCTCGCGGCCGGCGGCCGTGGCGAAGCCCGTCCGTTGACCGACAAGGATCGCTGGATCGCCGCTCAGGTCGGCCCGACCTTGCGCGCGAAGGGCCTGCTGTTCGTCGGCCTGGACGTGATCGGTGAGCACCTGACCGAAATCAACGTCACCAGCCCGACCTGCATCCGCGAAATCGACAATGCCTTCGGCACCGACATCGGCGGGATGCTGATGGATGCGATCGAGAAAAAGCTGCAAGCTTGATGTGCATCACATGCAGCCTGTCGCTTGATGCTTGAAGCTAAAGGCGTGAAACCAACATTGCGTTATCATGCGCGGCCTGTGAAAAACGCGATGTTGGTTTTCTTGTCATGACACTTCCGTCCGATCTGCCCGCTGAACTCGCCCATAAAGGCGTGCGCCCGGTCGATCGCCTCGGATTTACCCTGTTTCTCGCGGCGCTGATCCATCTGGCGCTGCTGCTCGGCGTGGGTTTCACCATGGTCGAGCCCAAGCAGATCAGCAAAACCCTGGAAATCACCCTCGCCACCTTCAAGAGCGAAAAGAAGCCGGCGAAGGCCGATTTCCTCGCCCAGGAAAACCAGGAAGGCAGCGGCACCCTCGACAAGAAGGCGATCCCCAAGACCACCGAGGTCGCGCCGTTCCAGGCAAACGAAGTCAAGAAAGTCACCCCGCCGCCCGCCGCCAAGCCGGAAGTGCAGGAAGCCGCACCCAAAGCAGCAGTGACGACCGTCGCGCCGAAACCGAAAAAGGCGCCGACCAAGAAAGAAGAAGCCAAGACCGAGACCAAACCGACGGTCGACGCCCCGACCTTCGACAGCTCGCAGCTCTCCAGCGACATCGCCAGCCTCGAAGCCGAACTGGCCAACGAACAACAGCTGTATGCCAAGCGCCCACGCATCCACCGCCTCAGCGCCGCGTCGACCATGCGCGACAAGGGCGCCTGGTACAAGGACGAGTGGCGCAAGAAGGTCGAGCGCATCGGCAACCTCAATTACCCCGACGAAGCCCGGCGCAAGCAGATCTACGGCAATCTGCGCCTGATGGTGTCGATCAACCGCGACGGCTCGCTGTATGAAGTGCTGGTGCTGGAGTCCTCCGGCCAGCCGCTGCTGGATCAGGCAGCACAACGCATCGTGCGACTGGCAGCCCCGTTTGCACCGTTTACCGGGGACCTGTCGGACATCGACCGACTGGAAATCATCCGCACCTGGAAATTCGCCCGGGGCGACCGGCTGTCCAGTAACTGAGTCGATCTTTTGCCCGCTCCAGCTTGTCAGTTCGCCCCCCGAACGCCACACTAGCGCACATGAAAAACGTCAGCCCCAGCTACCTCAAGCATCACTTCCTGATCGCCATGCCACACATGGCCGACCCGAACTTTGCCCACACCTTGACCTACATCGTCGAGCACACGGCCAATGGCGCCATGGGGCTGGTGGTCAACCGACCGCAAGAGCTGAATCTGGCCGACATCCTCGAACAACTGCGCCCGGACATCGATCCGCCAGCGCTGTGCCAGCACGTGCCGATCTTCATCGGCGGCCCGGTGCAGACCGATCGCGGTTTTGTCCTTCACCCGGCGGGCAAGACTTTCCAGGCGACCGTCGAGCTGGAGGGCGATCTGGCCCTGTCCACCTCGCAGGACGTGCTGTTCGCCATCGCCGACGGCGTGGGCCCGGCGAAAAGCGTGATCACCCTCGGTTACGCCGGCTGGGAAGCCGGTCAGCTGGAGGCCGAACTGGCCGACAACGCCTGGCTGACCTGCCCGTACGACGCCGACATCCTGTTCAACACCAGCAGTGAACTGCGCCTGGAAGCGGCGGCCAGGCACCTGGGGATCAACCTCAGCCTGCTGACCAGCCAGGCAGGACACGCCTGATGGCCCTGCGCCTGATCCTCGGCTTCGACTACGGCACCAAACAGATCGGCGTGGCGGTCGGCCAGGTGATTACCGGCCAGGCCCGCGAACTGTGCACCTTGAAGGCGCAGAACGGTGTACCGGACTGGAATCAGGTCGAAGCCCTGATAAAGGAATGGAAACCCGACGCCGTGGTGGTCGGCCTGCCCCTGAACATGGACGGTACGCCCAGCGAGATGTGCGCCCGCGCCGAGAAATTCGCCCGTCGCCTCAATGGCCGCTTCAACCTGCCTTTCTATACCCACGACGAACGCCTGACGACCTTCGAAGCCAAGGGCGAACGACTGGTGCGCGGCGGACAGAAAGGCAGCTACCGCGATAACCCGGTGGACGCCATCGCCGCCGCCCTGCTGTTGCAAGGCTGGCTCGACGAAAACACCGCACTATTTGAATCCTGACAAGCGCTACGGCGCTTTTCTTTTGGTTACAACCCGAGCCCCGGTTCGCGAGAACCGGCTCGACCCCGAGAAGGAGCAACCATGAGCCTGCCCAATCCCGCCGATCTGATCAGCCAGATGGCGACCCGCCTCAAGGCGCACCTTGCCCAGCGTAATATCAGCGAACCGCGTTACATCGGCATCCGCACCGGCGGCGTCTGGGTCGCCCAGGCCCTGCTCGCAGAGCTGGGTAGCGACGCGCCATTGGGCACGCTGGATGTTTCCTTCTACCGCGACGACTTCAGCCAGAACGGCCTGCACCCGCAGGTGCGCCCGTCCGCCCTGCCCTTCGAAATCGAAGGCCAGCATCTGGTGCTGATCGACGACGTACTGATGAGCGGCCGGACCATCCGCGCCGCCATGAACGAACTGTTCGACTACGGCCGCCCGGCCAGCGTGACGCTGGTCTGCCTGCTGGACCTGGATGCCGGCGAACTGCCGATCCGCCCGAACGTGGTCGGCGCGACCCTGTCGCTGGCCGCCCACGAGCGGGTCAAGCTGTCCGGGCCGGAGCTGGCCCTCGAACTGCAAGACCTTGCCCTTTAATCCGCCCTATTGAGAGTCCCCCTCGCGATGACGCCTCTAGATACCAAGCGCCCGCTGCAGCTCAATGATCAGGGCCAGCTGCGCCACTTCCTCTCGCTCGACGGCCTGCGCCGCGAGTTGCTGACGGAAATCCTCGACACCGCCGACTCGTTCCTCGAAGTCGGTGCCCGGGCCGTGAAGAAGGTTCCGTTGCTGCGCGGCAAGACCGTGTGCAACGTGTTCTTCGAAAACTCGACCCGCACCCGTACCACCTTCGAACTGGCGGCCCAGCGCCTGTCGGCGGACGTGATCACCCTGAACGTGTCGACCTCTTCGGCCAGCAAGGGCGAAACCCTGCTCGACACCCTGCGCAACCTCGAGGCCATGGCCGCCGACATGTTCGTCGTGCGCCACGGTGACTCGGGCGCCGCGCACTTCATCGCCGAACATGTCTGCCCGCAAGTGGCGATCATCAACGGCGGCGACGGCCGGCACGCGCACCCGACCCAGGGCATGCTCGACATGCTGACCATCCGCCGTCACAAGGGCGGTTTCGAGAACCTCTCGGTGGCCATCGTCGGCGACATCCTGCACTCGCGGGTGGCGCGCTCGAACATGCTCGCCCTGAAGACCCTCGGCTGCCCGGATATCCGCGTGATCGCACCGAAGACCCTGCTGCCGATCGGCATCGAGCAATACGGTGTGAAGGTCTACACCGACATGACCGAAGGACTGAAAGACGTCGACGTGGTGATCATGCTGCGCCTGCAGCGTGAGCGCATGACTGGCGGTCTGCTGCCGAGCGAAGGCGAGTTCTATCGCCTGTTCGGCCTGACCACCGCGCGCCTGGCCGGCGCCAAGCCCGATTGCATCGTCATGCACCCGGGGCCGATCAACCGCGGCGTGGAGATCGAGTCGGCGGTGGCCGACGGCCCGCACTCGGTGATCCTCAATCAAGTCACCTACGGCATCGCAATCCGTATGGCCGTGCTGTCGATGGCCATGAGCGGACAGACTGCCCAGCGCCAATTCGAGCAGGAGAACGCCCAGTGAAGCTCAGCATTCTCGGCGCCCGCGTCATCGATCCAAGCAGCGGCCTGGATCAAATTACCGATATTCACGTTGAAGCCTGCAAGATCGTCGCCCTCGGCGCTGCACCGGCCGGTTTCACCGCCGTCGAAACCATCGACGCCCAAGGCCTTGTTGCCGCTCCGGGATTGGTCGACCTCAACGTCGCCCTGCGCGAGCCGGGCTACAGCCGCAAAGGCACCATCGCCAGCGAAACCCGCGCTGCGGCGGCCGGCGGCGTGACCAGCCTGTGCTGCCCGCCGAAAACCAGACCGGTGCTCGACACCTCCGCCGTGGCCGAGCTGATCCTCGACCGCGCCCGCGAGGCCGGCAACACCAAGGTGTTCCCGATCGGGGCGCTGAGCAAAGGTCTGGATGGCGAGCAGCTTGCAGAACTCGTTGCCCTGCGCGACGCCGGTTGCGTGGCGTTCGGCAACGGCCTGGAAAGCTTCCGCAACACCCGCACCCTGTGCCGGGCGCTGGATTACGCGGCGACCTTCGACCTGACGGTGATTTTCAACTCGCAGGATCACGACCTGGCCGACGGCGGCCTGGCCCACGAAGGCGCCACCGCCAGTTTCCTCGGCCTGCCGGGCATCCCGGAAACCGCTGAAACCGTGGCCCTGGCCCGGGATCTGCTGCTGGTCGAGCAGACCGGCGTGCGTGCGCACTTCAGCCAGCTGACCAGCGCTCGCGGCGTGGCCCTGATCGCTCAGGCCCAGGCCCGTGGTTTGAAAGTCACGGCGGATGTCGCCCTGTATCAGCTGATCCTCACGGACGAAGCGCTGATCGACTTCAGCAGCCTGTATCACGTGCAACCGCCGCTGCGCACCCGTGTGGATCGCGACGGTCTGCGTGAAGCGGTGAAGTCCGGCGTGGTCTCGGCCATCTCCAGCCATCACCAGCCCCACGAGCGCGATGCCAAACTGGCACCGTTCGGCGCGACCGAGCCGGGCATCAGCAGCGTCGAACTGCTGCTGCCGCTGGCAATGACCCTGGTCGAGGATGGCCTGCTGGACCTGTCGACCCTGCTGGCCCGCCTGAGCACCGGCCCGGCCGAAGCCCTGCGCCTGCCGGCGGGCAAACTGGCGGTGGGTGGCGCGGCGGATATCGTGCTGTTCGATCCGAAGGCTTCGACCGTTGCCGGCGAAACCTGGCTGTCGAAGGGCGAGAACTGCCCGTTCCTCGGCCATAGCCTGCCAGGTGTTGTGCGTTACACGCTGGTGGATGGCCGGATCAGCCATCAGGCGTAAAAAAAATGGCGAGGGAGCCAGCTCCCTCGCCATCACTTACTGAAAGGCGCCGCGCCCTTCGGCATTACGCACGGACACCTGATCGTTCAGCGTCCAGAAGTCATACAGCACCCCCAGAAAGAACAACCCGCCGGTCAGCAGATACACCACCCCGCTGATCCACTTGCCCTGATACATCCGGTGCACGCCGAGCGCGCCGAGGAAGGTCAGGAGAATCCATGCCACGTTGTACTCGATCGGGCCCGCGGCGAAACGCAGGTCGGCTTCGCGATCCATCGCCGGGATCAGGAACACGTCGATCAGCCAGCCGATCCCCAGCAACCCGAAAGTGAAAAACCAGATCGTGCCGGTCACCGGCTTGCCGTAATAGAAGCGGTGTGAGCCTGTGAAACCGAAAATCCACAACAGGTAACCGATCACCTTGCTATGGGTGTCTTTTTCCTTCACACGGGGCAGCTGATAGCCGTTCATTAAGACCTCGATACACGCGATAGATAAATATTCTTTAATTCTTTGTGACTTTTTTACAGGTAGCCGACGTATGGCAAATGCTACCGTGTGTCCCGTCAAAGCCTTATAGCACCGGACTTCTGTCCGACAATTGCGTCTTTTTGCCGCTTATTTGGTTCCGTTGGCACCCGATTGAATCGACCAACGGCCTCGGAAGTGACAAAAAAGCTGTTATAAAGTTGCGCGCTAACACACCAAGAGCCCTGCCTAATGCGTCCATTTTTCAAGACATGGCTAACCATTTGCCTATTAATGCCACTGGCCGCCCACGCCACCAATCGTGAGCAACGTCTTCCCAACGTTAACGGTTTCACCCCTAAATCCCATGCCTCTGCTCCTTCGAACAAAGGCAAACAGGTCAAACACACCACGCTGAGCAGCACCGGCCGCAGCAAGCTGGTGCCACCGATGGCGACCAAGGAAAGCAGTAACGTCCTGAGTCGCGCGGTAAACGTCCTCGGTACGCCATACCGTTGGGGCGGCAGCAGCCCGAGTAAAGGCTTCGACTGCAGCGGTCTGGTGAAGTATGCGTTCAACGACGCCACGTTCGACCTGCCACGCACCTCGAACGCCATGGCCAGCGGTCACGGCGAGAAAGTCGAACGCAAGGACCTGAAGCCGGGCGACCTGATTTTCTTCAACATCAAGAGCCGTCGGGTCAATCACGTTGCCATCTACCTGGGCAACGACCGTTTCATCCATGCGCCACGGCGCGGCAAAGCGGTGAGCATCGACACACTGAACAAGCCGTACTGGGAAAAGCATTACGTGGTGGCCAAACGCGTATTGCCGAAAGAATCGGGGCAGATGCGCGTCGTTCAGCGCTGATTGTTCAGGTAAAAAAACGCAGCCCACGGGCTGCGTTTTTTTTGCCTAAAAGTTATCCGGCGTGCGCGCCTTCTCCCGCGCATGTTCGCGGCTGATCAAGCCTTTGGTCACCAGATCCTTCAGGCACATGTCGAGTGTCTGCATCCCCAGCGAGCCGCCGGTCTGTATCGCCGAATACATCTGCGCCACCTTGTCCTCGCGGATCAGGTTACGGATCGCCGAAGTGCCCAGCATGATCTCGTGCGCCGCCACCCGACCACCGCCGATCTTCTTGATCAGCGTCTGCGACACCACCGCCAGCAACGACTCCGAGAGCATCGAGCGCACCATGGATTTTTCGTCCCCGGGGAACACGTCCACCACCCGGTCGATAGTCTTGGCTGCCGAAGTAGTGTGCAAGGTGCCGAACACCAAGTGCCCGGTCTCGGCCGCCGTCAGCGCCAGGCGAATGGTTTCCAGATCGCGCATCTCGCCCACCAGGATCACGTCCGGGTCTTCGCGCAATGCCGAACGCAATGCGGTGGCGAAACTACGGGTATCGCGATGGACTTCGCGCTGATTGATCAGGCATTTGCGCGATTCGTGGACAAATTCGATCGGATCTTCAATGGTCAGGATGTGGTGATGGCGATGGGTGTTGAGGTAATCGATCATTGCCGCCAGCGTCGTGGACTTGCCGGAGCCGGTCGGCCCGGTCACCAGCACCAGCCCGCGTGGCGCATCGGTGATCTTGCGAAAGACGTCGCCCATGGCGAGGTCTTCCATGCTCAGCACTTTCGACGGAATGGTCCGGAACACCGCGCCAGCGCCACGGTTCTGGTTGAAGGCATTGACCCGGAAGCGCGCCACGCCGGGGACTTCGAAGGAAAAGTCGGTTTCCAGATGTTTCTCGAAGTCCACCCGCTGGGTGTCGTTCATGATGTCGTAGATCAGCTCGTGCACCTGTTTGTGATCCAGCGCCGGCAGATTGATCCGCCGCACATCGCCATCCACGCGGATCATCGGCGGCAGACCGGCCGACAGGTGCAGGTCGGAAGCGCCCTGTTTGGCGCTGAAGGCCAGCAGTTCAGTGATATCCATAGCGTCCCTCAATTCCAGTAGAATGCCGCGAACCTTCAGACCGCTGGCGCCTCTTGATGTCCACGATAGCAGACAACATTCTCCAGGTTAGTTCGCGTATTCATGCCGCCACCGCTGCCGCCGGACGCGATGAAAACAGCGTCCAGCTGCTGGCCGTGAGCAAGACCAAACCGTCCGAAGCCCTGCGTGAAGCGTATGCCGCCGGCCTGCGTGATTTCGGCGAGAACTACCTGCAGGAAGCCCTGGCCAAACAGCTCGAACTGGCCGACCTGCCCTTGATCTGGCACTTCATCGGCCCCATTCAGTCGAACAAGACCCGCTCGATTGCCGAGCATTTCGCCTGGGTGCACTCCGTGGATCGTCTGAAAATCGCCCAACGCCTGTCCGAACAACGCCCGGCGGATCTGCCGCCACTGAACATCTGCATTCAGGTCAACGTCAGCGGTGAAGCCAGCAAGTCCGGCTGCACCCCGCAAGACCTGCCGGCCCTGGCCCAGGCTATCAGCGCCCTGCCGCGCCTGAAGCTGCGCGGGCTGATGGCAATTCCCGAGCCGACCGAAGATCGCGCCGAGCAGGACGCGGCATTCGCCGCCGTTCAGAAGTTGCAGGCCGGCCTCGATCTGCCGCTCGACACACTTTCCATGGGCATGAGCCACGACCTCGAGTCGGCCATTGCCCAGGGCGCGACCTGGGTCCGTATCGGTACGGCCCTGTTCGGCGCCCGTGACTATTCCCAATCTTGACCATTTCCAGATAAGGACCTGACATGAGCAACACACGTATTGCCTTTATCGGTGCCGGCAACATGGCCGCCAGCCTGATCGGCGGCCTGCGGGCCAAGGGTCTGGAAGCTGCACACATCCGCGCCAGCGATCCGGGTGAAGAAACCCGCGCCAAAGTCAGCGCCGAACACGGCATCGAAACCTTCGCCGACAACGCCCAGGCCATCGACGGCGCCGATGTAGTGGTACTGGCGGTCAAGCCACAAGCCATGAAGCTGGTGTGCGAAGCGATTCGCCCGAGCCTGAAACCGAATCAACTGGTGGTGTCCATCGCCGCCGGCATCACCTGCGCCAGCATGACGGCCTGGCTCGGCGAACAGCCGATCGTGCGCTGCATGCCGAACACCCCGGCGCTGCTGCGCCAGGGCGTGAGCGGCTTGTACGCCACAGGCAAGGTGAGCGCCGAACAGCGTCAACAGGCTGAAGAACTGCTGTCCGCCGTGGGCATCGCCCTGTGGCTGAACGAAGAGCAGCAACTGGACGCGGTCACCGCTGTCTCCGGTTCCGGCCCGGCGTACTTCTTCCTGCTGATCGAAGCCATGACCGCCGCCGGCGTCAAACTCGGCCTGCCGAAGGAAACCGCCGAGCAGCTGACCTTGCAGACCGCGCTGGGCGCCGCGCAGATGGCGGTATCCAGCGACGTCGACGCGGCCGAACTGCGCCGCCGCGTGACCTCGCCGGCCGGCACCACGGAAGCTGCGATCAAATCGTTCCAGGCCGGCGGCTTCGAAGCCCTGGTGGAAAAAGCACTCGGCGCCGCCGCGCACCGCTCGGCCGAAATGGCCGAACAATTGGGCAAATAAGGAGCCTTACATGATTGGATTGAACACCGCAGCGGTCTACGTGCTGCAAACCCTCGGCAGCCTGTACCTGCTGATCGTGCTGCTGCGCTTCGTCCTGCAACTGGTGCGGGCGAACTTCTACAACCCGCTGTGCCAGTTCGTGGTCAAGGCCACCCAGCCGTTGCTCAAGCCACTGCGCCGGATCATCCCGAGCCTGTTCGGCCTCGACATGTCGTCGCTGGTGCTGGCGATCCTCGTGCAACTGGCGCTGATGGCGCTGACGCTGCTGCTGACCTACGGCACCACCGGTAACCCGCTGCAACTGCTGATCTGGTCGCTGATCGGCGTGACGGCGCTGTTCCTGAAGATTTTCTTCTGGGCCATGATCATCAGCATCATCCTGTCCTGGGTCGCACCGGGCAGCCACAATCCGGGCGCCGAACTGGTGAACCAGATCTGTGAACCGGCCCTGGCGCCGTTCCGCCGCATCCTGCCGAACCTCGGTGGTCTGGATCTGTCGCCGATCTTCGCCTTCCTCGTGCTGAAGCTGATCGACATGCTGGTGATCAACAACCTCGCGGCGATGACGATGATGCCGGAAATCCTGCGCCTGCTGATGTGAGCTGGTTTCGCTGGGACGGTGACGACCTGATTCTGGAATGTCACCTGCAACCGGCCGCCCGCAGCGATGATTTCTGCGGGCTGCACGGTGATCGCCTGAAAATCCGCCTGACCGCGCCGCCGGTCGAGGGCAAGGCCAATGCGTACCTGATGGGGTTCCTGGCCAAGGCTTTTGGGGTTTCCAAGAGCCAGGTCAGTTTGCTCAGTGGTGAGCTGAACCGGCAGAAGCGAGTGCGCATCAGCGCACCGAAAAAGCTGCCGGATCTGCCGGGGCTCTGCCGCCCCTGATCGTTGCTTGCCGCTAACCCCACCGGTCTTTAGACTTACGCCTCATTTCAACGAGAGCAGGGTCGATGCCAGCTGCCTTTCCCCCCGATTCTGTTGGTCTGGTGACGCCGCAAACGGCGCACTTCAGCGAACCGCTGGCCCTGGCCTGCGGCCGTTCGCTGGCCGATTATGACCTGATCTACGAAACCTACGGCACGCTGAACGCGCAAGCGAGCAACGCCGTACTGATTTGCCACGCCTTGTCCGGCCACCACCACGCTGCGGGTTACCACAGCGTCGACGACCGCAAGCCCGGTTGGTGGGACAGCTGCATCGGGCCCGGCAAACCGATCGACACCAACAAGTTCTTCGTGGTCAGCCTGAACAACCTCGGCGGTTGCAACGGTTCCACCGGCCCGAGCAGCCTCAACCCGGAAACCGGCAAGCCATTCGGCGCCGACTTCCCGGTGCTGACCGTGGAAGACTGGGTGCACAGCCAGGCACGTCTGGCCGATCTGCTCGGCATCGGCCAGTGGGCCGCGGTGATCGGCGGCAGCCTGGGCGGCATGCAGGCGCTGCAATGGACCATCACCTATCCGGATCGCGTTCGCCACTGCCTGGCCATCGCCTCGGCCCCCAAGCTGTCGGCGCAGAACATCGCCTTCAACGAAGTGGCGCGCCAGGCGATCCTCACCGACCCGGAATTCCACGGCGGCTCGTTCCAGGAACACGGCGTGATCCCCAAGCGCGGCCTGATGCTGGCGCGGATGGTGGGGCACATCACGTACCTGTCCGACGACTCCATGGGCGAGAAATTCGGCCGTGGCCTGAAGAGCGAAAAGCTCAACTACGACTTCCACAGCGTCGAGTTCCAGGTCGAAAGCTACCTGCGCTATCAGGGCGAAGAGTTCTCCGGGCGCTTCGATGCCAACACCTATCTGTTGATGACCAAGGCGCTGGACTACTTCGATCCGGCGGCGAACTTCAACGATAACCTGGCGAAAACCTTCGAAGGTGCAAAAGCCAAGTTCTGCGTGATGTCGTTCACCACCGACTGGCGCTTCTCCCCGGCCCGCTCGCGGGAACTGGTGGATGCGCTGATGGCGGCGCGCAAGGACGTCAGCTACCTGGAAATCGACGCGCCCCAGGGCCACGACGCCTTCCTGATTCCGATCCCGCGCTACTTGCAGGCGTTCGGCAATTACATGAACCGCATTACGTTGTGAGAAAGCCATGAGAGCTGATCTGGAAATCATCCAGGAATGGATCCCCGCCGGCAGCCGCGTGCTCGACCTCGGCTGCGGTGACGGCGAATTGCTGACCTGGCTGCGCGACCACAAGCAGGTCACCGGCTACGGCCTGGAAAACGACCCGGACAACATCGCCGAGTGCGTGGCCAAGGGCATCAACGTCATCGAGCAGGACCTGGACAAGGGCCTGGGCAACTTCGCCAGCAACAGCTTCGACATCGTGGTGATGACCCAGGCCCTGCAAGCCGTGCATTACCCGGACAAGATCCTCGACGAAATGCTGCGGGTCGGTCGCCAGTGCATCATCACGTTCCCGAATTTCGGTCACTGGCGCTGCCGCTGGTACCTGGCGAGCAAGGGTCGGATGCCGGTGTCGGAATTCCTGCCGTACACCTGGTACAACACGCCGAACATCCACTTCTGTACCTTCGAAGACTTTGAAGAACTTTGTCGCGAACGTGAGGCGAAGGTCATTGATCGGCTTGCCGTGGATCAACAGCACCGCCACGGGTGGGCCAGTAAGCTATGGCCTAATCTGTTAGGTGAGATCGGTATCTACCGCGTCAGCAGCCCGGGGCTTGCGGATCACAGAATCGCGGTCTGAACCACGACATTGCGAGGAGAACGAACATGGGACGCTTGATTACCGCGCTATTGGCCGCCTGCCTGAGCCTGTCGGCCGTGGCCGCCGATGCCATCAAGGGCGAACGCAAGGAAGTGTTCGGTGATGTCACCGTGCATTACAACACCTTCAACTCGACCTTCCTGACGCCGGACATCGCCAAGGCGGCCGAGCTGATCCGCAGCAAGAACCAGGGCGTGATCAATGTCTCGGTGATCAAGGACGGCAAGCCGCTGATCGCCCAGGTCACCGGCACCGTCAAGGACTTGACCAGCCAGAGCGTGCCGCTGACTTTCCGCCAGATCACCGAACAGGGCGCGATCTACTACATCGCCCAGTACCCGGTGGAGCAGCAGGAAACCCGCACCTTTGAAATCAAGGTACAGACCGGCGACAAGATCAACACCCTCAATTTCAACCAAGAGCTTTTCCCTGGCCAATGATCAATCTCAAGCAACTCGTACTGGCCAGCCATAACGCCGGCAAACTCAAGGAACTCCAGGCCATGCTCGGCGACTCGGTGCAATTGCGCTCGATCGGCGAATTCAGCAGCGTGGAGCCGGAAGAAACCGGCCTATCGTTCGTCGAGAACGCGATCCTCAAGGCCCGCAATGCCGCGCGCATTTCCGGTCTGCCGGCGCTGGCCGACGACTCGGGTCTGGCGGTGGATTTCCTCGGCGGTGCGCCGGGCATCTACTCGGCGCGCTACGCCGACGGCAAGGGCGACGCGGCGAACAATGCCAAATTGCTCGACGCCTTGAAGGACGTGCCGGAAGCCGAACGCGGCGCGCAGTTCGTCTGCGTATTGGCGCTGGTACGTCACGCCGACGATCCACTGCCGATCCTCTGCGAAGGCCTGTGGCACGGGCGCATTCTGACCGCCGCCAGCGGTGAGCACGGTTTCGGCTACGACCCATTGTTCTGGGTGCCGGAGCGTAACGTGTCCAGCGCCGAACTGAGCCCGAGCGACAAGAACCAGATCAGCCACCGCGCCCGTGCAATGGATCTGCTGCGCCAGCGTCTGGGCTTGAAATGACCGATAGCTCCTCCGCGTCGTCGCTGATTATCGGCGGCGCCGCCTCCTCGCCTCGGGCGCCGTTGCCGACGCTGCCGCCCCTGGCGCTGTACATCCACATCCCGTGGTGTGTGCGCAAATGCCCCTATTGCGACTTCAACTCCCACACCGCCAGCCCGGTGCTGCCGGAGCAGGAGTATGTCGACGCGATGCTGGCCGACCTTGATCAGGATCTGCACGCGGTGTACGGCCGTGAGTTGAGTTCGATCTTCTTTGGCGGCGGCACGCCGAGCCTGTTCAGTGCCGAAGCCCTTGGTCGCTTGCTGGAAGGCGTCAAACAACGCATCCCGTTTGCCGATGACATCGAAATCACCCTGGAAGCCAACCCCGGGACTTTCGAGCAAGAGAAGTTCGTCGCCTACCGCAAGCTGGGAATCAATCGCCTGTCGATCGGTATCCAGAGCTTCCAGCAGGAAAAGCTCAAGGCCCTCGGCCGAATCCACAACGGCGATGAAGCCGTACGCGCCGCCGGCATGGCGCGCCAGGCCGGGTTCGATAACTTCAACCTCGACTTGATGCACGGCTTGCCGGACCAGTCACTGGACGATGCCCTGAGCGATCTGCGCCAGGCGATCGAACTGAAGCCGACGCATATTTCCTGGTATCAGCTGACACTGGAGCCGAACACCGTGTTCTGGAACCAGCCGCCGGTGCTGCCGGAAGACGACACGCTGTGGGACATTCAAGAGGCCGGGCAGGCGCTGCTGGCCGAGCACGGTTACGCGCAGTACGAAATTTCGGCCTACGCCCAACCGGGTCGACCGGCGCGGCACAACCTCAATTACTGGAGCTTCGGCGACTTCATCGGCATCGGCGCCGGCGCCCACGGCAAGCTCAGTCACCCGGACGGGCGCATCGTGCGTACCTGGAAGACACGCCTGCCGAAGGACTACCTCAACCCGGCCAAAAGCTTCCAGGCCGGCGAGAAAGCCCTGACCAACGACGAGATGCCGTTCGAGTTCCTGATGAACGCCCTGCGCCTCACCGCCGGCGTCGAATCGCGCCTGTACCCGGAGCGCACCGGCCTGTCGCTGGACACGCTTGCCGAAGGTCGGCGCGAGGCCGAACAAAGCGGTCTGTTGCAGGTCGAACCGTCACGCCTGGCGACCACAGAGCGCGGACAGCTGTTCCTCAACGACTTGCTGCAACAATTTCTGAACTGACTTCAGTCCCAAGGGAAAACGCATGGATTTGATACTCGACCTGCTCGCCACCGTCTCCCGCTGGAGCCGCAGCAACCTCTCGGAAATCGCCCTGGCGCTGGTGGGCTGCCTGCTGGTGCTGTTCGGCGCCGACTTCAAGGGCTGGGTCGAGCAACGCCTGGGCAGCATCGCCGGCGCCCTGCGCGTGCCGCTGATGGCCCTGCTGTGCATGATCGGCAGCGGCGCGGCGCTGATCTACGCGACGCCGTGGGTGGTGAAGGGGCTGAGCCAGTTCAACAACTACAGCCTGGCGCCGGTGTTGTTGGTGGTGCTTGTGTTGATTGGCGTGGTCGCGGATCGCCGCTGATTTTCAGCTACTACCCAAAACAACTGTGGGAGCCATTGGCTCCCACAGTTTTTTATTGCGTAACGTTTAAGCGAGCCTTTCGAACTTCAGATCCCACACGCCATGCCCAAGACGTTCGCCACGGCGTTCGAACTTGGTGATCGGGCGTTCGGCCGGGCGGGGTACGCACTTGCCGTCTTCGGCAAGGTTGCGATAGCCCGGGGCGACGTTCATCACTTCCAGCATGTATTCGGCGTACGGTTCCCAGTCGGTGGCCATGTGCAGAATGCCGCCAACCTTCAATTTGCTGCGCACCAGTTCAGCGAAGGACGCCTGAACGATGCGGCGCTTATGGTGACGGCTCTTGTGCCACGGATCCGGGAAGAACAGCATCAGGCGATCGAGGCTGTTGTCGGCAATGCAGCGGTTGAGCACTTCGATCGCGTCGCAGTCGTAGACCCGCAGGTTGGTCAGGCCCTGAGTCAGCACGCCGTTGAGCAGTGCGCCGACACCCGGACGGTGAACCTCGACACCGATGAAATCCTGCTCCGGCGCAGCGGCGGCCATCTCCAGCAGCGAGTGGCCCATGCCGAAACCGATCTCCAGCGAACGCGGCGCGGAACGGCCGAACACCTGGTCGAAATCCACCGGCGCATCGGCCAGCGGCAGGACGAACTTCGGCGCGCCCTGATCCAGGCCACGCTGCTGGCCTTCGGTCATGCGCCCGGCGCGCATCACGAAACTCTTGATGCGGCGGTGTTGGCGCTCGTCGCCTTCTTCCGTCTGGATTGGCGTGTCGTTCGATTCAGTCATCAATAGCTCTTACTTGATCAGACCATCCAGCGGCGAAGAGGCGCTGGCATAGAGTTTTTTCGGCATGCGGCCGGCGAGGTAGGCCAGGCGGCCCGCGACGATCGCGTGTTTCATGGCTTCGGCCATCATGATCGGCTGCTGGGCGTGGGCGATGGCCGAGTTCATCAGCACGGCGTCACAGCCCAGTTCCATGGAGATGGTGGCGTCGGAAGCGGTACCGACACCGGCATCCACCAGCACCGGAATTTTGGCTTCTTCGAGGATGATCTGCAGGTTGTACGGGTTGCAGATCCCCAGGCCCGAACCGATCAGACCGGCCAGCGGCATCACCGCGATGCAGCCGATTTCCGCCAGTTGCCGGGCGATGATCGGGTCGTCGCTGGTGTAAACCATCACGTCGAAGCCTTCCTTGACCAGCACTTCGGCGGCCTTGAGGGTTTCGATCACGTTGGGGAACAGGGTTTTCTGGTCGGCCAGCACTTCCAGCTTCACCAGGTTGTGGCCGTCGAGCAGCTCACGGGCCAGGCGGCAGGTGCGCACGGCCTCGACCGCGTCGTAGCAGCCGGCGGTGTTCGGCAGGAAGGTGTAGCGATCCGGCGACAGCACTTCGAGCAGGTTCGGCTCGCCTTCGATCTGGCCCAGGTTGGTGCGGCGCACCGCGAAGGTGACGATCTCGGCACCCGAGGCTTCGATGGCCAGGCGGGTTTCTTCCATGTCACGGTACTTGCCGGTACCGACCAGCAAACGCGACTGGTAAGTACGGCCGGCCAGAACGAAAGGCTTGTCGCTACGAACGATGCTCATGGGGAATCCTCTGTTGGAGTGAGGGTCTTGCAGAATTGTCGGCCCATGCAGGCCTGGCGACTAGCCGCCGCCGATCGCGTGCACGACTTCGACGTTGTCGCCGTCGTTCAAAGTGGTGTCGGCATGCTGGCTGCGCGGGACGATATCCAGATTGAGTTCGACCGCGACGCGGCGTCCGGTCAGGTCCAGACGGGTCAGCAGGGCCGCAACGGTTTCACCGTCGGGCAGTTCAAAGGATTCACCGTTCAACTGAATGCGCATGCGCAACGCCGCCATCACTTTTTAGGGGGTGGCATTCTAGCCCGATCATGACCTAAAGGTCAGCACCAAGCGTCAAGCGGTTGGCTGCAGGCGCCAGGCGGCGAGTCCGAGGCACAGCCAGCCAATCAGGAACGCCAGGCCACCGAACGGGGTGATGATGCCGAGCTTGCCGATGCCGAGGGTGGTCAACAAGTACAGGCTGCCGGAGAACAGCAGGATGCCGATGGTGAACGAGATGCCGGCCCAGGCGACCAGACGCCCCTGAAGCTGCGTGGCCAGCAGCGCCACGCCGAACAGCGCCAGTGCGTGCACCAGTTGATAAGTGACGCCGGTGTGGAAGATCGCCAGGTATTCGGGTGTCAACCGGTTTTTCAGGCCATGGGCGGCGAATGCGCCGAGGCCGACACCGGTGAAACCAAAGAAGGCGGCCAGCATCAGAAAGCTACGCAGCATGTAGAACTCCAGTCAGACTCGATCGGCAGGGTCTGTATAATGGCCCGCTCAACCGGTTCGGCCAAGCCATCTCTATGCTGCGTTTATTTCTCCGTCGTTTCACGAAGGCCCTGCTCTGGTTCGCGGGCGGCAGCGTATTGCTGGTGTTGGTGTTTCGTTTCGTGCCGCCACCGGGCACGGCGCTGATGGTCGAGCGCAAGATCGAATCCTGGGTCGACGGCGAGCCGATCGATCTGCAACGCACCTGGAAGCCTTGGGACGAGATCTCCGATGACCTGAAGGTCGCGGTGATTGCCGGCGAAGACCAGAAATTCCCCGAGCACTGGGGTTTTGACCTGAGCGCGATCAAGGCAGCACTGGCCCACAACGAACTCGGCGGCTCGATCCGTGGCGCCAGCACCTTGAGCCAACAAGTGTCGAAGAACCTGTTCTTGTGGTCCGGCCGCAGTTATCTGCGCAAGGGCCTGGAGGCCTGGTTTACCGCGCTGATCGAAGTGTTCTGGCCCAAACAGCGGATTCTCGAGGTGTACCTGAACAGCGTCGAGTGGGATGACGGTGTGTTCGGCGCCGAAGCGGCGGCAAGGCATCACTTTGGCGTAGGCGCCAGGTCGCTGTCCCGGCAGCAGGCGAGTTATCTGGCGGCTGTGCTGCCGAATCCCCGGGTCTGGAGCGCCAGTCATCCGACCGCTTACGTGTCGCGCCGGGCCGGCTGGATTCGCCAGCAGATGAGCCAGCTGGGTGGCGACAGCTACCTGCTGACACTCAATGATTCACGTCGGGCGCCCTGGGCCCAATGACGTTCTGACAGGCAAACAAAAACGCCCCGATCATCACTGATCGGGGCGTTTTTTATTGCCGGACTACCGGTTATGCGGCAATCGACAACTTGAGCTTGTTCATCGCACTCTTCTCGAGCTGACGGATCCGCTCGGCCGAGACGTTGTACTTCTGCGCCAGGTCGTGCAGCGTGGCTTTCTCTTCTGCCAGCCAGCGCTGGTAGAGGATGTCGCGGCTGCGTTCGTCCAGCACTTCCAGCGCTTCGTGCAGGTTGTGATTGGAGTTGTCGCTCCAGTCGGCGTCTTCCAGTTGACGCGCCGGGTCGTACCGGTGGTCTTCCAGGTAGTTGGCCGGCGACTGGAAAGCACTGTCGTCGTCCGCTTCCGCAGCCGGGTCGAAGGCCATGTCATGGCCGGTCAGGCGACTTTCCATCTCACGCACTTCACGCGGCTCGACGCCGAGGCTTTCCGCCACACGGTGGACTTCCTCGTTGTTCAGCCAGGCCAGACGTTTCTTCTGGCTGCGCAGGTTGAAGAACAGCTTGCGCTGGGCCTTGGTGGTCGCGACTTTCACGATCCGCCAGTTGCGCAGGATGAACTCGTGAATCTCGGCCTTGATCCAGTGCACCGCGAAGGACACCAGACGCACGCCCATTTCCGGGTTGAAACGCTTCACGGCCTTCATCAGGCCGACGTTACCTTCCTGGATCAGGTCAGCCTGAGCCAGACCGTAGCCGGAATAGCTACGGGCGATGTGTACGACAAACCGCAGGTGGGCGAGCACCATCTGCCGAGCCGCCCCCAGATCCTGCTCATAGTAGAGACTCTCGGCCAGTTCACGCTCCTGCTCCGGCGTCAGCAATGGAATGCTGTTGACGGTGTGCACGTAGGCTTCCAGGTTTGCGCCTGGAACCAATGCATATGCAGGTTGCAAAGAATTGGACATACGGAAAAACCTCCGACTTACATACTCATGCTTTTCAGCATTGCGAAAAATTGACCGGAAACTCAAATGAAAGTTTCCTTAACCACTGAAAGGTCAATCACGCGCAAAAAAAGATTCTACTTCGGCGCCAGCTCCCTGAGATGACGTGCGACTGCAATCCATGCACCGATATAACCCAACAGCACCGCGCCAAGCAAGAGCGACAGACCGTCGGCAACCGGCACGCCGGCCAGTGCGAAATCACTGCCGTACAGGCCGGCCAGCCCGACCACCGCGTCGTTCAGCCAATTCAGGCCGAACGCCAAAACACCCCAGGACAGCAGCCCCGCACCGAAGCCATACAGCGCGCCCATATAAAGGAAGGGACGACGCACATAACTGTCGGTGCCGCCGACGAGTTTAATCACTTCTATCTCGGTGCGGCGGTTTTCAATATGAAGACGAATGGTATTGCCTATCACCAAAAGTAATGCGGAAACCAGCAACACCGTCAGACCGAACACGAAACGGTCGCCGAGCTTGAGGATGGCGGCCAGACGCTCGACCCAGACTAGATCAAGTTGCGCCTGTTGTACCTTGGGCAGCTCGGAAAGTTTTTGTCTTAATGCTTCCAGGGTCGACTTGTCGACCTCGTTAGGCGTCACCAGTACCACGCCCGGCAGCGGGTTTTCCGGCAGCTCGCGCAGGGCTTCGCCCAATCCGGACTGCTGCTGGAACTCTTCCAGCGCCTGGTCGCGGCCGACATATTCGGCATCAGCTACGCCCGGCATGCCCTTGATCTGGTCGCGCAACGCTTCGCCCTGAGCCGGAGTCGCCTCGAGCTCCAGGTACAGCGAGATCTGCGCCGCGCGCTGCCACGAGCCGCCCAGGCGCTCGACATTGTTCAGCAACAACGAAAGACCCATCGGCAGACTCAGCGCAACGGCCATCACCATGCAGGTGAAGAAGCTGCCGATCGGCTGCTTGCCGAGACGGCGCAGGCTGTCGATCCAGCTGGCGCGATGGCTTTCGATCCAGGCACGGAACAACGTGGCGAAATCCGGGCCGTCGTCATCGTCGTGCTTTTTCTTCTTTGGCGGTTGCGGATCGGCGGCCTTCGGGGCCACGCGCTCGGAAACCTTCGGACTGCGTGTTGCACTCATACGCCGGCCTCCCCGTCGCCGATCAATCGGCCGCGTTGCAGGGTCAGCATGCGATGGCGCATGCGCGCAATCAGCGCCAAGTCGTGACTGGCGATCAGCACGCTGGTGCCCAGACGGTTGATGTCTTCGAACACACCCATGATCTCGGCCGCCAGACGCGGGTCGAGGTTACCGGTCGGTTCGTCCGCCAGCAGCAGGGCAGGACGGTGAACGATGGCACGGGCAATGCCGACGCGCTGTTGCTGTCCGGTGGACAGGTCGCCCGGATACAGCTCGGCCTTGTCCGACAGGGCCACACGCTCCAGCGCCGAATCGACGCGCTTGGCGATTTCGACCTTGGACAGCCCGAGAATCTGCAACGGCAGCGCGACGTTGTTGAACACCGTGCGATCGAACAGCAGTTGATGGTTCTGGAACACCACGCCGATCTGCCGACGCAGGAACGGAATCTGCGCATTGCTGATGGTGCTCAGGTCTTGTCCGGCGAGCAGCAGCTTGCCACTGGTCGGACGTTCCATCGCCAGCAGCAGGCGTAACAGAGTGGATTTACCGGCACCGGAGTGGCCGGTGACAAACAGGAACTCGCCGCGACGGACTCGAAAGCTCAGCTCATGCAAGCCGACGTGACCGTTCGGGTAGCGCTTACCGACCTGTTCGAAACGAATCATGAACGCTCCCGCTCGGCAAACAGTGCCTGGACAAAGGGTTCGGCTTCAAAGGTACGCAGATCGTCGATGCCTTCACCGACGCCGATATAGCGGATCGGCAGGCCGAACTGCTTGGCCAGGGCGAAAATCACCCCGCCCTTGGCGGTGCCGTCGAGCTTGGTCAGCGCCAGGCCGGTCAGTTCGACGGTCTGGTTGAATTGCTTGGCCTGGTTGATGGCGTTCTGGCCGGTGCCGGCGTCGAGCACCAGCAGCACTTCGTGCGGCGCATCGGCGTCGAGCTTGCCGATCACCCGGCGAACCTTTTTCAGTTCTTCCATCAGGTTGTCTTTGGTGTGCAGACGACCGGCGGTGTCGGCGATCAGCACGTCGATGCCACGAGCCTTGGCGGCCTGCACGGCGTCGAAGATCACCGAAGCCGAGTCCGCGCCCGTGTGCTGGGCGATTACCGGAATCTTGTTGCGCTCGCCCCAGACCTGCAACTGCTCGACAGCCGCGGCACGGAAGGTGTCACCGGCGGCCAGCATGACTTTCTTGCCTTCCAGTTGCAGTTTCTTCGCCAGTTTGCCGATGGTGGTGGTCTTGCCGGCGCCGTTGACGCCAACCACCAGAATCACGAATGGCTTGTTCCGGGAAGCGATCTTCAGCGGCTGCTCGACCGGTTTGAGCATTGCGGCCAGCTCGGCCTGCAGGGATTTGTACAGGGCGTCGGAATCGGCCAGCTCTTTACGTGCGACCTTCTGGGTCAGGCGCTGGATGATCACCGAAGTCGCCTCGACGCCAACGTCGGCGGTCAGCAGGCGGGTTTCGAGATCGTCGAGCAGATCGTCATCGATGGCTTTCTTGCCGAGGAACAGGCTGGCCATGCCCTCGCCGATACTGGCGCTGGTCTTGGACAGGCCCTGCTTGAGACGGGCGAAGAAGCCGGCCTTGGCTTCCTCGGTACGCGGAGCCTCGACCTGGGTTTCAACCTGGGATTCCACTGGCGCTACGGCGACAGGTGCAGGTGCAGGTGCAGGTGCAGGTGCAGGCTCGGGCACTTCGACAATCGGAGCAACCGGAGCAGCAACCACAGGTTCTGGAATGAAAGGAGCAGCTTCCACCACCGGCGCCTGAACAGGCTCTGGCGTGAACGCCACCGGCGCAGGAATCGGCGGCGTAACATGCGGCGCGGCCTCTTCGACCAGCGCCACCGGCTCTTCCGCCACCGGCAATGTCAGCCACGGTTCGCTGGCCGGGGTCAGCGGCAACTCGGCGGCAGCCGGCGCTTCTGGCTCGGCCTCGGCCACCGGTTGCAGCACCGGCTCGGCGATCGGCAGCACGACCGGTGCCGGCGCTTCTTCTAATACGGGAGCGGGCGCAGGGGCCGGCTCAGGAATGGCAGTCGGCTGTTCGACGACGGGTTCCTGCGGTTTCTTGCGCAGCCATCCGAACAGGCTTTTCTTCTCGCCAGCCGCAGCTGGGGTCTTCTTGTCGTCGTTGGAACCAAACATGGAGGACGGCTATCTCACGGTAGCGACGCGCCACAGGGGCGCCCCGGCAAATAAATATTCGATGCAGAACAGACTGTGTTTCACCCAGCTTGTTCACGCGCAACATTTTGTCGAGGCACCAACGGCACCTCAAAGGAATCGTTTTAATGAAGGACTGGCCGGCAAAATCGGCGAAAAAGCGAAGTTTAGCTGATAAACCAAAGCCTTCTGCCGCAAACCCATACAACCTGATCAGGTTTCAAAACCGGATAGGCGTGGTCGCCGGTAAAACGGATCAGTATCCTAGCACCCTCTCGCCCGCCGACGCTAAGACCAAGCGGGCAGCCCAACAGGTTTAAAAACGAATGAATGCTCTAGCCCGCCGCGCCGCAGGCCTGCTGCTCAGCACAGTCTGCCTGCCCCTTTCGGCCCTGGCGGCCGACCCGCAACCGACACACGAATTCACCCTCGACAACGGCCTGAAGGTCGTCGTGCGCGAAGACCATCGCGCGCCGGTGGTAGTGTCGCAGGTCTGGTACAAGGTCGGCTCCAGCTACGAAACTCCGGGCCAGACCGGTCTGTCCCACGCCCTCGAGCACATGATGTTCAAGGGCAGCGAGAAAGTCGGCCCCGGCGAAGCCTCGCTGATCCTGCGCGACCTCGGCGCCGAAGAGAACGCGTTCACCAGCGACGACTTCACCGCTTATTACCAGGTGCTGGCCCGCGACCGTCTGGGCGTGGCCTTCGAACTGGAAGCCGACCGCATGGCCAACCTGCGCCTGCCGGCCGACGAGTTCGCCAAGGAAATCGAAGTCATCAAGGAAGAGCGCCGTCTGCGCACCGACGACAAGCCGATGGCCAAGGCCTACGAGCGCTACAAGGCCATGGCCTACCCGGCCAGCGGCTATCACACGCCGACCATCGGCTGGATGGCTGACCTTGAGCGGATGAAAGTCGAAGAACTGCGTCACTGGTATCAGTCCTGGTACGTGCCGAACAACGCCACGCTGGTGGTGGTCGGCGACGTGACACCGGACGAGGTGAAGACCCTCGCCCAGCGCTACTTCGGGCCGATCCCGAAACGCGACGTGCCGCCGGCGAAAAAGCCGCTGGAACTGGCCGAACCGGGTGAACGCCAGATCACCCTGCACGTGCAGACTCAACTGCCGAGCCTGATGCTCGGTTTCAACGTCCCGAGCATCGCCACCGCCGAAGACAAACGCTCGGTCAACGCCTTGCGCCTGATCTCGGCGTTGCTGGACGGCGGCTACAGCGGCCGCATCCCGACTCAACTGGAGCGCGGCGAAGAGCTGGTGTCCGGCGGCTCGTCGAGTTACGACGCCTACACCCGCGGTGACAGCCTGTTCACCCTGTCGGCCACGCCGAACACCCAGAAGAAAAAGACCATCGCCCAGGCGGAAGCCGGCCTGTGGAAACTGCTGGAGCAGCTGAAAACCAGCGCACCGTCCGCCGAAGAGCTGGAACGCGTACGTGCGCAGGTCATCGCGGGCCTGGTCTTCGAGCGTGATTCGATCACCAGCCAGGCCACCGCCATCGGCCAGCTGGAGACCGTCGGTCTGTCGTGGAAGCTGATGGACACCGAACTGGCCGACCTGGAAAGCGTCACCCCGCAAGACATCCAGAACGCCGCCAAGCTGTATTTCACCCGCGAACGTCTCAGCGTCGCCCACGTCCTGCCTCTGGAGACGACTCATGAGTGAGCGCAAAACCCCACGTCTGCTGCTCGGCCTGATCGCCGTGGCCATCATCGGCTCGGCTGCGTTCTATCTGGTGCCGAGCGACAACACCAAGGCCAGCGAAGCGCTGGATAACGCCAAGTCCAGCCAGAAGCTGCAATCGCTGGCCGAACTCGACGGCAAGGCCCCGGCCAGCCGCAAGCTCGACGTGCAGACCTGGAACACCGCCGAAGGCGCCAAGGTGATGTTCGTCGAAGCCCGCGAACTGCCGATGTTCGACATGCGCCTGATCTTTTCCGCCGGCAGCAGCCAGGACGGCAACGCGCCAGGTCTGGCCCTGCTGACCAACGCCATGCTCAACGAAGGTGTGGCGGGCAAGGATGTCGGCGCCATCGCCCAAGGTTTCGAAGGCCTGGGCGCGGATTTCGGCAACGGCGCCTATAAGGACATGGCCATCGCGTCGCTGCGCAGCCTGAGCGCCGCCGACAAACGCGAGCCGGCGCTGAAACTGTTCTCGGAAGTGGTGGGCAAACCGACCTTCCCGGCCGATTCCTTCGCGCGCATCAAGAACCAGATGCTCGCCGGTTTCGAATACCAGAAACAGAACCCCGGCAAACTCGCCAGCCTGGAACTGATGAAGCGTCTGTACGGCGATCACCCGTACGCCCATTCCAGCGACGGCAACGCGCAAAGCGTACCGAAGATCACGCTGGCGCAACTGCGTGAGTTCCACGCCAAGGCCTATGCGGCCGGCAACGTGGTGATTGCGCTGGTCGGCGATCTGTCCCGCAGCGAAGCCGAGGCGATTGCCAATCAGGTGTCCGCTGCGCTGCCAAAAGGCCCGGCGCTGGCGAAAGTCGAGCAACCGACCGAGCCGAAAGCCGGCATCGGCCACATCGAGTTTCCGTCGAAGCAGACCAACCTGATGATCGCGCAACTGGGCATCGACCGTGACGACCCGGACTACGCCGCGCTGTCGATGGGCAACCAGATCCTCGGCGGTGGCGGTTTCGGCACCCGGCTGATGAGCGAGGTGCGTGAGAAGCGCGGCCTGACCTACGGCGTGTATTCGGCCTTCAGCCCGATGCAGGCTCGTGGCCCGTTCATGATCAACCTGCAGACCCGCGCGGAAATGAGCGAAGGCACCCTGAAACTGGTGCAGGATGTGCTCGCCGACTACCTCAAGACCGGCCCGACCCAGAAAGAACTGGACGACGCCAAGCGCGAACTGGCCGGCAGCTTCCCGCTGTCCACCGCAAGCAATGCCGATATCGTCGGTCAGCTCGGCGCCATGGGGTTCTACAACCTGCCGCTGAGCTATCTGGACGACTTCATGCGTCAGTCCCAGAGCCTGACGGTCGAGCAGGTTCGCGACGTTCTGAACAAACACTTGAGCACGGATAAACTGGTCATCGTCAGCGCTGGCCCGACCGTGCCGCAAAAGCCGTTACCGGCCCCATCTGATAAACCTGCCGAGCAGCCGCTCGGGGTTCCGGAGCATTAATGGCCAGTCCAAAGAAACCTGTACAAAAACTGCACAACGGTGTGAACCAGTTGCGCATCATCGGCGGCGAATGGCGCAGCCGAAAGCTGAGCTTCCCTGATGCGCCGGGTCTGCGCCCGACGCCGGACCGGGTGCGTGAAACCCTGTTCAACTGGCTCGCGCCGTACGTTGCCGGGGCCAAGGTACTCGACCCGTTCGCCGGCAGCGGCGCGCTGTTTCTCGAAGCGCTGTCCCGTGGCGCGGCCATGGGCCAGGCGCTGGATGCCAGCCACGTCGCGGTCTCCAGCCTGAAAGAACACCTCGGCACCCTGCGCTGCACCAACGGCCAGGTGCAGACCGCCGACGCGCTGCGCTACCTGGAAACCCAGACCGCAACCGCGTTCGATCTGGTATTCCTCGACCCCCCGTTCAACCAGAACCTGCTGCCAGCGGTGTGCACGCTGCTGGAAGAGCGCCAATGGCTGGCCGATGATTCGTGGATCTACACTGAAAGCGAAACCGCGCCATCGACCCTCGGCCTGCCGGGCAACTGGCGCCTGCACCGCGAGCAGAAATCCGGGCGGGTGTACTACGCGTTGTGGCAACGTATGGCAGTGATCGCCGGTTAACCGACCGGCCTGAAAAAGCGGCGAGTCTCAGCCGAGGCTCGCTGCGCTGCATCGAGAGCAATCGTGTCCCCTTCGCCAAAACCATTCACCCCCGCCTTCGGCCTCGGCAATCCGCACCTGCAAACCTTGTGGGGGCCGCTGTGGCGCAAGACCGTGCACCTTGATCGCCAACGCGAACGGCTGTGGCTGGACGACGGCGATTTCCTGGATCTCGACTGGTATGGCCCGCACAGCGCCGAGGTGCCATTGGTGTTGGTGCTGCACGGGCTGACCGGTTCTTCCAATTCGCCTTACGTGGCCGGAATCCAAGCCGCGCTCGCCGCGCAAGGCTGGGCCAGTGTCGCGCTGAACTGGCGCGGCTGCTCGGGCGAACCGAACCTGTTGCCGCGCAGCTACCATTCCGGCGCCAGCGAAGACCTCGCCGAAACCCTCCGCCATCTGAAAGCCAAGCGGCCACTGGCGCCGTTGTATGCCGTCGGCTATTCCCTCGGCGGCAACGTGCTGCTCAAGCATCTGGGGGAAACCGGCAGCGCCAGCGGCGTGCTCGGTGCGGTGGCGGTGTCGGTGCCGTTTCGCCTCGATCAATGCGCCGACCGTATCGGCCAGGGTTTCTCGAAGGTCTATCAGGCGCACTTCATGCGCGAGATGGTCGCCTACATCAAGAACAAGCAGCGCCAGTTCCAGCACGACGGCCGCGAGGATGGTCTCGCTGCACTGGCGGCCCTCGGCTCGCTGGAAAACATGCGCACCTTCTGGGATTTCGATGGCCGGGTGACCGCGCCTCTGCACGGTTTCGCCGATGCCGAGGATTACTATCGCCGCGCGTCGAGCCGTTACTTTCTCGGCGAGATTCGCACGCCGACCCTGATCATTCAGGCGGCCGACGACCCGTTCGTGTTCCCCCACAGCCTGCCTTCGGCCAATGAGTTGTCGGCCACGACCCAGTTCGAATTGCAGAATAAGGGCGGGCATGTCGGCTTCGTCGACGGCACACTCCGCCAGCCGGGTTATTACCTGGAGCGACGGATTCCACAGTGGCTGGCCGACGCGGGGCGCGAGTGAGTCATGAGCGACCAGGGCGAGTCGATCCGTTTCTGGCAGGCCGCGCCTCTGGCCGGGGTCGAGCTGTTGACCGCGCGCTACATCGAGCATCGTTTTGCCCCGCACGTCCACGACGGTTATGTGATCGGCATGATCATGGCCGGCGCCCAGCGCTACCGTTATCGCGGCGCCGAACACCTGGCGGGCAGCGGTACGCTGGTGCTGATCAATCCGGACGAAGTGCATAACGGCCACAAGGGCACCGAGGACGGCTGGCTGTACCGGGCGTTTTATCCCGACACCGGGCAGATCGTCGCGCTGCTGAATGAACTGGAACTGCCGACCGCACCGATGCCGGCCTTCGGTGCGACGCTGTATCGCGATCCGGATCTGGTCAACGGTTTCTGTCAGTTGCATCGCTTGCTGGAAAGCCCCGCCACCGCGTTGCAACAGCAAACCGTGTGGCGGGAAATGATGATGCTGCTGTTGCAGCGTCACGCAGCGGTGCAGATCAGCGGCAACCCCGGCAAGGAGCACCGCGCGGTAGCGATGGCCAAGGAGCTGCTGCACGCGCAACTGGCGGCGCCGCCTTCACTGGAAGAACTCGCGGCGGCGGTGAATCTCTCGCCTTTCCACTTCGCCCGGGTGTTCCGCCGCGCCACCGGCATGCCGCCGCACAGTTGGCTGATGCAGCAGCGGATCGCCTGCGCGCGGGGCTTGTTACAGAGCGGCTGCCTGCCGGTGGAGGTCGCCACGCAGCTGGGATTTGCCGACCAGAGCCATCTGAGCCGGCAATTCAAACAGGTTTATGGCGTGGGGCCGGCGGCCTATCGCAGCGCGCGGCTGGATCGCTGAGCGATTACTCGCCCGTAGCGATACCGCGCGCAGGATCGTTGATCCATTCGCTCCACGATCCGGCATACAGCGAACCCAACGGATAACCTGCCAGGCACAGGGCGAACAGGTTGTGACACGCCGTCACCCCGGAGCCGCAGTAAGCCACCAGATCGCTCGGCGAACGCTCGCCGAGTTTCGCGGCGAAACGCTGTTTGAGCTGATCAGCCGGCAGGAAACGCCCGTCGCTGCCCAGGTTGTCGGTAAACGCCGCGCATTGCGCGCCGGGAATGTGCCCGGCGATCGGGTCGATCGGCTCCACTTCGCCCTTGAAGCGCGGCAAGGCGCGGGCATCGAGCAGGGTCAGGGCCGGCTGACCGAGGCGCTGCTGCAATTGCTCGGCGCTGAGCAGCAGGCTCATGTCCGGCTGGCCGCTGAAGCTGCCCCGGGCCGCTGACGGTGGATCAAGACTCAACGGCAGCCCCGCCGCATGCCAGGCCTTGAGCCCGCCATCGAGAATGAACACGCCGTCGCGCTTGCCCAGCCACGCCAGCAACCACCAGGCCCGCGCCGCATAGGCGCCCGGGCCGTCGTCATACAGAACCACGTCACTGTCATTGTTGATGCCGAATGCTTGCAGGCGCTCGATCAGCGCCGCCGGCTCCGGCAGCGGATGGCGACCGGTCACGCCCTTGGTCACCGGGCCGCTGAGGTCGCGTTCAAGATCGGCGAAATGTGCCCCGGCAATGTGCCCCTCGGCGTAGCTGCGCTGGCCGTAATCCGGGTCTTCGAGGGCAAAACGGCAATCGAGAATCACCAGCCCCGGTTGCGCCTTGCGGGCATCCAGTGCGGTCGGGCTGATCAGTTGCGCAATCGGCATAGCGAACGACTCCAGTGAGGAATGGAATTACGGTCTTTCTTCGAGGGCCTGGGCCAGCGGCACGTAGAACTCTTCGAACAAGGCGTTGACCTCATCGCGGGCCTGCTCGGTGACGAACCCTGCTTCCAGTACCAGCACCTGATACACGCCACGTTTGATGGCCTGTTCACTGAGGTAATTGGAGTTCTCCCGGGTCGTGCACAGGAAGCGCACCCACGAGGTGAGGATGATCCATGCGTTGAGGGTCAGGGATTCGATCTGCACTCGGTCCATCTTCAGGATCCCGGCAGCGACAAAGCCTTCGTAGATCGCTGCGCCCTGGATTACGCAGCGCTGGGAGAAGCGCCGGTAGCGCCCGGCCAGCTCAGGATCGCTGTCGAGCAGATGCTCGAGATCGCGGTGCAGGAAACGGTAGCGCCACATCGCCGACAGCAGCTCCTTGAGATAGAAGCGCTTGTCTTCGACCGTCGCGGCACGGCCCTGGGGAGGACGCAGAAAGCTGTCCACCAGGCTTTCGTACTCACTGAACAGCACGGCGATGATCGCCTGCTTGTTGGGGAAGTGGTAGTACAGATTGCCCGGAGAAATCTCCATGTGGGCGGCGATGTGATTGGTGCTGATGCTGCGCTCGCCCTGCTGATTGAACAGCTCGAGGCTGTTCTGCACGATGCGCTCGCTGGTTTTGATCCGTGGGGCCATGGCTTGAGCTTTAATTCAGAGTGCGTTGGGGGGCATCTTACGACCTAACCGGAACGGGATAAAACCAGGATGCGCAAGGAAGCCATTTGACTTTCTAGAGCATTGACTCTAAAAAGCTCGTCATAACAATACCTACGGAGCTGACAATGACTGCCGATATTGCCTACCTGCAAACGCTGCAACAGCCGCTGGAAGAGCTCAACCGGCTGTTCAACGCGCAGCGCGCCGCCTACGCCGCCAACCCGATGCCGCCTGCAACCCAGCGCCAGCAATGGCTCAAGGCCCTGCGCGATTTGCTGAGCAGCGAACGGCAGGCCCTGATCGACGCCATCAGCTCCGACTTCAGCCACCGCAGCGCCGATGAAACCCTGCTCGCCGAACTGATGCCGAGCCTGCACGGCATTCACTACGCCAGCCGGCACATCAGCCAGTGGATGAAACCTTCGCGGCGCAAAGTCGGCGTCGCTTTCCAACCGGCATCGGCGAAAGTCGTGTACCAGCCGCTGGGCGTGGTCGGCGTCATCGTGCCGTGGAACTACCCGCTGTTCCTGGCCATCGGCCCGTTGACCGGCGCGCTCGCGGCCGGCAACCGGGTGATGCTGAAACTCAGCGAATCGACCCCGGCCACCGGCCTGTTGCTCAAGGAACTGCTGGCGCGGATCTTCCCCGAAGACCTGGTGTGCGTGGTGCTCGGCGAGGCCGATGTCGGCGTGGCGTTTTCGAAAATGCGCTTCGACCACCTGCTGTTCACCGGCTCCACCAGCGTCGGCAGGCACGTGATGCGGGCAGCGGCAGAAAACCTGACACCGGTGACGCTGGAACTGGGCGGCAAATCCCCGGCCATCGTCTCCCACGACGTGCCGCTCAAGGACGCCGCCGAACGCATCGCTTTCGGCAAGACCCTCAACGCCGGCCAGACCTGCGTGGCCCCGGACTACGTGCTGGTGCCGGAAGCGCGCATCGGCGGTTTCGTCGAAGCCTATCGCCAGGCGGTGCGCGGGTTTTATCCGACGCTCGCCGACAACCCGGACTACACCGCCATCATCAACGAGCGCCAACTGGCGCGACTGAACAACTACCTCAGCGACGCCACCAGCAAGGGCGCGCTGCTGATTCCGCTGTTCGACCAGGGCCAGGGCCGGCGCATGCCGCACAGCCTGCTGCTGAATGTCAGCGACGAGATGACGGTGATGCAGGACGAGATCTTCGGCCCGCTGCTGCCGATCGTGCCGTATCAGGATCTGGATCAGGCATTTGCTTACATCAATCAGCGGCCACGTCCTCTGGCTCTTTACTACTTCGGCTACGACAAACGCGAACAGAAACGCGTGCTCAGCGAAACCCATTCCGGTGGCGTCTGCCTCAACGACACGCTGCTGCACGTGGCGCAGGACGACATGCCGTTCGGCGGCATCGGCCCGTCAGGCATGGGCCATTACCACGGGCACGAAGGTTTCCTGACGTTCAGCAAGGCCAAGGGCGTGCTGGTCAAACAGCGCTTCAACGCGGCGAAGCTGATCTACCCGCCCTACGGCAAAACCATTCAGAAACTGATCCAGAAACTGTTCATTCGCTAACGTCACCGCCGGGTAATAACAACAATGCACCCAAGCCTGACCGAAACACCTGCCCTGTCGCGCCGCGGCCTGCTGAAATTCAGCCTGGGCGCCACGGCTTTCCTCGCCACCGCTGGCCTTGGTGCCAGTCTCAGCGGCTGTTCGTCGAGCGTATCGGCCAATGGATTCACCACCCTGCGCAGCGGCGATCTGCTGTTTCTGCGCGCACTGATTCCAGTGATGCTGGAGGGCGCGGTCGCGGTGGAAAAGATCCCCGCCGCTGTCGATGGCACCCTGAAGTCGCTGGATTACAGCCTCGACCACCTGTCGCCGGAAATGCTCAAGCTCACCCGGCAACTGTTCGATGTGCTGGGCATGGCGGTGACGCGCGGACCATTGACCGGGATCTGGGGCAGTTGGGAAAACGCCAGCCCAGAGGCGATCCGCCATTTCCTCGAACGCTGGGAAAACAGCTCGCTGAGCCTGCTGCGCATGGGCCACAGCTCATTGCTGCAAATGGTGATGATGGCCTGGTACACCCGCGCCGAATCCTGGGCCCATTGCGGTTACCCCGGCCCGCCCGCCGTTTGAGCCTGGCGACCCACGCAAAACAATAATAAGAGAACCTGATCGATGCCCGTACCCGACCCGTTTCGCGAAGGCCTTGCCCGTGGCTGGAAAACCTACAACGGCGCGCAACTCACCGATGACCTGACCCTGGAAGCCGATGTCGCCATCATCGGCAGCGGCGCCGGCGGCGGCACCACCGCGGAAATCCTCAGCGCCGCCGGCTACAAGGTGCTGCTGATCGAAGAAGGTCCGCTCAAGACCAGCAGCGATTTCAAACTGCTGGAGGACCAGGCCTACAGCAGCCTCTATCAGGAAGGCATCGGCCGCATGAGCAAGGACGGCGCGATCACCATCCTTCAGGGCCGCGCGGTCGGCGGCACCACGCTGATCAACTGGACATCGAGTTTTCGCACGCCCGAGCCGACCCTCGAACACTGGGCCAAAGAGCACAACGTCAAAGGCCACAGCCCCGCCGACATGGCGCCGTGGTTCGAAAAAATGGAGCAGCGCCTCGGCGTCGCCCCGTGGATGGTGCCGCCCAACGCCAACAACGACGTGATCCGCAAAGGCTGCGAACAACTCGGCTACAGCTGGCACGTGATCCCGCGCAACGTGCGCGGCTGCTGGAACCTCGGCTATTGCGGCATGGGCTGCCCGACCAATGCCAAGCAATCGATGATGGTCACGACCATTCCGGCAACCCTGGAAAAGGGTGGCGAGCTGCTTTATCTGGCCCGGGCCGAAAAGCTGTTGATCAACGGCGACAAGGTCACCGGCCTGCAATGCGTGGCGATGGACGAACGTTGCGTCGAGCCGACTGGACGCACGATCACCGTCAAGGCACGGCATTACGTGCTGGCCGGCGGTGGGATCAACAGCCCGGCGCTGCTGATGCGTTCGGACGCACCGGATCCGCACAAACGCCTGGGCAAGCGCACCTTCCTGCATCTGGTGAACATGTCCGCCGGGCGTTTCGACGAGGTCATCAACCCGTTCTACGGTGCGCCGCAGTCGATTTACTCGGACCATTTCCAGTGGAAGGACGGCACCACCGGCCCGATGGCCTACAAACTCGAAGTGCCGCCGCTGCACCCGGCGCTGGCCGCCACGTTGCTCGGTGGTTTTGGTCAGGAAAGCGCACAACACATGGCGGACCTGCCGCACACCCATGCGATGCTGGCCCTGCTGCGCGACGGTTTTCACCCGGACAGTCAGGGCGGCAGTGTCGAGCTGCGCGGTGACGGCTCGCCGGTGCTCGACTATCAGGTGTCGCCTTACACCTGGGAGGGTCTGCGCCGCTCATTCCACAGCATGGCCGAGATCCAGTTCGCCGGTGGCGCCAAAGCGGTGATGCCGATGCACGCCGATGCGCGCTACGTGAACAGTCTGGCCGAGGCCCGCTCATTGATCGACAGCCTGAGTCTGGAGTTGTATCGCACGCGTCTGGGCAGCGCCCACGTCATGGGCGGTTGCGCCATGGGCGAGGACCCGAAAACCGCCGTCACCGACAGCCTCGGCCGCCATCATCAACTGCGCAATCTGTCGATTCATGACGGCTCGCTGTTCCCCACCAGCATCGGCGCCAACCCGCAGTTGTCGGTGTATGGTCTGACGGCGCAACTGGCGACATCCCTCGGCGAACGGTTGAGAAAACCGTGAAAAAGACGAAATTTCTGATCGTCTATAGTGCTTTCTTACCCAACAGGCGACTTTCCCCACCGGGACGGCTGCGATACCATCCGACTCCCCAACGGATTCCCGCCAGGACGACGCGATGAACCGAGTGTTGTACCCAGGTACCTTCGACCCTATTACCAAGGGCCATGGCGATCTGGTCGAACGCGCCTCGCGCCTGTTCGACCATGTGATCATCGCCGTCGCCGCCAGCCCCAAAAAGAATCCGCTGTTCCCGCTGGAACAACGGGTCGAGCTGGCCCGCGAGGTCACCAAACACCTGCCGAACGTGGAAGTGGTCGGCTTCTCGACGCTGCTGGCGCATTTTGCCAAAGAGCAGAACGCCAACGTGTTCCTCCGTGGCCTGCGCGCGGTGTCGGACTTCGAGTACGAATTCCAGCTGGCCAACATGAACCGTCAGTTGGCGCCGGATGTGGAGAGCCTGTTTCTCACCCCGTCCGAGCGTTATTCGTTCATTTCCTCGACCCTGGTGCGGGAAATCGCGGCCCTGGGCGGCGACATCAGCAAGTTCGTCCACCCGGCGGTGGCCGACGCCCTGACCCTGCGCTTCAAGAAGTAACGACCGTTCAAACGGCGCCCGCGTGCACTACGGGCGCCAATGCGGCACAATTGCGCGCATTGATTCATAGCGCCCGGGCTCCCCGCCCCGGCTGGAGTTAGCATGTCCCTGATCATCACCGACGATTGCATCAACTGCGACGTCTGCGAACCCGAGTGCCCGAACGCCGCCATCTCCCAAGGCGAAGAGATCTACGTGATCGACCCGAACCTGTGCACCCAATGCGTCGGCCACTACGACGAGCCGCAGTGCCAGCAGGTCTGTCCGGTGGATTGCATTCCACTGGACGAAGCCCATCCGGAGACTGAAGAACAGTTGATGGAGAAGTACCGCAAGATCACCGGCAAGGCTTGAGCCACTGAATCCGATCGCAGCTCCCGGCTGCGATCGCGTCATTCACGCTGCTCGAATCCCTCTCCGGTGCAGCCCAGGCAACGCACGAACGCCGCTTTCGCCGGCGCCACCACCAGTGCCTCCCCCGCATCGCCAATCCCGCCCCCCAGCGCTGTGAATGGCAACGACACGACAAAAGCCCCGGCACCGATCACTGTCGCCACCACCAGCAATGGTCGGGCAATCAGCAGGTCGCCGAGCATGGCGTAGGCCGGTGGATTCTGGATGGCGTAACGAGGATCACCGCTGCCGCCTTCCGTTGCCTGAACGGTCAGGCTCAAGCACAGCAGCAGTGCAACGATGAGGGTTTGCAAGGACTTCATGGCACGATCCTTCGGGCTGAACAGTGAGACAACTCACTATAGACCGTAGGACTTTTTCGGATGCCTTGCTCAGCTTTGGCAGCGCGGACACCAGACGCTGGCGCGCTGGCCGAGCTTCATTTCCCGCAGGCCCGTACCGCAGACCTTGCAGTGCTCGCCACCGCGACCGTAGACAAACAGCTCCTGCTGGAAATACCCCGGCTGCCCGTCGCCACCAATGAAGTCGCGCAACGTGGTGCCGCCGCGCTCAATGGCCGCCGCGAGGATGCGTTTGATCTCGATCGCCAGCTTCAGATAGCGCGCCCGGGAAATGCCCTTGGCCTCTCGCCGCGGATCGATACCGGCGGCGAACAGCGCCTCGGTCGCGTAGATATTGCCGACCCCCACCACCACCGCGTTGTCCATGATGAACGGCTTGACCGCCATCGAGCGCCCGCGTGACAGCTGATACAACCGCTCGCCATCGAACAGATCGGTCAACGGCTCCGGACCCAGGCGGATCAGCAACTCGTGATTGAGCGGGTCGTTGCTCCAGAGCATCGCCCCGAAGCGCCGTGGATCGGTGTAGCGCAGGGCCAGGCCCGACTCCAGTTCGATATCGACATGCTCATGCTTGGCCGCCGGAATCCCGACCTCAACCAGCCGAAGGTTGCCCGACATGCCCAAGTGGCTGATCAGCGTGCCGACTTCGGCGTTGATCAGCAGATACTTGGCGCGCCGCTCAACCAGCACGATGCGTTGCCCGGACAGGCGCACATCGAGGTCTTCGGGAATCGGCCAGCGCAGCCGCCGGTCACGCACGATCACCCGGCTGACGCGCTGGCCCTCCAGGTGCGGAGCAATACCGCGACGGGTGGTTTCGACTTCCGGCAGTTCAGGCATCAGTTCCTCGAATCATCAGCTTCTTGAATCAGTGCGCGCCAAGTTCGCGAATCGTCTGCTTCAACGTTTCGAAGTCGTAATCCGAGAGGCCGATGTATTCGAGCACCAGCGGCCCGACGGCCTGCCATTCGAAGTCTTCGGTCTGGTTGCCCAGTACCCGGTAGGACGCGCAGATGTGCTCGGCCATTTTCAGGATCGCCAGCAGGTTTTTCATCTGACTGTTGCGCGAAGTCTCATCGCTGAAGATCGCCAGGGCATTGTGGTGATTGGCGATGGCCGCGCTGACGTGTTCCGGCAGGCGCCAGGACTTCGCGGTGTAGTAACCGACCACCGAGTGATTGGTGTTGTAGACGTCGTTCTCGGTGTCCACGACCCGGCGCTCGGCACTCGCGTTGGCGTAGGCCTTTTCGAGCGTCGTCATGTAATCCGGGAAACGCTGAAGCATCAGCGGCACGCCGCAGTCGTGGAACAGACCCAAGGCATAAGCCTCGTCGCTGGCCTCGGTGCCGACGCGCTTGGCCAGGGTCAGGCAGGTCATGGCCACGTCCTGGGCGGTGTCCCAGAAACGGTTGAGGGTGACGATGGTGTCGTCGTTCATTTCACCCTTGATCGACATCGCGTTGATCAGATTGATGATCGAGCGACTGCCCAACAGATTCACCGCGCGCTTGATCGAGGTGATCTTGTTGCTCAGGCCGTAATAGGGCGAATTGACGATCTTCAGCAGCGAGCCGGACAGGCCGGGATCCTGGGAGATCAGCTTGGCGATCGTCTCTAGGTCGGGATCGGGCATGTATTGCTCCATTTGCAGATCCACCATGATCTGCGGCTGCGCGGGCACGCTGATGCCTTGCAGGGACTGTTGAATCTGTTCGGTGGTCAGCTCTTGGGACATAAGTACACACTCTGGGACAGGCGGCGATTCTAACCTCTAAAAACCGACGGACGACACACCAGCGGGCAATTCGCAGGAACTTTCACTTTCCCCCAGCCTTCGGAATCTGTAGTGCCCGGAACAGATCTGCATCGGTCTCGGGCAGTAATTCCAACAGACTCAGGAGCTTAACGATGGCGACTTCTCTCAGCGGCAAGCGCGTCGCTTTTTTGGTAACCGATGGTTTCGAGCAGGTTGAACTGACTGGCCCCAAACAGGCATTGGAGCAGGCCGGAGCGCAGGTTGACATCCTCTCTGCCGAAGCCGGCAGCGTCAAAGGCTGGAATCACGATAAACCGGCGGACGACTTCAAGGTCGACCAGACCTTCCAAGGCGCAAGCATCGATCAATACGATGCCGTGGTGCTCCCGGGCGGTGTGCAGAACTCTGACACCATCCGCATCGACCAGGACGCCCAGCATCTGGTCAAGACCGGTACCTCCGCCGGCAAACCGATCGCAGTGATCTGCCATGGCAGCTGGCTGCTGATTTCGGCAGGGCTGGTCAATGGCAAGACCATGACCAGCTACAAGACCGTCAAGGACGATCTGGTCAACGCGGGGGCGAACTGGGTTGATCAGGAAGTCGTAAAAGACGGACACCTGATCAGCAGCCGCCAACCAGACGATATTCCGGCGTTCAGCAATGCGCTGATCGACGCGTTGTCGGCATAGGGCATAAACGCGTGGAGACGGGGCGGGCCCGCTCGTGATGAGGTCAGCCGCGTTTCATCGCACGCCAAACCCGGCATAGGGCGCAACACGGTATACTCCCGCTCTTTTTTCCGGAGCGACGTCATGTCCCTGCCTAGCTTGCGCCTCAAAGCCAACGCCGACCGTCGCCTGCGCGCCGGTCACCTGTGGATCTACAGCAACGAAATCGACGTGGCCGCGACCCCGTTGCACGGCTTCAAGGCCGGCGACCAGGCGGTCCTCGAAGCCGCCGGCGGCAAGCCGCTGGGCATCGTCGCCATGAGCCCGAACAACTTGATCTGCGCGCGCCTGCTGTCGCGCGACATCAAGCTGGCGCTGGACAAGTCGCTGCTGGTGCATCGCCTGAACGTGGCCCTGTCGCTGCGCGAGCGTCTGTTCGACAAGCCGTTCTATCGCCTGGTCTACGGTGATTCCGACCTGCTGCCGGGCCTGGTGGTCGATCGTTTCGGCGACATCCTCGTGGTGCAGCTCGCCTCGGCGACCATGGAAGCGCATAAAGATGACGTGATCGCGGCGCTGACCCAAGTGCTCAAGCCAAGCGGCATCCTGTTCAAGAACGACTCCGCCGCCCGCGATGCCGAAGGCCTCGAGCGTTACACCGAAACCGTCTTCGGCCTGGTGCCGGAGTGGGTGGCGCTGGAAGAGAACGGCGTGAAATTCGAAGCGCCGGTGGTTCAAGGTCAGAAAACCGGCTGGTTCTACGACCACCGCATGAACCGTGCCCGCCTGGCCCCTTACGCCAAAGGCAAACGCGTGCTGGACCTGTACAGCTACATCGGTGGCTGGGGCGTGCAAGCCGCCGCATTCGGCGCCAGCGAAGTGTTCTGTGTCGACGCATCGGGTTTCGCCCTCGACGGCGTTGAGCGCAATGCCGCACTGAACGGTTTCGCCGACAAGATGACCTGCATCGAAGGCGACGTCTTCGAAGCCCTGAAGGAACTCAAGGCCAGCGAAGAGCGCTTCGACGTGATCGTTGCCGACCCGCCTGCGTTCATCAAACGCAAGAAAGACCTGAAAAACGGTGAAGGCGCGTACCGTCGCCTGAACGAGCAAGCCATGCGCCTGCTCAACAAGGACGGCATCCTGTTCAGCGCTTCGTGCTCGATGCACCTGCCGGAAGATGACCTGCAGAACATCCTGCTGACCAGCGCCCGTCACCTGGACCGCAACATCCAGCTGCTGGAGCGTGGTGGCCAAGGCCCGGATCACCCGGTACACCCGGCCATCCCGGAAACCCGCTACATCAAGAGCATCACCTGCCGCCTGCTGCCCAACAGCTGACAGACGCACGGCGTTGAAGCTATCGAAAGGGGAGCCCACGGCTCCCCTTCTTTTTGTCCTGAACTTTGCTTTCCTACATTTATCGTCCTGCAGACGTGCAGGATATTTCCGCGAATACTTTATTTACTGAAATTCAACTTACAAACTCAATTCCCACCAAAGATCACTCCGACAAAATTACTGGACAATTCCTACTTAATATTTGCTTGCGATTAATCCATTACAAACTATTATTAAGTCGTCACCACGGAGGTGACACCCACTAACCACGAAGCAACAATGAACAAGGAGTTCAATCATGAAAGCAATTACTCTGGAATCCCGCACCCTTGCAAACCTGGCTTTTCTGGTCGCACCTAAAGCCCGTTAAGTAAGGTGGGCGCTGGGTATAGCCGGCTACCCAGCGCCTCTGACAAAGCACCTATCCAGAGCAGCGTGCCCCAACATGCATATAAACCCTTATTTATTCATACTGCCACGAACGCCCGGCCAGATAGTCTGGAATTACAAAGACCATACTCAACATGAACTTGATCTTGAATATGCATCCCGACTGGCGCAACTTGTCCACGACCCTGACCTATATGACAACAGCAACATAATAGACACACAGTTATTAAATGCCGGAATACTGACTTCTTCAAAAATTCCGACACCTGTCTGGGGCTGGGATGAACTGTCCAGGATCTACCATATCGGGACTCGGAATATTCCGTGCGAACACACGCCCCGAAACATTCAGGAATGGTGCAGGCAATACCTCGAGCACTGCAACACAGTGCTTGCCACTCCACCGTCGGCCGACATCCCTGCGGATACCTGTCCGAACCCACTCATCGCCCTGCCCAAACCGCTGGCACTGAAGGACGACAGCCTGTCGAGTGCACTGATCCGGCGAAAGACCTGCCGATCCTTCATCGGTGCCGCCGTGTCGCTGGACGATGTCGGCACCTTGCTTTACCTGTCCCTCGGCTACCTGCGAGAACGCGAAGCCGATTTCGACGACAGCATCGCCGACGGACTTGGCGCGCGGCGCAGCAGCCCTTCCGGGGGCGGGCTCAATGCCTGCGCCGGGTTCGTGTTTGTACAGAACGTCGACGGATTGACGCCTGGGGTTTATGTCTACCACCCCGCCGAACACGCCCTGAGCTTCATCAACCCTTTGCCCGACACTGCACCTGGCAATCTGCTGGGGGGCCAGCATTTCATCAATAACCTGCCATTGGGGCTGTTCATCACCGCCCGCTTCGACCGGCTCTGGTGGAAATACCCGCACTCGCGCGCCTATCGAATGGCGTTCGTCGAAGCCGGGCACCTTTCGCAGACGTTTCAACTGGTGGCTACAGCGCTGGGCATGAACACCTGGCTGACGGGTGCGTTTTCCGATGATCAGGTCGAAACGTTGCTGAAGCTCGATAACAATGCGGAACAACCCTTGTTCTTCGTCGGCTGCGGGGAAAGCGACGGTCAGGCGATGTGTCAGGAAATGCGCGACCTGCTGCATGAGACACACCCATGAGCACCCTCGCCCCGGAACCGGTCTTTCAGTTCACCCTGAGTGACTGGAACACCCGCGCCACGGTCCGCACCAGCCCTCACGAATACCGGTTGCCGGACAACGTCCAGGAACAACTGGAGACCCGGTACTGGTTTCCGCCAACGTTCCTGCCCTATCTGGCCCACCCGGCCATTGAAGCAGCGGGCCGATCGATGCTGCATCGGCTTACTGCCGGGCATCTGGTGCATTTTCTCGACTACACCACGTTGCTTGAACACCGGATCGTCAATCGCGCGGTCGAAACCATCGTCCACGGGGAACTGCCGGTCGCGGTGCCGGCGTCGATGAAAACCGCCGCACTCCAGCTGTACACCGACGAGGGCTATCACGCGCTGTTTTCCAGTCAGGTGGCGGAGCAGATCGCCAGCCTCTACGCCATCGCCGGGCGCCCGGTCATGCCCAGACGGATCACCCGGATGAACCTGCTGATCGCACGCACCGGGCAGGAGCAACGTCCGCTGGCGTGCTTTCTTCTGGGTTTCGTTTCGGAAACCATCATTGCCCGTGAACTGCTGGATGTCTGCCGCGACAGTCTCGTCTCCGGCGTCAACGACATGTTGCGCGATCACCTCACAGACGAGGCGCGCCACAGCCGCTATTTCACCGAAGTGTTCCACTACCTCTGGTTGCACCTGAACCCGCGACAGCGAACGTTTACCGCGACGACCTTGCTCGACATTCTGGAAATCTTCTTCGACGTGGATGAGCACTGGCTCCAGGAAAGCCTCCGCGGCGCGGGTATTGCAAACACGACGGTGAGGGAGATTCTCGGCACGATGACAACGGCGCAAGCCCGTCGGCAGCGGGCACGGGCCGGCAGCCTCGCCACATTGAGCGCATTGAAAAAAGCCGGATTTTTTACCGAACCTCAAAACCAGACACTATTTGCCAGGGCAGGACTGATCGATGGATGACGGACAATCTGTGGTGACCCGACGACAGCGGCGCGGGGCTGTCAGTCTGTTGCTGGCAATGGTGTTGCTCGGTGTCTTTCCCTTGGATGTCCTGCTGCCTTCGTTCCCGGCCCTGGCCGAACACTTTCGCCGCACCCCGGCGGACATCGCCCTGTCGGTCAGCCTGTTTGCGGTCGGGATTGCCTTCGCCCAGTTGCTGATCGGGCCGCTGTCGGATGTGATCGGACGCAAGGGACTGCTGCTCGCCGGCATGAGCGTTTCCATACTCGGTGCCCTCGGGTGCGTGATGACCTCGGACTATTCGCTGTTTCTGATTTTTCGGGTGGTGCAGGCGCTGGGGTGCGGTTGCTTCGTGCTGTCACAGGCGCTGGTGCAGGACCTGTTTGAAGGCGAGCAACGTGATCGCCTGAGGATCCTGATGGTGACCGCCGGCGGGATTTTCATCTCGGTATCGCCGCTGGCTGGCACCTTTCTTCAGGCGACATTGGGCTGGCGCGGCAGTTTCTGGGTATTCATCGCATTATCAGCCGCAGTGCTGCTCAAGGCCTGGATGTTTCTGGAGAACTCCCGACCGAGCGCCAGCGGCACACGTACGAACTTCCTCACGGCCTATCGACGGGTTCTGGGAGATTTCGACTTCGTCGGTTACTGGCTGATTTCAGCGTTTGCATTCGCCTGCCACTTTTCATTCATCGTGATCTCGCCGCTGATCTTCATGGATCGGCTGCAACTGACCGCTTACGAATTTTCGTTGATCCTGCTGATCTACGGTGCGGCTTACGTCACCGGGGGCATCCTCGCCAGCGTGCTGAGCAGGCGTATCAACAGCGGCCAGCAGATGGTCGTCGGCCTGAGCCTGATCCTGTTCGCCGGCGTGGCCATGCTGTACCTGGCGTCGAACTTTGCACTGGCTCCGGCGACCGTGCTGATCCCGATGCTGATCTGCACCGCCGGCACCACCATTGCCCGGCCGGCGGCCACGTCCCGGGCCATGAGTCTGTTTCCGGAAAACGCCGGCACCTCGGCCTCGGCCGGCAGCACGATCATTTTCATCTGCGGCGGCTTGATCAGTGCCTTGATCAGCCTGAGCCCGACCAATCTGCAATCCACGCTGGGCTACAGCTTCGTGATACTCAGCGGGGTGGCACTGGCAATGAACGCGCGGATCAGCCGGCGCAACGATCTCGAGGGGCAACCGGACAGCGATTAATCCTGCCGGTCGTCATCCCGCACGCTTCGTCAGCACTGGAACAACGCTTTGCGCCATTCCCTCCTGACGCCAGCGGTGTAGAATCGCGAGATTCATCGCCATTCATCCCCGGCGGGTTTATGAGCTCAGGCTGAGACCAGCGGCGATCCCGCAACGTCATCGGCAACATCAGGACACACGGCCATTTCTGAGTGTTCCAGACGTCAATAGAAGCTCACTCCCCTTTGATACCTGATTAGCCGCCCGGAGTGCTCCATGCCAGATTACCGCTCGAAAACATCCACCCACGGCCGCAACATGGCCGGCGCCCGCGCACTGTGGCGCGCCACCGGGATGAAAGATGACGACTTCAAGAAGCCGATCATCGCCATTGCCAACTCCTTCACCCAGTTCGTCCCGGGCCACGTCCACCTGAAGGACCTCGGCCAGCTGGTTGCCCGTGAGATCGAACGCGCTGGCGGCGTTGCAAAAGAATTCAACACCATCGCCGTGGATGACGGCATCGCCATGGGCCACGACGGCATGCTCTATTCGCTGCCGAGCCGCGAGATCATCGCCGACTCCGTCGAGTACATGGTCAACGCCCACTGCGCCGACGCCATCGTCTGCATCTCGAACTGCGACAAGATCACCCCCGGCATGCTGATGGCCGCGCTGCGCCTGAACATCCCGGTGATCTTCGTCTCCGGCGGTCCGATGGAAGCCGGCAAGACCAAACTGGCCAGCCACGGTCTCGACCTCGTCGACGCCATGGTCATCGCCGCCGACTCCAGCGCTTCTGACGAGAAGGTTGCCGAGTACGAGCGCAGCGCCTGCCCGACCTGCGGTTCGTGCTCCGGCATGTTCACCGCCAACTCGATGAACTGCCTGACCGAGGCCCTGGGCCTTGCATTGCCGGGCAACGGTTCGACCCTGGCCACCCACAGCGACCGCGAACAGCTGTTCCTGCAGGCCGGCCGTACCATCGTCGAGCTGTGCAAACGCTACTACGGCGAGAACGACGAGTCGGTACTGCCGCGCAACATCGCCAACTTCAAGGCGTTCGAGAACGCGATGATGCTCGACATCGCCATGGGCGGTTCGACCAACACCATCCTGCACTTGCTGGCCGCAGCCCAGGAAGCAGAGATCGACTTCGACCTGCGTGACATTGATCGTCTGTCGCGCAAGGTGCCGCAACTGTGCAAGGTCGCGCCGAACATCCAGAAGTACCACATGGAAGACGTGCACCGCGCCGGCGGCATCTTCAGCATTCTCGGTTCGCTGGCCCGTGGCGGCCTGCTGCACACCGACCTGCCGACCGTGCACAGTCGCAGCATGGAAGAAGCCATCGCCAAATGGGACATCACCCAGACCGACGATGAAGCCGTGCATCATTTCTTCAAGGCCGGCCCGGCCGGCATTCCGACGCAGACCGCGTTCAGCCAGTCGACCCGCTGGGAAACCCTGGACGACGACCGTGAAAACGGCTGCATCCGCAGCTTTGAACACGCTTATTCGAAAGAAGGCGGCCTGGCCGTGCTGTACGGCAACATCGCCCTGGACGGCTGCGTGGTGAAAACCGCCGGTGTCGACGAGTCGATCCACGTGTTCGAAGGCAACGCGAAGATCTTCGAAAGCCAGGACAGCGCCGTACGCGGCATCCTCGCCGACGAAGTAAAGGAAGGCGACATCGTCATCATTCGCTACGAAGGCCCGAAAGGCGGCCCGGGCATGCAGGAAATGCTCTATCCGACCTCGTACCTGAAATCCAAAGGCCTGGGCAAAGCCTGCGCCCTGCTGACCGACGGTCGTTTCTCCGGCGGTACGTCCGGCTTGTCCATCGGCCACGCTTCGCCAGAGGCTGCGGCCGGCGGCGCGATCGGCCTGGTACAGGACGGCGACAAGGTGCTGATCGACATTCCGAACCGTTCGATCAACCTGCTGATCAGCGACGAAGAACTGGCGGCACGCCGGGTCGAGCAGGACAAGAAAGGCTGGAAACCGGTCGAACAGCGTCCACGCAAAGTGACCACCGCCCTCAAGGCCTACGCCCTGCTGGCGACCAGCGCCGACAAGGGTGCTGTGCGTAACAAGGCGATGCTCGACGGGCTGTAAGCGTCAAATCGCAGAAACAAAAATGCCCCGCCAAGTGCGGGGCATTTTTTTGCCTTCAGGTTTACTGAATTTCTTCCGGTTTGACGATCACCCAGTTCTTGTCCGCCGTCACCGGCAAACCTTCTTTCGCCTGGGCCGCCGCGTGCTTGGCCATCATGCCCTGAATCTGGGTCATGTACTTGTCCTTGCGGTTGACCCACAAGTGAATGCCACCCTTGGCCACGTCCACATCGTGGAACAGCATGTAGCCGTCGCTGGTCGGCGTGTCGCCACCCACCAGTACCGGTTTTTTCCACTCGTCGATGTAGGTCAGGATCGCCGCGTGCTTGCCGGCCATCCAGGTCGCCGGGGTCCACAGGTACGGGGTCAGTTCGAGGCCGAGGTTGGCTTTCTCGTCATATTTGCCGGCGGTAATCTGCTTGCGCGCGGTGGTCAGCTCGCCGGTTTCGCGGTTCTTCAGCAAGGTGGTCACGCCGATCACGTTCTGCGGTTTGACGTTGTAGCCGTACTTCGGATCCGCCGCGACCATCCGCACCAGTTCTTCGGAGGCGGCGGTCATCACGTAGACCTCGATGCCGTTCTCCATCAGCTTGTTGTACAGCTCTTTCTGGCCAGTGAAGATCTTCGGCGGATTCACATCCAGGTTCTTGACCACATCACCTTCGTAATAGGTCGCCGGCACCGGTTTGCCCGAGGCCATCAGCTCATCGACGTAGCCCTTGAGTTCCTTGAGGGTGAAGCCGGAAAACACCTGCGCGACCCATGGATAGCAGACCATGTCGTCGACTTCGCAGAGGCGGTAGTAGTAGCTGAACAGGCTTTCCTTGTGGTCGGCGGTGTCCTTGAACGGCATCAGTTTCAGGGAGGGGTCGAGCTTGTCACGGGTGATCAGGCCCTTGTTTTCCATGAACGGCAGCAACGACTCTTCGAGGTCGTAGCGGTAACTGGTGTTGTCCATGTCGAACACCGCGTAGTTACCCTTGTTGGCGTTGGCGGCGATCATCGCGTCCAGCGCCTTGGCCTGATCGGCCGGCCAGTGTTTCAGGTCGGTGGCGAATGCCTGAGTGGCCAGGCCCATCCCCACAGTCAGTGCGACAGCCAGAAATTTCGGTGTGAACTTCATTGGCGCTTTCTCCCTGGGTCAAAGAAATCGACGCTAACAAATATGTGTGACAGTCCTCGTCTGTCAGCGACCGTCCACGTCCGTTTCGCGCCAGTTGCATCCCCGAGAGCGACACCCGCTTATTCCAAAAACGACGGATCACCTTCGATTTCGGTATTAAATCATTGGAAATCAAACTGTTAGGCTTGCCGGTTCGCAACAGCCCCGGAAGGTTGTTGGCACAGTCTTTTCTGGAGTTCTCATGAATCTGCCCCTGATTCTCAACTTGCTGGTGTTCCTCGCCCTGCTCTTCGGTCTGGCGCAAACCCGTCACACCTCGTGGAGCCTGGCGAAAAAAGTCCTGCTCTCGCTGGTGCTGGGCGTGGCATTCGGCATCGTGTTGCACACGATCTACGGTGCCGGCAACCCGGTACTGAAAGCCTCGATCGGCTGGTTCGATCTGGTCGGCAATGGTTACGTGCAACTGCTGCAAATGATCGTGATCCCGCTGGTATTCGCCTCGATCCTCAGCGCCGTGGCCCGTCTGCACAACGCTTCGTCGCTGGGCAAGATCAGCTTCCTGACCATCGGCACGCTGCTGTTCACCACCGCGATTGCCGCGCTGATCGGCATCGGCCTGACCAACCTGTTCGGCCTGACCGCCGAAGGCCTGGTTGCCGGCACGCAGGAAATGGCCCGTCTGCAAACCATTCAGACCGACTACGCGGGCAAGGTCGCCGACCTGAATGTGCCGCAACTGCTGCTGTCGTTCATCCCGCAGAACCCGTTCGCCGACCTGGCCCGGGCCAAGCCGACCTCGATCATCAGCGTGGTGATTTTCGCTGCGTTCCTGGGGGTTGCCGCGCTGCAACTGCTCAAGGATGACGTCGAGAAAGGTCAGAAAGTGATCAACGCCATCGACACCCTGCAAGCCTGGGTGATGCGTCTGGTGCGTCTTGTGATGAAGCTGACCCCGTACGGCGTGCTGGCGCTGATGACCAAAGTGGTGGCCGGTTCCAACCTGCAGGACATCATCAAGCTCGGCAGTTTCGTAGTGGTGTCGTACCTCGGCCTGGGCCTGATGTTTGTGGTGCACGGCTTGCTGGTGTCGGCGGCCGGGATCAACCCGCTGCGTTTCTTCCGCAAGATCTGGCCGGTGCTGACATTTGCGTTCACCAGCCGCTCCAGCGCCGCGAGCATCCCGCTGAGTATCGAAGCGCAGACCCGTCGTCTGGGCATTCCGCAATCGGTGGCAAGCTTCGCTGCTTCGTTCGGCGCGACCATCGGCCAGAACGGCTGCGCCGGTCTGTACCCGGCGATGTTGGCGGTGATGGTTGCGCCAACCGTCGGCATCAACCCGCTGGATCCGCTGTGGATCGCGACGCTGGTGGCGATCGTGACCCTGAGTTCGGCCGGTGTGGCGGGCGTGGGTGGCGGTGCGACCTTCGCCGCGCTGATCGTGCTGCCGGCCATGGGCTTGCCGGTTTCGCTGGTGGCGTTGCTGATTTCGGTAGAGCCGCTGATCGACATGGGTCGCACAGCGCTGAACGTGAGCGGTTCGATCACCGCTGGCGCGATTACCAGCCAGGCGATGCAGCAGACCGACAAGGCACTGCTGGATGCCGATGAGCATGCGGAACTGGCTCAGGCTTGATTGACGTTGTGGCGAGGGAGCGTGCTCCCTCGCCACAGATTCAGGCTTTTTCCCAGACTTCGAAGTTGTAAGCCGGTTTGTCGCCTTCAGCCGGATTCGGCACGTTCGACACCAGCTTCCACTGGTTCAGATCGAACTCCGGAAACCACGCATCGCCTTCCGGGCTCAGTGCCACACGGGTCAGATACAGACGATCCGCCTGCGCCAGCCCCTGCGCATACAACTGCGCCCCGCCAATCAGCATCAACTCATCGACGCCCTGCTCTTTCGCCCACGCTTCGGCGCGAACCACGGCCGCTTCCAGCGACGGATAGACTTCCGCGCCTTCCAGCACCAGATCGGTCTGGCGGCTGACCACGATGTTCAAGCGGCCCGGTAGCGGACGACCCAGCGAATCCCAGGTCTTGCGGCCCATGATGATCGGCTTGCCGAGCGTCGTGGCCTTGAAGTATTTGAAGTCCCCCGGCAGGTGCCAGGGCATGCTGTTGTCGATGCCGATCACACGGTTTTCACCGAGGGCTGCAATCAGGCTGAGGGGGAGTGATTTAGTCATGCCGGCGAGGATACCAGAGCCGCCCTTACCCCGATAAGCGCCACAGCGGTTATGCTCACGGCTCAATCAAGCAACGGGATGCCGCGTGACTGAACTGACTTCACTGCAAAACCTCTGGCTCACCGAAACCGTGCGCCTGCGCGAAGAACACGCAGGCCCGCTGGACGATCTGGAAGCCAATCGCCTGGCCCGCGCGGCCGGCGGCGACCTGCCGGGACGCATTCAACGCCGCGCCCTGTGGCTGGCCGAGCGCGATGGCCTGACCTCTGCGCTCAAGCACTGGCTGCAAGGCGCGCGCCTGGCGCTGGTGCTGCTGGCGATCTTCGCCGTATTGAGCGGCGCAGGGCTGGCCTTCGCCGCACTGGGCCAGACGCCGGTCAATGTGTTCTGGGCCCTGGGCAGTCTGCTGGGGTTGAATCTGATTCTGCTGCTGAGCTGGTCGCTGGGGCTGATCTTCACTGGCGAACACGGCGCCACCCTTGGCCGCTTGTGGCTGTGGCTCAGTGAAAAACTCGCCCGGGATGCCAAGGCTGCCCAACTGGCGCCGGCCCTGCTGTTGATGTTGCAACGCAAGAAGCTCAATCGCTGGGCGCTCGGCACGCTGGTCAACGGCCTGTGGCTACTGGCGATGTTCAGCGCGCTGGTTTTGCTGCTGACGCTGATGGCGACCCGGCGCTACGGCTTCGTCTGGGAAACCACGATTCTCAGCGCCGACACGTTCATCAACATGACCCAGGCCCTCGGCGCATTGCCGGCGCTGCTGGGCTTCAACGTGCCGACCGTGGACATGATCCGCGCCAGCGGCGACACCGCGCTGAACATCGAAAGCGCCCGTCAGACCTGGGCGACCTGGCTGGTCGGCGTGCTGGTGGTGTACGGCGTACTGCCGCGCCTGCTGTTGGCGCTGTTTTGTTTCTGGCGCTGGAACAGCGGCAAAGCGGCGTTGCGGCTGGACCTGAACCTCCCCGGCTACGCCCAACTGCGCGAACGCCTGATGCCGACCAGCGAACGCCTCGGCATCACCGACCCGGAGCCTGCGCAATTGCACCGCGTCGAAAGCACCGTGGGCGAACACGCCAGCGACGGCGCGCTGCTCGTGGCAATCGAACTCGACGACCAACACTCATGGCCGCCGACGCTGCCGAAAAACGTCAGCAACGCTGGCATCCTCGACAGTCGCGAATCGCGCAACAAACTGCTCGAACAGCTCAGCCGTTTTCCGCCGGCGCGCCTCGCGATCGCCTGCGACCCACGGCGTTCGCCGGATCGCGGCAGCCTGGCGCTGATTGCCGAGCTGGCGCGCAATGCCACTGCGACCCGTGTCTGGTTGTTGCAGGCGCCGCAAGGACAAGCGCTGGACGCCGAACGCCTCGGTGACTGGCACGTGGCGTTGCAACAACTGGAACTGCCGTTCGCCGATTGCGCCCCGTTGAACTGGCTGGAGCACGGACATGACTGATGCCTGGAAAGCGCCGCTGAAACTGGCGGTGGTCGGCCACACCAACGTCGGCAAGACTTCGCTGCTGCGCACCCTGACCCGCGACGTCGGATTCGGCGAAGTCTCCCATCGCCCGAGCACCACGCGGCATGTCGAAGGTGCACGGTTGTCAGTGGATGGCGAACCGTTGCTCGACCTCTACGACACGCCCGGTCTGGAGGACGCCATCGCCCTGCTGGATTTTCTCGAGCGTCTGGAACGTCCCGGCGAACGCCTCGACGGCCCGGCACGGCTGGCGCGGTTTCTCGACGGCAGCGAAGCGCGCCAGCGCTTCGAACAGGAAGCCAAAGTCCTGCGGCAACTGCTCGATTCCGATGCCGGCCTGTACGTGATTGACGCCCGCGAACCGGTGCTGGCCAAGTACCGCGACGAACTGGAAGTGCTGGCCAGTTGCGGCAAGCCGCTGCTGCCGGTGCTGAATTTCGTCAGCAGCGCCAACCATCGCGAACCGGACTGGCGTGAAGCCCTGGCGCGCCTCGGCCTGCACGCGCTGGTGCGTTTCGACAGCGTCGCCCCGCCGGAGGATGGTGAGCGTCGGTTGTATGAAAGCCTCGCTCTGTTGCTGGAGAACGCCCGCCCACAACTTGAACGCCTGATCGCCGATCAACAGGCCCAACGCCTGGCCCGCGAGCAAAGCGCCGCACGCTTGATCGCCGAACTGTTGATCGACTGCGCCGCGTGCCGACGCAGTGTGGCGAGCAACGCCGAACAGGAACAACAGGCCATCAGCGAACTGCGCAAAGCCGTGCGCCAGCGCGAACAACGCTGCGTCGAGGCGCTGCTCAAGCTCTACGCCTTCCGCCCGCAGGACGCCGCCGCCAGCGACCTGCCGCTGCTCGACGGACGCTGGGGCGACGATCTGTTCAACCCGGAAACCCTCAAGCAACTCGGCGTGCGGGTCGGCGGCGGGATTGCCGCCGGAGCCGCAGCCGGTGCGGGTGTGGATTTGCTGGTCGGCGGCATCACCCTGGGTGCCGCCGCCCTGGCCGGTGCCATTGCCGGCGGCGCCCTGCAAACTGCCCGCAGCTACGGCAACCGCCTGCTCGGCAAGATCAAAGGGCAGCGAGAGCTGACGGTCGACGACAACGTGTTGCGCCTGCTGGCCCTGCGTCAGCGGCAACTGCTGCAAGCGCTGAACGCCCGAGGCCATGCGGCGCTGGACAGCATTCAGGTGGCAACGCCGCAGGACAAGACCTGGCGCGAAGGCAAGCTGCCGGAGGCGCTGAACATTGCCCGGGCCCACCCGCAATGGTCGTCGCTCAACCCGCATCCGAAACTGAATCAGGCCCAGCGTCAGGAACAGATCGATGAACTGGTCGGCAAGGTCCTCGAACTCTAGAACCAGCCGAGCTTGAGGAACTGTTTGACCAGCGCCGTCACCCGGCTGCGATCGGTGCGATTGGCGCGCCCGTCGTTGTCGACATCCGAACACAGGACAACTTCGAAGCGGCCATCGTTATCCAGGTCGTGGACGGCGGCTTTGTAAGCGATGGTTTCGCCCTGGTGAAAGTGCAGCCTCACTGATTCCGGCGTTCCATCGCTGCCGGGGTTCAGAGCGAAGATCCGCAGATGTCGCGTGTCCTCGTCGGCCGCGTTGAACCAGGCGCATTTCAGATAGGTTCGGGTGAAGCTGCGCAGTTGCGCGACTTCACGGGCAGAGGCTTCGCGCCAATCCTGTTCGGTGTGATGAAAGCGCAACTGGACAGTGTCCCCTGCGCCGCTGCCGGACCGATCCCGGGCAATCACTTTCATAAAACGCATCCGTGCGCTCCTTCGGCAAAAAACCAGTCTGGGCCGAAGGGGCAACACGCGCCATGCACCGTTTCCCGGTTTGGCGTAAGAAGGTTCAGCGCGCCTCGCGGGACAGCACGGTAAAAGCCTTGCCCTTCAACAACGCAAGATCCATCACCGGCACAGCCATCTCCTTCGCCAGCTCATCCCACTGGCGCATCCGCAGGCTGACGGCGCACAACGGATCGCGCTCGAACGCATCGGCTTCAGCCTCGGTCATCACTCCGCCCTGATATTCCAGGGTGCGGCGGCTGGCTTCGCTCAAGCGGTGGTAATAGCTCGGATCCCTGAGCGTCAGATAGCGCTTGGCCTGGACGTGATATTCCACCAGCCGCGCCATGCGTTCGCTGAAGCCGGCCTCACGCAAGTAATCCGCGCCGAGGCGTTCGTGGCTGACCACGCCGTAACCGCCCATATTCTCCGCGCCTTCGGCACACAAATGGCCGATGTCGTGGAAGAACGCAGCGAGCACCACTTCGTCGTCAAAGCCTTCGGCAATGGCCAGTTGCGCTGCCTGGGACATGTGCTCGATCTGCGACACCGGTTCGCCGATGTAGTCGCTGGCGCCGAAGCGCTCATAGAGGCCGAACACCCGATCGATGACTTGCTCGTGAATCAACATCAGCGCTCTCCAAAAAGCTGTGCAACATTGCCCTCGGCCATGGCCGGGCCAACGCTCATGCCGACGCCGCTGTGCATCAGCGCCACACTCAGCCCCGGCGCCGGACGCAGGAATGAAAACGGCCCCGGACCACGGGAACCATAGACACCCTGCCAGCGCTCGACCACTTGCACCTTGCAGCCGAGGGTCTGCTCGGCCAGTTCGAGCATCCAGTTGTCGACCTGCTCGGCGTTGAACGGTGATGGATCGCTGCCGTAATGGTGCGAATCGCCGATGATCAGCTCGCCATAAGGTGTCGGGCTGATCAGCAGGTGAATGCCGTTTGCCTGCAGGTGCGGTTGTTCGCGCAGAATTTGCGCCTGCACTTCCGCGGCTTCCGGCAGGTCAGCGAAGGCGCCGTAGTGCACGCAGCTGAGGCCGGTGAGCAAGGCGTGTTGCAAGTTCAGGTCGATCTGCGGCCGGGCGCGGAGCATTTGCAGGCGGCAGATTTGCGGGTCGAGGGCGGCGATCGGCTCGGCCAGCAAGGTCTGATAGTCGTGGCCGGAGCAGACGATGATCTGTTCGGCGGAGAAGATCCCGGCGGTACTGTGCAGGCGCCCCGGTTCGACGTCGCGCACCAGCGTCGAGAAGTGAAACTCGACCTTGAGTTCGCGACGCAGGTATTCGATCAGCGCCGGAATCGCTTCCCGGGAATACAGCTGCTGATCGTCCATGCCATGCAGCGCGGCGCGGTGATGGCTGAACTGACCGCCGTACAAATCGCGCAACGCGGCACCGCGCAGCAGCTCGACGCGATAGTCGTGCTCGACGGCGCGCCCGGCGCAGAAGGCTTCGAGCAGAAGCTCTTCGGCTTCGGTGCGGGCGAACAGGTACGAGCCGTTGCGCTTGAGTTGCAGGCCGGCGAGCTGCGCCCACTGGCCCCAGATGTCGCGGCTGGCCTTGGCCAGTTCGAGCATCGGACCCGGTGGCTGACCGGTGACCAGCGCCTGGCCGAAGTTGCGCACCGAAGCGCCGAGTGGCGTGGCGGTGCGCTCGAAAACCGTGACCTTGAGACCGCGCCGGGCGGCGGCATAAGCGTGGGACAGGCCCAGGATGCCGGCGCCGACGATCAGCAAGTCTTTGTGTTGTGCCATTGAGAGGTGCTCTGAAGTGCGAGACCGCCATCGCTGGCAAGCCAGCTCCCACATTGCCCGGTGCGGAACACACATTGTGTGAACGCAGCCAAACCTGTGGGAGCTGGCTTGCCAGCGATGGGGCCCTGTCAGTCGATGAAGAACTTACTTGGCCGCGACTTTCTCGGACTTGCCGTCATAGCGCTTGCGCCATTCGCTCAGGATCTCGTCGCGGTTCTTCGAAGCCCAGGCGAAGTCGTTCTTGATCAGGCGCTGCTCGTAATCGGCCGGCAGTTCGGTCTGCGGCTTGGCGATGCCCGGTTGGGCGAGGACGGCAAAGTTTTCCTTGTACAGGTCCATCGCCGGGGCGCTGGCGGAGAAGTCGGCCAGTTTCTTCGCGGCTTCTTCATGCGGCGTGCCTTTGATCACGGCGGTCGCTTCGATCTCCCAGCCCAGGCCTTCCTTCGGCAGGATGATGTCCAGCGGCGCGCCCTGACGCTTGAGCTGAACGGCCGGGTATTCGAAGGAAATGCCGATCGGGAATTCGCCCGCCGCCGCCAGTTTGCAAGGCTTGGAACCGGAGTGAACGTACTGGCCGATGTTCTGGTGCAGGCCGTCCATGTAGGCCCAGCCCTGTTTCTCGCCGAAGGTTTGCAGCCAGGCGCTGACGTCGAGGAAACCGGTGCCGGACGAAGCCGGGTTCGGCATCACGATCTTGCCCTTGTACTCAGGCTTGGTCAGGTCCTGCCAGCTCACCGGTTTGGTCAGGCCCTGCTTTTCGGCCTCGACGGTGTTGAAGCAAATGGTCGCGGCCCAGACGTCCATGCCGACCCAGGCTGGCGGGTTGGCGGCGTCGCGGTAGTTCGCGCCGATCTTGCCCAGATCCTTCGGCGCATAGCTTTGCAGCATGCCTTGCTGATCGAGGATCGCCAGGCTCGACGCCGCCAGGCCCCACACCGCGTCAGCCTGCGGGCGATCCTTTTCGGCCAGCAGTTTGGCGGTGATGATCCCGGTGGAGTCGCGCACCCACTTGATCTCGACGTCCGGGTTGGCCTTTTCGAAGGCCTCTTTGTAGGACTTCAACTGCTCGGCTTCGAGGGCGGTGTACACCGTCAACTCGGTTTTTGCCGCGAAGGCATTCAGGCTGAAAGCAGCGAGCACAGCAGCGGCCAGAGCCATAGGCTTGAACATGATCGTTTTCCTGTCGGTGAGTTGAGGCTGAAGGGATAAGTCGTGGATCAGTGGCCGGGCGCCGTTTGCCGCCAGGCCTGGGAACGGCGCAGCAAGCCGCGCGAAGCCCACGCCAGCAGCAAGGACACGCCCGCCGAGGTGAACAGAATCAGGGTCGACATCGCCGCCGCGCCGCCGACGTTGCCGGCGTCATCCATGTTCAGCACCGCCACCGCCGCGAGGATGGTGTCGGGGCTGTAGAGGAAGATCGCGGCGGACACGGTGGTCATGGCCGAGACGAACAGATAGCGCACGATGTCCAGCAGCGCCGGCAGGCAAATCGGCACGGTGACCCGCAGGTAATGCCGGTACAGCGTTGCTTTCAGCGACAGCGCGGCGGCTTCGAACTCGGCGTCGAGCTGACGCAGCGCGGTGGTGGCAGTCATCTGCGCAGTGGTCAAATAGTGAGCAATGGTGCAGACGATCAGCAGGGTCATGGTCCCGTACAGCACGTGCAGCGGGTTGCCGGTCAGGTTGAAGAAGAAGACATAACCCAGACCCAGCACCAGCCCCGGTACCGCCATCGGTACGAAACTGAGCATGCGCAGCGTCAGATTCAGCCCGCGCTGGCTGCGGGTCTTTTCCATCAGGTAGGCGCCGGTAAAGATCAGCACGCTGCCGATCAACGCCGTGCCCAGCGCCATCTTCAAACTGTTGCCGTAGGCCAGCCAACCACCGCCGGCGGTCTCGTTGAATTGATAGTGGTTGAGCGACAGCGACAGGTTGTACGGCCAGAACTTCACCAGCGACGAGAACACCGCCATGCCGAACACCAGCAGCAACGCGGCGCTGATCAGCAGGACCACGCTGAGATAAAAGGCATCGCGCTTCCTAGATGGCGCCGGTTTGAAAACTTGGGCACGGCCGCTCATGGCGTCGCCGTGACGCCTGCGCAGCCAGGCATCGACGCCGAAGCTGAACAGCGCCGGCAGCAGCAGAACCATGCCGATCAACGCGCCGCGACCGAACTGCTGCTGGCCGACCACCGCTTTGTAGGCTTCCAGCGCCAGCACCTGATAGTCGCCACCGACCACCACCGGCACACCGAAATCGGTGATGGTCAGGGTGAACACCAGACAGAACGCGGCAAACACGGCCTGACGGGTCGCCGGCCAGGTGATGCTGCGGAAGGCTTTCGCAGGACTGGCGCCCATGCTCGACGCAGCGTCGAACAATCGCGCGTCCGCCAGCGACAGGGCTGACAGCAAAATCATCAAGGCGTGTGGGAAGGTGTAGATCACCTCACCCAGAACAATCCCCCAGAAACCGTAGATGTTGTCCGACAGCAGCCCGCGCAACATCCCCTGATTGCCGAACAGATAGACCAACGCGATCCCCGGCAACATCGACGGCGCCATCAGCGGCAGCAACGAAATCCCGCGCCAGAGGCCTTTGCCGGGAATCAGCGTGCGCTGCAAGGCGTAGGCAAACAGGTAGGCCAGCGGTACGACGATGGCCGCGACGCTGAGGGAAACTTTCAGGCTGTTACCGAGCAGCCAGTGGAAATTGTCGCTGGTCACCAACTCCTTGGCGGCGAGCCAGCCACCGCCCTGCCCGGCTTCGCTGCTGAAGCCGCGCCAGAAGATCGCCAGCAATGGCAACAGCACCGCCACACCGAGCAGCACCAGCAGCAGGAGTTTGCCGCCGAGGACGAAGATCCGGTCGCCGACCTCGGCCCCGGACACCTGCCGCGCGTGCTTGTGCGGTAGCGGCAGTGCGAGGTTGCTGTTCATCAGGCAAACACCTGCAAGCAGCGTGGCGGTAAGGCGACCATGATCTGCTGGGCGCCGAGGCGCGGCATGGCTTCCGGTGCCAGTTCGGCGAGCAAGGCGTGGCCGGGCAATTGATCGAGCTCGAAGCTCATGCGGCAGCGGTTGCCGAGGAAAGTGATCTCGCGGACTTTGGCCGGGAACAGGTTTTCCTCATGTACCAGCGGATTGACGTTGATCGCTTCCGGGCGGCAGAACAGTCGACCCGACGGACTGTGGACGCTGCCGTCGGCCAGGCGCAGGTTCATCCCGCCGACCTTGGCGTGGCTGTCGCTGCTGCGCTGGAACGGCAGCCAGTTGCCTTGGCCGACAAACTCGGCCACGAACGGAGTGGCCGGGCGGTTGTAGATGTCCTGCGGGGTGGCGTACTGCTCGACCTTGCCGTTGTTCATCACGGCGATGCGGTCGGCCATCAGCATGGCTTCGTCCTGATTGTGGGTGACCATCAGGGTGGTGATGCCGAGGTTGCGTTGCAGTTGGCGCAGCTCGGTGCACAGATGCTCGCGGACCCGGGCGTCGAGGGCCGACATCGGTTCGTCGAGCAACAGCAGCGACGGCGCGGGGGCCAGGGCGCGGGCCAGTGCCACCCGTTGCTGCTGGCCGCCGGACAATTGGCCCGGGTACTTTTTCTCACTGCCGGTGAGGCCGACCAGTTCCAGCATCTGACCGACGCGACGGCGCACTTCATCGCGACCGCTGCCGGCGAGGCCGTAGGCAATGTTCGCTTCAACGGTCAGATTGGGGAACAGCGCGTACGACTGGAACAGGATGCCGTAGTCACGAGCCTGGGGCGCGAGGTGGGAAACGTCGCGCTCGCCGAGGTACAACTCGCCGCTGTCCTGTTTCTCCAGGCCGGCGATGCAACGCAACAATGTTGTCTTGCCACAGCCCGATGGGCCGAGCAGGCACACCAGCTCACCGGCCGCGACATCGAGGGAGACGTTATCCAGCGCCGTGAAGGCGCCGAAGCGCTTCTGCACGCCGCGCACTTTCATCGGTGCGCCGGGGTTGGTCAGGGCAGTTGCGATTGCAGGATTCATGGACAGGCCTCATCAAGCAGATGAGACGAATCCTAGAGTTGTAATGCGTCGGTCATATGGCAGTGAGGCAAAAACGACCGATAGTGGTATTCAGGGATTTTGGTTGATCAGGCCGGGGACATTTCCTGCGCCAGTCCGAGAAACGCCGCCGGCAACCGGGCGTTCTTGCGTTCCTTGAGGCAGTAGAGGTATTCGGGAATCTGCGGCGCATTCTCCAGGGTCAGCACCCGCAACTGCGGATCGTGCGGCACTTCCTGGCGGGCGATGATGCTGATGCCGATGTTGCGCAGCACCGCTTCGCGGATCGATTCGCGGCTGCCGATTTCCAGCAACGGGCCGAAACTAACGCCGGCGCTGGCCAGCAACTCTTCGGTGAGCCGTCGAGTGGTCGAACCCGGTTCGCGCATCAGCAAGGTATGTCCGGCCAGCGCGCTCAGCGTCACATGGTCGTGCGCCGCCAGCGGATGATTGCGATGCACCGCCAGCACCAGCGGGTCGCTGCCGAGCACCCGGCGGATCAGCCGGGCATCGTCGAGCAATTGCGACGACGCCGCGACATCCACCCGATAATCCTCCAGCGCTTCGAGCACCTGCTGCGAGTTGCCGATTTCCACCGACACCTCCACCTGCGGCAGGCGCTCGCGGAAGGTCTTCACCAGATCGAGGATGTAATACGGCGCGGTGGCGGCGATGCGCAGCGCACCCTGCACCTGGCCACTGTTGCGCAGGAAGAATTCGATGTCGGCCTCCTGCTGCAACAACGCCTTGACCATCGGCAACAGCCGCGCACCTTCGTCGCTGACACTCAGGCGCCGGCCGCCACGGTAGAACAGCTCTACCGAATACTGGCTTTCCAGATTGCGGATCTGGGTGGTCACGGTCGGTTGGCTGAGGCCGAGCTTTTTCGCCGCCAGCGTGATGCTGCCCAAGCGGGCCACCATGTAAAACGCTTTCAGCTCGGCACTCAGCACAACCGCCCCCTCTTCCTCTATTTGCGCAGCAGGCGCAAACCGTTGAACACCACCAGCAGGCTCACGCCCATGTCGGCAAACACCGCCATCCACATGGTGGCGAGCCCGGCGAAGGTTACCCCAAGAAAGATCGCTTTGATCACCAGCGCCAGTGCGATGTTCTGTTTCAGGATAGCGGCGGTATGACGCGACAGGCTGATGAAGGCCGGTATCTTGCGCAGATCGTCGTCCATCAGGGCGACATCGGCGGTTTCGATCGCCGTATCGGTGCCGGCCGCCGCCATCGCAAAACCGATCTCGGCCCGAGCCAGTGCCGGTGCGTCGTTGATGCCGTCGCCGACCATGCCGACCCGGCGCCCTTTGGCGTAAAGGTCTTCGATGGCTTGCAGTTTGTCGGTCGGCAGCAAGTCGCCCTTGGCCTGATCGATCCCGACCTGCGCCGCAATCGCTTGCGCGGTGTGGACGTTGTCGCCGGTCAGCATCAGGGTTTTCACGCCCAGATCGTGCAGTTGGCGGATCGCTTCGCGGCTGGTTTCCTTGACCGTGTCGGCCACGGCGAACAGCGCCAGCGGGCCGGAGCTGTCGAGCAGCAACACCACGGACTTGCCTTGTTTCTCCAGTGCGAACAGCTTTTCTTCCAGTTGCGGCGAACACAGGCCCAGTTCTTCCACCAGTCGGTGGTTGCCCAAGTGGTAGACCTGACCGTTGACCTCGCCTTTTACCCCACGGCCAGCCAGCGCTTCGAAGTTATCCACAAGCAGAGCCGCGAAACCTTTATCCACAGCCGCGTTGGCGATGGCCAGCGATACGGGGTGATCGGAGCGACCGGCCAGCGCGGCGGCAATGGCCGGGGCCGTGGCGTCGGCGGTCGGGTCGAGGGACAGGTAATCGGTCTGTACCGGTTTGCCGTGGGTGATGGTGCCGGTCTTGTCGAGGGCCAGATAGTCGAGTTTGAAACCGCCCTCCAGGTACACGCCGCCCTTGACCAGAATGCCTTTGCGCGCTGCTGCCGCAAGGCCGCTGACGATGGTCACCGGGGTGGAAATCACCAGCGCACACGGGCAAGCGACCACCAGCAGCACCAGCGCGCGATAAATCCAGTCGAACCACGCGGCGGCCATGAACAGCGGCGGGATGATCGCCACGGCCAGGGCCAGGACGAAGACCACCGGGGTGTAGATTTTCGAGAACTGATCGACGAAACGCTGGGTCGGCGCCCGCGCGCCTTGCGCCTGCTCCACGGCGTGGATGATTCGCGCCAGGGTGGAATTGTTCGCCGCTGCGGTCACCGAATATTCCAGAGAACCGGCCTGGTTGATGGTGCCGGCGAACACTTTGTCGCCGACGGTTTTTTCCACCGGCAGGCTTTCACCGGTGATCGGCGCCTGATCGATGGTCGAGCTGCCGCTGACGACTTCACCGTCCAGCGCAATACGCTCGCCTGGTTTTACCCGCACACGGGCGCCGAGATCGATGCTTTTCACATCCAGTTCGACCCAGTTGCCGTCCGCCTGCAACACAGTGGCCTGCTCCGGCGTCATCTGCATCAGGCCGCTGATGGCGTTGCGTGCGCGGTCCAGCGAGCGCGCTTCGATCAGCTCGGCCACGGTGAACAGGAACATCACCATCGCCGCTTCCGGCCACTGGCCGATCAACACGGCGCCGGTCACGGCGATGCTCATCAGGGCGTTGATGTTGAGGTTACGGTTCTTCAGGGCGATCCAGCCCTTCTTGTAGGTGGTGAGGCCGCCGCTGAGGATGGAAATCAGCGCGATGATTGCCACCACCCAGGTCGGCGCGGCGCTGGTGAAGTGGATCACTTCGGCAGCGAGCGCACCGACGCCGGACAGCGCCAGTGGCCACCAATGTTTTTTCACCGGCGCTGCAACCGGCGCTTCAACGCCCGCCTCCAGCGGCTCGGCCTGCATGCCGAGGGATTTGATCGCGTCGATGATTGGCGCGGTGTCCGGCAGATTGTGGGTCACGCCGAGCACGCGATTGATCAGGTTGAATTCCAGCTGCTGGATCCCGGCCAGTTTGCCGAGCTTGTTCTGGATCAGCGTCTGTTCGGTCGGGCAGTCCATCGCTTCGATGCGGAAGCTGCTCAACCGGGCGTCGGCGCTTTTTGCCTCACTCAGTTGAACAAGCGAAGGTGCGGCGACTTTCGACGAACAGCACGAGTCTTCACTCGAATGAACCGGCGCAGGCGTAACGGTTTTCGACCCGCAACAGGAATCGCCGGCGTGGGCATGTTTATGCACAGGCTGCAGTCTGTGACTGTGGTCGTGCCCGTCGCCGGGCTTGTGGGTGTGCAGGGAATCGCTCATTGGTCGCGTCCATGAAGGTGCCTGTTGCCAAGTAAAGACCCTGTAGCCACTATAGGGTCAAGCACCCTTTTGGAGATTGCCGTCATGAAGATCGGAGAACTGGCGAAACAGACCGATTGCGCCGTGGAAACCATTCGCTACTACGAGCGCGAAAACCTGCTGCCGGAACCGGCCCGCAGCGACGGCAACTACCGCGTCTATACCCAAGCCCACGCCGAGCGCCTGACCTTCATCCGCAACTGCCGCACCCTCGACATGACCCTCGAAGAAATCCGCAGCCTGCTCGCCTTGCGCGACAGCCCGCAGGATCAATGCGAAAGCGTGAATGCGCTGATCGACGAGCACATCCAGCACGTAAAGGCGCGAATCGATGGGTTACAGGCATTGCAGACGCAACTGCTCGACTTGCGCCAGCGCTGTGGCGAAGGGCCGGAGGCGGATCAGTGCGGGATCCTGCAGCGGCTGGAAGTCAGTGGCGGGGTTGTGGCGGCGGAGGTTGAGCATTCGCATGTGGGCAGAAGCCACGGTCATTAAGCGCCAGAAACAACGGAGGGAGCCATTTGGCTCCCTCAGTGTTCTGTCACTCCTGCTTCAGACCGCCATCGGCGCGGTCATCGGCGCATGGTGCTCGTAGCCTTCCAGCGAGAAGTCGCTCGGCTCCACCAGCTCCAGCCACTCCGGCTGATAAACACCGGTCTTGGCAAACTCCGGCACGCGATCCGAAATCTTCAGTTTCGGCATGGCGAACGGCTCGCGCTTGAGCTGTTCGTTGAGCATGTCCAGGTGGTTTTCGTAGACGTGGGCGTCACCGATGAAATAGGTGAACCAGCGCGGCATGTAGCCGGTCAGGCGACCGATCAGGCTCAGCAGCGCGGCGCCTTCGGTGAGGTTGAACGGCGTGCCCAGGCCCAGGTCGTTGGAGCGGATGTAGAGGGTCAGGGAGATTTCCTTGGTCTCGACATTCGGGTGGAACTGGTACAGCAGATGGCACGGCGGCAGGGCCATTTCATCGAGCTGGGCGCAGTTCCAGCCATGGAACAGGATGCGCCGGCTGCCCGGGTCCTTGATGATCGTGTCGACGCACTGGCGCACCTGATCGATGGCCTTGTACAGCACCACATAGGCCTGGCCGTCTTCTTCGCCCTGGGCAATCTGCTTGTAGCCGTTGCTCAAGGTTTGTTCGATGGCCGCAGTGTTGCTCAGCGGGATCTGCTTGTACGCCGGCCATTTGCGCCATTGCACGCCGTAGATCTCGCCGAGGTCGTCTTCGCCCTGGCGGAACGGGTTGGCCAGCCACTGGGCGTTTTCGTTGGCGTTCTGATCCCAGACCTTGCAGCCCAGCGCACGGAATTCGGCGGCGTTGTTCACGCCACGCAGAAAGCCGCACATCTCGCCGATGGCCGATTTGAAGGCCATCTTGCGGGTGGTGATCGCCGGGAAACCTTCCTGCAGATCGAAGCGCAGCATGGCGCCCGGAAAGCTGATGGTGTTCACGCCGGTACGGTTGGCCTGTTTGGTGCCGTTGTTGATGACGTGCGACACCAGATCGAGATATTGCTTCATGAGTTACCTGTGTCCTTGAGCCCCGGCAGACATCGCCGGGGTTCGAATATTTAAGCTGTCGGTGCAACCGGCGCCGCCGGGGCGCGGTGGTAGGCCAGCCAGATCAGGAACAGCCCGCCGATGATCATCGGTACGCAGAGTACCTGACCCATGGTCAGCCAGTTCCAGGCCAGATAGCCCAGTTGCGCGTCCGGCACGCGGACGAATTCGACGATGAAACGGAAGATGCCATAGAACAGCGCGAACATGCCCGAGACCGCCATGGTCGGCCGCGGCTTGCGCGAGAACAGCCAGAGGATCAGGAACAGCGCCACGCCTTCCAGTGCGAACTGATACAGCTGCGACGGGTGACGCGGCAGTTGCGCCGGGTCGCTGAACGGCGGGAATACCATGGCCCACGGCACGTCGGTGGCCTTGCCCCACAGCTCGGCGTTGATGAAGTTGCCGATGCGTCCGGCGCCCAGACCGATCGGCACCATCGGCGCGACGAAGTCCATCAGCTGGAAGAACGACTTGCCGTTACGCTTGCCGAACCACAGCGCGGCCAGCATCACGCCGATGAAACCGCCGTGGAACGACATACCGCCCTTCCACACTTCGAAAATCAGCGTCGGGTTGGCCAGGTAAGCGCTCAGGTCATAGAACAGCACATAACCCAGACGCCCGCCGACAATCACCCCCATCGACAGCCAGAACACCAGGTCGGACAGTTTTTCCTTGGTCCAGGTCGGGTCGAAACGGTTGAGCCGGCGCGATGCCAGCAGCCACGCGCCGCCGATGCCGACCAGGTACATCAGGCCGTACCAGTGGATTTTCAGCGGACCGATGGCCAAAGCCACCGGATCGATCTGCGGGTAAGGCAGCATTGCGACTCCTCGTTAGCATTCAAATCTTCAAAAATTCCCAGGCGACGCTGTCACCTCAGGATTAAGCCAGGATTGCGACCTGCCAAAACAGACGGCTCAGAACAGAAAGCTCAGGCCCACGCAAAACAGCAAAGCCGCGAACAGCCGTTTCAGCAACTTCGGCGACAACCTGTGCGCCAGCCGCGCGCCGAGACGGGCGAACACCATGCTGGTCAGGGCAATGCCCAAAAGCGCCGGCAAATACACAAAACCGAGACTATGGGCCGGCAGCAACGGATCATGCCAGCCCAGAATCATGAAACTTATGGCACTGGCGACGGCAATCGGCAGGCCACAGGCCGACGAGGTCGCCACCGCCTGCTGCATCGGCACGCTGCGCCATGTCAGGAACGGCACGGTCAGCGAGCCGCCGCCAATCCCGAAAATCGCCGACGCCCAGCCGATCACACTGCCGGCCACGGTCAGACCGAGTTTACCCGGCACCGTTCGGCTGGCCTTGGGTTTGACGTCCAGCGCCAGCTGCGCCGCGATCACCAGGGCGAACACACCGATGATCTTTTGCAGGTTCGGGCCGGAGATCGCTTCGGCGGTCAATGCACCGAAACCGGCGCCGAGCAGAATGCCCACGGTCATCCAGCGGAAGATTGGCCAGCGCACCGCGCCGCGTCGGTGATGCTCGCGCACCGCGTTGACCGACGTGAAGATGATCGTCGCCAGGGACGTGCCGACCGCCAGATGGGTCAGGATCGACGGATCGAAGCCCTGCAAGGTGAAACTGAACACCAGCACCGGGACGATGATGATCCCGCCGCCCACCCCGAACAGCCCGGCCAGTACGCCCGCACAGGCGCCCAGCGCCAGATAGAGCAGAAATTCCATGACTGCCTCCCAAGGCGCGTCCCCAAAACCGGAGCGGCATGGTAACGGATGGATACCCTTCGGCTCCACTGGCGATGGATGCACGGACGATGTCTGCGTAGAGTGGGCAAAAAACACACAAGGACCACCTTATGTGCCTGATTGTTTTCGCCTGGCGGCCGGGGCATGCCCAGCCGCTGATCGTCGCGGCCAACCGTGACGAATTCTACGCCCGGCCCAGCCTGCCGCTGGCGCAATGGCCCGAGTCGCCGCAGGTTCATGCCGGACGGGACCTTGAGGCCGGGGGAACCTGGCTCGGACTGGGTGCCAACGGTCGCTTTGCGGCGCTGACCAACATTCGCGATCCGCATCAGCCTCCGGCTCGACGTTCTCGGGGCGAGCTGGTGGCGGGATTTCTGACCGGAAACCTGTCGATCGATGACTATTTGTCCGACGTTGTCGCCCGTTCGCCGGACTATGCCGGCTTCAACCTGCTGCTGGGCAATGCCAACGAGCTGTGGCACTTCAATGCGCGGTCTTCGGAACCGGTGATGTTGCAGCCCGGCGTCTATGGTCTGTCCAACGCCGGGCTGGATACGCCGTGGCCGAAACTGCTCAAGGCCAAGGCGGCATTGAGTGCGGTGCTGGATGATCCGCAGCCCGAGCGGTTGTTGGCTTTATTGAGTGATGCGCAAACGGCACCGTTTGCTGATCTACCGGATACCGGTGTGGGATTGGCGACCGAGTCGCTGTTGTCGAGTGTGTTTATTGCCAGCCAGAGCTATGGGACTCGGGCGAGTACGGCGCTGATTGTGCAGGCGGACGGGACGCGGCGGATGATCGAGCGCAGTTTCGGGCCGTATGGCGGGCATCTGGGGGAAGTGGAGATCGACCTATGAAGATCGCAGCCCGAAGGCTGCGATCTTGTCTTTCTAGAGCGGTTTGACCGCCGCCGGATTGACCATCTTCGCCAGACCGAGGTTCTTCAGCGCCAGTTGCAGCGAGCTGTGGATGACCTGCGGGTTGTCGATGGTCATCAGTTCCGCCAGCAGATCCTTGGCCTTGCTCAGGTGGATCTGGCGCAGCATCCATTTCACCTTCGGCAGGTTGGTGGCGTTCATCGACAGGCTGTCGAAACCCATCGCCATCAACAGCACCGCTGCCGCCGGGTCACCAGCCATCTCGCCGCAGATGCTCACCGGCTTGCCTTCGGCATGGGCGTCGCGTACCACGGTTTGCAGGGCTTGCAGCACCGCCGGGTGCAGGTAGTCGTAGAGATCGGCCACCCGTGGGTTGTTGCGGTCCACCGCCAGCAGGTACTGGGTCAGGTCGTTGGAGCCGACCGACAGGAAGTCCACCATCCGCGCCAGCTCTTTGGTCTGGTAAACCGCCGCCGGAATTTCGATCATCACGCCCACCGGCGGCATCGGCACGTCGGTGCCTTCGTCGCGCACTTCACCCCACGCCCTATGGATCAGGTGCAGCGCCTCTTCGAGCTCGTGGATGCCGGAGATCATCGGCAGCAGGATCCGCAGGTTGTTCAGGCCTTCGCTGGCCTTGAGCATCGCGCGGGTCTGCACCAGGAAGATTTCCGGGTGGTCGAGGGTCACGCGAATCCCGCGCCAGCCGAGGAACGGGTTGTCTTCCTTGATCGGGAAGTACGACAGCGACTTGTCGCCGCCGATGTCCAGGCTGCGCATGGTCACCGGTTGCGGGTGGAACGCGGCGAGCTGCTCGCGGTAGATCGCCAGTTGTTCCTTCTCGCTCGGGAAGCGCTGGTTGATCATGAATGGCACTTCGGTGCGGTACAGACCAACGCCTTCGGCGCCGCGCTTCTGCGCCCGCGCCACATCGGCCAGCAGGCCGGTGTTGACCCATAGCGGCATGCGATGACCATCGAGGGTCACGCACGGCAGGTCGCGCAGGGTATCGAGCCCCAGCGCCAGTTGCTTCTCTTCCTCCACCACCTCGGTGAACTGCTTGCGCAGCACTTCGCTGGGGTTGGTGTAGACCTCGCCTCGTGTGCCATCGACGATCATTTCGATGCCGTCGACCTTGGCGTACGGCAGGTCGACCAGACCCATGACCGTCGGAATGCCCATGGCCCGGGCGAGAATCGCGACGTGCGAGTTCCCCGAACCAAGCACCGATACCAGACCGACCAGCGTGCCTTCCGGCACCTCGCCGAGCATCGCCGGCGTCAGTTCTTCGCTGACCAGAATGGTCTTTTCCGGGTAGACCAGGTTCTGCTGCCGCTCTTCCTGCAGATAGGCGAGCAGGCGTCGGCCCAGGTCCTTGACGTCCGATGCCCGCTCACGCAGGTACTCGTCGTCCATCAAATCGAAACGGTTGACGTGATCGGTCACGACCTGACGCAACGCGCCCTGGGCCCACTGCCCGGTCTTGATCACGTTGGTGATTTCGCTGCCCAGCGAGGCATCGTCAAGCATCATCAGATAGACATCGAACAGGGCGCGCTCTTCCGGACGCAGCTGGGTCGCGAGTTTGGCCGACAACGCACGCATGTCGGCGCGCACGCCTTCAATGGCGGTCTTGAACAGCGCCAGTTCCGCGTCAATGTCGGTGATGGTCTTGTCCGGCACCACGTCCAGATCCGCCGGTGGCAACATGACCACCGCGGTACCGACCGCCGCACCCGGTGAACCCGGCACGCCGACGAACTTGGCTTCCTGGATGCCCTTGCCCTGACGGCCAAGACCACGGATGGAACCTGTGGCCTCGGCGTGAGCGATTACGCCCGCGAGCTGCGCGCTCATGGTCACGAGGAAGGCTTCTTCACCCTCATCGAACTGGCGGCGTTCTTTCTGCTGGATGACCAACACGCCGACGACGCGGCGGTGGTGAATGATCGGCGCCCCGAGGAACGAGGCGTAGCGCTCCTCGCCGGTTTCGGCGAAGTAACGGTAGCGCGGGTGATCCGCGGCGTTTTCGAGGTTCAGGGGTTCTTCACGCGTGCCGACCAGGCCGACCAGACCTTCGTTGGGTGCCATGCTGACCTTGCCGATCGAGCGCTTGTTCAAGCCCTCGGTGGCCATCAGCACGAAGCGGTTGGTCTCAGGATCAAGCAGGTAGACCGAGCAGACCTGGCTGCCCATGGCCTCTTTGACGCGCAACACAATAATCCCCAACGCCGCCTTGAGATCCTTGGCGGAGTTAACTTCCTGGACGATCTTGCGCAGCGTATTGAGCATGGCTCGGGGTCGAACTCCGTCGTCAGTCGCGCGCTAAAAGGCGCGGGGCAAGCTCTTTGAGAGCGCGGCGATACACTTCGCGCTTGAATGTCACCACCTGGCCCAACGGATACCAATAACTGACCCAGCGCCAGCCATCGAACTCCGGTTTACCGGTCAAATCCATCCGCACCCGCTGCTCGTTGGAGATCAGGCGCAGGAGAAACCACTTCTGTTTCTGGCCGATGCACAGCGGTTGGCTGTGGGTTCGCACCAGACGTTGCGGCAAACGATAGCGCAACCAGCCCCGGGTACAGGCGAGAATTTCAACATCTTCGCGTTCCAGGCCAACTTCTTCGTTCAGCTCGCGGTACAAGGCGTCTTCCGGCGTCTCCTCGGGATTGATTCCCCCCTGTGGAAACTGCCAGGCATCCTGATTGATACGGCGAGCCCATAGCACCTGGCCGGCGTCATTCGTCAGAATGATCCCGACATTAGGGCGGAAACCATCGGGGTCGATCACGGCAACAACCTCGCAAACGCATGTCGCCGCATTGTTCCACAAAGGTTGTGAAGGCGGCAACGAAGGTTCCGAGCTTATGTGCACTCTTGTGAAAAGACCGTATTCTTGTGGCCTTTTTACTGACTTTTCAGCGGGTAACTGCAATGCGCCTGGCTTTATTCGATTTGGACAACACCCTTCTGGGCGGCGACAGCGATCACGCTTGGGGCGATTATCTGTGCGAACGCGGCTTCCTCGACCCGATCGCCTACAAGGCACGCAACGACGAGTTCTATCAGGATTACCTGGCCGGCAAACTGGATAACGCGGCCTACCTGAACTTCTGCCTGGAAATCCTCGGCCGCACCGAAATGGCCGTGCTTGAGCAATGGCACAACGATTACATGCGCGACTGCATCGAGCCGATCGTTCTGCCCAAGGCGCTCGATCTGCTGAAAAAGCACCGCGACGCCGGCGACAAACTGGTGATCATCACCGCCACCAACCGCTTCGTCACCGCGCCGATTGCGGTGCGCCTGGGCGTCGAAACCCTGATCGCCACCGAGTGCGAAATGCAGGACGGCCGCTACACCGGACGCAGCACCGACGTGCCGTGCTTTCGCGAAGGCAAGGTGACGCGCCTGAACCGCTGGCTGGAGGAAACCGGGTATTCGCTGGAAGGCAGCTACTTCTACAGCGACTCGATGAATGACCTGCCACTGCTGGAGCAGGTGGCGAATCCGGTGGCAGTCGACCCGGATCCGAACCTGCGGGCCGAGGCCGAGAAGCGCGGTTGGCCCGTCATCAGTCTGCGCGGCTGATATCGCCATCGCTGGCAAGGCCAGCTCCCACAAAGAATTTGTGAACGCCTCAGATCAATGTGGGAGCGAGCCTGCTAGCGAACGGGGTCGACGCGGTCCCAAGCCTTAAACCGGCTTCGCCCCCATCAACGCCGCAATGGCCAGAAATCCGACGCCGCTGACAATTGCCAGCGCCAGATTGAATTTCCGGTTGCCGACCCCGCTGGTCCATAGCCGATTAAGCCGAACAAGCAGCCAGACCGCGCTGAATGTGGCCACGGCATAGATCACGCTGGACCCCAGAATCCAGAACTGTCCCAACGGCCAGCCAATCAGGTGCACCAACCACCAGCCGGTGAAAGGCATGCTGAGCACGCCGATCAGCATCAGACACCAGACGAACAACCAGGGTCGCTGCATCGTGCTGGCCGGCCCCTCGCTGCGATTACGCCAGGAAACAGCGGCGAGCCCCAGCCCGCTCGCCAGTATCACCACGGTCGCCGCGACGTGAAGGACTTTCAGGGTGGTCAGGGTTTCCATGAATTTCTCTTTCCTTGGGCCATACCCATCAGCGTAGCCGTTCAGCCAAGAAACAGCTGATAGGCCGGGTTGTCGCTTTCGTCCCAGTATGGGTAGCCGATTTCCTCAAGGGCTGCGGGCACCAGATGACGCTCGTCGTGGGGCACTTGCAGACCCGCCACCACACGACCGTCCGCTGCACCGTGGTTGCGGTAGTGGAACATCGAGATGTTCCAGCGCCCGCCGAGCTTGTTGAGGAAGTTGAACAGCGCGCCCGGACGCTCCGGGAACTCGAATCGCAGCACCACTTCATCGACCACGTGCGCGGCGCGACCGCCGACCATGTGGCGAATGTGCAGTTTGGCCAGTTCGTTGTCGGTCAGGTCGAGCACCGGGAAACCCTGCTCGGTCAGGCTCGCCAGCAGTGCGCTGCGCGGGTCGTTGTCCGGGTGGGTCTGCACGCCGACGAAGATGTGCGCTTCGCTGCCATTGTTGTAGCGGTAGTTGAATTCGGTGATCTGGCGCTTGCCGATGGCCTCGCAGAAGGCCTTGAAGCTGCCGGCCTTCTCCGGGATGGTCACGGCGATGATCGCTTCGCGGCCTTCACCCAGTTCGGCGCGCTCGGCAACGTGGCGCAAACGGTCGAAGTTGACGTTGGCCCCGGAGTCGATGGCCACGAAGGTCTGGCCGCTGACACCGCGCTGCTCGACATATTTCTTGATCCCGGCCACGCCCAGGGCGCCGGCCGGTTCGGTGATCGAACGGGTGTCGTCGTAGATGTCCTTGATCGCCGCACAGATTTCGTCGGTGCTGACGGTGATCACCTCGTCGACGTAGTCCTTGCAGATGTCGAAGGTGTGCTGGCCGATCTGCGCCACCGCCACGCCATCGGCGAAGATGCCTACGGTCGGCAGCACCACGCGTTCGCCTGCCGCCATCGCCGCTTGCAGGCAGTTGGAGTCGTCGGGCTCGACGCCGATGACTTTGATGTCCGGGCGCAGGTATTTCACGTACGCCGCGATGCCGGCGATCAGACCGCCGCCGCCCACCGGTACGAAAATCGCATCCAGCGGCTGCGGGTGCTGGCGCAGGATTTCCATCGCCACGGTGCCCTGCCCGGCAATCGTGTGCGGATCGTCGTACGGGTGGATGTAGACGTAGCCTTTTTCATCGACCAGTTTCAGCGAGTAGGCCAGCGCTTCCGGGAAGGAATCGCCGTGCAGCACGACCTTGCCGCCACGGGAGCGCACGCCTTCGACCTTGATCTCCGGGGTGGTCTTGGGCATCACGATGGTCGCTTTCACGCCCAGCACTTTCGCCGCCAGGGCCAGGCCCTGCGCGTGGTTGCCCGCCGACGCGGTGACCACACCGCGCGCGCGCTCTTCGTCGCTCAACTGGGTCAGCTTGTTGTAGGCGCCGCGAATCTTGAACGAGAACACCGGCTGCAAGTCTTCGCGCTTGAGCCAGATGTCGTTGCCCAGCCGCTCGGAGAGCTGGCGGGCGTTCTGCAGCGGGGTTTCTACGGCAACGTCATAAACGCGCGAGGTGAGGATCTTCTTGACGTACTGTTCGAGCATCGGAAAGCATCACTGAGCGGGTTGGGCAGGGCCAACGAGTCTAACCCGGGTTTCGGCCGGACGACCACACGAATCCCGAGGTTTTAGCCCGGCCTGAGGCTATAATGCCGGCCTTTCCGTTCTTACCTTGCCCGCTTCCGGAGCCCGCATGACCCAGGATCAACTCAAACAGGCCGTGGCCCAGGCCGCCGTCGACTTCATCCTTCCGAAACTCGACGACAAGAGCATCGTCGGCGTCGGCACCGGCTCCACCGCCAACTGCTTCATCGATGCCCTCGCCCAGCACAAGGGCGCTTTCGATGGCGCGGTCGCGAGCTCCGAAGCCACCGCTGCGCGCCTCAAGGGCCATGGGATTCCGGTGTATGAGCTGAACACCGTGAGCAACCTGGAGTTCTACGTCGACGGTGCCGATGAAAGCGACGAGCACCTGAACCTGATCAAGGGCGGCGGCGCAGCCCTGACCCGCGAGAAGATCGTCGCCGCCGTGGCCCAGACCTTCATCTGCATCGCCGACGCCAGCAAACTGGTGCCAGTGCTGGGCGCGTTCCCGCTGCCGGTGGAAGTGATCCCGATGGCCCGCAGCCATGTGGCCCGCCAACTGGTGAAGCTGGGCGGTGACCCGGTCTACCGCGAAGGCGTGCTGACCGACAACGGCAACATCATCCTCGACGTGCACAACCTGCAGATCACCAACCCGGTGGAACTGGAAGCGCAGATCAACGCGATCGTCGGCGTGGTCACCAACGGTCTGTTTGCGGCGCGTCCGGCGGATCTGTTGTTGCTGGGCACCAGCGAAGGTGTGAAGACCCTCAAAGCTGAATAACCAGGCTGCCCACATTTTTATGGGCGGATGAAAAACCTGTGGGAGCGAGCTTGCTCGCTCCCACATTTGGTTTTTTGGGGTATCAGTCAGTTCTGCGCAGGCTTTCTGAAGACATAAAACAGATTCGGCTCGCTCACCAGATACAACGTCCCGTCATCATCCATCGCGATACCTTCCGCCTGCGGCACGGTTTTCTTCAGGCCCTGCCGGCCACCGTTCAACGACATGGTGCTCAACGGGCGCCCGTCCACATCCAGCTCCAGAATCAGCCTTGACTCATCGGACAGCGCCAGCAAATGGCCGCTGCGCTCGTCGTATTGCAGGCTCGACAGATCGCGCACGAACATCCCGGCATCGCGCTTGGGATTGTTGATCACGTGTACTGCGTAGGACTTTTCCGGATTGAAGTGCGGGAAACCGTGCACTTCATAAATCAGCATCGGATCCCGCTCCTTGGCCACGAACAGGCGTTTGCCCACCGAGTCGTAAGCCAGGCCTTCAAAGCCCTTGTTGCCGCTCATGTGCACACCGAGGGTCATTTGCTCGGCATCCGCTGCATCAAGGAACGTGGTGTCGTGCTCCAGGCGAATCTTGATCAGCCGCTGCTGGCGCTCGTCGGTGATCACGTAGGTGTCGGCACTGATGAACTCCACCGCCTCCGGATCGCCAAAGCCGATCAAGGCGACACGGCGCAGGATCGTGCCGTCCAGTGACAGCTCGATCAGTTCGGCATTCTTGTTGGTTACGGTGAACAGGCTCTTGCGCACCGGATCGTAGGTCAGCGCGGAGACGTCGTCGTTCAGCCCGTCGATGACCTTCGCTTCGATCTCTACCCGATATTGATCCAGCCCGATGGCCTCACTGCTCATCGGTTGCCAGAGCGCATGCAGGTTGAACCAGGCACGCTCGAACAGACGCATGTATTGGCCGATCGCAATCAGCGCGATCAGGGCAATCACCGACAGGATGATGAACAGGGGCTTGGGACGGGCAAGTCGACGCATTCGGGGCAGGCTCGGTATCAAAACAGGCGGATGAAATATCACGCCTGTCTGAACTGAAGCTTAATGGCCACTTGCCTCAAGCCACAACTGCACAGATCTGCAATTGCTGTGAGAGTCGTTACTTCTGTTTTTCGAAGCGGTAGAACAGGTTCGGCTCGCTGACCATGTACAGCGTGCCCGCCTCGTCCATGGTCACGCCTTCGGCGCGGGGAATGGTTTTCTTCAAGCCGTTGAAACCGCCGAGCAGGGTCATGAAGCTGACTTGTTCGCCCTTCTCGTCGAGTTCCAGCAGCAAATGCGAATCGGCGGACAACACCAGGGTGTGGCCGGTGCGCGGGTCAATTGCCAGGGCCGAGAGGTTGCGCAGGTCCAGTTCGTCGCTGTCGAGTTTCTGCTTGTCGCCCTTGAGCGTCTGGCTGCCGTCGCTTTTCCAGGTGAACAGTGCGGGCGGACGCTCTTCGCCCAGCAGCAGTTGCTGATTGCGGGCGTCCCAGGTGATGGCTTCGAAGGCCTTGTTCTGATCTTTCGACGGGCCGAGGTCGTATTTAGGGAAATCATCACGCTTCAGCTCGCGGGTCTCGGCATCGACCTTGACGATGGAGAGCAGGTGCTCGCGCTCATCGACAATCGCCATCAAGCCGTTCTCCATCACCGTCAGGCCTTCCGGATTGCTCCAGCCCACCAGCGGCATCTTGCGCAGCACGTCACCCTGCAGGGTCAGCTCCACCAGAAACGGATTCTTGCCCATCACTGAAAACAGGGTTTTGGTCTGCGGATTGTAGGACAGGTCCGAAGCTTCGTCCTTTTCCATGCCCGGCAGCAGCTTGGCGTCGATGACCACCCGGTAGTCCGGGAGCCAGACGCTTTCCTGTTTCTCGGCCGGGCTTTCGAAACGCTCCAGCACCCACAACAGGCCACGGTCATCCCAATGCATGGCAAACGCCAGCCCGTACGCAGCGGCGGCTACCAACAAAAGCCAGGAATACCAACGCAGAGCGAAGCGTGAACGGCGAGCAGGTTTGAGCTGAGTTTGAGATGACATCGAAGGACGCGTTCCGAAAATTCAGGCTACGGGTAATAGCACAAAGAGGCCGGCTCAGACGCCAGAATGACCGGAATTATCCGGACAGGATGTGAAAAAAACGGTAAATGGCTGGAATGCCTTATGTGTTTGCGAGCTGCAACACAAAACAAATGTGGGAGCGAGCTCGCTCCCACTGCTTTACTCAGAATTGCAGTCAGCGAACGCTGCTGGTGAAGCGGCTGGCGCCGGGCAGTTCCAGCACGATCTCATCGCCGACATTCAACGGACCAACGCCCACTGGCGTACCGGTCAGGATCACGTCACCGGCCTGCAGCGAGAAGCAGCCGGCCATGTGCTGGATCATCGGCACGATCGGGTTGAGCATCGCGCTGCTGTTGCCGTCTTGGCGCACTTCGCCGTTGATGGTCAGGCGGATACCGATGTCGGTCAGGTCGGCGAAGGTGCTGCCGACCACGAACGGTGCAATCACCGCCGCGCCGTCGAACGACTTGGCGATTTCCCACGGCAGACCCTTGGACTTGAGCTCGGCCTGCTTGTCGCGCAGGGTCAGGTCCAGCGCCGGGGCGAAACCGGAGATCGCGTCCAGCACTTCTTCACGGCTCGGTTTGGTCGACAGCGGTTTGCCGATCAACACGGCGATTTCCGCCTCGTAATGCACCGAGCCACGCTCGGTCGGAATGCTGAAACCGCCTTCCAGCGGCACCACGCAACTGCCGGGCTTGATGAACAGCAACGGCTCGGTAGGCACCGGGTTGTCCAGTTCCTTGGCGTGTTCGGCGTAGTTACGGCCGATGCACACCACTTTCCCCAGCGGAAAATGAATCCGCGTACCGTCGACATACTGGTGCTGATAGCTCATTACCGACTCCTGCCTTCATTGATTCATCAGGGATTGCCAATCAAACCGCGAAAATCTTGCCCGGGTTCATGATGCCGTTCGGGTCGAACACCGCCTTGACCGCTTTCATGTATTCGATTTCCACCGGTGAGCGGCTGTAGGTCAGGTAGTCGCGCTTGGTCATGCCCACGCCGTGTTCGGCGGAAATCGAACCGTTGTACTTCTCGACGGTTTCGAACACCCACTTGTTGACGGTGGCGCACTTGGCGAAAAACTCGTCCTTGCGCAGGTTGTCCGGCTTGAGGATGTTCAGGTGCAGGTTGCCGTCGCCGATGTGGCCGAACCAGACGATTTCGAAATCCGGGTAATGTTCGCCGACGATCGCATCGATTTCCTGCAAAAATGCAGGGACTTTCGAGACGGTGACCGAGATGTCGTTCTTGTACGGTGTCCAGTGGGAGATGGTTTCGGAGATGTACTCGCGCAGCTTCCACAGGTTCTGCAACTGGGTTTCGCTCTGGCTCATCACGCCGTCCAGCACCCAACCCTGCTCCACGCAGTGTTCGAAGGTTTCCAGGGCGGTGTTGGCCACTTCTTCGGTGGTCGCCTCGAATTCCAGCAAGGCATAGAACGGGCAGTCGGTTTCGAACGGCGCCGGGACATCGCCACGGCCCATGACCTTGGCCAGGGCCTTGTCGGAGAAGAATTCGAACGCAGTCAGGTCGAGCCGGCCCTGAAAGGCGTGCAGTACCGGCATGATTGAATCGAAATCGGCGGTGCCGAGGACCATTGCGGTCAGGTTTTTCGGCGCACGGTCCAGACGCATGGTGGCCTCGACCACGAAACCCAGGGTGCCTTCGGCGCCGATGAACAGCTGGCGCAGGTCATATCCGGTGGCGTTCTTGATCAGGTCTTTGTTCAGTTCCAGCACATCGCCCTTGCCGGTCACGACTTTCATGCCTGCGACCCAGTTGCGGGTCATGCCGTAGCGAATGACCTTGATCCCGCCGGCATTGGTGCCGATGTTGCCGCCAATCTGACTGGAACCGGCCGAAGCGAAGTCCACCGGGTAGTACAAGTCATGTTCTTCGGCCGCGTTCTGCAATTGCTCGGTGACCACGCCCGGCTGACAGACGGCGGTGCGGTCGGTCAGGTTGATGTCGAGAATCTGATTCATGTAGTCGAACGACACGACCACTTCGCCATTGGCCGCCACGGCTGCGGCGGAGAGCCCGGTGCGCCCGCCCGACGGCACCAGCGCGACTTTGTGTTCGTTGGCCCAGCGGACGACGGCCTGCACCTGCTCGATGGTCTTGGGAAACACGATGGCGCTGGGCGCCGGGGCGAAGTGTTTGGTCCAGTCCTTGCCGTAAGCGTTCAGGGAGTCGGCATCGGTCAGGACTTTGCCAGGCTCGACCAGGGTCTTCAGTTCATCAATCAGGGCAGGATTGGTCATCGACGGAACTCTCGAACAATTCATGGTCATCCTGAGAACGCTTCACGTCGCAGGAATGAGTGTTTAGCGGGGTGGCTATGCTAGCATACCGACCCCGCAGGCCAGTGCCCAAGGCCGGTTCTGCGGTGACGGCTTTCTTGTCGTCCAGGTCAATGTCTGTTGACCATTTCCTGCCATTTTTCTCCGGGATACAGGTTTACGCAGATGAGCAAGACTTCTCTCGATAAGAGCAAGATCAAGTTCCTTCTTCTCGAAGGCGTCCACCAATCGGCTGTCGACGTCCTCAAGGCGGCGGGCTACACCAGCATCGAATACCTGACAGGCTCCCTGCCGGAAGCCCAGCTCAAGGAAAAGATCGCTGACGCTCACTTCATCGGCATTCGCTCACGCACCCAGCTGACCGAAGAGATCTTCGATCACGCGAAGAAGCTGGTCGCTGTCGGCTGTTTCTGCATCGGCACCAACCAGGTCGACCTGGAAGCGGCCCGCGAGCGCGGCATCGCCGTGTTCAACGCACCGTACTCCAACACCCGCTCCGTGGCCGAGCTGGTGCTGGCCGAAGCGATCCTGCTGCTGCGCGGCATCCCTGAGAAAAACGCTTCCTGCCACCGTGGCGGCTGGATCAAGTCCGCAGCCAACTCCTTCGAGATCCGTGGCAAGAAACTGGGCATCGTCGGCTACGGCTCGATCGGTACTCAGCTGTCGGTCCTGGCGGAAGGTCTGGGCATGCAGGTGTTCTTCTACGACACCGTGACCAAGCTGCCACTGGGCAACGCGACCCAGGTCGGCAACCTGCACGAGCTGCTGGGCATGTCCGACATCGTCACCCTGCACGTTCCGGAAACCGCTGCGACCCAGTGGATGATCGGCGAGAAGGAAATCCGCGCCATCAAGAAGGGCGGCATCCTGATCAACGCTGCACGCGGCACCGTGGTCGAACTGGATCACCTGGCCGCTGCGATCAAGGACAAGCACCTGATCGGCGCCGCCATCGACGTGTTCCCGGTCGAGCCGCGCTCCAACGACGAAGAGTTCGAAAGCCCGCTGCGTGGCCTGGATAACGTGATCCTGACCCCGCACATCGGCGGCTCCACCGCTGAAGCGCAGGCCAACATCGGTCTGGAAGTGGCAGAAAAACTGGTCAAGTACAGCGACAACGGTACTTCGGTATCGTCGGTGAACTTCCCGGAAGTGGCCCTGCCGGCGCACCCTGGCAAGCACCGCCTGCTGCACATCCACGAGAACATCCCGGGTGTGATGAGCGAGATCAACAAGGTCTTCGCCGAAAACGGCATCAACATCTCCGGTCAGTTCCTGCAGACCAACGAAAAGGTCGGCTACGTCGTGATCGACGTCGACGCCGAGTACTCGGAACTGGCGCAAGAGAAGCTGCAACACGTCAACGGCACCATCCGAAGCCGTGTGTTGTTCTGATCCGTCGCTGAGCGACAAAAAAAGGGAGCCTTCGGGCTCCCTTTTTAATGCACGCGAAAACGTCATTCGACGTTGACGGTGATCTTCTTCGACACGATCGGCGGATCGAAGGCCATGTGGCCGCTGTCACCCAACTCCAGCTGCAAGGTGTGCTTGCCCGGCGCGAGTTTGATGTCGGCCTGGGTCTGCGCCTTGCCGAAGTGCATGTGGTTGGCATCGGTCGGCACGACGGAGCCGGCCGGAACGATTTCCTTGGCATCGATCAGCAGATGGTGATGGCCAGTGTTCTTGGTGACGTCACCGGCCGGTGCCAGCGCGATGTCCTTTACACCGAACTTGACCGTGAAGGTCTGCTGAACCGTGGCTCCGTCCTCGGGAGAAACGATGAACACTTCGGCGCCCTTCGGTGCCGGTGTGGCCGCACTGGCCAGTACCGAAACACCCATCAGCACACCGGCCAACGCTGCACGTGACATAAAGCTTTTCATTTTCTTCTCCAGTTTTTCCGTAAAATCCGCACGGTCATGACAACTTCATGACCATTCGTTGTCGAAGGCACTCGACAACCATAGCAAAGCGAGCCTGGAAAACAGGCCGCGACAATGATTTCAAAGGAGTGACCATGCGTTTTCTGCCTGGCCTGATCTGCCTGCTTCCCCTTCTGAGCCCTCTGGCTCACGCCGAACTGATTGATGACGTCAACGACCGTGGCGAGTTGCGCATAGCCCTTGAGGCTAATACACCGCCCTTCAACTTCAAGGACGGCGACACGCTCACGGGGTTCGAGGTCGAGCTTGGGCAACTGCTGGCCAACGAACTGGATGTGCGCGCCGACTTCATCGTCACCGACGAGGCCGATCTGCTCCAGGGCGTTGAAAGCGGCAAGTACGACGTCGCGCTCAACCACATAGCACTGACCCCGGAACTCAAGGATCGTTTCGACGTCAGCGAGCCTTACACGCAGGTCAATGCGCAATTGTTGGCGAAGAAGGACGAACAACCCCGGCCGATGGTGCTGGTACAGACGCTGACGGAAGAGAAACCAAAGATCGGGCCACCGGTTGAACTGGCGATCCCGTTCCAGAAGGGCAATCCGGCGTTTCACGCGAGCCTGGAGAATGCCTTGCAGCGGATCAGGGCGGATGGGCGGCTGGAGGCGTTGTCGAAAAAATGGTTGAGCGTGCAGGCTACGGAAAACTGAAGTGAACGTGACTAGTCGAGCAAGCTGAGGGCCTGTGCGGCTTGCGGCAGCTCGAGTTCGCTGAAGACCTGCACCCCATGGTGCTTGAGCAAGGCTGCCGTGACACCTTCGCCACTCACCTTCACCCCACTGAACGTCCCGTCATAGGTCAACAGATTCCCGCACGACGGGCTGTTGGCCTTGAGCACCGCCACCCGAATCCCGTGCTTTTGCACCAGCGCCAACGCCTGCCGCGCACCGTCGAGAAACTGCGCACTGACGTCTTCGCCCTCGGAGGTGATCACCGAGGCGTGCCCGTCCAGCACCTCGCTGCCCTGCCCGCCCGGAATTTCCGCCGCCGCTCGTGGCGTCGGCAAACCACCGGCGACTTCCGGGCACAGCGGCACTACCCGGCCTTCGCTGATCCACTGCTCCAGCAGATCGAACGGCCCGCTGGCCCCACCGTCGTAACGCACGCGATGGCCCAGCAGGCAGCGGCTCACAAGAATCCTGTGCATCTCAGAACGGCTCGTTGCCACGGCGGCGGAACCAGCCGGTCAGCGACAGCCGCTCGCGGCTGGCTGGCAATACTTCGTGAGGGACTTCGCCGGAGAGAAACACCACCAGACAACCGCCCGTAGGCTGCACGTCATGAACGCGATCATGCTCCAGGTACATGCGCAGTTGCCCGCCATCCTCCGGCAGCCAGCCGTCATTGAGGTAGATCACCGCCGAGACCATGCGCCGGTCATCGTCGCGAAAACGGTCGACATGCTTGCGATAGAAAGCACCCGGCGGGTACAGGGCGAAGTGGCACTCGAAGTCTTCCAGACCGAGGAACAGGCCCCGGTTGAGCGCTTCGCGCAAGCTGTCCATCAGGTTCAGGTAGCGGTCGCTGGCCTCGGCCTGACCGGGGTCGATCCATTGGATATGGTCGCCACGAATCCCCTCGCGGATCTCCGTAAACGGGCCACGTCCGACCCCCGCCGGCGCCAGTTCACCTTCGGCGTCACGTTTGCGGCACTCGGCCGCCAGTGCGCGGGTCAAATCCGCAGGCAGGAAAATGTTCTGCTGCGACCAGCCGCGCTCGGCCAGGTCGTCGACGATACGTAACAGCAGCGGGTGATCAGAGGATATTTGCATGGCGCGCATAGTATGCCTGCGGCAAGAAATCCGACAGAGCCACGCGGCGGCTTGATACGAATTCTCGACAAGTACTGGCACCGCACGGAGAATAGTCGGCTGCCGACAGGAGTCCTTATGCGCCGTTTGCTTTTTTCACTGTTGATGTTCTGCGTTTTGCCCGCCTGGGCGGACGGCCACGACCAGCTGTACAAGGTCGCCGGCTGGCCAGAACAACGCGCGCATTTCAACGACGCCCTGAGTGCCGCGCAGCAGCGTTACCAGAACAGCCTGCCGCCGGCGGTGTTTCAGGCGCTGGTGAACAACAGCAACCAGCGCTTCGCCCCTCAGGCTGTGGATCAACGGGCCGAAGCGCAACTGCGCAAGAACCTTGCCGATCCGCAACCGGCCCTGTCGTTCTTTCAGTCACCGCTGGGCAAGAAGATCGTCGCCGCCGAACTGCTGGCGACCCGCCGCGATCAATTGGCAAAGAACGCCAAGGGCCTGCCGAAGATGCCGGCCAGCGACAGCCGCCTGCTGATCATCGGCCACCTCGCCCAGGCCCTGCCCGCCCGTGAAGCCGGTGCCGAAGTCAGCCTGGCGATTGCCGGCGTGGCGGCGGACAGCCTGAGCTCGATGATCCCCGGCCTGCTCGGCGGCGGTCAGGCCCAGGGCATGTTGAACGGTCAACGCCAGCGCCTGATGGATCAGATCGGCGCCGACCTGAACAACACGCTGCTCTACGTCTATCGCGACCTGTCGGATGAAGAGCTGGAAGAGTTCGCGACCTTTGCCGAATCCACCGAAGGCAAGGCCTACTATCAGGCCGCGCTGGCAGCGATCCGCGCCGGGCTCGCCGTGGGCCAGAGCACCTCGAACCTCAGCCAGTGATCTAGGGGTTGCGGCCCTTGATCCGCTTGCTCAAGAACTCGAAATACTCCTCGCGCATTTCCGCCGTTTCATTGGCCAGGTGATGCCGCGCCTCGGCCAGCAACAGAATCTGTGGCCGGTCGAACTTCCACTTCAACACTTGCAGGTTGTGCTGCCAGTCCACGGTCATGTCCGCCTGGCCCTGAACGATCAGTGGCCGGCGCGGACTTTTCTTCGCGTATTCCACCCGGTTGATCCAGCGTGACAACGCCCCGACCCACGCGGTCGGCAAGCGTTTTGGCTGCAACGGATCAGCCTGCAGGAACGGCAGGAAATCCGGGTCGTTGGAGTTCTCGCTGAAACGCCGGGCGATGCCCCTGACAAAGGGCCTGAGCAGGTAATAACTGAACTGCGACCAGCCCCAGGCACGCGGACGCACCAGCGGCGCCAGCAGAATCAACTGCCCCTGCGCCGGGCTGTTTTCGCCATGATTGAGCACGTGATCGACAATGATCGCCCCGCCGGTGCTTTGCCCGCACAAATGCCACGGCTGCGGCAGTGCAATCGAACGCGCCTCGGCGAACAGGCCTTGCAGCGCATCCTGATACTCGGAGAAGTCGCGGATGCTCGCCCGCTCGCCACTGGACAGACCATGCCCCGGCAGATCGCAGGCAATCACCGCAAAACCCTGATCCAGCGCCCACTCGATCACATGCCGGTAAAGCCCGGTGTGGTCATAAAAACCGTGCACCAGAAACAGCGTGGCCTTGGCCGTTTCCGCCGGCCACCAGCAATGGCTGACCAGCTCATAACCATCGATGTCGAACCGGCCCATGCCACGCCAGACATCACGCTCCGGAAAGTCGGTCTTGTAGAACCGCTGATACGCCTTCGCCTCCTCGGACAACGGCTGCCACTCGGCCAGAGGCTTGAGGCTCGCACGCAGATGATCGGGATCGAAGGCAACAGACATGGGCAATTCCAGAAGGGTAAACAGACTTTATCGGCCTGCGATATTCATCTGTAGAAGCAAGCATGGCAAGCTAGCGCGCTCCCAAGGAATCAAAACCATGCGTTCGCCCTACCGCACCGCACTGTTTGCCAGCCTGCTCGCCATCGTTTGCGCCGGCGTGCTGTGGGCCGCATACGACTGGTTTCAGGGCCGCTACCTGAGGGCTTTCAGCGAACACACGGCGGTGTTTTCCGGCGACCCGCTGCGCCTGCCCGCCGACCTCGCTGGCCCCGGCAACATCCGTCTGGTGCACTTCTGGGACCCGGCCTGCCCATGCAACGTCGGCAACCAGCAGCACCTGACCGAGATGGTCGAACAGTTCGGCCCCAAGGGCGTGGAATTCTTCGCGGTGCAGAAGGCCGGCAGCCACGGCCAGTTGCCCGCCACCCTAAGCAATCTTAAAACCATCGCGGTGCTGCCCGGTTCGGAGCAGATTCCCGCCAGCCCGGCCGTGGCGATCTGGGACCGCAGCGGCAGACTGGCGTACTTCGGCCCGTACAGCGAAGGTCTGACGTGCAACTCCAGCAACAGTTTTATCGAACCGATCCTGCAAGCGTTGAGTGATGATCGTCCGGTCAATGCGACTCATACGTTGGCGGTAGGGTGTTATTGCCCGTGGATTAGTGGGGAGTGAACGGCTTCGCACTGACAATAAAAACCGCATCAACCAAAGACGCCAGAGACATATTGACACTTGAAAACTAAACCGCCTTGAATCCCGGTTTGTTATTAGCAGCGCGCCATTCTTTAACCTCCTTTACAATCCCTTCAGGACTGTCATCCCTATCATCTCTTGGGTAGTAGATAAGATCCGAGCCGTCCGGGTGTTCTGTTAACCGCCTGAATTCCAATACCAGCTTTACATCTTCCTCCTCTGTTCGAGCACTAGCATCACAAATTGAGATTACAAAATCCAAAAACTCTCTTTCCGTATAGTCCGAAATATTTAACAAGCCACCACCATCCTGTAAAAAAGCCCCTGGCAAAACTGCCAGGGGCACAACCACACTTATGAATATCAAACCTCTTTAAAACCAGATTTTCCGTTAGCTGCACGCCACGCCTTGACCTCTGCAACTACAGCTGCCGGCCCACTTTTTCCTGGCTCCGGATAAAAAATCAGATCCGATCCAGATGGATGCTCACTCAAGGCCTTAAACTCGAAAACAGCATCGATGTGTTCCTCTTCACTTTCATAGTCGTTGTCATAAATTCTCGTAACAAACTTCAGAAACTCCGACTCTGACATTTCGTTAATTAACTTAATCATTACCTGACCCTCTATGCATACCAATATGTCTCCGTGGAGTCATTGCGACTATGTTGTCAACCTCATAAACCCCGCCACCTTCAGAAATATATTTCCTGTGATGCAACTCAATTTTCACACGCTTTCCAACTTGCTCACTCTCTTTAACAAAAGGCGATTGGCCGTCTTTCATACTAGCTAGGGCGCTGCGATCAAACTGAGCCGCCAACTCCGGATCCCCAGCCACCGCCTTCCAAAACGCCTCCCGAAACGCCCGAAAATTCCTGAACTCCCGCCCTCGCAACTGATCGGCATCCTGCGCCGGCACCGGCGCGCCTTCGCCCTGCGATGCGCTTCCGAGCCAGTTGCCCGATACCGCCTGCCCCACACCTGATGCGACACCCGGATCCTCCCGCCGATCCCGAAACATCGTGTAGTTCGGTGGCAGCCCGGAGTCCTGCGGGAACACCAGAACATAGTCATCGAATCCGGCTTCGAAAACGCCCGGGAACGAATCGAAGCGTCCCTCTACCGGGACTACCGTCGCCCCAGTATAGGCAGGCACATCCGGCTGCCCGGCCGGTGAGGTCGTCGAGCTGTTTCCCGGATTGACGATCGGGGTCCACGTCAGGGTGCGTGGTGGAACATCGGAGGTGGTCGCGGTGTAGACGTTGCGTTCGGTGTCGTAGGAAGCCGCCACCACCCTGACCGCCGACGGAATATTCCGCCCATCGGTCTTGACGACAAAAACCTCTGACTGCCCGTACGCGTCGGTCTTTGAACTGACGCGGAAAGGCATGTCAACCGTACCGCCAGCCGCCGCGATGGCGTGCAGATCTGGCGCGAAGTCGGGCGCGAGGTCCGACAGCGGCGTGCTGAAGGCGTAACGGTCCGGCAATTCGCCGTTGCCCAGTTTCGACGAGTAGACCAACGCTGAAACACCGACGACCGCGCCAGCCCCGACACTGGCCGCAAGACTGCCCAACCCGGCGATGGCGCTGCGAACCGCCGCTTGCAGACTGGCCGCAGCAGCCTCGGCAACTGCCACGACTCCAGCTGAAGTCATGAACAACGGCCCTGTCGCCGAAGCGGCACCTGGCGCGCGGAAGGTATGGGCGTTGCGAATGGCTTCTGCCGCTATTCGCGCTTGTTCCTCGGCAAGGCGCCTTGCCTCTGCTTCGGCGGCAATACGTGCCTGTTCCTCGGCAACACGCCTGGCTTCAACCTCCGCGGCTATACGCGCCTGCTCCTGCAAATGCCGGGCCTCTAGCTCCCGGGCAATGCGTATCTGCTCCTGCAGACGCTCCGCCTCTTGGGCGCGGGCAATCAGACCGGCAAATGCGTCCGCCGCCGCTGCCATATGCCGGGCACTTTCCGAGTGCAGGAGTGAAGCGTAATAGTCCTGCCAGCGCTTGCCCAGATCGGTAGTGGCCTGCAAGTCGACCAGGTTCTTCAGCGCTTCGAGCTCAGGCTTGCTCAACGGGCGTTGATCGCCGGATTGGCGATTGCATAGGGCCGGACGGCTGCCTGCTCGACAGCACGAATGTTGTCCGCTGCGATTTTATAATTCGTGAGTGTTTGAGAGAGACTGCCGCCGGTTGAGCCCGCTGCAGCGGCGATTCTTTCAACCAGAAAACCCGGCAGGAAATGCAGGCGAATATTCGTTTCCAGATTCACCACGGATAACCTTTCGGCAGAAAGAATCTGCTGGGCGTCCCTCGTGGTTTGAGTCGCGGCTTCAACCTGGCTTCTTCTTGCGGCCAGTTCCGGAAGTTGATTGGCGATAATGGCCATCACCCAGGAAAGGCGCCGGAGCTCCATTGCCGAGCGATAGGCCCTGTCGATGGCCGCATAGGCGACGGAAACATCCGGAACCGGCAATGCCAGACTGTCTCGTATCTTCTTGAAGGACAAATCCTTCATCAGGAAAAATGGATTATGTCCATACAGCGAGTAAGCGATCTCGGTATGAGCCCGATACTCCAACAACTTTGAATGAATAACCTGAATGGTTATTTCCTGATCAGCCTTGACCTTCTGAGCCGCAGAAAGTCCAGCACTGGCTGCTTGCCTCGCCCTCTCTACTTCATTATTTGATGCCGCGCCGATATTGCTGAATACTCCAGCATACTCAAGATCAATATATGCCTGAGCATTCTGTTGCTCCTGCATCAAATCATTCCAGATGAATGGAGTTAACGGATCAAGTTTCCCAGACCCTTGGCCCGTCCCTCTATGCGGCCCTTCATTCAACCCCCAACTTCCCGAGAAAAACCCACCCTGTCCCAATCGAACTGGCGCCACCCCCTTGACGGGTATTGGCGCCAGTTCATATCTGCCCGGCCCGGTCTGCTTGTGAGGTCCAAGATAATTTTCAATATCACTCATACGACTTCTCCATGTCAGTTATTCCATGTATCGAATTCGCAAAATTCGTTTTATTCCTCTGCTTTTTCTCGAGGTCTTTTATAGGCCCGCCCCGTTAAACGCAGCAACAACAAACTTGTAGTGCACTTCCCGAAAACCTGAAGGAAACTTCCTATTCAAGAAATACTGTGTTATGAAATCCCGGTTGCGATCTTCAACTAGATCAGCAGCATCAATGCCTTCATATAAATAGAACGACAGGGAGCAGATTTTTCATGAAAAAAGGCCTGACCGTACTTGCGTTGCTGATCGTCATTCCCGCCATCGGGGTCGGCGGTTACCTCTACAGCAAGCAACCGACGCGTCAGGGCCAGGTGGAGTTACGCAACCTGCAAGGCTCGGTGACCGTGCGTTACGACGAGCGCGGTGTGCCGCACATCCGTGCCGAAAACGAAACCGACCTCTATCGCGCCCTCGGCTATGTGCATGCCCAGGATCGCCTGTTTCAGATGGAGGCCATGCGCCGTCTCGCCCGGGGCGAACTGGCCGAAGTGCTCGGGCCGAAACTGCTCGACACCGACAAGTTGTTCCGCAGCCTGCGCATCCGCGAGCGGGCCGCCAGTTACGTGGCCGCCCTCGACAAGCAGTCACCGGCGTGGAAGGCCCTGCAAGCCTATCTGGACGGCATCAATCAATATCAGGACTCGCACGCCGCCCCTGTCGAGTTCGACGTGCTGGGCATCCCCAAGCGGCCGTTCACCGCCGAGGACAGCATCAGCGTCGCCGGCTACATGGCCTACAGCTTTGCCGCCGCGTTTCGCACCGAACCGCTCCTGACCTACGTACGCGATCAACTGGGCGCCGATTACCTCAACGTGTTCGACCTCGACTGGCAACCCAAGGGCGTGCTCGCCAAGGGCCACGCCGGCACCGCACCGGCCCTCGCTGCCGAAGACTGGAAAGACCTGAACACCCTCGCCCGCGTCAGCGAGCAGGCATTGATCGACAACGGTCTGCCGCAGTTCGAAGGCAGCAACGCCTGGGTGATCGCCGGCAGCCACAGCAAGAGCGCCAAGCCTTTGCTGGCCGGCGATCCGCACATTCGTTTTTCGGTGCCGTCGGTGTGGTACGAGGCGCAGTTGTCGGCGCCGGGTTTTGAACTCTACGGCCATCATCAGGCGCTGGTGCCGTTCGCGTTTCTCGGCCACAACCTGGATTTCGGCTGGAGCCTGACCATGTTCCAGAACGACGACCTCGATCTGATCGCCGAGAAGGTCAATCCGGACAACCCGGATCAGGTCTGGTATCGCGGCCAGTGGACCGACATGGTCAAGACCGAGCAGCAGATCGCGGTGAAAGGCCAGGCCCCGATGTCCATCACGTTGCGCCAGTCGCCCCACGGCCCAATCGTCAACGACGCCCTCGGTACAGCCGCAGGGAAAACCCCGATTGCGATGTGGTGGGCGTTCCTCGAAACACCGAACCCGATCCTCGAAGGTTTTTACCAGCTCAACCGCGCCGACACCCTGGCCAAGGCCCGCGCCGCAGCGGCCAAGGTGCAGGCACCGGGGCTGAACATCGTCTACGCCAACGCCAAGGGCGATATCGCGTGGTGGGCCTCGGCGCTGCTGCCCAAACGGCCGGCCGGGGTGAAGCCTGGGTTCATTCTCGACGGCAGCGGCAATCAGGCGGACAAGGACGGCTACTTCCCGTTCAGCGCCAACCCGCAGGAAGAGAACCCGGCGCGGGGCTATATCGTCTCGGCCAACTTCCAGCCCGTGTCGCCGACCGGCATGGAGATTCCCGGTTATTACAACCTCGCCGACCGTGGCCAGCAGCTCAACCGCCAGCTCGCCGACAAGAACGTGAAATGGGACAACGAGGCCAACCAGAAGCTGCAACTGGGCACCACCACCGGTTACGGTCCGCGTCTGCTGGCGCCGTTGCTGCCGGTGCTGCGTGAAGTGGCGGGCAATCCCGCCGAGCAGAAGCTGATCGAGCAACTGGCCCAGTGGCAAGGCGACTATCCGCTGGATTCGGTCAGTGCGACGGTGTTCAACCAGTTCCTGTTCAACCTCGCCGACGCGGCAATGCGCGATGAGCTGGGCAATGATTTCTTCGAAACCCTGCTGTCGACCCGGGTGATCGATGCGGCACTGCCCCGGCTCGCGGCGAATGCCGATTCACCGTGGTGGGACAACCGCAGCACGCCGAACAAGGAGACCCGCGTCGACACCGTGCGCGCCGCGTGGCAGGCGAGCATGGCCCACCTGAAGTCGACCCTCGGCGACGACGCTTCCGGCTGGCAATGGGGCAAGGCGCATACGCTGACCCATGGTCATCCGCTGGGTCAGCAGAAGCCGCTGGATCGCATTTTCAACGTCGGCCCCTTCGCCGCACCGGGCTCCCATGAAGTGCCGAACAACCTCTCGGCGAAGATCGGCCCGGCGCCGTGGCCGGTGACCTACGGCCCGTCGACCCGGCGCTTGGTGGACTTCGCTGATCCGGCTCACAGCCTGACCATCAACCCGGTGGGCCAGAGCGGCGTGCCGTTCGACAGCCACTATGACGATCAGGCAGAGGCGTATGTGGACGGGATGTATGTGCAGGCGCATTTCAGTGAGGAAGAGGTGACGGCGAATACGCGCAGTACCTTGAAGCTGTTGCCGGCGCGAGCGGCGCAATAAGCGCCGCTCAAACCATCGCCGCAAAATTCAGCCGGAACTGCTGCGGCGTCACCCCCAGCCGCCGGTTGAACACACTGCGCATATGTTGCGCATCGCGAAACCCGCACTGATACGCCACGGTCTTCAGCGGCGCCGTGGTGCTTTCGAGCATCACCCGCGCCGCATCCACCCGCGCTCGCTCGACGAATTCCGCCGGGGTGACCTTCGCCTCCCTCGCAAACACCCGAGAGAAATTCCGCGCACTCATGTTCGCCGCGTTCGCCAGGTCGGCGATGGTCAGGTCGCCGGTAAGATTGGCCAGCACATACAACTGCACCATCGCCACCGCCGACGTCGGCTCGGCATGCGGCGTGAGGAACGGGCTGAACTGCGACTGCCCGCCCGAGCGCTGGGTGAACACCACCAGCCGCTTGGCCACGCTCAGCGCGACCTCGGCCCCGTAGTCACGCGCCAACAGGTACAGCGACAGATCGATCCCCGCCGTCACCCCCGCCGAGGTGTAGAGCTGGCCGTCCTCGACGTACAACCGATCGGCCTCGACCCGACTGGACGGGCACAACTGCGCCAGCGCTTCGGCGTCGTTCCAGTGGGTGGTGACCGTGCGCCCGTCCAGCAACCCGGCACGGGCTAGCATGAATGCGCCATTGCAGATCGAGCCGAATCGCCGCGCCCGTCCACAGGCCTCGCGCAGCCAGACATCGAACGCCTCGCCGAAATCCAGGAACGGCAACTGCGGCCCACCGGCCACCAGCAGCAGGTCGTAAGCGTCCTGCACGTCGCTGAAGTGCCGATGCGCACTCAGGGTCAGCCCGTTGGAACACGCCATCGGCCCGCGCTCGACGCCGATCACGTCGAGCCGGTAATGATCCTCCGGCGCCAGGAAGCGGTTGGCCTCGGCAAACACGTCCATCGGCCCGCCGACGTCCAGCGCCTGCGCGCCGGGGAACACCACGATGGCGACGGTTTTGTTCATGGCGATATGGGCTCCGGGAAATGGCGGATCAGCGCCAACCCTAGCCAATCCTCGCCGCAGAAGCGAGCTGGCACGATTTGCAGGTGCAATGGCAAGGATCGCAGCCATGGATCGATTGTTCGGTCTGGCCCCCGGGAACAGACTTTCCCCATCAGCGCCGTGACGGCGTTTTCGACGAGGAAGCTCAACATGACCACGACCATCGCCGGTATCCGGATCCCCGACAGCGCCCTCGCCCGGGCCACCACCGAATACATCCGCGACATCGAATCCGACCTGCTTTACCACCACTCGCGCCGGGTGTTTCTGTTCGGTGCCTTGAGTGGAGAACGCCAGCAACTGGCCTACGATCCGGAGCTGCTGTACGTCGGCGCGATGTTCCACGACCTGGGTCTGGTCGAAGGCCACCGCAGCGACGACGAGCGCTTCGAGGTCGATGGCGCCAACGCAGCCGCCGCGTTTCTAAAACCGTACGGGTTGAGTGACGACGACATCGAGCAGGTGTGGCTGTCGATCGCCCTGCACACCACGCCGGGGGTGCCAAAGCATCTGCGCCCGACCGTGGCGCTGGTGACCGCAGGCGTCGAGATGGACGTGCTGGGCATGGACTACGCGGCGTTCACCACGGTGCAGCGTGAGGCGGTGGTGCATGCGCACCCACGGGGCGAGGGCTTCAAGGAATGCATCATCTGCGCGTTCGCCGACGGCTTGCGTCATCGTCCGCAGACCACGTTCGGCAATGTGAAGACCGATGTGCTGAAGGATCAGGCGCCGGGGTTCAAGCCGATGAACTTCGTCGAAGTGATTCGCCAGTCGCCCTGGGTTTCCTGACCGGCATAAAAAAACCTCGCGGCCGTGACCGGTCGCGAGGTTTTTTGTATCCGCAGACTTAAGCCGCTTCCGGCGTCGGCGCCCGGCGCACGTCCGGTTGCTTCCACGAATCCGCAGCGCCCTCTTCGATGGCCTGCTGAATCGCTTTCTTGCGGGCTTCTTCGGCACGGCGGCTGAAGAACCAGACCAGGAAGGTCACCAGCGACACCGCCAGCAGAATCAGGCTGGCCACGGCGTTGATCTCAGGCTTCACGCCCAGACGCACCGCCGAGAACACTTCCATCGGCAGGGTCGTTGAACCCGGGCCGGAGACGAAGCTCGCCAATACCAGGTCATCCAGCGACAGCGCGAACGACATCATGCCGCCCGCCGCCAGCGACGGCGCGATCATCGGGATGGTGATCAGGAAGAACACCTTCCACGGACGCGCACCGAGGTCCATCGCCGCTTCTTCGATCGACAGGTCCAGCTCACGCAGACGCGCCGACACCACCACCGCCACATACGCCGCACAGAACGTGGTGTGGGCGATCCAGATGGTGACGATGCCACGCTCCTGCGGCCAGCCGATCATCTGCGCCATCGCCACGAACAGCAGCAACAGCGACAGACCGGTAATCACCTCAGGCATGACCAGCGGCGCGGTGACCAGGCCGCCGAACAGCGTGCGGCCCTTGAAGCGGGTGATGCGGGTCAGCACGAAGGCTGCCAGCGTACCCAGCGCCACCGCGGCAATCGCGGTGTAGCAGGCGATTTCCAGCGAGCGCACCACCGAGCCCATCAGTTGCGAGTTGTCGAGCAGGCCGACGTACCACTTCACCGACCAGCCGCCCCACACCGTCACCAGTTTTGAGGCGTTGAACGAGTAGATCACCAGGATCAGCATCGGCAGGTAGATGAACAACAGACCGAGCACCAGCATCAGGCTGGAGAAACGGAAGCGCTTCATTCTTTACCCTCCATTTCCTTGGCCTGACTGCGGTTGAACAGGATGATCGGCACGATCAGGATCGCCAGCATCACCACCGCCAGGGCGGACGCCACCGGCCAGTCACGGTTGTTGAAGAACTCTTGCCAGAGCACTTTACCGATCATCAGGGTTTCCGGACCGCCGAGCAGTTCCGGGATCACGAACTCGCCCACCACCGGGATGAACACCAGCATGCAGCCGGCGATGATGCCGTTCTTGGACAGCGGCACGGTGATTTTCCAGAAGCTGTTGAAGGTGCTCGAACCGAGGTCGGAAGCGGCCTCCAGCAGGCTGGTGTCGTGCTTCACCAGGTTGGCGTACAGCGGCAGGATCATGAACGGCAGGTACGAGTAGACGACGCCGATGTACACCGCCAGGTTGGTGTTGAGGATCTGCAGCGGCTCGTCGATCAACCCCATGCTCATCAGGAAACCGTTGAGCAGGCCGTTGTTGCTGAGGATGCCCATCCACGCATACACGCGGATCAGGATCGCGGTCCAGGTCGGCATCATGATCAGCAGCACCAGCACCGTCTGCAGCTCTTTGCGGGCGCTGGCGATGGCGTAGGCCATCGGGTAACCGATCAACAGGCACAGCAGCGTGCTGAAAAATGCCATCTTCAGCGAGCCGAGGTAGGCGGCGATGTACAGCTCGTCGTCGCCGAGCATCGCGTAGTTGCCCAGGTTCAGCAGCAGTTGCAGCTTCTGCTCGGCGTAAGTGTAGATCTCGGTGTACGGCGGAATGGCCACGTCCGCTTCGGCGAAGCTGATCTTCAGGACGATGAAGAACGGCAGCATGAAGAACAGGAACAGCCAGATGAACGGAACCCCGATGACCAACTGGCGGCCACCGGGAATTATTCGATTGAGCCGGCGTTTGAATTTGCGCATGTTCATGAGCGAAGTACCACGCCGCTGTCGTCTTCCCACCAGACGTAGACCTGATCGCCCCAGGTCGGACGCGCACCACGGCGCTCGGCGTTGGCCACGAACGACTGCACCAGCTTGCCGCTCGGCAATTCGACGTAGAACACCGAGTGACCGCCGAGGTAGGCGATGTCATGCACCTTGCCGCTCGACCAGTTGTATTCGCAGGTCGGCTGGTCGGCGGTGACCAGCAGTTTTTCCGGACGGATCGCGTAGGTCACGGACTTGTCCTGCACCGAGGTGCTGATGCCGTGGCCGACGTAGATCTGCCGGTCGAGGTCCTTGCAGGTGATGGTCGCGTGGCCTTCGGCGTCGTCGATCACTTCGCCTTCGAAGATGTTCACGTTACCGATGAATTCGCAGACCAGACGGCTGGTCGGGGTTTCGTAGATGTCGATCGGGCTGCCGATCTGGGCGATCCAGCCCAGGTGCATGATCGCGATGCGCTCGGCCATGGTCATGGCCTCTTCCTGGTCGTGGGTCACCATCACGCAGGTCACACCCACGCGCTCGATGATCTCAACCAGCTCAAGCTGCATCTGCGAACGCAGTTTTTTATCCAGTGCACCCATCGGTTCATCGAGCAGCAGCAGTTTCGGCCGCTTGGCCAGCGAACGCGCCAATGCCACACGCTGACGCTGACCGCCGGACAACTGGTGCGGCTTGCGCTTGGCGTACTGGCTCATCTGCACCAGCTTGAGCATCTCGGCCACGCGGGCGTCGATCTCGGCCTTGGGAATCTTGTCCTGTTGCAGGCCGAACGCGATGTTCTGCGCCACGGTCATGTGCGGGAACAGGGCGTAGGACTGGAACATCATGTTGATCGGTCGCTCGTACGGCGGCATGTCGGTGATGTCGACACCGTCGAGGAAAATGCGCCCCTCCGTGGGCCGTTCGAACCCTGCCAGCATCCGCAGCAGAGTGGATTTGCCCGATCCCGAACCGCCGAGCAGGGCGAAGATCTCGCCCTTCTTGATTTCCAGGGACACATCGTCCACGGCAACCGTCTCGTCGAACTTCTTCGTGACCCGGTCGATTTTGACCAGCACCTGTTTCGGTGTCTGGTCGCCCTCGAGGGCTTTCTTATAGGCGCCGGAGGCAACTGCCATTTACAAAACTCCCAGAAAAAAAGAGTGCAGTTCGCCCACGCAAGACGAACCCAGGATAGTTTGTACGTTGAAGCTATTTACCCGACTTGACCTTGGTCCAGCTGCGGGTCATCAAACGCTGAATGTTCGGCGGCAACTCGATCGACACGTAGGTCTTGTCGAGCACGGCCTGCGGTGGATAAACCGACTCGTCGGTGCGGATGGACTGCTCCATCAGCTTGTCCGAACCCGGATTGGGGTTGGCGTAACCGACGTAATCACTGACCTGGGCGATCACCTCAGGTTTCAGCAAATAGTTGATGAAGGCGTGGGCCTCTTTGACGTTGGCCGAATCCTTCGGAATCGCCAGCATGTCGAACCACAGCGCGCCGCCCTCTTTCGGGATCGAGTAGGCGATGTTCACGCCCTTCTTGGCTTCTTCGGCGCGATTCTTGGCCTGGAAGATGTCGCCGGAGAAACCGATGGCCACGCAGATGTCGCCGTTGGCCAGATCGCCGATGTATTTCGAGGAGTGGAAGTAAGTCACGTACGGACGCACCGCCAGCAGTTTGGCTGTGGCCTTCTCGTAATCCTTGGGATTGGTGCTGTTGGCGTTCAGGCCCATGTAGTTGAGCACGGTCGGCATCATTTCATCGGCCGAATCGAGGAACGCCACGCCGCAGCTGTGCAGCTTCTTGATGTTCTCCGGCTCGAACAGCACGCTCCAGGAGTCGATCTTGTCGACGCCGAGCACGGCCTTCACTTTATCGACGTTGTAGCCGATGCCGTTGGTGCCCCACAGGTACGGTACGGCGTACAGGTTGCCCGGATCGTTCTGTTCCAGGCGCTTGAGCAGCACCGGATCGAGGTTGGAATAGTTCGGCAGTTGCGCCTTGTCGAGCTTCTGGAACGCGCCCGCCTTGATCTGCTTGCCGAGGAAGTGGTTCGACGGCACGACCACGTCGTAGCCGGTACGCCCGGCGAGCAGCTTGCCTTCCAGGGTTTCGTTGGAGTCGAACACGTCGTAGACCGGCTTGATCCCGGTTTCTTTCTGGAAATCGGCCAGGGTGGTCTCGCCGATGTAATCCGACCAGTTATAAATATGCACAGTACCGGCGGCTTGGGCACCGACAGCGAACGTCAGGCCGGCAGCGGCCAGCAGGGCATTGCGCAAAGAAGAAAAAATAGGCAAGTGGAGGTCCTCTGATTTAGTTGGGCCCAAGTTGCCCCGTGCTGCATGACAGTCACGGTTGCCCGGCAACAAAACCGGCGCGCAACTTACCTTCGAAAAACCGTTCCAGCAAAACTTTCTGTCATTTAATTGCACCGCTGACCGCCCGGGTGAAGGCGACGGCCAGCGGTGGCTGCTTCAAACCGGCTTATTTACCGGATTTGATCTTGGTCCAGCTGCGAGTGATCAGGCGCAGGGTGGCCGCGTCCAGATCGCTGATCGCGTAGAGCTGCTTCTTCACTTCAGCCGAAGGGTAGATGCTCGGATCGCTGGTGATTTCCTTGTCCACCAGGGCGGTGGCCGCCTTGTTGCCGTTCGGGAAACGCACGGCGTTGGTGATTTCGGCCATCACTTTCGGCTCGAGCAGGTAGTTCATGAACTTGTAGGCGGCTTCGACGTTTTCGGCATCCTTGGGAATGGCGACCATGTCGTAGAAAGTACCGGCACCTTCTTTCGGAATGGTGTAGGCCAGTTTGACCTTGTCACCGGCTTCCTTCGCGCGGGTCTTGGATTGCTCCAGGTCACCCGAGTAGCCGACCGCTACGCAGATGTTGCCGTTGGCCAGGTCCGAGATGTACTTCGAGGAGTGGAAGTAAGCCACCGAAGGACGAATCTTGAGGAACAGGTCTTCGGCGGCTTTCAGGTCAGCCTTGTCTTTGCTGTTGGTCGGTTTGCCCAGGTAGTGCAAAGCCGCCGGAATCATTTCGGTCGGTGCGTCGAGGAAGCTCACGCCGCAGCTTTTCAGCTTCTCGATGTTTTCAGGCTTGAACACGATGTCCCAGGAATCGATCTTGTCGATGCCCAGGGCAGCCTTGACCTTGGCCGGGTTGTAGCCGATGCCGATCGAACCCCACATGTACGGGAACGCGTGTTTGTTGCCCGGGTCGCTGGCGTCGCCAACGGCCTTGAGCAGGTCTTCGTCGAGGTTCTTCCAGTTCGTCAGCTTGGACTTGTCCAGTTCCTGATAAACGCCGGCCTTGATCTGCTTGGCCAGGAAGTTGTTGGAAGGCACCACGATGTCGTAACCGGATTTGCCGGCCAGCAGCTTGGCTTCCAGGGTTTCGTTGCTGTCGAAAACGTCATAGACGACCTTGATGCCCGTCTCTTTTTCGAAATTGGCAACCGTGTCCGGCGCGATGTAGTCGGACCAGTTGTAAACGTGCAACACCTTGTCGTCCGCCTGAACCGCACCCGCCATCACGCCCATCAGGGACATGGCGAGCAGAGTCTTGCCAGCGAGCTTTTTGCCTAATGCCTTCATGCGTTAATGCTCCAAATTTTTCTTTTTTGAACCACTTTGTTCAGCGGCCGAACCCGGACAACTGGAACCGCGACTAGTCTGGCAAGATCCGAGGCGGTCTTTCAAGAAAAGACCAGCCTTTCTGACAGCTCCGAGCGACAGCGCAACAGCTCCATCGCTCAGAGCCTAGCACTTAGCCCTGCAACGCACTCAGGGTCAGGTCCAGGCACTTGCGTGCCTTCGTCACCAGCTCATCGATCTCCGCCTTGCTGATCACCAGCGGCGGCGCGATGATCATGGTGTCGCCCACGGCACGCATGATCAGCCCGTTGTCGAAGCAGAACTGGCGGCAGATCATGCCCACACCCTTGCCTTCGTAACGCTTGCGAGTGGCCTTGTCCTGCACCAGCTCGATGGCCCCCAGCAGACCGACTCCGCGCACTTCACCCACCAACGGGTGATCGTTCAGTTCGCGCAGACGTTTCTGCAAATACGGTGCCGTTTCTTCATGGGCGCGTTCGATGATTTTCTCTTCGCGCAGAATCCGGATGTTTTCCAGACCTACTGCCGCCGCCACCGGGTGACCGGAGTAGGTGAAGCCGTGGTTGAAATCGCCGCCCTCGTTGAGTACCGCCACCACTTCATCGCGCACGATCAGGCCACCCATCGGGATGTAGCCGGACGTCAGGCCTTTGGCGATGGTCATCATGTGTGGTTTGAGGTCGTAGAAATCGCTGCCGAACCATTGGCCGGTACGGCCGAAACCGCAGATCACTTCATCGGCCACGAACAGAATGTCGTACTTGGCGAGGATTTCCTTGATGCGCGGCCAGTAGGTGTCCGGCGGAATGATCACGCCGCCAGCGCCCTGGATCGGCTCGGCAATAAAGGCACCGACGTTGTCCACGCCGACTTCCAGAATCTTTTCCTCCAGCTGATTGGCCGCCCAGATCCCGAACTCTTCCGGGGTCATGTCGCCGCCTTCGGCGAACCAGTACGGCTGGGCGATGTGGACGATGCCCGGAATCGGCAGGTCGCCCTGTTCGTGCATGTAAGTCATGCCGCCCAGGCTTGCGCCGGCCACGGTGGAGCCGTGGTAGCCGTTCTTGCGGCTGATGATGACTTTCTTGTTCGGCTGACCCTTGATCGCCCAGTAGTGGCGAACCATGCGCAGCATGGTGTCGTTGCCTTCGGAGCCGGAACCAGTGAAGAACACGTGGTTCATGCCTTCTGGCGCCACGTCGGCGATGGCCTTGGCCAACTCCAGTGCTGGCGGGTGGGCGGTCTGGAAGAACAGGTTGTAGTAAGGCAGTTCGCGCATCTGCTTGGCGGCCGCATCGGCCAGCTCGTCGCGTCCATAACCGATCGCCACACACCACAGACCCGCCATGCCATCGAGGATCTTGTTGCCCTCGCTGTCCCACAGGTACACGCCCTTGGCGTTGGTGATGATCCGTGGACCTTTTTCTTTCAGCTGCTTGAAGTCGCTGAACGGAGCCAGGTGGTGATCGCTGCTGAGGGCTTGCCACTCACGGGTTTGCGGGTTGTTGCTGGTCATGCCAATTCTCCTTGTTATCGGTGAAGGCGCGGCGGCTGGCCACCGCGCCCGGCGTATCAGACAGCGAAGAGCAGGTACTCACGCTCCCAGGAACTGATCACGCGCTTGAAGTTTTCATGCTCGGCCCGCTTGACCGCGACGTAGCCGGTGATAAAGGTCTTGCCCAGGTATTTCTCGATGGTCGCGCTGTTTTCCATACGCTCCAGCGCGTCCTCGATGGTCAGCGGCAGGCGCAGGTTGCGGCGCTCGTAACCACGGCCCACGACCGGCGCGCTCGGGTTGATGCCTTCGACCATGCCGATGTAGCCGCAGAGCAGGCTCGCGGCAATCGCCAGGTACGGGTTGGCGTCGGCGCCCGGCAGGCGGTTTTCCACCCGGCGGTTCTGCGGGCCGGCATCCGGTACGCGCAGGCCCACGGTGCGGTTTTCTTCGCCCCACTCCACGTTCACCGGCGCCGAGGTGTCCGGCAGGAAGCGGCGGAACGAGTTGACGTTCGGTGCGAACAGCGGCAACAGCTCAGGGATCAGTTTCTGCAGGCCACCGATGTGGTGCAGGAACAGCTGGCTCATGGTCCCGTCATCATTGGAGAACACGTTTTTGCCAGTCTCGATGTCGATGATGCTCTGGTGCAGGTGCATCGCACTGCCCGGCTCGCCGGTCATCGGCTTGGCCATGAAGGTCGCGGCCACGTTGTGCTTGAGGGCGGCCTCGCGCATGGTGCGCTTGAACACCAGGATCTGGTCGGCCAGCGACAGGGCATCGCCGTGACGGAAGTTGATTTCCATCTGCGCCGTGCCGTCCTCGTGGATCAGCGTGTCGAGGTCCAGTTCCTGCAATTCGCACCAGTCGTAGACGTCTTCGAACAGCGGATCGAATTCGTTCGCCGCTTCGATGGAGAACGACTGACGACCGATCTCCGGACGCCCGGAGCGGCCGACTGGCGGCTGCAACGGATAGTCAGGGTCGTCGCTGCGCTTGGTCAGGTAGAACTCCATTTCCGGCGCCACGATCGGCTGCCAGCCCTTGTCGGCATAGAGCTTCAGGACTTTCTTGAGGACGTTGCGCGGCGACAGCTCGATCGGGTTGCCTTGCTTGTCGTAGGTGTCGTGGATCACCTGGGCGGTCGGCTCGATGGCCCAGGGCACCAGGTACACGGCGTTCTGGTCGGGACGGCAGATCATGTCGATGTCGGCCGGGTCGAGCAGTTCGTAATAGATGTCGTCTTCGACGTAGTCGCCGGTCACGGTCTGCAACAGAACGCTCTCTGGCAGGCGCATGCCTTTTTCGGCGATGAACTTGTTGGTCGGCGAGATCTTGCCCCGGGTAATGCCGGTCAAGTCGCCGATCATGCATTCGACTTCTGTGATCTTGTGGTCTTTCAACCAATCGGTGAGCTGGTCGAGGTTGTTACTCATAAATGCCTCTGGGCTGAGTCTCCTGACAGATGTCAGGCAATGTTTGACGCACCAGGCGTCGCGTTAAAGGGCCTTGCTTGCGCGCAGTGCCGGCTTACGCCCGGCACCGCGCATAGACAATGAAGGAGGAGCTTACCTGCCCTTTACGCTGGCGTTGCATTTCCTGTGCACATCCCGGGCGTGCAGAATCACGGGCACGACGACGGACGCGGTGCAGGCCGGGAGAGGGAAAGAGATCTATATTGAAAGGAGAACCGCTAAAGAGGATGCCCTCGCACACGTCCAGAATATCGGACGCTGTCGCTCGATCTGCCACGGGCTGGGAGATCGCTGACACGTTGCAGGCCTTGCTGGCCGCGCTGCGGACGGACGTGTCGCCACTGATGTGATAAGCATGCAGACCTGACTGCAAAGAGCAGTCGGTGACGCCGATTAACGGCAGGCGAGACATGAAGCACCCCGGTATTATTGCTGTTATGGGTTTGATCGGAGCTTAGCCTTGTTCATTTTTTTACACAACACCCCCGTAAAAAATACAACACGGCCTGCTCAAGCCTGCGGGTGGCGCGTCTTTCACGGATAAAAAAATGCCCCAAAGTGCCCCATAAATGCCCTCGCAGCGCTTTTTCAGGGCACAAAAGGCCTCGCTTGACTTCGGCAGGCCGTTCGGGTTGACTGAAACCAGAAAAGATCAATGATTGATATTTTTAACAACAAAGGTGTTGCATCATGTCGGTACCCCCGCGTGCCGTTCAGCTTAACGAAGCGAACGCGTTCCTTAAGGAACATCCTGAGGTTCTGTACGTTGACCTTCTGATTGCGGATATGAATGGTGTGGTGCGCGGCAAGCGCATCGAACGCACCAGCCTCCACAAGGTTTACGAGAAAGGCATCAACCTGCCGGCCTCTCTATTTGCTCTGGATATCAATGGCTCCACGGTGGAAAGCACCGGCCTGGGCCTGGACATCGGCGACGCCGACCGTATCTGCTATCCAATCCCCGATACCCTGTGCAACGAGCCATGGCAGAAGCGCCCGACCGCGCAACTGTTGATGACCATGCACGAACTCGAAGGTGACCCTTTCTTCGCCGACCCGCGCGAAGTGCTCCGTCAAGTTGTTGCAAAGTTTGACGAGCTCGGCCTGACCATCTGCGCCGCGTTCGAACTCGAGTTTTACCTGATCGACCAGGAAAACGTGAACGGCCGCCCTCAGCCGCCACGCTCGCCGATCTCCGGCAAACGCCCGCATTCGACTCAGGTTTACCTGATCGACGACCTCGACGAATACGTCGACTGCCTCCAGGACATTCTGGAAGGCGCCAAAGAGCAAGGTATTCCGGCCGACGCCATCGTCAAGGAAAGTGCCCCGGCGCAGTTCGAAGTGAACCTGCACCACGTCGCCGACCCGATCAAGGCATGCGACTACGCGGTCCTGCTCAAGCGTCTGATCAAGAACATCGCCTACGACCATGAAATGGACACCACTTTCATGGCCAAGCCGTACCCGGGCCAGGCAGGCAACGGTCTGCACGTCCACATTTCGGTTCTCGACAAAGAAGGCAAAAACATTTTTGCCAGCGAGGATCCCGAGCAGAACGCCGCGCTGCGTCACGCGATCGGCGGTGTGCTCGAGACCCTGCCCGCGCAGATGGCTTTCCTCTGCCCGAACGTCAACTCCTACCGTCGTTTCGGCGCACAGTTCTACGTGCCGAACTCGCCGAGCTGGGGCCTGGACAACCGCACCGTGGCCCTGCGCGTACCGACCGGCTCCGCCGACGCGGTCCGTCTGGAACACCGCGTTGCCGGCGCCGACGCCAACCCGTACCTGCTGATGGCTTCGGTGCTGGCGGGCGTGCACCACGGTCTGACCAACAAGATCGAGCCACCGGCTCCGACCGAAGGCAACAGCTACGAGCAGAACGAGCAGAGCCTGCCGAACAACTTGCGCGATGCCCTGCGCGAGCTGGACGACAGCGAGGTGATGGCCAAGTACATCGATCCGAAATACATCGATATCTTCGTCGCCTGCAAAGAGAGCGAGTTGGAGGAGTTCGAACACTCCATCTCCGACCTCGAGTACAACTGGTACCTGCACACCGTTTAAGCGGACTGCAGCAAAGGAAAACGCCGTTGGCTTCTCAGCCAGCGGCGTTTTTTTATTGGCCTCTGTGGCAGACATTCAAGCTCTGCGTACAATGCCCGCTGCCCCGCAGGAGACTTTCATGACGCGTCCCGCCCCCGTCCGCAAACCCCGTGCCCGCAGTCAGGCGCGGATCGATTCGATACTCGACGCCGCGCGCACGCTGCTGGCCGCCGAGGGCGTGGCGAGCCTGTCGATCTACAGCGTGGCCGAGCGCGCGCAGATTCCGCCCTCTTCGGTCTACCACTTCTTCGCCAGCGTCCCGGCGCTGCTCGAAGCGCTGACCGCAGATGTGCACGCAGCCTTCCGCGCCTGCCTGCAAGCGCCGATCGATCACGATGCCCTGCGCGACTGGCGCGACCTGTCACGGCTGGTCGAAGAGCGGATGCTGGAAATCTACGGCGAGGATGCCGCCGCTCGCCAGCTCATTCTCGCGCAGCACGGCCTGACCGAAGTCACCCAGGCCGACCGTCAGCACGATCTTGAGCTGGGCGACCTGATGCACAAGCTGTTCGACCATCACTTCGAACTGCCGCGACTGCCGGATGACGTCGACGTGTTCGCGCTGGCCATGGAACTGGGCGACCGCGTTTATGCCCGATCGGTGCAGCAGCACGGGCAGATCACCCCGCGCATGGCCGAGGAAGGCATGCGGGTGTTCGATGCCTATATCGGGCTGTATCTGCCGCCGTATCTGCCCAAGCGCTGAGACATGATCGTTCCCACGCTCTGCGTGGGAACGATCAACATCAGCGATCAGCGAACAACAAAAAACCCCGAAGGGCTCACACCCTTCGGGGTTGTTTTTGTTCCACGCCCTTACAACTTGGCGATAGACACCTCGGTGGATTTCACGAAGGCGATCACTTCGCTGCCGACCTCCAGTTCCAGCTCCTTGACCGAACGGGTGGTGATCACCGACGTGACGATGCCGGAAGCGGTCTGCACGTCGATTTCCGACAGCACGTCGCCGAGAACGATCTCCTTGATCGCGCCTTTGAACTGGTTGCGTACGTTGATGGCTTTGATAGTCATGGCATTGATTCCTGTCGTTTGCTTGAGTTATTGAGCCCAACGCAGTTGCGTAGGCAAGGGTGAAACGGGTTCCGGCGCCGGCGGCTCGCCGGGCAGGGACAACACACGGTTGAGCACTTCGGTTTCCAGCGCGGCCAAGCGATGGGAGCCGCGGACCCGAGGGCGCGGCAGCTCCACTTGCAGGTCGAGGCCGACTTCGCCGTCCTCGATCAGAATCACCCGGTCGGCAATCGCCACCGCTTCGCTGACGTCGTGGGTCACCAGCAACACGGTGAAACCATGCTGTTGCCAGAGACGTTCAATCAGTTGCTGCATCTCGATCCGGGTCAGCGCATCCAGCGCGCCCAGCGGCTCGTCGAGCAGCAGCAGACGCGGTTGATGGATCAGCGCCCGGGCCAGCGCCACACGCTGCTTTTGCCCGCCGGACAGAGCCGCCGGCCATTCGTTGGCGCGATCGGCGAGGCCGACTGCATCCAGCGCCTGCAAGGCTTGCGCACGCCAGTTGCCCTTGAGACCGAGACCGACGTTGTCGATGATCTTTTTCCACGGCAGCAGCCGTGCTTCCTGGAACATTAACCGGGTGTCATCCCGCGCATCGCTGAGCGGTGCAGCCCCGGCGAGCAAATCGCCGCCGGTAGGTTGATCGAGGCCGGCGAGCAAGCGCAGCAACGTGCTTTTGCCGCAGCCACTGCGCCCGACCACGGCGACAAACTGCCCCGCCGGAATATGCAAGTCGATACCGCGCAGCACTTGCCGCGAGCCGAAGGTCTTTTGCAGATTGCGCACCGCCAGCGGAATCCCGCGCAGCAGGCGTGGAGGTTGTTGAGCGGTCATGCCGCACCTCCTTTCGCCACTTGATACGCCGGATGCCAGCGCAGCCACACACGTTCAAGGCCACGGGCCGCGAGGTCGGCCAGTTTGCCGAGCACCGCGTACAGCAGAATCGCCAGCACCACCACGTCGGTCTGCAAGAACTCGCGGGCGTTCATCGCCAGATAACCGATGCCGGAGCTGGCAGAAATGGTTTCCGCGACGATCAGCGTCAGCCACATGAAGCCCAGGGCGAAGCGCACGCCGACCAGAATCGAAGGCAGCGCACCCGGCAGAATCACCTGCCAGAACAGGCTGAAACCGGACAGGCCATAACTGCGGGCCATTTCCACCAGCGCCGGATCGACGTTGCGGATGCCGTGATAGGTGTTGAGGTAGATCGGGAACAATGTGCCCAATGCCACCAGGAAAATCTTTGCCGACTCGTCGATGCCGAACCACAGGATCACCAGCGGAATCAGCGCCAGGTGCGGCACGTTGCGGATCATCTGCACCGAGCTGTCGAGCAGGCGTTCGCCCCACTTCGACAGGCCGGTGATGAAGCCCAGCACCAGGCCGATGCTGCCACCGATGGTGAAGCCCAGCGCGGCGCGCCAGCCGCTGATTGCCAAGTGCGTCCAGATTTCGCCGCTGCGCACCAGACTCACGCCGGCTTCGATCACCGCCACCGGCGCCGGCAGAATCCGTGTCGACAGCCAACCGGCCAACACCGACAACTGCCACACCGCCAGCAACAACACCGGCAACGCCCAGGGCGCGAGGCTGTGGATAAATTTCTTCATGGCGGCGCCTCAGCTCTGGGACGCGGCTTTGGGAAGAATGTCGTTGGCCACCATCTCGCCGAACGGGCTGACGTAACCGGCGCTTTTCGGCAATTCCGGGCGCTCGACGTCGAGGTGCGGGAACAGCAGTTCGGCCACCCGATACGATTCTTCGAGGTGTGGATAACCGGAGAAGATAAAGGTATCGATGCCCAGATCCGCGTATTCCTTCACCCGTGCAGCCACGGTCGGGCCGTCGCCGACCAGCGCCGTGCCAGCACCGCCGCGCACCAGACCGACGCCGGCCCACAGGTTCGGGCTGACTTCGAGGTTGTCGCGGCTGCCACCGTGCAGCGCGGCCATGCGCTGCTGGCCGACCGAGTCGAACCGCGCCAGCGAAGCCTGAGCGCGCTTGATGGTGTCGTCGTCGAGATGCGAAATCAGGCGATCCGCCGCCTGCCAGGCTTCAGCGTTGGTTTCCCGCACGATCACATGCAGGCGAATGCCGAAGCGCACGGTGCGACCGAGCTTGGCCGCTTTGGCGCGAACCTGTTCGATTTTCTCGGCCACGGCTGCCGGCGGCTCGCCCCAGGTCAGGACCATTTCCACTTGTTCGGCGGCCAGATCCTGCGCCGCTTCCGACGAACCACCGAAATACAGCGGCGGACGCGGTTGCTGGATCGGCGGATAGAGCAATTTGGCGCCCTTCACGCTGATGTGCTCGCCATCGTAATCCACGGTTTCGCCTTCCAGCACGCGGCGCCAGATCCGGGTGAATTCCACCGAGGCCTGATAGCGCGCTTCGTGATCGAGGAACAGACCGTCGCCGGCCAACTCTTCCGGATCGCCACCGGTCACCAGGTTGAACAGCGCACGACCGCCGGACAGACGATCCAGCGTTGCCGCCTGACGCGCCGCCACCGTCGGGGAAATGATCCCGGGGCGCAGGGCGACAAGGAATTTCAGACGCTGGGTCACCGGGATCAGCGAGGCCGCCACCAGCCACGAGTCCTCGCAGGAACGGCCGGTGGGAATCAGCACGCCGCCAAAACCCAGTCGATCCGCCGCTTGCGCGACCTGTTGCAGATAGCCATGGTCGACGGCGCGGGCGCCTTCGGCGGTGCCAAGGTAATGGCCGTCGCCGTGGGTCGGCAGGAACCAGAAGATGTTGAGGCTCATGGAGTGGTCTCCTTGGGGATTCGATTTACTGGGCTTGGGTGACCGAGCTTTGGGCCACAGCGGCCGGCGGGGTCCAGATCACGTCCTTGATGCTCAACGGCTTGGGAATCAGCTTGAGCTGGTAGAAGGTGTCGGCGATTTTCTGTTGTGCGGCGACCACTTCCGGGGTCAGGAACAGCGCGCCGTAGCCCTGGCGTTTCACCGAGGTCAGGGTGATGTCTGCCGGCAGGCCGAGCAGCGGCGACACCTGTTGGGTCACGTCTTCCGGGTTGGCCTTGGACCATTCACCGACAGCGCGCACTTCTTCCACGAGGGTCTTGATCACCTCGGGATTTTTCTGTGCGTAGGGCTTGGTTGCCAGGTAGAACTGGTGGTTGTCGACAATGCCTTTGCCGTCACGCAGGGTGTGCGCTTGCAGCTGTTTCTCGGCGGCCGCCTGGTACGGGTCCCAGATGACCCAGGCGTCGACGCTGCCGCGCTCGAACGCGGCGCGGGCATCGGCCGGCGGCAGGAATACGGTTTGAATGTCGCTGTACTTGAGACCGGCATCTTCCAGCGCACGCACCAGCAGGTAGTGAACGTTGGAGCCTTTGTTCAGGGCGACTTTCTTGCCCTTGAGATCCGCCACCGATTTGATCGGCGAATCTTTCGGTACCAGGATCGCTTCGCTGTTCGGCGCTGGCGGCTCGTAAGCCACGTAGAGCAGATCGGCACCGGCCGCCTGGGCGAAGACCGGCGGGGTTTCGCCAGTGACGCCGAAGTCGATCGAGCCGACGTTCAAGCCTTCGAGCAGTTGCGGGCCGCCGGGGAATTCAGTCCATTGCACGTCGACGCCTTGGGCGGCGAGACGTTTTTCCAGGGTGCCCTTGGCTTTGAGCAGCACCAGCGTGCCGTATTTCTGATAACCGATTCGTAGCGTCTCGGCTTGAGCTTGAGTGATGGCGCCGAAGGACACAGCCGCAGCAAACAGAGCGACCAGACCACGACGCAAAAATACAGTGCGCATAGCGCTCTCCTTTTTGCTGTTGGGTTTTGGCTGCACCTGCTTGGCCGTTGGCGGCTGAGTAAGGTGAGTACTTCAAGTTTCGGTGTGGCTCAAATGCTCCAGCGAGCACTCAACAAACGTTCGTTCAACAATCCCGGCTCCAGCGGCTTGGGCCGGCGGGCCATGGCGCTGACAAACTGGTCCAGCGCTTCATGCAGTCGCTGCTCCAGCGCCGGTGCCAACTGCGCCTGGGCACTGCCTTCGCCGTAGGCGATCTGGCTGTCCTCGGCAAAAATCCCTTGCAGCATTTCCTGGGCCTTCAACGCCGACAGCACAGGCTTGAGGGCGTAATCGACCACCAGCATGTGGGCGATGCTGCCGCCGGTGGCCATCGGCAGAACAATCTTGTGGTTCAGCGCACGTTCGGGCAGCAGATCCAGCACGGTCTTCAGGGCGCCGGAAAACGACGCCTTGTACACCGGCGTGGCGATCAGCAGGCCGTCGGCGTTTTCAATCTGTTGCAGCAGGTCGAGCACCTTCGGGCTGTCGAAGCGGGCGTGGAGCAGGTCTTCGGCCGGGAAGTCCCGCACCTGATAACTCACCACTTCCACCCCTTGCTGCTGCAACCAGCGTTGCGAGCGTTCCAGCAACACCCCGGAGCGGGAACGTTGACTGGGACTGCCACCGAGTGAGACGACCAGCATTCAGAGAATTCCTTGCGCGTTACAGGCGATTCGCGGGTTGCGATCTCGCTTCAATGTCAGTGACCTTACCAGCTGATTTATATATCCATAAATCATATTTATTCATTTGGTTATTCTTTATAGAGATATGCATTTCACTTTCCTGCGGGCAAAAAAACAGGCCGTAAAGACGGCCTGAAACCCTGCATCGTGGTTTTTGCTGATCGCCCCATGCAGAGCCTGGGAACGATCCGAGGTAGGTTATTTGTTCGGCTGTGGTGTAAGGCGCAGGTACGGCTTCACCGCGCGGTAGCCCTTCGGAAAGCGTTGTTTGATTTCGTCTTCGTCCTTGAGTGACGGCACGATTACCACCTCTTCACCGTCCTGCCAGTTGGCCGGGGTGGCCACCTTGTAGTTGTCGGTGAGCTGCAGCGAATCGATCACCCGCAGAATCTCGTGGAAGTTGCGGCCGGTGCTCGCCGGGTAAGTGATGGTCAGGCGGATCTTCTTGTTCGGATCGATCACGAACAGCGAACGCACGGTCAGGGTGTCGTTGGCGTTCGGGTGGATCAGATCGTACAGATCGGACACCTTGCGATCGGCATCGGCCAGGATCGGGAAATTGACGATGGTGTTCTGGGTTTCGTTGATGTCCTCGATCCACTTGTGGTGCGAGTCCACCGGGTCGACCGACAGTGCAATGGCTTTCACGCCACGTTTGGTGAATTCGTCCTTGAGCTTGGCAGTGAAGCCCAGCTCGGTGGTGCAGACCGGGGTGAAGTCCGCCGGGTGGGAAAACAGCACGCCCCAGCTATCGCCCAGCCATTCGTGGAAACGAATCTTGCCGGCGCTGGAATCCTGTTCGAAATCGGGGGCGATATCGCCAAGTCTGAGGCTCATGGTGCGGCTCCTGATGAGTGGTTGGAGACCTCAACTGTAGCTCGTGATTCGTTCTTCTGAAAAAGAATAAATAACTAGATATTTATATCTTTATTGAATATTAAACATCTATTCACTGGACGCCCGGCAGCATCGCGACGAACATCACCCTCAAGGTTCGAGAAGGCCTTGAGTTGCTGTAAAGAGGGGAACATCGGGAAAGGCTTACGGGGGTGAGCCGGACCCGGAAACACAAAAGCCCCGTCCGGCGCGATGCCGGACGGGGCTTTTTTTACATCAGGCTTTTTACATCAGTGCAGGAGCGCGCTATTACAACAGCGGGATCGAGTAGCTGACGATCAGGCGGTTTTCGTCCTGCGAACGGGTGTTCGGCAGGTCGGTGCGCCATACAGCGTTTTTCCACATCAGGCCGACGTTCTTGAAAGGACCTTCCGGTACGACGTAACCGATGGTGAAGTCGCGTTCCCACTCGGAACGGTTCGAAGCGCTTTCGCGACCGTTGGTGCCAACGGTGTCGATCGAATCGCCTTTCAGGTAAACCACACCAGCGGTCAGGCCAGGTACGCCGACTTTAGCGAAGTCATACGAGTAGCGAGCCTGCCAGGTTTTCTCGCCGGCACGGCCGAACTTCTGGATCTGCATGTCGGTGATGGTGTAGTTCGACGAACCGTCGCCCTGGTTCAGCCAAGGGAAGTCAGAGCTGCCGTTGGAAACCTGGTAACCGCCACCGAAGGTGTGACCTTCAACGGTGTACAGGAACAGGCCGCTGTACAGGTTGTTGTCGACTTCGCCACGACCGTTACGCACGCCGGTGTAGTTACCGGTGCTGAAGTACGCAGGATCAGTGCCGTTCTTGCCGTCGTCGGAGCTGTTGAAGTAACGGAAGTCAGACTTCAATACGCCCGGGCCGATGGCCCAGTTGTGTACCAGACCCAGGAAGTGCTGCTTGTAGAAGTCTTCCAGGTTGCCGTAGTAGTACTGGGCAGTCAGGTCTTTGGTGATCTTGTAGTCACCACCGGCGTAGATGAACTTGTTGCTGTCACGGAAGCCAGTGCCACGGCTGTTTGCGCCGCTGATGGACAGGTTTTCGTTGTTGCTGGAGTTACGGCCTTTCACGGCTTCGATCTGACCACCGACCAGAGTCAGGTCCTTGATTTCGCCGGAGGTGATCTGACCACCCTGCCAGGTTTGTGGCAGCAGGCGGCCGTCGTTGGTCACGATGACCGGGTTCTTCGGCTGCAGGGTGCCCAGCTTCAGTTCGGTCTGGGAGATCTTGGCTTTGGCAGTCAGACCCAGGCTGGAGAAGTTGTCCACTGCTTTGCCGTTGGACTCGCTCGGGAACACAGTGCCGCCGTAAGCGGTGCCGCTGTTGCCGTTGGTGCCGCCGCCCGAATCCAGACGCACGCCCAGCAAGCCGATGGCGTCGATACCGAAGCCCACAGTGCCTTGGGTGTAACCGGAGATGAAACGCAGATCGAAGCCTTGGCCCCACTCTTCGTTCTTGTTGGCGCCAGCGCCATCGCGGTTGTCGGTGTTGATGTAGAAGTTACGCAGCCCCAAGGTGGCCTTGCTGTCTTCGATGAAACCGGCGGCGCCTGCCTGCTGCGCCAAAACCCCTACGGCCACGGCCAGGGCCAAGGTGGACTTGTTCATGTTTCGCTCCTCTCGTTTCTAATTCTTGTGTTCCTGGTCCGGGGTCTGATGCCCCTGGATCCTAAGATGCGCGATTAGCGCCAGACCGTGACTGACAAGTCAATCGTAACCTTGTGTGTCTACGACCAAGGTCTAATCGCAGTTATTTGGTCCCTGCAGGGTAAAGACTTCCTGATAATCCCAAAAAGAATTTATTCATTCTTTTTCATACCATTCGGCTATATAGCCAGCCAATTGCCATCTTCCCCGGGATACAAGGTATCGGCGACTAAGCTCATTACTAAATGGTATTTATTAGCCTTTTTTTAGATCGATTAGCTTTGACGCAACCCCGATTCGTCAATCCCTATCAAAAAGGCGACGCCATGATGGCCAAACGCGCACTATCTAGTCAATTTGTTACAGTTTGTGTATCAGCGCTGATTTCTTTTTCAGCCCATGCCGCCAACCTCACTGTGGGCTACCAGACCGGTATCGACCCGAGCAAAGTCCCCCAGGCCGACGGCGTCTACGAGAAAACCATTGGCGAGAAAATTGACTGGCGCCGGTTCAACAGCGGCCCGGAAGTTGTGACAGCCATTGCCTCCGGCGATGTGCAGATCGGCAACCTCGGCTCCAGCCCGCTGGCAGCCGCCGCCTCGCGCAATCTGCCGATCGTTGCCTTCATCGTCTCGGCGCAGATCAATGCCGCCGAAGCACTGGTGGTGCGTAACGGCAGCGGTATCAACAAACCCGAAGACCTGATCGGCAAGACCATCGCCACCCCGTTCGTTTCCACTTCCCACTACAGCCTGCTCGGCGCGCTCAAGCACTGGGGCCTGGACACCTCGAAAGTCAAAGTGGTGAATCTGCAACCCGCAGAAATCGCGGCCGCCTGGAAACGTGGCGACATCGACGGCGCCTTTGTCTGGTCGCCGGCGCTGGGTGAGATCCGCAAGACCGGCAAGACCCTGACCGATGCCGCGCAGGTCGGCCAGTGGGGCGCGCCGACCTTCGAAGTCTGGGTCGCGCGCAAGGACTTTGCCGAGAAGCATCCTGAAGTCGTGGCCAAGTTCGCCAAGGTGACTCTGGACTCGTTCGCGGATTACGCCGCCCATAAAGACAGCTGGACAGCCGACTCGGTGCCTGTACAAAAAATCGCCAAACTGACCGGTGCCAATGCTGCCGACGTACCGGAACTGCTCGCGGGTTCGGCCTTCCCGGACGCCCAGGCGCAACAGACCACGGCGCTGCTGGACGGCGGCACGGCGAAGGCAATTGGTGAGACGGCAAAATTTTTGAAGGAACAGGGCAAGGTCGAAAGCGTTTTGCCTGACTACTCGCCGTACGTCAGTGCGAAGTTTGTAGCGGAGTAAACAAATTGCCCCCACGCATCCCGTGGGGGCAATCGCATATCACAGAGACTTTTCGAAGATCTTCGAATTGCGCTGATAGTTATAGAGAGAAGCCCGCGCCGCCGGCAGGCGTTCAACGCTGCTCGGCTCGAAACCGCGCTCGCGGAACCAGTGGGCAGTGCGGGTGGTGAGGACGAACAAAGTCTTCAGGCCCTGCGCCCGGGCACGGGTCTCGATGCGCTCGAGCAATTCGTCGCCGCGACCGCCATGGCGATACTCGGGATTCACCGCCAGGCACGCCAGTTCACCGGCATCCGAATCGGCAATCTGATACAGCGCCGCACAGGCGATGATCATCCCTTCACGCTCGACCACACTGAACTGCTCGATCTCACGCTCCAGCACTTCGCGCGAGCGACGCACCAGAATCCCCTGCTCTTCCAGCGGGCTGATCAGGTCAAGCAAGCCACCGACGTCTTCAATCGCCGCCTCGCGCACCAGTTCGAATTGCTCCTGGGCCACCAGCGTACCGCCACCGTCACGGGTGAACAGTTCGGTCAGCAGCGCACCATCCTCGGCATAACTGACGATATGGCTGCGTGCCACGCCGCCACGACAGGCTTCGGCAGCGGCATCCAGCAGTTCCGCCTGATAGTTGCTGCCCAGACGCTGCAGATGTGCCGGCACCTGTTGCGGACGCAGTTCGCGCACCAGTTTGCCGTTTTCGTCGATCAGACCGAGGTCGGCGCCGAACAGCAGCAGCTTGTCGGCGCCCAGATCGATGGCGGCGCGGGTGGCGACGTCTTCGCAGGCGAGGTTGAAGATCTCGCCGGTCGGCGAATAACCCAGCGGCGACAACAGCACGATGGAGCGCTCGTCGAGCAGACGGTTGATGCCCTTGCGGTCGACCCGACGCACTTCGCCGGTGTGGTGATAGTCGACACCTTCCAGCACGCCGATCGGCCGGGCCGTCACGAGGTTGCCGCTGGCCACCCGCAGACGCGAGCCCTGCATCGGCGACGAGGCCATGTCCATCGACAGCCGCGCTTCGATGGCGATGCGCAACTGGCCGACCGCATCGATCACGCACTCCAGCGTCGCGGCATCGGTGATGCGCATGCCGTGGTGGTAATGCGGGGTCAGGCCACGGGCGGCGAGGCGAGTTTCGATCTGAGGACGGGAACCGTGAACCAGCACCAGCCGCACGCCGAGGCTGTGCAGCAATACGATGTCATGGACGATGTTGCCGAAATTCGGATGCTCCACGCCGTCGCCCGGAAGCATGACGACGAAGGTGCAATCGCGGTGAGCATTGATATAAGGAGACGCGTGGCGAAGCCAATTGACGTATTCGGGCATGAACCTGGGCCTGTAATAAATAGCAGCCGGAAAAGGGGCGAAACGGAAAACGCACAGCGGGCTGATGGTTATCGTCGGAACAGGCTTGGCGACACGCGCGTTCTCCTCATGAATACGGGTGGGTGTATGGGCAATTTATACAGTTTTGAGACAGTAATGTTCGATCAACTGCCGCAATAGATGCACGGTAGGCTGCAAACGTGACATTTCGAGGTACTCGTCCGGCTGGTGCGCACAGGCGATGTCGCCGGGGCCGAGCACGATGGTTTCGCAGCCAAGGCGCTGAAGATAAGGCGCTTCGGTGCCGAACGCTACCGCTTCGGCCGTGTGGCCGGTGAGTTTTTCGGCAATTCGCACCAGCTCCGCGTCTTCGGCCTGCTCGAACGGCGGCACTTCGGGAAACAACGGCGCGTAATCGATCTTCACTTTATGCCGTTCGGCGACCGGGTTGAGCTTGCGCAGAATCTCGCTGCGCAAGATTTTCGGGTCCATCCCCGGCAACGGCCGCAGGTCGAACTCCAGCGAACACTGGCCGCAGATGCGGTTGGGGTTGTCGCCACCGTGGATACAGCCGAAGTTCATGGTCGGCTGCGACACGCTGAACTGCGGGTTGTTGAATTCACGCTGCCACAACAGGCGCAGGCCGCGCAGTTCGCCGATGGCATCGTGCATCGCTTCGAGGGCGCTGTGCCCCAGGCGCGGATCCGACGAATGGCCGCTCTGCCCGAGGATATCGATGCGCTCCATCATGATGCCCTTGTGCATGCGGATCGGCTTGAGCCCGGTCGGCTCGCCGATCACGGCCGCCCGGCCCAGCGGGCGCCCCGCTTCGGCCAGCGCCCGGGCACCGGACATCGAGCTTTCTTCATCGCAGGTGGCGAGGATCAGCAGCGGCTGCTTGAACGGTTGAGCGAGCAGCGGTTGCACGGCTTCGATGATCAGGGCGAAGAAGCCCTTCATGTCGCAACTGCCGAGACCGACCCAGCGGCCATCGACTTCGGTGAGTTTCAACGGATCGGTTTTCCACAACGCATCGTCGTAGGGCACCGTGTCGCTGTGCCCGGCCAGCACCAGCCCGCCGGGGCCACTGCCGAAACTGGCGAGCAGATTGAATTTGCCGGGACTGACCTGCTGGATGTCGCAGCTGAAGCCGAGGTCGCCGAGCCAGCCCGCAAGCAGATCGATCACCGCCCGGTTGGACTGGTCGAGACCCGGCTGGGTGCAGCTGACCGACGGCGCTGCGATCAGTGCAGCGAACTGGTCTTGCATGGACGGCAATGGCATCGCTGACTCCAACTCCCGGATTGAGGTTCATCATAGAACCATCCGGCGCCGAGAATAAACCGCCGCAAAGCGTAGGAAGGCTCAGTCCTGTACACTGCACGGCCTTGGCAGCCACACATTCCCCCGGCTGCGCTCCCGATCCTGGATTTTCCGGCCATGCAGAAAGAAACCGAAATCAAACTCCGCGTCAGCCGCGAAACCCTCGCCGCCCTGCGCGAGCACCCTCTCCTGAAAAAACGCAACAAAAGTGGCTGGGAACGCCGTGAGTTGATGAATCAGTACTTCGACACGCCTGAGCGTGACCTGGCCCGGGCCAAGGTTGCCCTGCGCCTGCGCAAGGACGGCGAAGAGGTGATTCAGACCCTCAAGACCCGTGGCCAGAGCGTCGCCGGTCTGTCCGAGCGTAACGAGTACGACTGGAACCTGCCCAAAGCCAAGCTCGACGTGAAGAAACTCGACGGCGAATGCTGGCCCGAGTCCCTCGCCGAGCTGGACAAGAAAACCCTGAAGCCGATCTTCACCACCGATTTCGTCCGCGAACGCGCCGAAATCGCGTGGGGCCGTGGCAAGACCAAAGTGGTCGTCGAGGCCGCGCTGGACCTGGGCCATGTGGTAGTCGGCAAACAGAAAGAAGAAATCTGCGAGCTGGAACTGGAACTGCGCGAAGGCGAGCCTGCCGCGCTGCTGGAGCTGGCCGCCGAACTGGCCGAAACCCTGGCCCTGATGCCGTGCGATATCAGCAAGGCCGAGCGCGGCTATCGCCTGTACGACGCCAACAGCTACTCGCTGAGCCTGCCGGCGCCGGCCATTACCGCCGAAACCCCGCTGGACGACGCCTTCGCCGCCCTGGCCTGGCATTTGCTCGGCAGCAGCCAGCGTCTGGCCGAACAGTATCGCTTCAACGGCCACTGGCGCCTGCTGCAGGACTGGGTCGAGAACCTCGCGGAAATGCGTGCCCTGCTCAGCAGCCTCGGCCAGGCCGCACCGCGTGCGTCGACCCACGACCTGCGCGTTGCCCTTGATGCCTTGCTGGAAGACTGGCGTCCGCTGGTACAGGTCGGTATCGAAGACGAAGACGTGCGCAAAGCCGCGCCGGAACAGTTCCTCGAAGAGCTGGAAGACCCGCGCTGGGGCCTGTTCTCGCTGAACGCTTCGCGCTGGTTGCTGGCCCGCACCTGGGCTGCCGACCGCAACACCCGTGGCAATCGCCAGGGTGCCGCGCAGTTGCAAAGCTGGCTGCCGCGCCTGCTGGGCGAAGAAGCCACTTCGCTGCAATTGCAGCGCTATCAGCAGCAGCCGGAAGATCTGGCCGAGCAACTGCCGCGCATCGAGCGCATCCAGGTCTGGTTGCACCACGCGCGCAACGTGCTGGAAATCCCGGAAATGGATCGACTGTACGGCGAGCTGAACAAACTGGCGCAACTGGCCAACGAGCCGACCATCACCGACGAACTGCTCGATGCGCGCAAGCATCAGGCGATTGCGGTGTACCAGAACCGTGCCTGGAAAATGCTGCTGCGCATGTAATCCCCGCATGATGATCGTTCCCATCCGTGGGAACGATCATCAGCGCAGTACCGGCAGGCTCGTCGTGGACTTGATCTCCGACAGCGCCACAATCGAGTTCACCTCCTGAATCCCCGGCACCAGCGACAGCTTCTCGAAGAAGAACCGCTCATACGCCTCGATGTCCGCCGCGACGATCCGCAGCAGGAAATCCACCGCCCCCATCAGCACGTAACACTCCAGCACTTCGGGAAAGCCGCGAATCGCCTCGGTGAACTCAGTGAAGTTCGAGCGCCCATGGGCGTTGAGTTTGATCTCGGCGAAAATCTGCGTGTTCAGGCCGATTTTCTTGCGATCGAGCAAAGTTACCTGACCCCGAATGATTCCCTCCTCCTTCATCCGCTGAATCCGCCGCCAGCACGGCGATTGCGACAGCCCCACCTGCTCGGCGATCTGTGCGCTGGACAAGGAAGCGTCCTCTTGCAGCAGGGCGAGAATGCGCCGGTCGTAGCCGTCCAGATCGCTGTGCATAAATAATCCTCAAATTCATCAAGCGGCGAATTGATATACCTATTCAATCGCCTGTTCGGCTCATCTTAGACAAGAAATGCCCGGCATCGAATGTAAAAATTCCTCCACTGATTCCGGAGACCTGTCATGCCACACCTCGAAGCCGTCAACACCCCTGCGCCCCGTGCCGATGTGTGGAACGCCAGCAACGCGCATTGCCTCGCGCAGTACCAGATCCTGGCCGAGGCCGAGCCGGATTTGCTGGTGCGGGTGCTGAACCTGTTCGCCTTGCAGTGCCTCACGCCGGAGCAGGTCAATGTCCAGCGGCTGGACGATCTGCTGTCGATCGACATCGTCATGGGTGGCCTGAGCTGGCACCGCGCCCAGGTGATCGCGGAAAAACTTCGTAACCTGATCAGCGTCTGCTCGGTGGACCTGCAAAACCCCGACGCGGCGTGGGATGCACCGGCGCAGGCGGCCGGCTGACAAGAACCGAAACGTCTTCGTCGGGTAGTGGCCCAACGGTCGGCAGGGCCACGACTATCCTTTGCGCACTGTCGTTCAAAAGGAGCCCGCATGTCCGTTCAACTCGCCACTCAGGATCGCTGGCTGGATCTCAATGAGGTACTGCGTGAACTGGTCGCCCAAGGCTTCATCTGCCAGGACTCGGCCGAGCAGGCGCTGAATGCCCGGCGTCGGCATGCCGCCCACGGCCAGAAACACCCGCTGGAATTCATCGCCAGCCAGCAACTGGAGGATCTCAGCCGTCCGGGCAAACACCTCGACCTGGAAAGCCTGACCCTCTGGCTGGCGCAGCAGGCCGGCCAGCCGTACCTGCGGATCGATCCGCTGAAGATCAACGTCGCCGCCATCACGCCGCTGATGTCCTATGCCTTCGCCCAGCGCCACAAGATTCTCGCGGTGTCGGTCGATCGCGATGCAGTAACCGTGGCCAGCGCTCAGCCCTACGTCAGCGGCTGGGAGGCCGATCTGACTCACGTCCTGAAACTGCCGATCAAACGGGTGGTGGCCAACCCGGCGGACATTCAGCGTTTCAGCGTCGAATTCTTCCGTCTCGCCAAATCGGTCAGCGGCGCCAGCAATGCCGATGCGCAGAGCGGCAACCTCGGCAACTTCGAACAGTTGCTCAACCTCGGCGCCAGCGATCAGGAGCCCGACGCCAACGACGCGCACATCGTCAACATCGTCGACTGGCTGTTCCAGTACGCCTTCCAGCAACGGGCCAGCGATATCCACATCGAACCCCGGCGCGAGCAAGGCACGGTGCGTTTTCGCATCGACGGCGTGCTGCACAACGTCTATCAATTCCCGCCGCAGGTGACGATGGCCATCGTCAGCCGCCTGAAAAGCCTTGGCCGGATGAACGTCGCCGAGAAACGCAAACCCCAGGACGGCCGGGTCAAGACCAAGACCCCGGACGGCGGTGAAGTCGAGTTGCGGCTGTCGACCCTGCCCACCGCATTCGGCGAAAAAATGGTGATGCGGATCTTCGACCCGGAAGTCCTGCTCAAGGATTTCGATCAACTGGGGTTTTCCACCGACGACCTGCGGCGCTGGCAGGACATGACCCGCCAGCCCAACGGTATCATCCTGGTCACCGGGCCGACCGGTTCCGGCAAGACCACCACGCTGTACACCACGCTGAAAAAACTGGCGACCCCGGAGGTCAACCTCTGCACCATTGAGGACCCGATCGAGATGGTCGAGCCGGCCTTCAACCAGATGCAGGTCCAGCACAACATCGACCTGACCTTCGCCGCCGGCGTGCGTGCGCTGATGCGGCAGGACCCGGACATCATCATGATCGGCGAAATCCGCGATCTGGAAACGGCCGAAATGGCGATCCAGGCGGCGCTGACCGGGCACCTGGTGCTCTCGACCCTGCACACCAACGACGCGCCGAGCGCCATCAGCCGCCTGCTGGAACTCGGCGTGCCGCATTACCTGATCAAGGCCACCGTGCTCGGTGTGATGGCGCAACGACTGGTGCGAACCCTTTGCCCGCACTGCAAGGCGCCGCTGACGCTGGACGAAGAAGACTGGCAAACCCTGACCCGGCCGTGGCAGGCGCCGCTGCCGGGCAATGCGCAACGGGCCATCGGTTGCCTGGAGTGCCGCGACACCGGTTATCACGGGCGTGCCGGGGTCTACGAAATCATGCAACTGAGCGACAGCCTCAAGGCCTTGATCAGCCCCGACACCGATCTCACCGCGATCCGCCGGCAGGCGTTCAAGGAAGGCATGCGCAGCCTGCGCTTGTCCGGCGCGCAGAAAGTCGCGGCCGGGCTGACGACGCTTGAGGAAGTGCTGCGGGTGACACCACAGAGCGAGCAGAAATAAGTGCTCACGGAACCGGATCGGGGAAACGGCGATCCAACCGGTTATTCAACACCAGTGGAGTCACCCAACATGCGTCTCAAACTTGCTGTCGCCACCCTTGCCCTGCTGTCTCTGCCCGTCGGTTCGGCAATGGCCGACAGCTTTTGGCGTAACGTCATTTCGTCCGGTGCCACCACCGGCTCGACCTACCTGACCTTCAAGGATCACAAACTGATCGTTGCCGCCCAGGACGATGCCGGCAGCTTCGTCGCCAGCGACGGCGGTATCCGTGGCCCGTACCTGGAAGCCGCGATGCAGAAAGTCCGCGCCGACAACCCCGGCCTGCAGGCCACCGACATGGAACTGGCGAACGCGATTCTGGCGAAGAACGCCGTGGCGTCGGAATAACCTTCCGGACAGACAAAAATGCCGCTCACACGAGCGGCATTTTTTTGTCCGCTGATCAACGGTAATCGTCCACCGGCACACAGGCGCAGAACAGGTTGCGGTCGCCATAGACGTTATCGACCCGATTCACTGCCGGCCAATATTTGTGCGCCTTGGTGTGCGCATCCGGCGTGATGCCCTGCTCGATGCTGTACGGCCGCTCCCACACGCCGGTGATATCGGCCAGGGTATGCGGTGCCCGTTTGAGCGGGTTGTCCTCGGCCGGCCAGTTGCCGTTCTGCACCTCGGTGATTTCTGCGCGGATGCTTAGCATCGCGCCGATGAAGCGATCGAGTTCGGCCTTGGACTCGCTCTCGGTCGGCTCGACCATCAAGGTGCCCGGCACCGGGAACGACATGGTCGGCGCGTGGAAGCCGTAATCCATCAGGCGCTTGGCGACGTCCTCCTCGCTGATACCAGTGGCAGCCTTGAGCGGGCGCAGATCCAGAATGCATTCGTGGGCGACCCGCTCATTGCGACCGGTATACAGAACGGGGAAAGCACCGGACAGGTGCTGCGCCAGGTAATTCGCCGCGAGGATCGCCACTTCACTGGCATCCGCCAGTTGCGGCCCCATCATCGCGATGTACATCCAGCTGATCGGCAAAATGCTCGCACTGCCCCATGGCGCGGCGCTGACCGCTCCGTTCTGCGGTTGCGGCCCGTCGATCGGGACCACCGGATGGTTGGCAACGAACGGCGCCAGATGCGCACGCACGCCAATCGGCCCCATGCCCGGCCCGCCTCCGCCGTGGGGAATGCAGAAGGTCTTGTGCAGGTTCATGTGTGACACGTCGGCGCCGATGTCCGCCGGCCGCGCCAGCCCGACCTGGGCATTGAGGTTGGCGCCGTCCATGTACACCTGGCCGCCGTGCTTGTGGATAACTTCGCAGATTTCGCTGATGCCTTCCTCGTACACGCCGTGGGTCGACGGGTAGGTCGCCATCAGGCACGACAGCTTGGCCCCGGCCTCGGATGCCTTGGCTTTCAAGTCCTCCAGATCGACATTGCCAGCGTCGTCACACTCGACAATCACCACGCGCATCCCGGCCATCTGTGCCGAGGCCGGGTTGGTGCCGTGGGCCGAAGAAGGGATCAGGCAGATATCCCGCCCGCCCTGCTGGCGACTCTCGTGGTATTTGCGGATCGCCAGCAGCCCGGCGTACTCGCCCTGGGCGCCGGAGTTGGGCTGCATGCAGATCGCATCGAACCCGGTGATTGCGCACAGCCAGCGCTCCAGCTCCTCGATCATCAGCGTGTAACCGACGGCCTGCTCCCGGGGTACGAACGGGTGCAGATTGGCGAATTGCGGCCAGGTGATCGGGATCATCTCGCTGGTGGCGTTGAGTTTCATGGTGCAGGAGCCCAGAGGGATCATCGACTGGTTGAGCGCCAGATCCTTGTTCTCCAGTTGCTTGAGGTAGCGCAGCATCTCGGTTTCGCTGTGGTGGGCGTTGAACACCGGGTGGCGCAGGTACGACGTGCTGCGTTGCAGCATTTCGGGAATGCCGGAGGCCAGCGTTTCGGCGTCGAGATCATCGATGCTCAACCAGTGATCGGCGCCCAGCAGCACATCGAACAGTCTGGCCACGGTGTTTTCATCACAGGCCTCGTCGAGGCTCAGACCCAGTTGGCCACGACCGAGGATGCGCAGGTTGATCTGCGCGGCCTGGGCGCTTTCGATGATCGCGGTTTGCGCCCCGCCCACGTCCAGCGTGAGGGTGTCGAAGAAGTGTTGGTTGAGGCGCTGGATGCCATGGCGTTCGAGCCCGGCGGCGAGAATGCAGGTCAGCCGGTGCACCCGCTGGGCGATTCGTTTCAGCCCTTCCGGGCCGTGATAGACCGCATAGAAACTGGCGATATTGGCCAGCAACACTTGAGCTGTGCAGATGTTCGAATTGGCCTTCTCCCGACGAATGTGCTGCTCGCGAGTTTGCAGGGCCATGCGCAGCGCGACGTTGCCGCGAGCATCTTTCGACACGCCGATGATCCGCCCGGGAATCGCCCGTTTGTACTCCTCGCGACTGGCGAAAAACGCCGCGTGCGGACCGCCGTAACCCATCGGTACACCGAAGCGCTGGGATGAACCGAACACCACGTCGGCACCCAGTTCGCCCGGCGGGGTCAGCAGCAACAGACTGAGCAGATCGGCCGCCACGCAGGCCAGCGCCTGTTGCGCGTGCAGGTGATCGATCAGCGGCCGCAGGTCGCGGATCTCGCCGTGGGTGTCGGGGTATTGCAGCAGCGCGCCGAACACCTGGTGCTGCTTCAAGTTATCCACAGCGTCGACGATCAGCTCGAAGCCGAAGCCTTCGGCGCGGGTCTGCACCACGGAAATGGTTTGTGGATGACAGTTTTCGTCGACGAAGAACAGATTGCTTTTCGACTTTGCCACACGTTTGGCCAAGGCCATGGCTTCCGCCGCGGCGGTGGCTTCATCGAGCAGCGAAGCGTTGGCCAGTTCAAGGCCGGTGAGGTCGATGGTCAGTTGCTGAAAGTTGAGCAACGCTTCGAGCCGGCCTTGGGCGATTTCCGGTTGGTAAGGCGTGTAGGCGGTGTACCAGCCGGGATTTTCCAGCACGTTGCGCAGGATGACGGTCGGCGTCAGGGTGCCGTGGTAGCCCATGCCGATCAGGCTGGTCCAGACCTGGTTCTGTTCGGCATAACCGCGCAGTCTGGCCAGCGCTGCCTGTTCGTCCAGCGCCGGCGGCAGGTCCAGCTCGCGGTTGAGGCGAATGCCCGGCGGCACGGTCTGTTCGATCAGCTCGACCCGGCTGCCGAGGCCGAGGCTGTCGAGCATCGCCTGCTGCTCGGCGGCATCGGGCCCGAGGTGGCGGCGCAGAAAGGCATGGGGATCGCGTAACTGGCTCAGGGATGGCAACTGGGACATGACGGGCTCTCTCTTGGCTGGCGGCTCGGCGTCAATGCAACACGGTCAAACCAGCATAGCAGCCACCCCGACGGCAAAAGTCCCGGGCAGAAAAAAGCCCCGACGGGTCGGGGCTTTGGGGGCTCGCCTGCAGCTTATTCGCCGATGGCAGCCTTGTAGGCGGCAGCGTCGAGCAGCTTGTCCAGCTCGGCCTTGTCGCTTGGCTTGAGCTTGAAGATCCATGCGGCGTACGGATCGTTGTTCAGTTCTTCCGGCGAACCGGCCAGGTCTTCGTTGACGGCGATCACTTCGCCACCGACCGGGGAGTAGATGTCGGAAGCGGCCTTGACCGACTCGACGACACCGGCGGCATCACCGGCGGCGAACACCTTGCCCACTTCTGCCAGCTCGACAAACACCACATCACCCAACGCTTCCTGGGCGTGATCGCTGATGCCCACGGTGACGGTGCCGTCGGCTTCCAGACGCGCCCATTCATGACTTTCGGCAAAACGCAGTTCAGCTGGGATGTTGCTCATGCTCGGTGTCCTCAAGAAATTGTCAGCGGTCGTGCCCGCCGGAAAAGGTTTAGATCAAGGTTTTGCCGTGACGGACAAAGGTCGGTTTGACCACGCGTACCGGATACCACTTGCCACGGATTTCCACTTCGGCGCGGTCGGCAGTCGCCATCGGTACACGCGCCAGGGCAATCGACTTGCTAAGCGTAGGAGAGAAACTACCACTGGTGATCTCCCCTTCGCCAACATCAGCGATACGAACCACCTGATGGGCCCGCAAAACCCCGCGCTCTTCAAGCACCAGGCCGACCAGTTTGTGCTGCACGCCGGCGGTTTTTTCCGCCTCCAGCGCATCGCGACCGATGAACCGACGCGTGGCCGGCTCCCAGGCGATGCTCCAGGCCATGTTCGAGGCCAGAGGCGAAACGTCCTGGTGGATGTCCTGACCGTAGAGATTCATGCCGGCCTCGACCCGCAGCGTGTCGCGGGCACCGAGGCCGATGGGGGAAATGCCGGCGCCCACCAGATCGTTGAAGAATCCGGGGGCCTGATCGGCCGGCAGGGCGATTTCCAGACCGTCCTCACCGGTGTAGCCGGTGCGCGCAATGAACCAGTCGCCGTCGACGTGGCCTTCGAAAGGCTTGAGCATCTGGATCAGGTTGGCGCGGGACTGGGTCACCAGCTCGGCAATCCTGTGCCGGGCATGGGGACCTTGAATGGCGAGCATCGCCAGCTCGGAGCGTTCGGTCATCTGAACATCGAAGCTGCCCAATTGTGCCTGCATCCAGGCCAGGTCCTGATCGCGGGTGGAGGCGTTGACCACCAGACGATAACCGTCCTCAAGGCGGTAGACGATCATGTCGTCGACGATACCGCCGCGCTCGTTGAGCATGGTGCTGTACAACGCACGGCCGGGGCTGTGCAGGCGTTCGACGTCATTGGCCAGCAAATGCTGAAGCCAGGCCTTGGCCTGGGGGCCGGTGACATCGATCACGGTCATGTGGGAAACATCGAACACCCCGCAATCGCGACGCACCTCGTGGTGCTCCTCGACCTGCGAGCCGTAATGCAGGGGCATGTCCCAACCGCCAAAATCGACCATCTTCGCGCCGAGGGCGAGATGCAGGTCATACAGAGGCGTACGCTGTCCCATGGGTTTCTCCTTCCGGGCGTGGCGAAGGTGCGGAGCGCTGCTGCACGGTTCGGAAAACCCTGTAAAAAAGGGCTTTCAGCCGATTTCAGCGACAGGGTCTGTCAGACGGACCGCACCGAATGCCGCGCATTGTAGCCGCATGATTCAGGACTGACGACTAAGTGTTTCGATGCGCCGAACGGCGAATAAGTCCGATGACCGGCAACAGACCGACCAGCACCAGGGTCAACGCCGGCAACGACGCCCTCGCCCATTCGCCTTCGCTGGTCATTTCGAAGATCCGCACCGCCAGTGTGTCCCAGCCAAACGGGCGCATCAGCAAGGTCGCGGGCATTTCCTTGAGCACATCGACGAACACCAGCAAGGCGGCGCTGAGCGTGCCGGGCAGCAGCAACGGCAGATACACTTTGAAAAACAGTCGCGGCCCACTGACACCCAGGCTACGTGCCGCTTCAGGCAAAGAGGGCCGTATACGCGCCAGACTGCTTTCCAGCGGCCCATAGGCCACCGCCACGAAACGCACCAGATACGCCAGCAGCAGCGCCGCCAGACTGCCCAGCAGCAACGGTTTGCCCGCACCGCCGAGCCAGCCGGACAGCGGAATCACCAGCTCCCGGTCCAGATAACTGAACGCGAGCATGATCGACACCGCCAGCACCGAACCCGGCAAGGCATAACCGAGATTGGCCAGACCAACTGCGGAGTTGATCGCCCGGGTGGGCGCCAGACGCCGGGCGAATGCCAGCAACATCGCCACGCTGACCGTGATCAGCGCCGCCATGCCGCCCAGATAGAGCGTATGGAGAATCAGCCCCGCATAGCGTTCATCCAGATCGAATCGCCCGCGCTGCCAGAACCACACCATCAGTTGCAGCACCGGAATGACAAACGCACAGGCGAACACCAGACCGCACCAACCTGTCGCTGCCCAGGCCTTGGGCCCGCGCAGGTGATACAGCGCCTTGACCCGTGGCCGTTCATTACTTGCCCGATTGGCGCCGCGCGCGCGACGTTCGCCGTACAGCACCAGCATCACCACCAGCAGCAACAGGCTGGCCAGTTGCGCGGCGCTTGGCAGGCTGAAGAAGCCGTACCAGGTCTTGTAGATCGCGGTGGTGAAGGTGTCGAAGTTGAACACCGACACCGCACCGAAATCCGCCAGGGTTTCCATCAACGCCAGCGCCACGCCGGCACCGATGGCGGGCCGCGCCATCGGCAATGCCACACGCCAGAACGCCTGCCACGGTGACTGGCCGAGCACTCGCGCAGCTTCCATCAGGCCCTTGCCCTGAGCCAGGAACGCAGTACGCGCCAACAGGTAGACATAGGGATAAAACACCAGCACCAACACCAGAATCACGCCACCGGTGGAGCGCACTCGCGGCAGGCGCAGGCCGGTGCCGAACCATTCTCGCAGCAGGGTTTGTACCGGGCCTGCGAAATCCAGCAGGCCGACGAACACGAACGCCAGCACGTAGGCCGGGATTGCGAACGGCAGCATCAGCGCCCAGTCGAGCCAGCGGCGGCCGGGGAATTCGCAGAGGCTGGTGAGCCAGGCGAGGCTTACGCCGATCAGTGTCACACCGACGCCGACGCCGAAAACCAGCGTCAGTGTGTTGCCCAGCAGGCGTGGCATCTGGGTTTCCCACAGGTGCGACCAGATCTGGTGGTCGATGGTTTGCCATGAGAGCAGGAGCACGCTGAGGGGGAGCAGCACCAACGCGGCGATGGCGAAGACGATGGGGTACCAGCGGCGTTGGGCGGGGTGGGCCAAGGAAACAGTCTCGTTCAAATGATTGTGCCCACGTTTTGCGTGGGCACACATTCTGTGACGCTCCGCGTCACGCTGTCGATGATGCGACGCAGAGCGTCGGGGACTGCATTCCCACGCAGACGGTTCGACGCCTCGACGTGGGAACGATCAAACATTGCTGTCAGGAAAGACTCAATTCCAACCCGCCCGATCCATCATCCGGATCGCTTCGGCCTGACGCTTGCCTGCCACTTCAACCGGCAATGTATCGGCTACGAACTGCCCCCACGCCGCCACTTCTTCCGAAGGCTTCACCGCTGGATTCGCCGGGAACTCCTGGTTCACATCGGCAAAGATCTTCTGCGCTTCAGGCGTGGTCATCCACTCCACCAGCGCCTTGGCCGCTTCCGGGTGCGGCGCATGTTTGGTCAGGCCGATGCCCGACAGGTTGACGTGTACACCACGATCCGCCTGATTCGGCCAGAACAGTTTTACCGGCAGTTCCGGCTTCTGCTTGTGCAGGCGGCCGTAGTAATAAGTGTTGACGATGCCGACATCGCACTGGCCGGCGTTGATCGCTTCCAGCACCGCGACGTCGTCGGAGAACACGTCGGTGGACAGGTTGTTGACCCAGCCCTTGAGGATCTGCTCGGTCTTCTCGGCGCCATGCACTTCGATCATGGTGGCGGTCAGCGACTGGTTGTAGACCTTCTTCGCCGTGCGCAGGCACAGGCGGCCTTCCCAGTTCTTGTCGGCCAATGCTTCGTAGGTCGTCAGCTCGCCCGGCTTCACCCGTTCGGTGGAATAGGCGATGGTCCGTGCGCGCAGGCTCAGACCGGTCCAGGCGTGGCTGGACGAGCGATATTGCAGGGGAATGTTGGCGTCGATGGTTTTCGAAGTGAACGGCTGGAGAATGCCCATCTGCTCGGCCTGCCAGAGGTTACCGGCATCGACGGTCAGCAGCAGGTCGGCGGTGGCGTTCTCGCCTTCGGCCTTGATCCGCTGCATCAGCGGCGCTTCCTTGTCGGTGATGAACTTGATCTTCACCCCGGTCTTGGCGGTGTAGGCATCGAACACCGGTTTGATCAGTTCATCGATACGCGAGGAGTAGACCACCACCTCGTCGGCGGCCTGGGCGGCAGTGCTGCCGATCAGGGTCAGGGCCAGTGCGGTCAGAACACGCTTGGATGCCAACATGGGAGCGGTCTCTCGGTCGGGAAAAGTGGCCCAAATGATAAGGACTCACATTTACCAGCTCAATCGATCACTTTCCCAAGGAGTTACCAGATGTTGCACGACAGTCGTCAGGCCTTGGCCAGGGCCGGCAAGTCCCCGGTCAGCCCCAATGCTTCACGCACGAACAGCGCCTTGGCCTCGGGCATCTGCTCGACGATTTTCAGCCCGGTGTTGCGCAGCCAGCGCAGCGGCAGCGGGTCAGCCTGGAACAACCGCTCGAAGCCTTCCATCGCCGCCATCAGTGCCAGGTTGTGCGGCATACGCCGACGCTCGTAGCGGCTCAGGACTTTCACGTCTGCCAGGCGTTCGCCGCGTTCGTTGGCCTGCAACAACACTTCGGCCAGCACCGCGGCGTCGAGGAAACCCAGGTTCACACCCTGCCCCGCCAATGGGTGAATGGTGTGTGCGGCATCACCGATCAGCGCCAGGCCTTCGGCCACGTAGCGCTTGGCGTGACGCTGACGCAGCGGCACACACAGGCGCGGGTCGGCGCTGATGACCTCGCCGAGGCTACCTTCGAACGCGCGCTCCAGCTCACGGCAGAAGTCCGCTTCCTCCAGCGCCATCAGCCGTTCGGCTTCGCTCGGCGTGGTAGACCAGACGATCGAGCACCAGTCCTGCTGACCGTCACGCTCCAGCGGCAAAAAGGCCAGAGGCCCGTGATCGGTGAAACGCTGCCACGCGGTCATGCGGTGCGGTTTGCTGCTGCACACGCTGGTGACGATGGCGTGATGCAGGTAATCCCACTCGCGAGTGGCGACACCGGTCAGACGGCGCACGGCAGAGTTGGCGCCGTCCGCCGCGATCACCAGCGGCGCGCGCAAGGTGCGGCCATCGGCCAGGGTCAGCAGCCAGTCGTCACCGGAACGGCGCATCTGCTCCAGCCGCGCGTTGGCCAGCAGGCCCAGGTCGCAATCGTGCAGACGCTCGAGCAAGGCATCCTGGACCACGCGGTTTTCAACAATATGCCCAAGCACATCGGCGTGCACACTGCTGGCCGAGAAGTGGATCTGCCCGGTGCCGCTGCCGTCCCAGACGTGCATGTCGGTGTAAGGGCTGGTGCGTCGATTGACGATGCCGTCCCACACGCCGAGGCGATCGAGGATTCGCTGGCTGGCCGCCGACAGTGCGCTCACCCGTGGCTCGAACGGTGCGTCGCCCTTGAAGGGTTTGACGCTCAACGGGCTGCCGTCGAGCAGCAGGACTTCCAGCCCGCTGCCCTGCAACGCCAGCGCCAGGGCACTGCCGACCATTCCGGCTCCGACAATCAGCACATCCGCGCGCATTTCCATGCTTTAAGCCTGTCTCGCTGGCGGCTTGAGCCGCACGTAAAGGGTTTTACCGACCCGCGCCACCAGGTTGCCGGCGCCGTCATGAATGTCGACCTGCAACTGCGGCAGGTATTTCTCGCCACTGGCGGTCTGCCGGCGGATCTCGTCGAGCAGGGTGTCGTCGATGTTGAACCGGGCGAACACCGGGCCTTTGCCCGGCGAGATGAAATCAATGTCGGCGGCCTTGTCCCAGACGATGTACTTCGAGCCGAGGTTTTCCATGAGCATCAACATGAAGAACGGATCGACCATCGAATACAGACTGCCGCCGAACTGGGTGCCGACGTAATTGCGGTTGTACCAGCCCAGGCCCATCGAGACCTGGATGTCACGAAAGTCATCGCTGATGTGCTGCACCCGGACACCGGCGCCGAAGTACGGCGGGTAGAGCGTCATGATCCAGCGCATCAGCCGCGCCTTGCCAAACCGTCTGATCAGCCACTCACGCATCCGGCCGCGTCCCCAGCCCCATGGCCTGACGGGCGAACCAGCGTTTGGCCGGCGGCAGCAGATCGAGGCCGAGCAGGCCGATGTTGCGCCCCAGCGACACCAGCGGCTGGGTGCTGCCGAACAGGCGCGTAACCTGATCGGAGAAACCGACGGTGAGGTCCTGATCGAGACGCTGACGCTCGCGATAGGCCTGCAAGGTCGCAAAATCCCCCAGCGGTTTGTCGCTGGCCAGCAACGCGGCGGCCAACGCATCGGCATCGCGCAGGGACAGGTTGAAACCCTGCCCGGCAATCGGGTGCAAGCTGTGGGCGGCGTTGCCGAGCACGGCCAGATGCGAGCGCACCTGCTCTTCGGCTTCCACCAGCGACAGCGGATACAGATGCCGCGCGCCGACCTGCTTCAGAGTGCCAAGACGGTAACCGAACACGCCTTGTAGCTCGCTGAGGAAATCTCGTTCGCTCAGGTCGGCCAGCCGTTGCGCGTCCATGCCCAGACGGGTCCAGACCAGCGCGCAGCGGTTTTCCGGCAGCGGCAGCAGCGCCATCGGACCTTCGTCGGTGAAGCGCTCGAAGGCCATGCCGTTGTGCGCTTCGCTCGGCGTGATGTTGGCGATCAGCGCGCTCTGGTTATACGGACGCTTGCGTACGTTGATGCCCAGTTGCTCGCGCAGACCGGAACGACCGCCATCGGCGAGCACCGCCAGATCGCACTCGACCGTGGTCTCGTCATTGAGGGTCAGGCGATAGCCGTCGGGCAACGGTTCCATGCGGCTGACTTCCGCCGGGCAGCGCCAGCTGATCACGTCTTTGTCGAGGTGCTGCCACAGGCACTGGCCGAGCCAGGCGTTTTCCACCACGTAACCGAGCGCCGGGACGCCCTCTTCCATCGCCGACAGGCGAGCGGTGGAAAAGCGTCCACGGTCGGACACGTGAATCTGCTTGATCGGCTCGGCGCGACGGGAGATTTCCTGCCACACGCCCAGCCGCTGATAAATCTGCCGCGAGCCGAAGGACAGCGCCGAAGAACGCGCGTCGTAGCTTGGCTGCCAGGTGTCACCGGGGGCGAACGGTTCGATCAGCACGATCTTCCAGCCACGGGCCTTGGCCCCGGCCTGCAAGGCCAACGCCAGACTGGCGCCGACCAGACCGCCACCGATGATTGCCAGATTGACCCGACTCATGCCGCGCAGGTCCGTGCTTGCGCCATCAGGGCTTCGATCTCGGCGACGGTTTTCGGCACGCCGCCGGTCAGGATTTCACAACCGCTCTTGGTCACTACCACGTCATCCTCGATGCGCACGCCAATGCCGCGCCATTTCTTCGCTACGTTCTGATTGTCCGGGGCGATGTAGATGCCCGGCTCCACGGTCAGCGCCATGCCGACTTCCAGCACCCGCCATTGGCCGCCGACCTTGTATTCGCCGACGTCATGCACATCCATGCCCAGCCAGTGACCGGCGCGGTGCATATAAAACGCCTTGTAGGCCTCGGTAGCGATCAATTCGTCGACTTCGCCCTGCAACAACCCCAGCTTCACCAGCCCGGCGGTGATGACCCGAACCGTGGCTTCGTGCGCCTGGTTCCAGTGCTTGTTCGGAGCAATTTCGGCGAATGCCGCTTCCTGCGAGGCCAACACCAATTCGTAGATCGCTTTCTGCTCGGCGGAGAACTTGCCGTTGACCGGCCAGGTGCGGGTGATGTCGCTGGCGTAGCAGTCGATTTCGCAACCGGCGTCGATCAGCACCAGATCGCCGTCCTTGAGCAGTGCGTCATTTTGCTGGTAATGCAGGATGCAGCTGTTGCGCCCGGCAGCGACGATCGAGCCATAGGCCGGCATCTTCGCCCCACCCTTGCGAAACTCGTAATCCAGTTCGGCTTCGAGGCTGTACTCGTACAACCCGGCACGACTGGCCTGCATCGCCCGGATGTGGGCCTGGGCGGAAATCCGCGCCGCTTCGCGCATCACCTTCACTTCTGCCGCCGATTTATACAGGCGCATGTCGTGCAGCAGGTGATCCAGGGCAACGAATTCGTTCGGCGGCTGGGCGCCGAGGTGCGCCTTGGAGCGGATCACGTTGATCCAGTCCATCAGGTGGCGGTCGAATTCCGGGTTGCTGCCCATGGCCGAATACACCCGGTCGCGGCCTTCGATCAGGCCCGGCAGAATGTCGTCGATGTCGGTGATGGGGAAAGCGTCATCGGCGCCGAAATCGCGGATCGCACCTTCCTGGCCGGCGCGCAGGCCGTCCCAGAGTTCGCGTTCGGCGTTGCGTTCACGGCAGAACAGCACGTACTCGCCGTGTTCGCGACCGGGCATCAGGACGATGACCGCCTGTGGCTCGGGGAAACCGCTGAGGTACTGGAAGTCGCTGTCCTGGCGATAGACATGCTCGACGTCGCGGTTGCGAATGGCGACCGCGGCGGCAGGCAGGATCGCGATGCTGTTGGGTTCCATCTGCGCCATCAGCGCCTTGCGGCGCCGGGCGTATTCCGCTTTCGGGATATGGATCATGGGCAGATGGCTTTCCCTGGCACGCGATCAGTGCAGCGACGGCTTGGCCGCTGGCGGCACGTCGGCCTTTTTGGTTTCGGAGAACAACAGCAGCGGCGCGACACGCAGGTACTCCATGACTTCCATGTAATCGCTTTCGCCGTCTTCGGATTCTTCCAGGGCGTCTTGCACCTGGGAGATCGCTGCCAAATCCTGCAACACTTCGGTAGCTTCGGTGCTCAGCATGCTGCTGTCGCGGCAGTTCAGGCCGAAACCGGTGAGGAAGCCCTGGCACCATTCGCCCAGCGCGGCGGCGCGTTCGGCCAGAGGTGCGTCATCGTTCGGCAGCAGCAGAACCACGGTGACGTCGTCGCCAGTGAGTTCGCTCTTGACCATCTCCTGCAGACCGATCAGCGCGTTGCGGACGTTGTCCTGCGGCTCGCTTTCAAGCAGCTCGGCGGCATCGATCAGCCATTCTTCGGCATTGAAGCCGGCGCCGGCACAACTGCGACCGAGCAACAGGCCGTGCAGTTCGGCAGGCGAAACGGAGTGACCGCTGGAGTTCAGCAGGGTGGCGAAGCCTTGGTACGGGGAATTCTGAATGGGCATGGGCAGCTAGGCGCCAGACGGCGCTATGTCTAGAATGAAGGCCTTGTATCCTACATCGACAGACTCGCCAAGACCATTAAAGGCTGTCCGCCAGCCAAACCCATCAGACCGAATCAGTGGACACAATGGAAGACACCGACCTGCAAGCGCTGATGGCCAGACTCGAACTGCTGATTACCCGAGTCGAGCAACTAAAGAGTCAAAATGCACTCTTACTTGCTCAGGAAAAGACCTGGCGCGAGGAACGCGCGCACCTCATTGAAAAAAACGAAATCGCCCGGCGTAAGGTCGAATCGATGATTTCGCGCCTCAAGGCCCTGGAGCAAGACTCATGAGTTCAAGCAATAGCGTTACCGTGCAGATCCTCGACAAAGAGTATTCGATCATCTGTCCCCAGGAAGAGCGCAGCAATCTGATCAGCGCCGCCCGCTACCTGGACGGCAAGATGCGCGAGATCCGCAGCAGCGGCAAAGTCATCGGCGCCGACCGCATCGCCGTGATGGCCGCGCTGAACATCACCCACGATCTCTTGCACAAAGAAGAGCGCCCGGACATCCAGGCCAGCGGCTCGACCCGTGAACAGGTGCGTGACTTGCTCGATCGTGTCGATCTGGTGCTGGCCGACGATCCGGACATCAGCAAGGGCTGATTCGCCAGGCCGCTTGAGTTATACTCGCCGCACTCCCTGGGGTGCTTGCCAGTTGACGATGTCCCTGAGCCGATTTGCACTACCCTGGGGGTTGCACGTTGGGCTGGTGTGCATGTCCGCCAGACGGAAAGCCTTAAAGCCTACTGCATCCTCCACCTTGAACTCTCGGGTTCAAGGGCTAAGTCGACAGCGGCTCATCCGGGGAGCCTGATTCGAATCCGATGCCGGTGCATGCCGGCATCGGATTTTTTATGCGTACGTTTTCGTCCCACCCTGCCGAAGCCGAACCATGACCGAACCCGCGCTGCTGCCCCGTCCTCAACTGCGCCGCCTGCTGCGCAAGGCCCGCCGCTCGCTGACACCGAGTCAGCAACGCCAGGCCGCCGAAGGCCTGTACAGGCAACTGGCACAAGACCCGCACTTTCGCCGGGCCAAACATATTTCCCTGTACCTGCCCACCGACGGTGAAATCGACCCGCGCCTGTTGCTGCGCGCCGCCCAGCGTCGGGGCAAGAAAACCTACCTGCCGGTGCTCAGTGCCTGGCCGCGGACCAAAATGGTCTTTCAGCAAATCCGCCCCGGCGAAAAACTAAAACCCAACCGTTTCCGCATTCTTGAACCGCGCGCCAATCTGGCCCGTCAGCGCAAGGTCTGGGCGCTGGATCTGGTGTTGTTGCCCCTGGTGGGGTTTGACGATGTCGGCGGACGCCTGGGTATGGGCGGCGGTTTCTACGATCGCAGCCTGGCGTATCTGGCCCGACGACAGAACTGGCGCAAGCCGACGCTGCTGGGCCTGGCCCATGAATGTCAGAAAGTCGAACGTCTCGCGCAAGCGAGCTGGGATGTACCGTTGCAGGGAACGGTGACAGACAAGGCGTGGTATTTCGCAGGATAGACGCCGCGCGGATCAGCGGCGTCGAAAAGGCAGTGTCAGCGCTTGAAGGCTGTCGACTGTTGTACTTGTTGCGCCACTTCAATCGGTGCATCGGCCTTGTTGGCCCACAGACTTTGCGCATAACCGGTGGTCACGACGCCCAGACCGAACAAAATCACCAAAGTCCACAGCAAATCCGGTTTGCGTTTCATCGATTGCCCCCCTCAAGGCACATCATCACGATGACAGCAGCGGTTTCCATTCGTAGGCCGTGCAGCAGCGTCAAGCTTTAAAGGCCGGCATTTTGCGACAACGTGAACCTCTGCGCAAATGCTGACGTCAACCGACCGTCGGTTTGTCATAAAATTGCCGGACAACCTGCCCAATGACCGCTTGAGGAGCACACACCATGGCCTACTGGCTGATGAAATCCGAGCCCGACGAGCTCTCGATCAAGGGCCTGGAAAAGCTCGGCAAGGCGCGCTGGGACGGGGTTCGCAACTATCAGGCACGCAATTTCCTGCGGGCCATGGCGGTGGGGGACGAATTCTTTTTCTACCACTCCAGCTGCCCGGAGCCGGGAATTGCCGGAATCGGCAAAATAATCGAAGCCGCGTACCCGGATCCCACCGCACTGGAACCGCAAAGCCATTACTACGACCCGAAAGCCACCCCGGATAAAAACCCCTGGAGCGCGATTGATGTCGCCCACGTCGAAACTTTCAGCCGGGTCTTGAAGCTGGATTATCTGAAACAGCAGACCGCGTTGGCCGAGATGCCGCTGGTGCAGAAGGGCTCGCGACTGTCGGTGATGCCGGTGACGGCCGAGCAGTGGGCGGCAGTACTCGGTTTGCGCTGAGAGGCGTTGCCCCTTGCGGCTGACATGACTCAGCGCTGCCTGCGTCGCCGATCATTTGACAGACATCAAGCGATGCCATCGCTTTACCCGTCAGACTGAACGCCCAAGCCGCAGGATGCCCTCATGTCAACGTACCGACGCTCCTCTCTGTTATACGCCGGCGCCCTCATCCTGTTGTTGATGGCGGCCGGAGGCTTCGGCTACTGGAAGTCCATGAGCAACCGCCTTCCCGAGGGGCTTCACAGCGCAAACGGGCGACTGGAGGCCACGCAAGTGCAGATCGCCAGCAAGACCCCGGGACGTCTCGCCGAGGTCTTGGTCGATGAAGGCGACAAGGTCAGCAAAGGGCAACTGCTTGCTCGAATGGACACCCGAACCCTCGAGGCCCAGCGCAATCAGGCCGAAGCCGAGGTTATCCGCGCCCGCGAGAACCTCGCCGCCGCCCAGGCCAACGTACAGTTGCGCCTGAGCGAGCAACTGCTGGCCCAGCAAGAACTTGGCCGTTCACAGTCGTTGTTCAAGCATGGTTTTGTCAGCGCGCAGGTTATCGATCAACTGCAATCACGGATCGGCACCGCTAGCGCTGCTGTGACTGCTGCCCGGGCACAGGTCGCTGCAGTCAGCGCGGCCATCGGTGCAGCCCAGGCCCAGGTTGCGCAACTGGCCAGCGAGATCGATGACAGCCGTCTGCGCGCGCCGATCGACGGGCTGATCCAGCTGCGCATGGCCGAACCCGGCGAAGTGCTGGGTGCCGGCGGCCGAGTCCTGCTGCTGATCGATCCCGGCGACCAATACATGAATCTTTACTTGCCGGCCTCCGTCGCCGGGCGTCTGGCGGTCGGCGATGAAGCGCGGATCCTGCTCGACGCCCTGCCCGACCAGGCATTGCCGGCGAAAGTCAGTTTCGTGGCGGCCAAATCGCAATTCACACCCAAAGAGGTTGAAACCCGCGACGAGCGGCAAAAACTGGTCTTTCGCGTCAAGCTGCGACTGACTCGACCTGGCGACGTCCCCCAGGCCAAGCCCGGCATGCCCGGCACGGGCTATGTGCGTACCGCACCGATCGACTGGCCGGCCCATCTGCAATGAACAGCGTCGCGGTTCACGCGAACGCCATCACTCACCGCTATGGCGAGCGGCAAGCGCTGGATGGCATCGCGTTCGGCCTGCCGGCCGGCACCCGCTGCGGCTTGATTGGCCCTGACGGCGCGGGCAAATCCAGTCTGTTGGGGCTGATTGCGGGCGTGAAAGCCCTCCAGCAAGGGCAACTGGAAGTGCTTGGCGGTCCGATCCAGGATCGCAGCCACCGCAACACGCTGTACGCGCGTATCGCTTTCATGCCGCAGGGATTGGGCGGCAACCTGTACCCGGAACTGTCGATCCGCGAGAACGTGCTTTTTTTCGCCACCTTGTTCGGCCTCTCTGCCGACGAAAGCGCGCAGCGCCTGCACAACCTGTTGCTCGCCACTGATCTGCTGAGGTTCGCCGATCGACCGGCCGGCAAACTCTCCGGTGGCATGAAACAGAAACTCGGACTGTGTTGCGCACTGATTCACGAACCGGATCTGTTGATCCTCGACGAGCCGACCACCGGTGTCGATCCGCTCTCGCGCCGCAAGTTCTGGGAGTTGATCGACGATGTTCGGCGCCAACGACCGCAGCTGACCCTGCTGGTCGCCACGGCCTACATGGAGGAAGCTGAACAATTCGAGCATTGCCTGATGCTCGACGGCGGCCGGATGATCGCCACCGGTCTGAGCCGCGAACTGGCTGCTGTCACGCCCAGCGGCAAGCTTGATGACGCCTTCACTCATTTTCAGGGTGAAAGCTGTCACGCCACTCAACCGCTGCACATCCCGCCTTACACCGGCAACACCGATATTGCCATCGAAGCTCACGACCTGACGTTGCGTTTCGGCAACTTTACGGCTGTGGATCGCGTCAGCTTCGCCATCGGGCGAGGCGAGATTTTCGGTTTCCTTGGCTCCAATGGCTGCGGCAAGACCACCACAATGAAAGTCCTGACCGGACTGATGCCCGCCAGCGAAGGTAGCGCAACGCTGCTGGGCAATCCGGTGGATGCGAAGGATCTGGCCACGCGCAAACGGGTCGGATTCATGTCTCAGAGCTTTTCGCTGTATGGCGAACTCAGCGTGCGGCAAAACCTTGAACTGCACGCACGCCTGTTCGATTTGCCGAAAACCGAGAGCGCCCAGCGCATCGACGCGCTGATTCAACGCTTCGATCTGCACGGTGTCGCCAATCAATCGTCCGGGGCATTGCCTCTGGGAATACGCCAGCGCCTGTCACTGGCGGTCGCGGTCTTGCACAGCCCGGAAGTGCTGATTCTGGATGAGCCGACTTCTGGAGTTGATCCCGCGGCGCGAGACGATTTCTGGCGCCTGTTGATCGAACTGTCCCGTGATCAAGGCGTGACCATTTTCCTTTCCACCCATTTCATGAACGAAGCTCAGCGTTGCGACCGCATCTCCCTGATGCACGCGGGCAAAGTGCTGGCCTGTGACACGCCGACGGCACTGCAACAGCAGTTTGGCGGCAAGTCCCTGGAGGCGGCGTTCGTGACCTGCCTTGAACAGGCTCAGGGTAGCGCCGAAACCGCCCCGCCTCCCGCGCCGTCACCGGCCCCGAAGGCGCCGGCCAGCTCCGTCAGGGAGCGGGTTTTCAGTTTCGGTCGTCTGACGGCAGTGGCTCGCCGCGAAGGCAAAGAACTGATTCGCGACAAAGTGCGCATGGCGTTTGCACTGCTGGGTGCCATTTTCATGATGGTGATTTTTGGCTTCGGGATTTCCCTGGATGTAGAGAACCTGGCCTTCGCCGTGTATGACCAGGATCAAACGCCACAAAGCCGCGCCTATCTGGAGGCCTTCCGCGGCTCCCGCTATTTCGCCGAACAGCCGCCCATCGAAGATGCACAGGCTCTGCACCGCCGTCTGCAACGTTCGGAAATCAAACTGGCGCTGGAGATCCCGCCCGGATTCGGCCGCGACCTGTACGCCGGACATCGGCCGGAAGTCGCGGCGTGGCTGGATGGCGGCATGCCCTTTCGCGCCGAGACCAGTCGCAACTACGTCGAGGCCGTCCATCTGGCCAATCTTGAGCAACTTGCCGAACAAAGCAGCCCGGCATTGAGCCTGTCAGCCCCAGCCACGCTGCAGACCCGCTTTCGCTATAACCAGGATGTGGTCAGCGTCAATGCCATCGGCCCCGGCGTGATGGCGCTGATTCTGGCCTTCATTCCGGCGATGCTGACTGCGCTCGGCATCGTGCGCGAGAAAGAGCTGGGCTCGATCACCAATTTCTACGCCACGCCCCTGACCCGCCTCGAATTTCTGCTGGGCAAACAACTACCCTATCTGCTGGTCAGCCTGGTCAACCTCGCCGTGCTCGTGGCGATGAATCGCTGGCTGTTCGGCGTGCCCTTCAAGGGCAGCCTGCCGACCCTTGCGTTCGGCGGGCTGCTGTATGTACTGGCCACTACCAGCATGGGCCTGCTGATTTCAGCGTTCACCCGAACGCAGATCGCGGCGATCCTCGGCACCATGATCATCACCAGCCTGCCGACCATCCAGTTCTCGGGTCTGATCGTGCCGCGTTCTTCGCTGGAAGGAGCCGCCGCCGTGATGGGCTTGCTGTTTCCGGCCGGTCACTTCCTCGACATCGCCGTAGGAACGTTCACCAAAGCTCTGGACCTGCGCCAGCTCTGGCCACAATGTCTGGCGCTGGGCGGCTTTTTTATCGGGTTCACCGGCTTGAGCCTGATCATGCTGAAGAAGCAGGAGGCCTGATGCACAAACTCGTACACATCCTGCGATTGGGTCTCAAGGAACTGACGAGCCTGCGCCATGACAGCGTGTTACTGCTGTTCCTGTTCTACGCCTTCACCGTGGCCATCTATATGCCAGCCGCCGGTTCAGTGATCGGCGTGCATAACGCCAGCGTGGCGATTGTCGACGAGGATCACAGCGCCCTTTCGCGCCAATTGGCCGAGGCGCTGCAGCCTCCGGAATTCCAGACGCCGGTAACGCTGCCCTACGAGCAACTGGATGAAGTCATGGACAGCGGCCGATACACGTTCGTCATCAATATCCCCGCCGGTTTTCAGACAGACCTGCTCGCGGGTCGCCAGCCAGCCCTGCAAGTCAACGTCGACGCCACCGCCATGAGCCAGGCATTCATGGGCGCCGGCTACATCAGCCGAATATTTCAGCGTGAATTATTGGCATATTCAGGCCGGGGTGATGTACAGACCGGGTCTGCGGTACAACTGACGACTCGAGCCCTGTTCAATACCAATCTTGAGGGCGGCTGGTTTCTGGCCGTGATTCAGATCGTCAACAACATCACCATTCTGGCGATCATTCTGACCGGCACCGCGCTCCTGCGCGAGCGCGAACACGGCACCCTGGATCATTTGCTGGTGCTGCCGCTGACCGCACTGGAAATCATGCTGGCGAAAGTCTGGAGCAATCTGCTGGTGGTGGTGCTATGCACCTGGCTGTCACTGGAAGTGATTGTCAAAGGAGCGTTGGGCGTACCTTTATCCGGCTCATTGAGCCTGTTTTTGCTGGTCACGGCCGTTTATCTGTTCGCCAGCACCGCGCTGGGTATCTTCCTGGCAACGCTGGCGCGTTCGACACCGCAGTTCGGCCTGCTGGCCATCCCGGTGATTATCCCGATGCTGCTGTTGTCGGGCGGCAGCACACCGCTGGACAGCATGCCGCAGTGGTTGCAATGGGTCATGCAAGGGTCACCGTCCACCCACTTCGTCAGCCTCGGCACCGCGATCCTGTTTCGCGACGCCGGGCTGAGCGTAGTGTGGCCTGATTTGCTGGCGCTGGTCGTGATCGGTTTACTGTTCTTTTTCATCGCCCTGGCACGGTTTCGCAAGAGCCTGGCGTCGTGAACAACCTCGACGACGTTTACTGAATGATCAGGTTGTTGAACAACAGATCCTCGACCACCGGCTTGCCGGTCTCGTCATTCATCACTTGCTGGGTCTGCTTCAAGGCTTCCTGACGCAGTTTTTCCTTGCCCTCGATGCTGCCCATCGCATCGGTGGTCTGCTGAGTGAACAGCGCCACCAGTTGATTACGGATCAGCGGCTCGTTGGCCTTGACCAGTTTGGTCGCCTCTTCGCCGGTCACCCGCAGTGCCACGTCGGCCTTGTAGACCTTGAGCTTCGGAGTGCCATCCAGCCCGTAGTTGCCCACGAACGGCGGGCTCAGGGTGATGTAGTTGACCTTCGGCGCCTCGCCTTCTTTGGCTTCTTCGGCCAGGGCTGCCACAGGCAGAGACAGGGCCAGCAACAACATGATCCACGCTTTCACAATTCGCTCCTTATCCGGTTTGCGGCCTAGCATAACGACCCGCCGCGCAAGCACAAGCTTATGGCTGACTATCAGGGTCGGGCATGCTCGTTGACCCGTTGACTGACACACCTACACTTATCGGCCATCACTCCCAAAGGAATAGCCCTGATGAAAGCCGTGCTGTGCAAAGCCTTCGGCCCTGCCGAATCGCTGGTGCTGGAAGACGTCGCCAGTCCTGTCGCGAAGAAGAACGAAATCCTGCTGGAGGTGCACGCCGCCGGGGTCAACTTCCCGGACACGCTGATCATCGAGGGCAAATACCAGTTCAAGCCGCCCTTCCCGTTCTCGCCCGGTGGCGAGGCCGCCGGCGTGGTCAGCGAAGTGGGTGAAAAGGTCAGTCACCTGAAAGTCGGCGACCGGGTCATGGCCCTGACCGGCTGGGGCAGCTTCGCCGAGCAGGTCGCAGTGCCGGGCTATAACGTGCTGCCGATCCCGCCCTCGATGGATTTCAACACCGCCGCCGCGTTCAGCATGACCTACGGCACGTCGATGCACGCCCTCAAGCAGCGCGGCAACCTGCAACCGGGCGAAACCCTGTTGGTGCTTGGTGCTTCCGGTGGTGTTGGCCTGGCCGCCGTGGAAATCGGCAAAGCCATGGGCGCCCGGGTGATTGCCGCCGCCAGCAGCGCGGAAAAACTTGCCGTGGCCAAGGCTGCCGGTGCCGACGAACTGATCAACTACAGCGAAACCAGCCTCAAGGACGAGATCAAGCGTCTGACCGACGGCCAGGGCGCCGACGTGATCTACGACCCGGTCGGCGGCGACCTGTTCGACCAGGCCATCCGCGCCATCGCCTGGAACGGCCGCCTGCTGGTAGTCGGTTTCGCCAGCGGACGCATTCCCGAACTGCCGGTCAACCTCGCTCTGCTCAAGGGCGCGGCGGTACTCGGCGTGTTCTGGGGCTCCTTCGCCCAACGCCAGCCACAGGACAACGCGGCGAACTTCCAGCAACTGTTCGGCTGGTTCGCTGAGGGCAAGCTGAAGCCGCTGGTGTCACAGGTGTATCCGCTGGGCAATGCCGCGCAGGCGATCAATGATCTCGGGCAGCGCAAGGCTGTCGGAAAAGTCGTGGTGCAAGTGCGCTGAGCCTGAACTCTCCCAAGGCCAGAATCGCGGAACTAGCGGTTCTGGCCTTTTTTATATCAATGGAAAGTAGCCACAAATTTATTCAACGACTTGGCGGTAGATATGTACCGCAATCTTTGTAAAAAACCACGATAGTTTTCTGCCATACAGACACAAGGAGTAACTGTATGAGCAATCAAGACTGGACACCTGGCAAACTAACGATACACACACCAATCGTCATTTCTGACAAAGAGCAAGACTTTAAAGGCTTGGAAGGTGGTGGTTATGGTGGCCCGAGGCCGGGATATAGATTAAATGCTGCAACCGCGCAGCAAACACTTAGCGTTCGAAATACGTTAGATGGTGAATATCGTCAAAAACTTCTTGAAACACCAGCCGCAATCAACTCCGAGTTGATCAACAATGGAGTGACGAGCACCGAATCCAGCCTGCCATCTGATCTCCCCACTATTGAACGTGAAAAAAACACCATAGCTCGGATGATTCAGCTAAAAAACGAGAGCCGGCAACGTAGCCTGATTCAGGCCAACAGCTTCTATGGCAGTGATCCCCACCACAAGTCAACGCAGGAGTATATAAATACTTTCAATACCCACTTAATCGGAAATGAGAGGGCGCCTGGAGAAGTCCATCGGCAGTGGAAAAAATCATATATGGCGGGCTATTCGGTCTGGCTGTATACCGAGTCTATCCGCATTCTCACACACCGTTTTCAACAGCTTGACGCTGCTCACGCGGCTGCGCTGGCTCGACAACATGCGGCACTCCAAGCGGCAGTTCAACAGGCCATAGCGGCACGAGCGGCTGCTGAACAAGCGGCAAGAGCAGAGGCAGCGCGTGCTGCTGCCGAACACGCAGCACAGGAGCAAGCCAGGCAACGCGAAGCGGAGAAGCAGATTGAAGAACAGAGAGCACAAAGGGCCGCTTCTGAAGCTGCAGACCGGTTCGATGCAGTGCTTAAGCAGCTGACGGTAAATCGGCCAGAAGCCTCAAGTGAAAAACTTCAACGATTAAAGGAAACCCATCAAAAGCTGTATGCCGCGCATGTCGAAGCATCAAAAGCCGAGCGCGCATTCAAAAATTTCTACAATTTTCAAAGACGGAAAAGACGCTGGAAAACGATTAGGGACTCACAAAAAGAAATCAGTGAGCTAACAGGACAGATAAAAAACAGCACAAGGATAAAACTGCCTACTGTTGACGGTACTGTTACATCTGTTTACCCCTTGGTAATCAGCTCTGACGGACTAATTACGGGACTTGAAGGCTCGCCTTTCACCTTAGGCAAGGCGCTCGACACCCTCGGCGCCCTACGCGGGGCAATTTCCGCTGGGCCAGTCAGTACGTTTCTAGCTTCAGTTTTTTTATACGCCGACACTCGGCAATGGCGAACTGCAGCGCAACCCGTTGATTCTTACGATCCCTTTATCACAACTCGCCCAGAACGATGGGCGTGTAGCACTTCCTGGACCGGCCGAGGCCAACTGGCTCCCTGCCCGCGCAGTATCGTCGGTTAAGAGAGAGCACACGCAGCTCTATTTACGCTCAGCCGATCCAGGTCAAACGGTCAGAGTCAGGCAAGCAAAGTTTAATCGCTCGGACAATCTCTACACCTTCACGACCGAGGGTTTGTTCCCAATCACGTTGACCTGGACGCCCAAGACGCCTCCTGGAGACGACATTCCCGCCACCACTGAATTGCCCGCAACCGACTCTGGAACCAGAATTTATTCCGGAGCCCGCGTTACCCAGATTGAAGGCCGGCTAGACGAGCACCCTGCCTGTGAAATAGACGACCCTGATGACTACATCCTGACGTTTCCCATCGAGTCGGGAATCGAATCCATCTACATGATGGCCACCCGCGGCGGCCCGCGTAATGAACCGGGTACGGTAATCGGCAGGGGTAAGGAGGTCGGGGGTAATTGGTTGGGTAGCGCGGCAGAATCAGGTGGCGCCCCGATTCCCGCGCAGATCGCAGATAAGTTGCGTGGTAAGGACTTCAGGAATTTCGACAGATTCAGGGAAGGGTTCTGGCGTGCAGTCGCTGCTGACTCGGAACTTTCAAAACAGTTCGGTAAGGCTGACCTAAAGTTATTAACGAATGGAGCAGCTCCTAGCACGGACGAGGTAGACTCTGTTGGCCGAAGGGACAAATACGAAATCCACCATATACATCACATCAAAGATGGTGGCGAAGTTTACAATATTGACAACTTAACCATAATCACCCCTCGCGCACATATAGAACTACACAAGAATGGTATAGAACCATGAAATTAAAAGACAAAATCGAAGATTATACCGAAACTGAATTTCTGCTTTTCGTAACGGAGTTTTTCGAGAATACAAACAGCCTCACCGGCGACGCACTAAGCGCATACACAAGTAATCTCGCACTTCATTTTGAGAAAATAACCGAGCACCCGAGAAAGCGCGCGGTAATTTTCCGACCGACACCCGACCGTGAGGACAGTGCCGCTGGAGTAGTAGAAGAAATCAAAAAATGGCGCCAGGCAAACGGCAAGCCCGGATTCAAGGCTGAATAATTCATAAATCAGACAGTGTCACACCTACAGCGACACTGTCTGGCTTTTTACTAAAGCAATTCGCGAATATCCTCCGGCAACAAATTCACATACCGACTATTCGGGCTTTTTCCACAGCGATCAATAATGTAGCGGGCACGCTCATTGAGCTTGGCAATCAAGCCCAGTCGACGTTCGTTCGAAAGCTGACTTGTATAAACCACGCTGGATAAATACGCCCGCGTGTAATGAAAGACCGGCAAGTGAACCCAGGAAGAAACCGGACGGCGAATGGCGTATTGGTGGAGATCGACACATCGCACTCTGCGCAGCCATTGGTTTGCATGAATCGGAGAGTCAATATCCAGTCGAAAAAACATGGGGGCGATGACTTCCATTTCTGCGGGTTTGCCCGCCTCTACCGTCCATGACCTGAATCGCCATTGCCGCAGGGCATCAGTGACCGCTGCGGAAAAATCAGGATGCTCACTTTCCAGAATAGCGATGTCACTCACCGAGCCATCTGCATTGGCGGTGAAACGCACACGAACCTCACCCATGCCCCCCGCCTTGGCAAGTTCGCGAGGATAAACCGGACCCGGATTATTATCGGGGATCAACACCACCTCTGCTGCTCCTGCAATCCCCATCAACGCCAGTAGAACCAGAGCAAAAAACCACCGCATGACCCACCCCTTCAAGCTGAAATGCCGAACCGGCAACAGCACAAAGACTACGGAGCAATGGCTTTCAACTGAATGGCGCAGCGTCTGCTTTGGATGCAGGACATTGCCTAAGCTGCGACGGGAAATTGATCGAAAACGCTGCGTAAACGTTCGCAGGTAATTTTTCTGACAGACCACTCTCTCTGGCTGCCGTCCCGGCATTTCCCAGCAACAAGCGCTCCTGAACTTGCGGTTTTTCCGCATGACGGATGATCAGCACCGTGGCATTACGCAAACCGGACTGGGCCGGGTGATCGGCGTAAATCAATCCCAGCACCGCAACGGCGATAACCGCCGCCGCCAATAATCGACGCATGAGCATGCGAACCTTCAAAGCCATCATTCATCTCTGCTGATCAATCGGTCGACGGATCGCGAGTCTAAGCCAGCCCACCTTCACAAGTAGTGAAAACGCCCTGTTCTTACAGCAGAGCGACAGGTTCGTAAAAGAACGTGCGACTTCCAACATTTTCCACTGTTTTGCCGATGGTAAGCGGTGCTATTTTCGGTAACGAAACTGTAACATTCGCATCCGCAGTCAAAACAAGAAATCTGGAGCTCTTGAATGTTTGCTTTCTTTCGTCCTGCCGCACATCAGGCTCCATTGCCTGAAGAAAAAATCGACAGCACCTACCGACGCCTGCGTTGGCAGATCTTCGCCGGCATCTTCTTTGGTTACGCGGGTTACTACCTGCTGCGCAAGAACTTCTCGCTGGCCATGCCGTACCTGATCGACGAAGGCTACAGCCGTGGCGATCTGGGCCTGGCAATGTCGGCCATCGCCATCGCCTACGGTCTGTCCAAGTTCCTCATGGGCCTGGTTTCCGACCGCTCCAACCCGCGCTACTTCCTGCCGTTCGGCCTGCTGGTATCGGCCGGGGTGATGTTCATTTTCGGTTTCGCGCCTTGGGCAACCTCCAGCGTGACCATGATGTTCATCCTGCTGTTCATCAACGGTTGGGCCCAAGGCATGGGCTGGCCGCCGAGCGGACGCACGATGGTGCACTGGTGGTCGCAGAAGGAACGTGGCGGCGTGGTGTCGGTGTGGAACGTGGCGCATAACGTCGGTGGCGGTCTGATCGGCCCGCTGTTCCTGATCGGCATGGGCCTGTTCAACGACTGGCACGCAGCGTTCTACGTCCCGGCTGCCGTCGCCCTGGCAGTAGCGGTACTCGCTTTCGTCACCATGCGCGACACCCCGCAATCGGTCGGCCTGCCGCCGATCGAGAAGTACAAGAACGACTACCCGGAAGGCTACGACGCCAGCCACGAAGACGAATTCAGCGCCAAGGAAATCTTCGTCAAATACGTGCTGCGCAACAAAATGCTCTGGTACATCGCCATGGCCAACGTCTTCGTTTACCTGCTGCGCTACGGCGTGCTGGACTGGGCGCCGACCTACCTGAAAGAAGCCAAGGGTTTCACCGTGGATAAAACCTCGTGGGCCTATTTCTTCTACGAATGGGCGGGGATTCCGGGCACGCTGCTGTGCGGCTGGATGTCGGACAAGATCTTCCGTGGCAACCGTGGCCTGACCGGCATGGTGTTCATGGCCCTGGTGACCGTCGCGACGCTGGTGTACTGGCTGAACCCGGCCGGCAACCCGACCATCGACATGATCGCGCTGTTCTCAATCGGCTTCCTGATCTACGGCCCGGTGATGCTGATCGGCCTGCAAGCGCTGGAACTGGCGCCGAAGAAAGCCGCCGGCACTGCCGCAGGCTTCACCGGTCTGTTCGGGTATCTGGGTGGTTCGGTCGCGGCCAGTGCAGCGATGGGCTACACCGTGGACCATTTCGGCTGGGATGGTGGTTTCGTGCTGCTGGTGGGCGCTTGCCTGCTGTCGATGGCCTTCCTGGCCCCGACCCTGTGGCACAAGCAAGTCGCCAGTCAGAGCCGTGAAGCGGTCGCCTGATCGGCCTTTGACTTACAGCGCTTGAGCCGCGCCTCCAGATTCCGGTCTGGCATGGCGTGGCTGCGCAGGGCGTGAGCGGTCTGCTCGACATAATCGCGAGTAGTGCCGTAACGTCCGCAAGCGCTTTCGAACACCTGGCTCAGCACATGATCCGGCAAGTTGCCGGCATAGCTGGGCAGGTGTCGCTCCAATACGAATCCCAAGGCCTGAACCTGGCTGCCATCTTCGAGTCGGCAGTTGAGCCAGTGTGGCCGATAGGACGGGAACGGCATTTCGCGTTTCCACAATGCATACAGCGCGCTGTCCAGGTTCTCTTCCGGCAACCGATAGGCGAAGCCGCTGCACGAACCGCCACGATCCAGACCAAAGACCAGACCCGGCATTTCCGGCGTGCCGCGATGCTCGTGAGACCACAAGTACAAGCCACGGTGATAGCCATGCACGCGCCCACGCACCCGCTCGACGGCTGTGCATTCCGGCCGCCAGATCAGCGAACCGTAGGCGAACAGCCACACCGGCCCGCCCTTGTGGCGTGCCATGGTCGATTGCATGGAAGCGAGAAGTTGTTCGTGCGTCAGCTGCGGCCCAAGATCGAGCCGCGGAGGGTAAGCCAGGTTCAGAAAAGCGTTTTCAATGGCGCTCATGGCGAATAGCGTTCAGCTCCCCGCGGGTGAAGAATTACTTAATAGAACGCACCGCTGTAACAATAAGGCACATATGTTTTAAGGCAATTTGAGTGCCATGGCACAGTTCTTAATTGATTGCCAGATGGATATATAACCTACCGGCATTTATGTAATTACATAAATACCGATCGGCTATATGGAGAGTTATAACGAACTCAGGAGCGGGGTGCGTAAGCAAACACATCCGCACGCATCTGATGGGCATCCATCCCGGCTTCGACCAGCGCATCCAGCGTGCCGTAGACCATGGCCGGCGAGCCACTGGCATAGACGTGCAGCGATTTCAGATCAGGGAAATCCTCACATACCGCTTCGTGCAACATGCCGCAGCGCCCTTCCCAGCCGCACTGATCACTGACGACCTTGTGCAGGAAAAGATTGGGCAACTTCAGCCATTCGTCCCAATGCTCGATTTCATAAAAATCTTCCGGACGACGCACGCCCCAATACAGATGCACCGGGTGTTCGAAGCCCGTGGCCCGGCAATGCTCGATCAGGCTGTGGATCTGGCCCATGCCAGTACCAGCGGCGATCAGCACCAGCGGCCCGTCCGGCAGTTCCGCCAGGTGGGTATCGCCGAACGGCAGTTCGACCCGCACCATCGGGTTGCGCCTGAGCTGATCGATCAGGCTCAGCGCACTGGATTCGCGCGCCAGCACATGGATTTCCAGATCACGCCCGCCGTGAGGCGCCGAAGCCATGGAGAACGCCGATTTCTCGCCGTTCTCGCGCTCGATCATCAAATACTGACCGGCGTGATAGCGCGGCGGCTTGCCGGCCGGTGCCCGCAGGCGCACACGAAAGGTATCGCCACCGACGTCCCGGCATTCGATGACCTGACACGACACGCTGCGCACCGGCAGTTCTCCCAGCGCGAGCACGCCATCCCACAGCACGATGCAGTCTTCCAGCGGCTCCGCTATGCAAGTGTAGAACTCGCCGTGGTCGTGCACCTTGCCGGCCTGTTCGACCCGGCCTTCCACCAGCAGCGCTGCACACACATGGCAGTTACCATTGCGGCAGCTTTGCGGGCATTCGTAGCCCAGGCGCCGCGCGCCATCGAGAATCCGCTCTCCGGGCTGTATCTCGAGCACCGCTCCGGAGGGCTGCAGGGTTACACGCATCAATCTATTCCTAACTGATTCCAGATGGCATCGATCCGTTGGGTGACGGCGTCATCCTTGACGATGACGCGGCCCCACTCGCGAGTGGTTTCGCCCGGCCACTTGTGGGTGGCGTCCAGGCCCATCTTCGAGCCGAGCCCCGACACCGGCGAAGCGAAGTCGAGGTAGTCGATCGGCGTATTGTCGATCATCACCGTGTCGCGCTTGGGGTCCATGCGCGTGGTGATGGCCCAGATCACGTCGTTCCAGTCCCGCGCGTTGATGTCGTCGTCAGTGACAATAACGAACTTGGTGTACATGAACTGTCGCAAAAACGACCAGACACCCAGCATCACGCGCTTGGCGTGGCCCGGATACGACTTCTTCATCGTCACCACGGCCATGCGGTACGAGCAGCCTTCCGGCGGCAGGTAGAAGTCGGTGATCTCCGGGAACTGCTTCTGCAGGATCGGCACGAACACTTCATTCAGTGCCACACCGAGAATCGCCGGCTCATCCGGCGGACGGCCGGTGTAGGTGCTGTGGTAGATCGGCTTGATCCGGTGGGTGATGCGCTCGACGGTGAACACCGGGAAGCTGTCGACTTCGTTGTAGTAACCGGTGTGATCGCCGTACGGGCCTTCATCGGCCATTTCACCCGGATGAATCACGCCTTCGAGAATGATTTCGGCAGTCGCCGGCACTTGCAGGTCGTTGCCACGGCACTTCACCAGCTCCGTGCGGCTGTCGCGCAGCAGACCGGCGAAGGCATATTCGGAGAGGCTGTCCGGCACCGGCGTCACCGCGCCAAGAATGGTCGCAGGATCCGCGCCAAGAGCCACGGACACCGGGAACGGCTGGCCCGGATGCTTCTCGCACCACTCACGGAAATCCAGCGCACCGCCACGGTGGCTGAGCCAGCGCATGATGACCTTGTTGCGGCCGATCACTTGCTGACGGTAGATGCCGAGGTTCTGCCGATCCTTGTTCGGACCTTTGGTGACGGTCAGGCCCCAGGTGATCAGCGGCGCCACGTCGCCCGGCCAGCAGGTCTGCACCGGCAGCATCGCCAGATCGACATCGTCGCCTTCGATGACCACTTCCTGGCACGGCGCGTCTTTGATGACTTTCGGCGCCATCGCAATGATCTTGCGGAAGATCGGCAGCTTCGACCACGCGTCCTTCAAGCCCTTCGGCGGCTCCGGTTCCTTGAGGAACGCCAGCAGTTTGCCGATTTCGCGCAGCTCGCTGACCGACTCGGCACCCATGCCCATCGCCACCCGCTCGGGCGTGCCGAACAGGTTGCCGAGCACCGGGATGTCGTAACCGGTCGGCTTCTCGAACAGCAGCGCCGGGCCCTTGGCCCGCAGCGTGCGGTCGCACACCTCGGTCATTTCCAGCACCGGCGAGACGGGAATCTGGATGCGTTTCAACTCTCCGCGCTGCTCAAGCTGCTGCACGAAATCCCGAAGATCCTTGAATTTCATTGACGATGGCACCCTCAAAATAGGCGTACATCCTACCTGCTATGCCGGTCGCTGGCAGCCCGTCACTGCTTACTTGGCTGCATTCGCCTGACCTTTTCCAAGATTTGTCCTGGCCTGCAGGCTAACAAACAAGGGTTCGAGGATCGGTGCCACGAAACGTGCGCCGACCTCCGACAGGTGATTGTCATCGGTGTACAGCGAGTAACCACCGAGCTCTGCACGGCAAAGACCGCTCTCATCGCACAGCTTCGGCGCCGGATCGATGACGCGTACCGCCGGATCCTTCGCCAGATCAGCGAACAGCTGACTGATGAAAGCCTGGCGTTTGTGGTGTTCAGCGACGTTCAACCCGACGTCGTCCACAGGACGATCGAGCATCGCCAGGCGCGTCAGACGGTATGGCGGGCTGAAGTCCTGCAACGGCGCCTCTTTTACCAGCCAGACCCGATGCCCACCGGCCCGCAACTGCGCCACCCGCGCGCGCAGACCATCAGTCAGGCGTTGCTCGGCGACGGCACGGTCGTATTGCCCGTCAGGCGTTCTCAAGACATGGCCCAGATCACCTTTGGCATCGCCATAGAGATAGAGACTCCAGCGCGCAACCAGCACCACATCACTGACGGCTTGCGGTTTGATTGCCTGCACCACTCGTTGGTTGAACCGCGCGCAGCGGGCGTCATGCTCAAGACCTTCCACCGGTATGCAGCCCGGCGAACTGGCGAGCATCACGCTGACGCCATGGGCTTTTGCCCCGTCATCAAAGACCGGGATCAACGCCGTGGCATGACTGTCGCCCCAGACCAGCGCCCGCGAAGCACGGTTTTGCAATCCGTAATGGCAAAACAGCTTGTCATCGGGAGTCTTGTCGTCGGCCAGGCATGCCATCAACTCCGGCCGCCATTCACGGCCCTTGGCGTATTGCAGCGCCTGATCGGACAACCGCCATGGCAACCCATCGGTCCAGCGCAGGGTTTGTCCGGCCAACCCAAGCACCAGCACGCCGCAGGCACCGGCCAGGAGAATCTGCCGACGCCCGGCCAAGACGCGACGCTCGCGAAATGGCGTCTCGATGAGTTTCCATGACAGATAACCCAGCACCAGCGTCAGCAGGATCATCCCGGCGCTGTCGAAGGCGCCCGGTTCCTCGACGCTGGCGTAGCTGGAAAACACGAACACCGGCCAGTGCCACAAATACCAGGAATAGGAAATCAGGCCCAGGCCGACCATGGCCCGACTGCTCAAGAATTGACCCACCCAGGTCTGGCGATGACCGTTGGCCAGAATCAGCAGCACAACGCCAAGCACCGGCAGCAATGCAGCCGCACCGGGAAACGGCGTGCGTTTGTCGAAACCGAACACCGCCAACAGAATCAGGCCCATGCCGAGCAAGCTCAAGAATTGCGCCGCCATCGGCTTGAGGCGCCAGCCATGCATCGGCGCGATCGCCAGCATCGCTCCGGCCAGCAGCTCCCACGCTCGCATCGGTAACAGAAAGAAGGCTTTTTCCGGGTGCTGATGGACCGCCCAGACGCTCAGCCCGAACGACACGAGCAGTACGCCGAACAACGCCAGCCGCCAGTGTTTCAAGCGACTCGACATCAGCGTCAGCAACAGCGGGAAGACGATATAGAACTGTTCCTCCACCGCCAGCGACCAGGTGTGCAGCAGCGGTTTGAGGTCCGAGGCGACATCGAAATAGCCGTCCTGGCGCATGAACAGGATGTTCGAGACGAACATCACCTGATAACGCACCGAGCGCCCGAGCTCTTCGTAGTCCTTGGGCGCCATGAGAAACCAGCCCACCGCCAGCACCGCGATGATCATCGCAAACAGCGCAGGCAGAATCCGCCGCGCACGCCGCGACCAGAACTCGACGAAACTGAAACGGCCGGTCTGGCGCTGGTTCCAGATGATCGAGGTGATGAGGTAACCGGAAATCACGAAAAACACGTCCACACCGACAAAACCGCCGGTGAAACCCGGGACGCCAAAATGGAACAGCACCACGGCAATCACCGCGACTGCCCGCAAGCCGTCGATATCCCTTCGATAAGCGAGTGTGCTCATAAATCTCTAATGCCAATCAGATGGTTGTTTTTTGTACAGCATCGAACGCTGCTTGTTGTTTTGCCAAGTCACTGACCTTACCAGATCGCAAACCTCCTGCCGGCCGGACAAAAAACAGGCAAAAAAAATGGCGCCCCCAAAGGGGCGCCATTTTCTGAATCAACCGGCGATGTTACTTACGCTTCATCGACAGGAAGAATTCGTCGTTGGTCTTGGTCGTTTTCAGCTTGTCGACCAGGAACTCGATGGCCGCCACTTCGTCCATCGGGTGCAGCAGTTTGCGCAGGATCCACATACGCTGCAGTTCGTCGTCGGCGGTCAGCAGCTCTTCGCGACGGGTACCGGACTTGTTGATGTTGATGGCCGGGAACACACGCTTCTCGGCGATACGACGGTCCAGTGGCAGCTCCATGTTGCCGGTGCCCTTGAACTCTTCGTAGATCACTTCGTCCATCTTCGAGCCGGTTTCAACCAGCGCGGTGGCGATGATGGTCAGCGAGCCGCCTTCTTCGATGTTGCGCGCGGCACCGAAGAAACGCTTCGGTTTCTCCAGGGCGTGGGCATCGACACCACCGGTCAGCACCTTGCCGGAGCTCGGGATCACGGTGTTGTAGGCACGGGCCAGACGGGTGATGGAGTCGAGCAGGATCACCACGTCCTTTTTGTGTTCGACCAGGCGCTTGGCCTTCTCGATCACCATTTCAGCCACTTGCACGTGACGGGTCGGCGGCTCGTCGAAGGTCGAGGCAACCACTTCGCCGCGCACGGTGCGCTGCATTTCGGTCACTTCTTCCGGACGCTCGTCGATCAACAGCACGATCAGGTGAACTTCAGGATTGTTACGGGCGATGTTCGCTGCAATGTTTTGCAGCATGATCGTTTTACCGGCTTTCGGCGGTGCAACGATCAGACCACGCTGGCCTTTGCCGATCGGAGCGCACAGGTCGATCACACGACCGGTCAGGTCTTCGGTGGAACCGTTGCCGGCTTCCATCTTCATGCGCACGGTCGGGAACAGCGGGGTCAGGTTCTCGAAGAGAATCTTGTTCTTCGCATTCTCAGGACGATCGAAGTTGATCGTGTCAACCTTGAGCAGGGCGAAATAACGCTCGCCTTCCTTAGGAGGGCGGATCTTGCCAACGATGGTGTCACCGGTACGCAAGTTGAAACGGCGGATCTGGCTCGGCGAGACGTAGATGTCGTCAGGGCCGGCGAGGTAGGAAGCGTCAGCGGAGCGCAGGAAGCCGAAGCCGTCCTGGAGAATCTCCAGCACGCCATCACCGGAGATTTCCTCACCGCTTTTAGCGTGCTTTTTCAGCAGGGAGAAAATCACGTCCTGCTTGCGCGAACGGGCCATATTTTCTATGCCCATCTGTTCGGCCAATTCGAGCAGTTCGGTAATCGGCTTTTGCTTGAGTTCAGTCAGATTCATATAGGAATGACGTAATCATTTATGGAGGGGGGGAAATTAAGCTTTTGGCTTAATGAGGCCGCGCCGCGGAGAAGGCGACAGGATCGCGTACTTATTCGAAAAGGAGTGCGTCGGCGACGGCTAGCAGGGGGCAGTGGAGAAACCAGTGCGGGGCCGAATGTACCACCTGAGTTTCGGAGCGTCTAGCCCTGAATACGCAAAAAGCCCCGCAATTTGCGGGGCTTTTTGCGGACAATCTTTACCGCGACGCTTAGATGTTGGCGTCGAGGAAAGCAGCCAGTTGCGACTTCGACAGAGCGCCGACCTTGGTCGCTTCCACGTTGCCGTTCTTGAACAGCATCAGGGTCGGAATACCACGTACGCCGTGCTTGGCAGGGGTTTCCTGGTTTTCGTCGATGTTCAGCTTGGCGACGGTCAGCTTGCCTTTGTAAGTCTCTGCAATCTCGTCCAGAACCGGAGCGATCATTTTGCAAGGGCCGCACCATTCAGCCCAGTAGTCGACCAGGACAGCGCCTTCGGCCTTGAGTACGTCGGCTTCGAAGCTAGCGTCGCTAACGTGTTTGATCAGATCGCTGCTCATGGAATTCTCCAGGTTGTAAGCAAAAAAACGTGGCCCATCATAGCCGCCCTTCCCTTGTTCAGGAAGCCGCAGATGATTGAGTCTTGCTATGGCACTCGATGAGTTTGGGTATAGCTCAAGTCACGCGCTGGCGGGGGCGATGAAGGAAATTCCGGTACGCAGGGCCGCGTTGCGCACGTGCTCCTGCATGGCTTTCTGTGCAGCGGCTGACGCCCGACGGGCCAGTGCGCGAAGGATCTTGCGGTGTTCCTGCCAGGTTTCCATGGCCCGCTCGGCGCGGATGAACGGTAGTTTCTGGCTCTCCAGAAAGATGTCGGCGCTGGCGGTGAGGATGCTCAGCATCGCCTGATTGCCGCTGGCCAGCAGGATCCGCCGGTGGAATTCGAAATCCAGTTTCGCCGCTGCCTCGAAGTCACCGACGCGCAGTTGCTCGCGCATGGCGGCAACGTTGTCTTCCAGTTCGTCCAGATCAAACGTGCTCAGCGTCACCGCCGCCAGACCGGCCGCAAACCCTTCCAGCGCATAGCGCAACTGAAAGATTTCCAGCGGCGAAGCCTGGGCGGCAAACGGCCAGGCCGGCGCGCCCTCGCCACGCGGCAGCTCCACCGGTGCCTGCACGAACACGCCTTTGCCCGGCTGGATGCTGACCACACCCAGCGCGCTCAATGACGACAACGCCTCACGCAACGAAGCGCGGCTGACGCCCAGCTGAACCGCCAGATCCCGTTGCGAGGGCAACGCATCGCCGGGGCCGAAGCCCTGCTCGGTAATCAGTTTGCGGATCGCTTGCAGCGCCACTTCGGGTACGGCGCGGGAGATCGAGTTCATGGTTTTCCAGACGGACCAGGCCAAGGTGCGGCCAGTTGTAATGCTATTCGAAGGATCAGGCAAGTCGTGCCCCAGCGGGGTTCGGCGGCGCAAGCCGATGCGCTATCGCAGTGCGAAACCCGACCTGACTGTTCAGACCAGTAAGACCGAACAAACCCGCTAAACCCGTGGCTTTGCATAGCGAAATCGGCGTTTTGGCACGCCCCGTGCTCTGTCCGATCGCAGAATTCACTTCCCGCCGATCCGGAGATTGTCCATGACGAAGCGTTACAGCGCCCTCCTCGCCGCCCTGTTTGCCGGTCTGATGCTGAGCCAGGCCCCCGCCCATGCCGACGGTCTGGATGACGTGGTCAAACGCGGCACCTTGAAAGTCGCCGTGCCTCAGGACTTTCCGCCGTTCGGTTCGGTCGGCCCGGACATGAAGCCGCGCGGCCTCGATATCGACACCGCGAAACTGCTGGCCGAACAGCTCAAGGTCAAACTCGAACTCACCCCGGTCAACAGCACCAACCGCATCCCGTTCCTCACCACCGGCAAGGTCGATCTGGTGATTTCCAGCCTCGGCAAGAACCCCGAGCGGGAGAAGGTCATCGACTTCTCCCGCGCCTACGCGCCGTTCTACCTCGCCGTGTTCGGCCCGCCGGACGCAGCCGTCAGCACCCTCGACGATCTCAAGGGCAAAACCATCAGCGTCACCCGTGGTGCCATCGAAGACATCGAGCTGACCAAGGTCGCCCCCGAAGGCGTGACCATCAAGCGCTTCGAAGACAACAACTCGACCATCGCCGCCTACCTCGCAGGCCAGGTCGACCTGATCGCCAGCGGCAACGTGGTGATGGTCGCGATCAGCGAAAAGAACCCGAAACGCGTGCCCGCGCTGAAAGTGAAGCTCAAGGATTCTCCGGTCTACGTCGGCGTGAACAAGAACGAGCCGGCGCTGCTGGGCAAGGTCAACGAGATCCTGACCACCGCCAAGGCTGACGGCGCACTGGAAAAAAATGCGCAGACCTGGCTCAAAGAGCCGCTGCCGGCCGATCTCTGATCGGCGACGCGGGAGACTTTCATGGCCTATCAGTTCGATTTCTTGCCGGTGGTGGAAAACACCGACCTGCTGCTGCGCGGGGCGTTGTTCACCCTTGAGCTAACGGCCATCGGCGCGCTGTTCGGGGTTGGCGTGGGCATCGTCGGAGCGCTGGTGCGGGCGTGGAACATCCGCCCGTTCTCGACGATCTTCGGCGTTTATGTGGAGTTGATCCGCAACACGCCGTTTCTGGTGCAGTTGTTCTTCATCTTCTTCGGTCTGCCGTCCCTCGGCGTGCAGATTTCCGAGTGGCAAGCGGCGGTGCTGGCGATGGTGATCAACCTCGGCGCGTATTCGACCGAGATCATCCGCGCCGGCATCCAGGCGATTCCGCGCGGGCAGCTGGAAGCTGCGGCGGCATTGGCGATGAGCCGTTTCGAAGCGTTCCGCCACGTGGTGCTGCTGCCGGCACTGGGCAAAGTGTGGCCGGCGCTGAGTAGCCAGATCATCATCGTCATGCTCGGTTCGGCGGTGTGTTCGCAGATCGCCACCGAGGAGTTGAGCTTCGCTGCCAACTTCATTCAGTCGCGCAACTTCCGCGCCTTTGAAACCTACGCCCTGACCACCCTCATTTATCTGTGCATGGCGCTGCTGATCCGGCAGTTGCTGAACTGGCTCGGTCGGCGCTACCTCTCGAAAAGCAGCGCAAGGAGCAGCCAATGAGCGACTTCACGTTCTGGGACATCCTGCGCAACCTGCTCACCGGCCTGCAATGGACGCTGGCGCTGTCGCTGGTGGCATTCATCGGCGGCGGGATCGTCGGGTTGCTGATCCTGATCATGCGCATCTCGAAAAACCCGCTGCCCAGCAGCATCGCCCGCACCTGGATCGAACTGTTTCAGGGCACACCGCTGTTGATGCAGCTGTTTCTGGTGTTCTTCGGCGTGGCGCTGGCCGGGGTGGAGATTTCGCCGTGGATGGCGGCGGCGATTGCCCTGACGCTGTTCACCAGTGCCTATCTGGCGGAGATCTGGCGCGGCTGCGTCGAGGCGATTCCCCACGGTCAGTGGGAAGCGTCGTCGAGCCTGGCGCTGAATCCGCTGGAGCAACTGCGCTACGTGATCCTGCCGCAGGCGCTGCGCATCGCCGTAGCGCCGACCGTGGGTTTCTCGGTGCAAGTGGTCAAGGGCACCGCCGTGACCTCGATCATCGGCTTCACCGAACTGACCAAGACCGGCGGCATGCTCGCCAACGCCACTTTCGAACCGTTCATGGTCTACGGCCTCGTCGCCCTGGGCTACTTCCTGCTCTGCTACCCCCTGTCCCTCAGTGCGCGCTACCTGGAAAGGAGACTGCATGCCTCTGCTTAGAATTTCCGCCCTGCATAAATATTACGGCGATCACCACGTGCTCAAAGGCATCGACCTGAGCGTCGAGGAAGGCCAAGTGGTGGCGATCATCGGCCGCAGCGGCTCGGGCAAGTCCACCCTGCTGCGCACCCTCAACGGTCTGGAATCGATCAACGACGGCGTGATCGAAGTCGACGGCGAATACCTGGATGCCGCCCGCGCCGACCTGCGCAGCCTGCGGCAAAAGGTCGGGATGGTGTTCCAACAGTTCAACCTGTTCCCGCACCTGACGGTGGGCGAAAACGTGATGCTCGCGCCGCAAGTGGTACAGAAAGTGCCCAAGGCCAAAGCGCAGGAACTCGCGCGGCGGATGCTGGAACGTGTGGGTCTGGGTGAGAAGTTCGATGCCTTTCCTGAGCGTCTCTCCGGCGGTCAGCAACAGCGCGTGGCGATTGCCCGGGCGCTGGCGATGTCGCCGAAGGTGCTGCTGTGCGACGAGATCACCTCGGCGCTGGATCCGGAGCTGGTCAACGAAGTGCTCAGCGTGGTCCGCCAGCTCGCGAAGGAAGGCATGACGCTGATCATGGTCACCCACGAAATGCGCTTCGCCCGGGAGGTCGGGGACAAACTGGTGTTCATGCATCAGGGCAAGGTGCACGAGGTGGGCGATCCGAAAGTGCTGTTTGCCGATCCGCAGACGCCGGAACTGGCGAATTTCATTGGCACCGTGGAAGCGACTGCCTGAAGGATTCTCAGAGACTTTTCTGGCCTCATCGTCGGATCGCCGCCCGGACCAAGCCCGCTCCCACAGGGTTCTCTAGCGGGATACGGTTTTGTGTTCGACACAAAACCTGTGGGAGCGGGCTTGCCCGCGAATGGCCGCGCCGCGGTCTTGAGACTTTATGCGCTGAATCAAGGGTTTGAACCATGCGCGTTGGCGGCAGCGTTTGATCGTGGCACGATGTCGGGGTTATCGACCGAGACCCCCTGACCATGCCGCAATCCCAAGCCAAGAATCTGTCCCTGATCGCCGCGATCGACCTGGGCTCCAACAGCTTCCATATGGTCGTGGCCAAGGCCCAGAACGGCGAAATCCGTATTCTCGAACGGCTCGGGGAAAAGGTTCAGCTGGCCGCCGGCATCGACGATGAGCGCCAGCTCAACGAAGAATCCATGCAGCGCGGGCTCGACTGCCTCAAGCGCTTTGCCCAACTGATCAACGGCATGCCGCTGGGCGCCGTGCGGATCGTCGGTACCAACGCCCTGCGCGAGGCGCGCAACCGTGGCGAATTCATCCGCCGTGCCGAAGAAATCCTCGGCCATCCGGTGGAAGTCATCTCCGGCCGTGAAGAGGCCCGCCTGATCTACCTCGGCGTGTCCCACACCCTCGCCGACACCCCGGGCAAACGCCTGGTCGCCGACATCGGCGGCGGCAGTACCGAATTCATCATCGGCCAGCGTTTCGAACCGCTGCTGCGCGAAAGCCTGCAAATGGGCTGCGTGAGCTTCACCCAGCGCTATTTCAAGGACGGCAAAATCACCCCGGCCCGCTACGCCCAGGCCTACACGGCGGCGCGGCTGGAAATCATGAGCATCGAACACGCCTTGCATCGCCTGACCTGGGATGAAGCCATCGGCTCCTCGGGCACCATCCGCGCCATCGGCCTGGCGCTGAAGGCCGGCGGTCACGGCACCGGCGAAGTGAATGCCGAAGGTCTGGCGTGGCTCAAGCGTCGCCTGTTCAAGCTCGGCGATGTCGACAAGATCGATTTCGAAGGCATCAAGCCGGATCGTCGGGCGATCTTCCCGGCCGGTCTGGCGATTCTCGAAGCGATCTTCGACGCCCTCGAACTGCAACGCATGGATCACTGCGAAGGCGCGCTGCGTGAAGGCGTACTTTACGACCTGCTCGGCCGCCATCACCACGAAGACGTGCGCGAACGTACTCTGACCTCGCTGATGGAGCGCTACCACGTCGACCTCGAACAGGCCGCGCGGGTCGAGCGCAAAGCCCTGCACGCGTTCGATCAAGTGGCCGTGGACTGGGAGCTGGACGACGGTATCTGGCGCGAACTGCTGGGCTGGGCGGCGAAAGTGCACGAAGTCGGGCTCGACATCGCTCACTATCACTACCATAAGCACGGTGCCTACCTGATCGAACACTCGGACCTCGCCGGGTTCTCCCGCGAAGACCAGCAGATGCTTGCGCTGCTGGTGCGTGGCCACCGCCGCAACATCCCCAAGGACAAGTTCGCCGAGTTCGGAGACGACGGCGACAAGCTGATCCGTCTGTGTGTGCTGCTGCGTTTCGCCATCCTGTTCCACCACATTCGTGGCACCCAGGCGATGCCGCAGGTTGCGCTGCATGCCAACGGCGACAACCTCGATGTGGAGTTTCCGGAGAACTGGCTGGATGAAAACCAGCTGACCCAGGCGGATTTCGGGCTTGAGGCCGAATGGCTGACGCGGGTGGGGATTGTCCTGACCGTGCATTGAGTAACGGGCAGGCACAAAAAAGGCGATCCGGATGGATCGCCTTTTTTATGGCTATGAAACCTGCGGTCAGCTGCTCACCGGCAGAATCGGGCTGCCCAATCGCTCCAGCAACGTCGCCTGCGCACTGCGCGGGTTCTGGTTGCCGGTTGGCGTGTTGCGAATGTAGCGGCCGTCCGATTGCAGGCTCCAGCTGTGGGTGTTGTCGGTCAGGTACAGCTCCAGCTCTTTCTTGACCCGGGTCAGCAGCTTCTTGCCTTCCACCGGGAAGCAGGTCTCGACGCGCTTGTCGAGGTTGCGCTCCATCCAGTCGGCGCTGGACAGGAACATCTGCTCCTCGCCACCGTTGAGGAAGTAGAACACTCGGGTGTGCTCAAGGAAGCGGCCGATGATCGAGCGCACGTGAATGTTGTGCGAAACCCCGGCGATGCCCGGACGCAGACAGCACATGCCGCGCACCACCAGATCGATGCGCACGCCGGACTGGCTGGCCTTGTACAGCGCGCGGATGATCTTCGGATCGGTCAGCGAGTTGAACTTGGCGATGATGTGCGCCGGTTTGCCGTCGAGCGCGAATTGCGTCTCGCGGGTGATCATGTCGAGCATGCCCTTCTTCAGGGTGAACGGCGCATGCAGCAGCTTCTTCATCCGCAGCGTCTTGCCCATGCCGATCAATTGGCTGAACAGTTTGCCGACGTCTTCGCACAAGGCGTCGTCGGAAGTCAGCAGGCTGTAGTCGGTGTACAGGCGGGCGTTGCCGGCGTGGTAGTTACCGGTGCCGAGGTGCGCGTAACGCACGATCTCGCCCTGCTCGCGGCGCAGGATCAGCATCATCTTGGCGTGGGTCTTGAAGCCGACCACGCCGTAGATCACCACCGCCCCGGCCGCTTGCAGACGGCTGGCCAGTTGCAGGTTGGATTCTTCGTCGAAACGCGCACGCAGTTCGATGACCGCCGTCACTTCCTTGCCGTTACGCGCGGCGTCCACCAGCGCATCGACGATTTCCGAGTTGGCGCCGGAGCGGTACAGCGTCTGGCGCACGGCCAGAACGTGCGGGTCCTTGGCGGCCTGGCGCAGCAGATCGACCACCGGGGTGAACGACTCGAACGGGTGCAGCAGCAGGATGTCCTGCTTGCTGATCACGCTGAAAATGTTCTCGCTGTTTTGCAGCAGTTTCGGGATCTGCGGCGTGAACGGCGTGTATTGCAGCTCCGGATGGCTGTCCAGACCGGTGATGCTGAACAGACGCGTCAGGTTCACCGGACCGTTGACCTGATACAGCTCGGTCTCGCTCAGGTTGAACTGCTTGAGCAGGTAGTCCGACAGGTGTTTCGGGCAGGTGTCGGCGACTTCCAGACGCACGGCATCACCGTAACGGCGGGAGAACAACTCGCCACGCAGGGCGCGGGCCAGGTCTTCGACGTCTTCGGAATCAAGCGCCAGGTCAGCGTTTCGGGTCAGGCGGAACTGGTAGCAGCCCTTGACCTTCATGCCCTGGAACAGGTCATCGGCGTGGGCGTGGATCATCGACGACAGGAACACATAGTTGTCGCCAGGGCCGCCGACTTCTTCCGGCACCTTGATGATCCGCGGCAGCAGACGCGGTGCCGGGATGATCGCCAGACCGGAATCGCGACCGAAGGCGTCGATGCCCTCGAGCTCGACGATGAAGTTCAGGCTCTTGTTCACCAGCAACGGGAACGGGTGCGTCGGGTCGAGGCCGATCGGGGTGATGATCGGCGCGATCTCGTCGCGGAAATAGCGGCGCACCCAGGTCTTGAGCTTGGTTGTCCAGTTGCGCCGGCGGATGAAGCGCACCTGATGCTTTTCCAGCTCCGGCAGCAGGATGTCGTTGAGAATCGCGTACTGACGGTCTACGTGACCGTGCACCAGTTCGCTGATGCGGGCCAGTGCCTGATGCGGTTGCAGGCCGTCGGCGCCGGCCTGTTCACGGGCGAAGGTGATTTGTTTCTTGAGGCCGGCGACGCGGATTTCGAAGAATTCGTCGAGGTTGCTGGAGAAGATCAGCAGGAACTTCAGCCGCTCCAGCAACGGGTAGGACTCGTCCAGCGCCTGTTCCAGCACGCGGATGTTGAACTGCAGTTGCGACAATTCCCGGTGGATGTACAGGCTGCTGTCATCCAGGCCGGGAATCGCGATCGCCGGAACCGCCGCGGCGGGCTCTGCCGCCTGCGCAGGTGGCGCAGGCTCCAGTTCCGGCGGGGTTTCGGTAATCTGCTCGACCACGGGTTGAGCTTCTTTTACGGCAACTTCAGTGAGTCCTTCGGTATTCATCGAATGTTCCTGGGAGGGCTATTTCTGCTCTCGTAACAATTGAGCGGCACGGACAGCAAAGTAAGTCAGGATGCCATCAGCGCCGGCACGTTTAAAGGCGGTCAGGGATTCGAGGATCACGCCTTCGCTCAACCAGCCATTCTGGATCGCCGCCATATGCATGGCGTATTCGCCGCTGACCTGATAGACGAAGGTCGGCACTTTGAAGGCATCTTTTACCCGGAACAAAATGTCCAGGTACGGCATGCCGGGTTTGACCATGACCATGTCCGCGCCTTCAGACAAGTCCGCACCCACTTCGTGCAGCGCTTCGTCGCTGTTGGCCGGGTCCATCTGATAGGAGGCCTTGTTCGCCTTGCCCAGGTTCGCCGCCGAACCCACGGCATCGCGGAACGGGCCGTAATAGGCGCTGGCGTACTTGGCCGAGTAGGCCATGATCCGCACGTTGACGTGACCGGCCAGCTCCAGCGCTTCGCGGATCGCCTGGATGCGGCCGTCCATCATGTCCGACGGGGCAACCACCTGGGCGCCCGCAGCAGCGTGGGACAAGGCTTGTTTGACCAGTGCATCGACGGTGATGTCGTTCTGCACATAGCCTTCTTCATCGAGAATGCCGTCCTGACCGTGTGTGGTGAACGGGTCGAGGGCGACGTCGGTGATCACGCCCAGCTCGGGGAATCGGTCACGCAGGGCACGGGTGGCGCGCTGGGCGATACCTTCGGGATTCCAGGCTTCGGCGGCATCGAGGGATTTGAGTTCCGGTGGCGTTACCGGGAACAGCGCCAGCGCCGGAATTCCCAACTCGACCCATTTGGCGGCTTCTTCAAGCAGCAGATCGATGGTCAGGCGCTCGACACCCGGCATCGAAGCCACAGCTTCGCGGCGATTTTCACCGTCGAGCACGAACACTGGCAGGATCAGGTCATCGACCGTCAACACATTCTCACGCACCAGCCGCCGGGAAAAATCATCACGGCGATTGCGACGCAGGCGGGTGGCAGGGAACAGACGGTTGGCTGGGGTAAAGCTCACGGCAGACTCCTGAGCCCGCGCAAACGGGCGAGCGTGACAGTTATAGATGGCCATTATGACGGTCGTATGACAGTTATGTGCACCCCTGCGACAGGTAGTCGCTTTCCATTGTCCGTGTAGGAAATGTTCACGTCGAGACACATTTCGACACTTTCCTGAATGTGTCCGAAGGGTTAGGCTGCGCGTTCATTTCGCCAGCACCCAGACAATGCTCCAACAATTTCTGCATGACTTCGGCTACTTTGCCCTGTTTCTCGGGACGTTTTTCGAAGGCGAAACCATCCTGGTGCTCGCGGGCTTCCTCGCGTTCCGTGAATACATGGACATCAAACTGGTGGTGGTCGTGGCGTTCTTCGGCAGCTACGCCGGTGATCAGCTGTGGTACTTCCTGGGCCGCAAGCACGGACGCAAATTGCTGGCGCGCAAACCGCGCTGGCAGATGATGGGCGACCGCGCGCTGGAACACATCCGCAAGCACCCGGACATCTGGGTCTTGAGCTTTCGCTTCGTGTACGGCCTGCGCACGGTGATGCCGGTGGCAATCGGCCTCTCGGGCTATCCGCCGGGACGCTATCTGCTGCTCAACGGTATCGGCGCCGCGATCTGGGCCACCGCACTGGCTGCTGCCGCCTACCACTTCGGCGCCGTGCTCGAAGGCATGCTCGGCAGCATCAAAAAGTATGAGTTGTGGGTACTGGGCGCGCTGTTGATACTCGGCCTGGGCCTGTGGCTGCGCCGCCGGTTCAAGAATGCCCGGCTGGCGAAAAAGGTTTACGAGGAAGAACAGGCCGAGCTGCTGGCCAAGGCCGAACGGCACAAAACCGAAATGACCAACGCCGCCGATCCTAAGACGCCAGCCGACTAAGCCGCTGGCGACAGCCATACAGCCCGATGCCGCTGAGCAGGCTGTAACAGAGCAAACCGACCCATATCCCCGGGCTGGCCGGCCACAGCCCGACCAGCGGCGCCAGCCACACCAGCGGCAGGTTCGATGCCAGCCGCAGCACTTCCAGCTTACCCGCCCACGGGCGATTCTCCAGGGCCACGCCCAACACGAACAAACCGAACGCCACCGCGCCCCAGCCGAGTACCAATGCTCCGGTGGGCAGACTGTGTTCCAGATTCATCAGATAACTGCCCAGCGCCACATAGGCGGCAAACTGCAACCCCACGTACCACTGTTGACGGCTGTCCAGCGGCACCTCGAATTTGCGGAACTGACTCAGGTCCGGCTTGCTCATCGGGTACTTCGCCGCGACGTCCGCCGGACGCCAGCCAGTGCGCATGAACCAGATCCGGAGCTTGTCCCACGTACGCTCGGCCCGACGCGCGTCGTCCCACAGCTGCGCGTAAAACTGCAGGTTGGCCCACAACGGATTCCAGCTCGCCAGCGGCGTGGTCACGCCGAAAATCACCGGCTCGCTGTCGTCCTCTTCCTGGAACGAGCCGAACAGACGGTCCCAAATAATGAACACCCCGCCGTAGTTGCGATCCATGTAGAGAGCGTTCTGTGCATGGTGGGCCCGATGATTGGACGGCGTGACGAAGCACCACTCGAACCAGCCGAGCTTGGGAATGTGCCGGGTATGAACCCAGAACTGATAAAGCAGATTCAGCGCGGCAACGCTGACGAACACCAGCAACGGCACCCCGAGCACCGCCATCGGCAGGTAGAAAATCCAGCTCAGCAGAAACCCGGTGCTGGTCTGGCGCAAGGCCGTGGAAAGGTTGTAGTCCTCGCTCTGGTGATGCACCGAATGCGCCGCCCAGAGGATGTTCCGTTCATGGCCCATGCGATGCAGCCAGTAATAGCAGAAGTCATAGAAGACAAAGGCAAACACCCAGACCCAGACGCTGTCCGCAGGCAAGCTGAACAGCGCCAGATGCTCCAGGGCAAACCCATAGGTCACCAGGCCCACGCCCTTGGTCAACAGCCCGGTGGTGGTCGACAACACCCCGGTGCTGATGCTGTTCACCGCATCGGCCAGGCGATAGTTGCTCACCCCGCGCCAACGGTCGGCGATGAGCTCCACCGCAATCAATACGAAGAAAAACGGTACCGCATACAGGATGAAGTTCATGACGCGCCCTGGTCGGAATCTGTAGCACAGATCCTAGGTGTAGCCGCGGCTTGATCCTATGGCAACGAACGACAAATTAGAGGACATTTAGCGCCATGAATCTGGAGAGAAACCCATGAGCAAAAAAGTTGCAGTGATCCTGTCCGGTTGCGGCGTTTACGACGGCGCCGAGATCCACGAGAGCGTCATCACCCTGTTGCGCCTCGACCAGCGCGGCGCCCAGGTACAGTGCTTCGCCCCGAACATCGCGCAATTGCATGTGATCAATCACCTGACCGGTGAGGAAATGCCCGAGTCGCGCAACGTGCTGGTGGAATCGGCGCGCATCGCCCGGGGCAACGTCAAGGATCTGCGCGAGGCCGATGTCGAGGACTTCGATGCGCTGATCGTGCCTGGCGGTTTCGGTGCGGCGAAGAACCTGTCGAACTTCGCCATCGAAGGCGCCGGCTGCACCGTGCAGCCGCAAGTGCTGGCGCTGGCCGAAGCCTTTGCCGAAGCGGGCAAGCCTGTTGGCCTGATCTGCATCTCGCCGGCACTGGCCGCGAAGATCTACGGCCCGGGCGTGACCTGCACCATCGGCAACGATGCCGACACGGCCGCCGCCATGAACAAGATGGGCGCCACCCATGAAGACTGCGCGGTGACCGATATCGTCGAAGACAAGGCGCGCAAACTGGTGACCACCCCGGCGTACATGCTGGCGCAGACGATCAGCGAGGCGGCTTCGGGGATCAACAAGCTGGTGGATCGGGTGTTGGAACTGACCCACGAAAACGACGCCTGATTGGCGGCGGTGATCGTTTCCGCGCAGAGCGTGGGAACGATCAAAGACTCAGGATTGGCGCGCCAGCCGCGTCAGTATCCGGTCCAGCGCATTAGCGAACGCCTGCTTTTCCCGGTCACCGAACGGTGCCGGGCCGCCGCTGACCTGGCCCTGTTCGCGCAGGTCGGTGAACAGATTGCGAGTCGCCAGCCGCTCACCCATGTTCTGCGCGTCGAACTCCTTGCCTCGCGGGTCCAGCGCCGCCACACCCTTCTTCACCAGTCGGTCGGCCAGCGGGATGTCGCTGCAGATCACCAGTTCACCCGGCACCGCGTGCTCCACCAGATAATCGTCCGCCGCATCCGGGCCGCTCGGCACCACGATCAGCTTGACGAGCGCCAGCGCCGGCTTGCTCTGCGGCTGCCCCGCCACCAGCACCACTTCGAAGCGGCGCTTGAGGGCGAACTTGACCACCAACTCCTTGGCCATCTTCGGGCAAGCGTCGGCATCGATCCATACGCGCATCATCTCAAGCCGCCACTCGGCGCTTTTCAGCCACCCGACTGCGACCGTACAGCACGATGATCGCCGCGATCGCCACGGCCTGCGCCGTCAGCGAATACGCATCGGCGTGAATCCCCAGCCAGTCGAAATCGAAGAACGCCACCGGCCGGGTACCGAAGATCCCGGCTTCCTGCAGCGCCTTCACGCCGTGGCCGGCAAACACCACCGACAACGCGCACAGCAGCGCTGCGTTGATGCTGAAGAACAGCGCCAGCGGCAGTTTCGCCGAGCCGCGCAGGATCACCCACGCCAGACCGAACAGCAACACCAATGCCGTCGCACCACCAGCAAGTACCGCGTTATGCCCGGCGGGACCGGCCTGCAGCCACAGGGTTTCGTAGAACAGGATCACTTCGAACAGTTCGCGGTACACCGAGAAGAATGCCAGGATCGCAAACCCGAAACGCCCGCCTCCGCCAACCAGACTCTGCTTGATGTAATCCTGCCAGGCCGCCGCGTGCCGACGGTCGTGCATCCACACCCCGAGCCACAACACCATGACGCTGGCGAACAGCGCCGTGGCGCCTTCCAACAGCTCACGCTGGGAGCCGCTGACATCGATCACATAGGCCGCCAGCGCCCAGGTTCCCAGGCCAGCCAGCAGCGCCAGCCCCCAGCCGACGTTGACGCTGCGCACCGCCGATTGCTGGCCGGTGTTGCGCAGGAACGCGAGGATCGCCGCCAGCACCAGAACCGCTTCCAGGCCTTCGCGCAGCAGAATCAACAGACCGGAGATGTAGCTCAGGGACCAGCTCAGACCGTCGCTGCCCAGCAAGCCGGCGGACTCCTTGAGTTTGGCCTTGGCCGCGTCAAGACGCTGTTCGGCCTGCTCCACCGGCAAGCCGTCCTGCAGCGATTGCCGATAGGCCATCAGGGATTTTTCGGTGTCCTTGCGCACGTTGGCGTCGACATTGTCCAGCGAGCTCTCGACCAGTTCGAAGCCTTCCAGATACGCCGCCACCGACAGGTCGTAAGCCTGATCGTGTTCACCGGCGCGGTACGCCGCCAGGCTCTTGTCCAGCGTCGCGGCAGTGTAGTCGAGCAACTGCGCCGGGCCGCGTTTGACCTGCGGCGGCTGCGCCCGTTGTACACGGAAGATCGCCGCGGCTTCAGGGCCTTCGGCGGCCTGCACTTCGGCCGGGGTCTGGCGGGCCAGGTCGGCGATATTGTAGGTCTTGTCGGATTTGGCCGTGGCCGGATCGGCGCTGAACTGCGCGATATAGGTCGCCAGATCCCAGCGCTGACGGTCGTCCAGTTGATCGGCAAAGGCTGGCATGTCAGTGCCTTCGACGCCCTGGCCGAGGGTGCTGTAGATCGCATACAGGCTCAGGTGATCCATCCGCGCAGCGTCGCGCAGATTGGCCGGTGCCGGCGTCATGCCGAGGCCCGCCGGGCCGTCGCCGGCACCCGCGTCGCCGTGGCACACCGAGCAGTTTTGCGCGTAGAGCGGCGCACCACGGGTCGGATCAGGCGTGATGATCGGGGCCTGGCTGACTTCATAGGCCACCGCCAGTTTCGCCCCCAGTTGCCGGGCCTGACGGGCGACGTCCGCGCCATCCTGTTTCGCCGTGATCGCGGCGTGCAAGGCAGTGACGCCCTGCTCCAGCGCCACTTTCTCCGGCTTGGCCGGCAGGCCGGCGATCAGCCCTTGCAGCACTTGGGTGAATTCCAGCTGCTCGCGGTATTCGCCGTCGTCAGTGACCTTGCCTGCCTCAACCGTCGGCGGGTAATCGGCGCTGATGTAATCGAGCAGGTGCAGCGCTTGCGGCGCGCCTTCCACGGTGTCGGCCAGCAGATTGAAGCTGCTCAGGGCGCACAACGGGAACACCAGCCAGGCCAGAAATCGGGACGCGGCAGTCATGAATGAGTCTCAAGTGGAAATGCGAAGTTACATATTGTTCACTTCGAGCGCGATTCCCTCAAGCTTTCTCTCCAATACCCGGCACATGGCCATTGCCCGCCCCTATAATCCGTCACCTATCGCCTCTCTGTTCAAGGAAGAGCTGCACTCCATGCGCCAATGCTTGCTGCTCCCGGTATTAATCAGCGCGATCCTGCAACTGAGCGGCTGCGCGGCTTATCGCAATTACGATCTGGAAATGCAGCAGACCAATGACCGGTTGATGCTCGGCGACTATCAGGGCGCCCTGGATGTGCTGGAGTGGCACAACCCGTGGGAAGACAAGGACCTGCTCTACTACTTCGAGAAGGGTTCGATTCTCAGCTTCGCCAACGCCCGCCCGCAGAGCCAGAAAGCCTGGCGCAGCGCCGACCGGATGGTGTTCCAGCGTGAAGAAGCCGTGCCTTCCGCCCCCATGAAGCTGCTCAACCGGTTTGCCTATGAAATGGGCACCATGCTGGTCAATGACAAGCTCAGCCGCTACGAAGGCTATGACTACGAAAAAGTCATGCTGACCACACAGATGGCCCTCAACCAATTGGGTGAAAGTGATTTCGACGGCGCCCGGGCAGACATCAAGAAGACCCACGAACGTGAAGCACTGATCGCCCGCCAGCGGGAGCGCCAGTATGAAGAGCTCGAGGAACAGGCCAAAGCTCAAGGCATCATCGTGCAATACAAAGATCTGCAGGGCTATCCCGTCACCACCCTGGATGCGCCGGCGGTGATTGAACTGAAGAACGGCTACCAGAGTGCTTTCAGCCATTACCTGGCCGGATTCACCTATGAAGCGCTGGGTGAACGGGATCTGGCCGCACCGGGTTATCGCCAGGCGATCGAGTTGCGCCCGAACACGCCCTTCCTCGAACAGGCGTTGCGCAATCTCGACAAACCGCCGGCCAAGGATGATGAAAGCGATGTTCTGATCGTCGTCCAGAGCGGTCTGGCGCCGGCCCGCAGCTCGGTAACGGTGCCGATCCCGGTGCGGCTCAATGAAAACCTGGTCATTACCGCGCCGATCTCGTTTCCCATCCTGGTGCCGGACACCATCACACCGGCGTTCGACCACATCCTGGTGGATGGCCGCAAACGCCCGCTGACCGTGATCAACAGCGTCACCGACATGGCGTTTCGTACGCTGCGCGATGACATGCCGGCGATCATTTCCCGGGCGATGTTCCGCGCCAACATGGCCGCCATTTCCCAGGCCCAGGAAAATGAACGCAATCCGGCCAAGGCCTCGCTGGTTGTCACCGAGCACGACCCCTTTGAGGAGGCCGATACCAGAACCTGGCGCACGCTCCCCGACAAGACACTGGTGGCACGCATTAGACTGAAGAAAGGCGATCATCGATTCAATGCACCCAATGCGCCCGGAGCGTCATCGGTCATCCTGCGCATCGACCGCGATCACCAGTTGGTCAACCTGCGAGTTCTGAGAGATGTCGCCAACGTCATCGGCAATGCCAGATTGCCGGATAAGTAATGGCACCCAACTAAACCATGCAATTAAAAAGCTATTACATAGCCAGCATCGCCCGCTTATAATGCCGCGCCCGCGCTATCGCGTTGCGGCATTAAAGCTCCTCTTTTTATGAGGAATTGGCAGGAGGCCAGCGCCACTGCCGATCGGTCCCAGCAGCCCGACCCGCACCCGAGGCTGTCGCTACTCATGGAAGAAGTACCCCCATGGCATTCCGCGCTCCCACTCTGATCGCGCTCAGCGCTGTCACCCTGCTGTCCGGCTGTTCGGCGTTTCGCAACTACGATTCCGAACTGGCCCAGACCAACCAGCAACTGGCTACCGGCAACGTCGACGCCGCCCTGACCCTGCTGGAAAAGAACAACACCGGCCCGGACAAGGACCTGCTCTATTACTTCGAGAAGGGTGAACTGCTGCGCGCCAAGGGCGATCTGTCCGGCAGTCAGAATGCCTGGACCATCGCCGACCAGGTGGTGGGCAAGTGGGAAGATTCGGTCAAGCTCGACACCGACAAGTACCTGGCCCAGTTCGGCAGCTTCCTGGTCAACGACAAGGTCCGCCGCTACGAAGGCTACGACTACGAAAAAGTCATGCTGACCACGCAGATGGCCCTGAACCTGCTGGCGGTCAACGACTTCGACGGCGCCCGCACCGCGATCAAGAAGACTCATGAACGCGAAGCGGTGATCGCCGACCTGCGCGACAAGGAATACCTCAAGAGCGAAGAGGAAGCCGAGAAAGAAGGCATCAAGACCGAATACAAGGACTTGCAGGGCTACCCGGTCGCCAGCCTCGACGCGCCGGAAGTGGTCGGCCTGAAGAACAGCTACCAGAGTGCGTTCAGCCATTACCTGGCCGGTTTCGTCTATGAAGCCCTGGGCGAGAAAGACCTCGCTGCGCCGGGCTACCGCAAGGCTGCCGAGTTGCGCCCGAACACCCCGCTGCTGGAGCAGGCGCTGGTCAATCTCGACAAGCCGGTCAAGAGCGACGACAGCGACATTCTGATCGTGGTGCAAAGCGGTCTGGCGCCGGCCCGCGATTCGATCCGCGTGCCGTTGCCGCTGCCAATCTCCAACAACGTAGTGATTACTCCGCTGTCGTTCCCGATCATCAAGCCTGACACCTCCACCGCGACGTTCGCGCAGATCGGCGTCGATGGCCAACAGGTCGACCTGACCGCACTGAACAGCACCACCGCCATGTCCCGTCGCGCCCTGCGCGATGACATGCCGGGGATCATCCTGCGCACCACCGTGCGCGCGATCACCAAAGGTGTGGCGCAGAAGAAGATCAACGAAACCAACCCGCTGGCGGGTCTGGCGGTGGGTATTTCTTCAGCTGTGCTCGAAGGTGCCGATACCCGTACGTGGCGTACCCTGCCGGACACCACACAAGTGGTCCGTCTGCGCTTGAAGAAAGGTGAGCACCAAGTCACTCTGCCGAGCGCCGTCGGTGGCTCTCAGGTCAAGATCACCGTCGACCAGCGTTATCAGGTGATCACCTTGCGCGCCGTCGGCAATCAGGTGTTCGCTGCCGGCATCGCCGCCCACGTCACCCCGAGCGCTGGCGCTACCGCCGTGGCCAGCCTCAAACAACCTTAAGAACGGAGTCTTTGCATGCGCTTCAAACTCATCGCCGTCGCCGCACTCGCCCTGCTGGCGAGCGGTTGCGCCACCCCGCCACCACCGGAGCCGGGCAGTGCCGCGAGCAAGGTAGTGGCCATGGGCCCGCAGAAACACATCGTGGTCGGCGCGATGCGCGTGGCCCGGGAAAACGGCTTCATGACCGTCAACGTGCAGTTGAGCAACACCCTCAACAGCAACAAGACGTTCTACTACCGCTTCGCCTGGCTCGGGCCGGAAGGTTTCCCGATCGCCGAAGAAGAAGTCTGGAAAAGCCAGATGATGTACGGCGCCCAGACCAGCTTCATCCAGGGCATTGCCCCGACGCCTAAAGCCGTGGATTTCCGTCTGGAACTCAAGACGCCGTAAGCCCGACACCCTATTCCCGATTCAGAGAGCATTCCCATGTTTGCACGCTTTTCCTTCATCGCCGTCCTCGCCCTGCTGGCCAGCGGTTGCGCCAACACTTCGCCGACCCTGGGCAGCAAGAACATCAGCTACGGCGACACCAAGGCCGTTGAAACCGTAACCAACGAGTTCGGTTCGACCGACCTGCAGATGATCGCCGAGTCGATGACCCGTTCTCTGGCCCAGTCCGGCATTCTGCAGGGTCGCCCTGTGGTCCAGGTTTACGACGTCAAGAACAAGACCAGCGAATACATCGACACTCGCGAAATCACCACCAGCATCAAGACCCAGCTGATGAAGTCCGGCACCGCCCGCTTCGCCAGCGACAACACCGCGATGCAGAGCCAGGTCGACCAGCTCAAGCTGCAAAACCAGAGCGGCCTGTACAAGAAGAGCACCGTGGCCAAGACTGGCAACATGATCGCCGCCAAATACCGTCTTGAAGGTTCGATCAGCTCGATCGTCAAGCGCAGCAGCGACTACAAGGACGTCTTCTACAAATTCAGCCTGCAACTGATCGACGTTGAAAGCGGTCTGGCCGAGTGGATGGACGAGAAAGAGATCCGCAAAACCACGGAGCGTTAATCGATGCGCACATGGATTGGCATGTTGGCCCTGGCTTGCGCGTTCAGCGTGCAAGCGGCCCCGAAAGTCGCGGTGACGGATCTGGCGTACCAGGAACGTGTGGAGCAATACATCCACATCGTTTCGGCCCAGAGCAATTACCGCGAGGGTTATTACAGCGCCAGTGGGTCTTCGAGCTATAACGAGCTCGAAGCCACCACCAGCTACATCGAACAGACCGAGCTGCGTAAGTTCACCGGCGACATCAAGGGTGAAATCCTGCGCACCGGCATGTTCCAGCTGGTGCAGGGCACGCCGTACACCGCGTCGTCCAAGGGTGACGTCTACGACGTGATCAAGCGGATCAAGGCCGGCAACTTCAAGGGTGCCGACTACGTGTTGTTCGGCACGGTGTCGGACATCGACTTCACCCAGGACGTGAATGAGCTGGCGAACACCGACAGCTATTCCGCCGTACTGGGCCTGACGCTGGTGGCCGATTTCAGCCTGATCAACACCAAGACCTTCGAAATCACTTCGGCCTTCACGGCGATGGGTGAAGCGCAGGACACCAAACTGGTGAACCACCGCGACATCAAGATCTCGCTCAACCGCCCGCGGGTGGTGCGTGACGTGTCGAAGGCGCTGGGCGAAGACGTGGCCGGACAGCTGAGCATGCAGCTGGGCGGTGGAAGCTACGAGCAGCCGCGTGAGCCGCAGCAACGCAACAATCTGCCGCGAGATACCGCGCCGGTAATCCTGCGCTGATCAACCGCCGGAAACGAAAAAGGCGACCTGAAAAGGTCGCCTTTTTTGTGCCTGTACGCTTTATGCGGCCGCTTTGCGCAACGTCGCCATGAACGCCGCCGCGCCGATGAACAGCCCGGCAAAGGTGCGGTTCATACGTCTTTGCTGGGTCGGTGTGCGCAGCAGACGCAGCACCTTCGACGCCAGACCGGTGTAGCCGGCCATGACGATCAGATCGACCGCGATCATGGTCACACCGATCACCACGTACTGGATAAATAACGGCGCATGCGGATTGATGAACTGCGGCAGCACCGCCAGCATGAACACCAGCGCCTTGGGGTTGCTGATATTCACCAGAAAGCCACGGAACACCAGAGCCAGCGGTTTGCCGATCGGCCGGACCGCCGCGTCGTCACTCATGTCCATCGGCTGTGCGCGCCATTGCTTGATCGCGAGATAAACCAGATAGGCGACACCAAACCATTTGATCGCGTGAAACGCTGTGGCGGAAGCGGTGAGGATCGCGCCGACACCGGCGCCGACGATGGCAATCTGCACGGCCAGGCCGATCTGCAGGCCCAGGGCGTTCCAGTAACCACGCCAGAAACCGTATTGCAGGCCGCTGGACATCGACGCAATGGCGCCGGCACCCGGAGAAAGACTGATCACCCAGCAGGCGGCAAAAAACGCCAGCCATGTTTGAAGCTCCATCGCACACCTCGACTCGGACTCGTGACAATCCTCAAAACTAATGCGGATTGGACTGGATGACTACCGTTTTTTTGTCGGATGTTGTGGCCGCCGACCAACGTGGCCGGCGCCCGGTCACTTTTCGAAACCGCTGGAAGGGAAGACATCCGTGCCGCGCCAGCGTCGCACCGAACGCTGGAAGAACAGGCTGTTGGGTACTTGCACCATGGCGCTGCCGGTGCCGAGCTCTTCAGCTTCGATCAAGGTGGTGTAGAGCAGATTGATCGCCACCACGCGGCCTTTGACGCCGGGCTTGTCGGTGGTGTCGACCAGTTCGACCACATCGCCAAGACGGAACGGGCCGACGGTGAAGATCAGAATCGCGCAGAGCAGGTTCGACAGCACACTCCACATGGCGAAGAACGCCACCGCCGCCACTGCGACGAAACCCGACAACGCGGTCCACAGCACCGTGGCCGACACCCCGAGTCGTTCCAGCACGAAGATCAGCGCACTGCCCATGATCAGCCAGCGCAGACCACCGCGCAGCGGCATCAGCAACTGCGGCGGGAACGGATACTTCTCGCCCAGGCGAGTCAGGAATCGGGCGACGACTCGCTGGGCGAAGTAGCCGGCCAACAGGATCAGCAGAATCTGCACGCCGAGCCAGATCGGCTCGACCCACATCGCCGGCAATGGAAGTTTGAAGGCTTCCATCAGGACAACGCCTCCAGCTCCGCCTGCATGCTTTCCAGGGTTTCCAGGGCTTGCATCCACGCTTCTTCAAGTTCGCCTTCGCGGACTTTCAGCTTGGCCTGTTCGGCCAGCAAGTCACGCAATTCGTTCTTGCGCGCCGGCTCGTAGAGGTCGCTGTCGCCAAGGCTGGCATCGACCTTCGCCAGCTTCTCGTGCAGCTTGCCGAGCTCGGCTTCGAGCTTGTCGGCTTCGCGCTTGTGCGGCGCCAGTTGCTGACGCAACGCAGCGGCGGCTTGACGCTGGGCCTTCTTGTCGGTCTTGTCCGGGTTGACCGGTGTGTTGCTGACCGGGGCGTTGCGCTGACGGTACTCGACCAGCCAACGGGCGTAGTCCTCAAGGTCGCCATCGAACTCCTCGACCTTGCTGTCCGCGACCAGGAAGAAGTTGTCGGTGGTGCTCTTGAGCAGATGCCGATCGTGGGAAACCACCAACACCGCGCCGCTGAATTCCTGCAACGCCATGGTCAGCGCCAGGCGCATTTCCAGGTCGAGGTGGTTGGTCGGTTCGTCGAGCAGCAGCAGGTTCGGCCGTTCCCAGGCGATCAGCGCCAGGGCCAGACGGGCCTTTTCGCCACCGGAGAAATTCAGCACCGGTTCGTCGATCCGTGCGCCACGGAAGTCGAAACCACCAAGGAAATCGCGCAGGGTCTGCTCGCGCTCGGTCGGCGCCAGACGCTGCAAGTGCAGCAACGGGCTGGCCTTGGAATCCAGCGAGTCGAGTTGATGCTGAGCGAAGTAACCGACCACGGTGTTCTCACCGCGAGTCAGGCGCCCGGCCAGCGGTGACAGCTCGCCGGCAAGGTTCTTGATCAGGGTCGATTTACCCGCGCCGTTGGGGCCGAGCAAGCCGATCCGCGCGCCGGGGGTCAGTTGCAGCTTGACCTTCTCCAGCACGGTTTTCTCGCCATAACCCAGACGTGCATCGGACAGATCGATCAGCGGGCTGGAGATCTTGGTCGACTCGCGGAACACGAAATCGAACGGCGAGTCGACGTGGGCAGCCGACAGCTCTTCCATGCGCTCCAGCGCCTTGATCCGGCTCTGGGCCTGACGGGCCTTGGTCGCCTGGGCCTTGAACCGGGCGATGTAGCTTTCCATGTGCGCACGCTGCGCCTGTTGCTTCTCGTAGGCCTGTTGCTGCTGGGCCAGACGCTCGGCACGGGCGCGTTCGAACGCGGTGTAGCCGCCACGGTAGAGCGTCAGCTTGCGCTGATCGACGTGGGCCACGTGATCGACCACTTCATCGAGGAAGTCCCGGTCGTGAGAAATCAGCAGCAAGGTGCCGGGGTAACTTTTCAGCCACTCTTCGAGCCAGATGATGGCGTCGAGATCCAGGTGGTTGGTCGGTTCGTCGAGCAGCAACAGGTCTGATGGGCACATCAAAGCCTGCGCAAGGTTCAGACGCATCCGCCAGCCACCGGAGAAATCTCCTACCTGACGATCCATCTGCTCGTTGGTGAATCCGAGGCCGGCGAGCAACTTGCGTGCACGCGCATCGGCGGTGTAGCCGTCGGCGCTGTCGAGTTCGGCGTGCAGACGGGCCAGCGCGGTGCCGTCGTGGGCCTCTTCGGCTGCCGCGAGCTCACGCTGCACTTCGCGCAGGCGCAGGTCGCCGTCGAGCACATAGTCGACCGCCAGACGCTCGAGTGTGTCGACCTCCTGGCGCATGTGGGCGATACGCCAGTCGGCCGGCAGCAGGCAGTCGCCCGAGTCCGGGTGCAACTCACCGCGGAGCAAGGCGAACAGGCTGGATTTGCCGGCGCCGTTGGCACCGATGAGGCCGGCTTTGTGGCCGGCGTGCAGGGTCAGCTCGGCGTCTTCTAGCAGACGTTGCGGGCCACGCTGTAAAGTCAGGTTCTGAAGTCGGATCATAATGGCGGCGGAGTCTACCAGCTTCCCCCGCAACTGGCGCGAGTAGCACGATGTCCTCTGACCTGTGGAGCTTTGCCCTTGCCGTCTACGCCCGTCCCGGCGTGGAGGATGCCTGCCTGCGCCTGCAATCGGCGGGGGCCAACGTGTGCCTGATGCTGTGCGGTTTATGGCTGGAACAACGCGATGCGACTTGTGACGAGGCGCGTGCGCGGCAGCTTCTGGAACTGACAGAGCCCTGGGACCGGGAAGTGGTCCAACCGTTGCGTGCATTGCGCATGCAGTGGAAAACCCTGGCCGACACCGATCCGGTGCTCAAGGGGATGCGCGAGCAGATCAAGGGATTGGAGCTGGAGGCGGAGCGCGCTCTGCTGTCACGACTGGAAGGCGCCGCGCAAGGCTGGAAGCGTCATTCGAAAGAATCGAGTGACTGGCTGGAAGTACTGGCCGGCCCTGCGGCCAACCTGAACCGCGACGCGCTGCAGGTGCTGCGCGTCGCGGCGACCGGCGCTTAGGAAGCGCTGGACGGGTTGCTGGCGACGCTCGACACCGGCGCCGACGATGGCGTGGTTGCGGTGGTCGAGGTAGGGGCGGCGGATGCCGGTGCTGCGGTCGGAGCCGGGGTTGCCGGTGCGGCAGGTTTGGCAGCAGGCGCAGTGGCCGGTTTTGCTGCAGCTGGTTTTGCTGCTGGCTTGGCGGCAGCCGGCTTGGCAGCGGCAGGTTTTTTCACCGCAGGTTTCGCGGCTGGCTTGGCGGCCGGTTTGGCAGCGGTCGCTGGCTTGGCTGCGGTCGTTGCAGGCTTCGCTGCAGCAGCAGGTTTGGCCGCAGCTTTTACCGCAGGCTTGGCCGCTGGTTTCGCCGCCGCTTTGGCTGCTGGTTTGGCAGCAACCGGCTTGGCAGCGTTTTTCGCCGCAGGCTTGGCAGCAGCAGTTTTGGCAGCTGGTTTAGCAGCCGCTTTAACGGCTGGTTTTGCTGCCGGTTTAGCGGCCACTTTGGTGGCTGGCTTGGCAGCTGGTTTTGCAGCGGCAGTTCTTGCCGGAGCCGCTTTCGCAGCAGCGGTTTTCGCCGCAGGTTTGGCGGCTGGTTTTGCAGCAGCCGGTTTGGCCGCTGTGGTTTTAGCCGCAGGTTTGGCAGCGCTGGCTGCGGGTTTCTTCGCGGCTGGTTTTGCAGCGGCTTTCACTGACGCTTTGGCCGGTGCTTTTGCAGCAGGTCTGGCGGCCGCTTTTTTCGCAGGCACCGCTGCAGGTTTAGCCGAACGCAGGGACAACGCCTTGCCGACAGCTTCTTGAACACGACCGACACCCTGGGCCAGTTTCAGGCTTTCCTGGGCATCGCGCTTGAGTTGCAGAATGTAGCTGCGAGTATCGGACTGACGCTCCTTCAGCGCATCGAGCAGATCTTCGAGTTCCTTCACGGCAGCCTTGGCCTTGGTCTGCGCCTTGGCTTTACCGGCTGCTGCTGCGTCCTGCAATTTGGTGCGGGATTTGTGCAGTTTTTCTTGCGCCTTGCCGCGTTGCTTTTCCAGTTTGGCGAGCAGTTTTTCAGCATCAGCCAAGGCTTGGGAGCAAGCGTTTTCCAGATGCTCGAGCAGGCTGCCCGAGAGTTGTTGGAGTAAATGCAACGGAGTGTTTACAGGCTTCTTGGTGGCCGACATGGTTTACCTCCTGGCTGACGTGAGTGCGGCTCATACTAGACCTCTGCTGCTACCGCCGCTAGGGCATGTTGACAGTATCGAAAGCACTCGGTTGCAGGCTTGCGAAAAACTTCTGCACCTTGGCAAAAGCAGTTCACCGTTGCAGACGTTCGCGCTGGCATAATCCTCCGCAATTCAGGACGGAGAGTGCCCATGTCGCGCTACCTTTTTTTATCCCTCTGCATGATTTTCTCCATGGCTCAGGCCGACGAAAAAACCACCGCGAACGATGCCCATGATCTGGCTTACAGCCTCGGTGCCAGCCTCGGTGAACGACTGCGTCAGGAAGTGCCGCAGCTACAGATCCAGGCACTGATCGAAGGTCTGCAACAGGCTTATCAAGGTAAGCCGCTGGCATTGAGCGAAGCACGTATCGAGCAGATCCTCGCCGATCACGAATCGCAGACAGCCGAGCAGGCAGCCATGCCTTCGACTGAAGCCGCGATGGAAAACGAGCGACGGTTTCTCACCGCCGAAAAAGCCAAGCCGGGTGTAAAGGAGCTGGCCGACGGCATCCTGTTGACCGAGCTGACACCGGGAAATGGCACGAAGGCCGGCCCGGATGGAAAAGTGCAGGTGCTGTACATCGGTCGACTGCCTGACGGCACCGTGTTCGATCAGAACAGTCAGCCGCAGTGGTTCAATCTCGACAGCGTGATCGCCGGATGGCGCACCGCGCTGCAGAACATGCCGGTCGGCGCGAAGTGGCGACTGGTGATTCCATCGGATCAGGCTTATGGCGCCGACGGTGCCGGTGACTTGATCGCGCCGTTCACACCGTTGGTGTTCGAAGTGGAATTGCGCGGCGCGACCAGTTGATCGCCCAATAAAAAACGGTGCGCCTGGGGCGCACCGTTTTTGTGTCTTGCGAGGTTCGATTCAGGCCTGAACCGAATCCTCTTCCTTGTGTGCGGTATGCAACACTTCGATCAGGCAGTCTTCCAGTTCGAAGCGTTCGTGGAGCAGACCGCCCAACTCCTTGAACTTCTCGGCAACGCATTTGCCTTCATCGCAAAGGTCGTTGAACGCGAGCAGCTTTTCAGTAATGACATCGATCCGTGGATAGATCGTCTCGGCCAGTTCCAGGCCGCGCTTGTCGTTGAAGGCCTTGGCCTCGCCCGTCAGCTGTTCGTAGATCTCGAAGTGCCCGGCCGAGACGTAATCGACCAGCACGCCGCAGAATTCCTGCAAGGGCTTTCGATCCTCGGACAGTGCCTGAGGTTTGGCGCCCAGCCTGTCATAGGCAGCGATCAATTCCTCACGCTCCTGCAGCCAGCGGTCGATCAGCAGATGAACTCCACCCCAACGTTCCTGAGCATTCTGACAACTTTCGAGCATGGCGATCTCTCTTCCCTTGTGGGTCATGCTGCTCTACACCCGCGCCTCTTCTTGTGAATATTGCTTTGAGAGGCGGCCGGGCAGAGCGTCATCGAGCAACACAATTCCAATGACACGTGCGGGCCAGATTATGCCCGCACGCCTATGGCTTCAAGGTACGCAGGAGAGAAAGTTCATACAAGTGTTTAATCCCTGACCAGCGCCGGGTGCGACGGTTGGCCGCTGAGTGGTCGCTGCAAAGCCATCCAGACCTGTCGCAATAACTGGTAAACGGCGAGGATCGACATCCCCACGAAAAACAGCAGACTCCACTCCGGAATGCTCAGATCGAACAGCGTCCAGGACAATTCCGCGCAATCGGCAGTGTCGTTGAACATCCGCATCAGCGCGCATAACCACGGCAGACTGCTGAACATTTCTTCTGGATTGGGCGCACAGTGCGCCAGTTCCTGCAGTGAATCGCTTTGAAATAACACCTGCCGCCACGCCGCCGTCGTGCCGCCGAGACTGCTCAGCAACGTCACCATCCAATACAGCGACAGGCCGACACGCTGCGGACCATGGACCGCAGCCAAACCACAACACAAGGTGAGGACGCTCATGAACAGGCGCTGGACCAGGCACAGACTGCAGGGCACCAGACCAACCGCGTATTCGAGGTAATAGGAAGCTCCCGGGGCTAGAATCCCCGCAGTGAAAGCCATAAAGAACAGGGAGCGTGAGCAGGCCAACGACATGGCTTATCCGTAACAATAAAGACAGGCAGTTACGGTAGAGGAAAGGGCCTCGGGCTTTCAAGACAGGGTAATGGCGACACTTCACCAGAGGTGTAGGGAAATCCCGACAGAGACGAGAGGATTCTGCGAAGTCCGCTGTAGGACTTTGTTCCGGAGGTGGTTTTCCGAAGGTTATTCAATCACTCGGGAAGAAACGGAGGAGCAAGCTCCTCCATCCCGATCACGCGCGAGCCGCCACCGGCAGCGGTGCTGCGAGCAAGCGCTCGTCCAGCAGACCGAGGCCCTCCTGGAACAACATGTTGCTACGGTCAGTGTCGCCAAGCCGTGCCAGAAGACGAGCCAGTTCCGCGCACGCTTCCGGATTGCGCTGCACGCGCAGGCTGCTTTCCAGGTAATCCCGCGCCTTGCCCCAAAGACTGGCTTGCAGGCACAGACGTCCCAGCGTCAGCAGCAGGCTGGCATCGCCCGGATGATCCTTGAGCCAGCCTTCCGCCGTCTGCAACTGCCGCGCCGGGTCACTGCCACGTACCAGACCATAGAGGCGCGCCAGATGGCTGTCGTACTTGCGCTTGAGCGCCGTGCGCAAAACTTCTTCCGCCTCGACCTGAGCGCCCAGCTGACGCAGTTGCTCGGCGTATGCCAGCACCAGCGCAGGCTCCTGACGCTGGGCAGACGTCAGTTGCTGCCAGGCCCGGTTCAGCGACTGCAAACCCACCGCACCATCCTCTTCGCGATGCGCCGCCAGGGAGAGGTTTTCTCCCCAGGCACGACGCTCGAGTTCGGTCAGTTCGGCCGGTGGCAGAACTTTGTCCTTGCGCAGCTCCGGCAACAGCCGGATCACTGACGACCAGTCACCACGCTGCTGATGCAGGCGCTGCAACTGACGCAGGGTCTGGACATTGTGCGGATGGCGCTCGTGCATCGCCTGCAATGTGACCAGCGCACCATCGGTATCGCCACGATCGGTCTGCAACTGCGCATGGCTGAGGGCGATCGCCAGTTCGGCCTGCGGCTGACGCTCGAGCGCGCGCTCCAGCAGGCGATCGCTTTCCTCGTAGTTGCCTTGTTCGTTGGCGGCGCGGGCGGCACCCAGGTAATACAGCAACGGTTGACGCTCGGCTTCGGCGGCCCGGTAAAGGTGACGCTGGGCACTGGCCCAGCGACCTTCGGCCAGGTCGAGCTGACCGTGCTCGATCGCCACCTGCACGCGACGGCTGCGGTTGCGACGCGACCATGGATTGACCACGCCGCCGGAGGTCAGCACCAGTTCGACCAGCGCCTTGATACCCCAGACCAGCAGCCACAGCACCGCCACCACTGCCAGGGTTGCCCACAGGCTCGATTCATAACGAAAGCTTTTGTAGGCGACCAGCACGTAACCGGAATGCTCGGCAATCGCCAGACCCAGCGCCGCCGTTGCCGCGATCACCAGAAACACGATCACATACAGGCGCTTCATGGTGTCGCCTCCTGCGCGGTACTTGCGGCCGGTTTGGCGAAGGGTTTCACCGAGTCTTCGGCGTTGACGTTACGGCGCTCCAGATAGGCCTGCACCGTGCTCAAGGTTCCGGTGAGATCCGGCGTGTTGACGGTAACCGGTTGCTTGCTCAGTTCCGCGACCTGTTCGAGCATGATTTTGCTCTGCGGGTTGTCCGGGTTGAAGTTGCCCGTGAGGACGTCACGCGCTTCGGCCAGGGCCTGGGTGTACACCGGCGCCTGACCGTTGAGCGCGGCCCATTGCGCCTGCTCGAGCGCAAGGCTCAGGGCCAGACGCACCTGGCTCAGGCTCTGGCCGGCGAGCAGCGGCCGGACGTTCTTGTCGGCGTTGAAATCGATGCGGATATAGCGCGAGATCTGATCCCACCACTGCGCCCAACGACTGGCACCGTCGCCATCGGAAGTCAGGCCCAACAGCGAATCGCCGCGATCCTTGTACTCCGGCGCCAGCTCGGTGAGACCGACGACCTGATCGCGCAAGGCGCCCAGGCGCAGGAACAGCCCGGTGCGATCCGGCTGCTCGGTACTGCGCAGCGCTACAAGAGTTTTCGCCACTTGCTCGCGGGCGGCGAACGAGCCGGGATCGTTCTGCTCGCGCAGGATTTCGTCGGCACCCTGGACCAGCGCCTGGGCGCTGCTGATGTCCTGCAGGGCGGAAAGACGCAGGCTGGCCAGACGCAGCAAGTGCTCGGCCTCGGCCAGGCGCCAGTCCTTGCGGCTGGCGCCGAGGACGGTTTCCAGGCGTTGATTGAGGCGCTGCTGATCGCCCTGAAGTTGCGACACCAGACGCTGGCGATCAGCAAGCTCATCGGCGCCAGGCAATTGCCCGAGGCGCTCGGTCAGTCGTTGCTCGTTGAGCTTCAGGGTCTGGGCCTGATCGCTCAATGCCTGAACCTGACTCAATTGATTTTGCGTGTTGGCCTGCAGATGTCGCACCTGCCAGACACCCCAGCCACCCACCGCAACACCGGCGGCGCCGAGCAGCAGCGCGAGAATGGCCAATCCGTTGCCTCGGCGCGGTTCCGCGGCCGGTGGCGGTGCATCAACCGGTGTATCGATCACAGGTTGAACGTCATCTTTAGGCAAGGCTGTTTCGCTCACGTATCCATCCTTTGCATTAGAGAACGGGCACGGGATGCTCCCGTAACGCCGTCAGCAAGGCCGCAGCACTGGCGCCGCGACAATCCACAACTGTTCGGGCCCCGGCGGCACTTGCCTGCTCGGCAACCCTTGGGCTTGGAACAAACAACGGCAACTGCGCCAGTGCAGGCCAGCTGTCGCCGGCCAGTTGGCGCAGGTGCTCGAAACCCTGTCCACTGCTGACCACCAGCCCGTTCAGGCGTTCCGCTGCAATCCTGCGGGGCAGCTCCTGCGGCGGATAGTCCGGCAGGTCGCGACGGTACAACTCCAAGTATTCGACACTAGCACCAAGCGTGCGCAGGCGCTCGGCCAGCAGCTCGCGTCCGCCCTCCCCGCGCAGGATCAATACCTGTGAACCGGGCATGGCCACCGCCTCAAGCAGACGCGGCAATTGCAGCAAGGCTTCGCTGTCGTCGCCCGCGTCCGGGAAGCTCACATCCAGCCCCCGATCCCGAAGGATAGCGGCGGTCGCCGCGCCCACGCTGAACCACGGCATCGTCGGCGTCGCCAGCCGCAGAGCGTCGAGCAGATCCACCGCGATCCGCGCCGCTGGCTTGCTGACCACGATCACCGCGCTGTAGCGCGGCAGTTGCATGATCGTGCGGCGCATTGTGTCAGAGACCGGCAGAGGGGCGATTTCCAAAAGCGGCAGACAGCTGCTGAAAAACCCTTGTTCGGCCAGCACGGCGGCGAGCGCCGAACAGTCCTCCGCCGGGCGCGTCAGCAGCAGGCGCCAGGCGGTCACTCGTGACCTGCCTCGCCGTAGACTGCCTTGAGAATATCGTCGGCGCCTTGGCTGAGCAGGTCTTCGGCCACCTGCACGCCCAGCGTCTCGGCTGCCGCACGCGGTGCACGGGCTTGTGCGTTGAGCAGCTTGCCGCCGCTCGGCTCGCCCACCAGCCCGCGCAGCCACAACTGATCGCCTTCGAGCACGGCGTAGCAGGCGATCGGCACTTGGCAGCCGCCATTCAGGTGTTTGTTGAGGGCACGCTCGGCCGTGACACGGTCAGCGGTGTCGGCATGATGCAGGGGCGCAAGCAAGGCATGGATTTCAGTGTCGGCGCTGCGGCATTCGATACCGACGGCGCCCTGGCCACCGGCCGGCAGACTGTCGTCGACGCTGATGGCCGAGGTGATGCGATCTTCGAAACCGAGGCGGATCAGGCCCGCTGCCGCGAGGATGATCGCGTCGTACTCGCCGGCGTCGAGCTTGGCCAGACGGGTGTTGACGTTGCCGCGCAGGAAACGGATCTCGAGATCAGGACGGCGCGTCAGCAACTGCGCCTGACGGCGCAGGCTGGACGTGCCGACGATGCTGCCGGCTGGCAACGCATCGAGGCTGGAATACGTATTGGAGACAAACGCGTCACGCGGATCTTCGCGCTCGCAGATGCAAAACAGACCAAGGCCTTCGGGAAAATCCATCGGCACGTCTTTCATCGAGTGCACGGCAATGTCGGCTTCGTTTTCCAGCAGCGCGGTTTCCAGTTCCTTGACGAACAGGCCCTTGCCACCGATTTTCGACAGGGGCGAATCAAGCAGCTTGTCGCCGCGACTGACCATGGGCACCAGCGTCACCAGCAGGCCCGGGTGGGCTGCTTCCAGACGGGCTTTGACGTATTCGGCCTGCCAGAGGGCCAGAGCACTTTTGCGGGTGGCGATGCGGATTTCGCGAGAGGACATGGATCAATCCGTACTGAATAGATACGGCGGATAATAACAGCTCAGCCAAATCCACTTTGACCTGAATCAGAAACGGCGTGGCCTCCCTGGCCTGCAATGCCTGGTGAAAAGAACGAAGAACCGCCCGGAGCCTGCGGACTAAAGCCCCTGCATCATTTTGCGCACGCCCGCCACATGCCGGCGGCTGACGATCAGCGCGTCACCGTTGAGGCCCTTGAGGAACAACTGGAAGTGGCCCAGCGGTGTACGTTGCAGACGCTCGATGCGGTCGCGGGCGACCAGCGCGTTGCGGTGGATCCGCACGAAGCGCTCGCCGAATTCGTCTTCCAGCGCCTTGAGCGGCTCATCCAGAAGGACTTCGCCAGCTTCGTGGCGCAATGTCACGTATTTGTGGTCGGCAATGAAGTACACCACCTGATCCAGCGGAATCAGTTCGATGCCTTTGCGGGTGCGGGCGCTGATGTGGCTGCGCGGGCCGTTACCGCTTTCGGCGGCAGGACGGGTCAGGGCCGAGAGCTGGGCCCGGTTGGGACGTTCAGCCCGTTTCAGGGCGTCATGCAGATGTTCGGTTCGCACGGGTTTCACCACATAGCCCACGGCGCTGGCCTGCAGGGCTTCCACGGCAAATTCATCGGGACCTGCGCAAAACACCACGGCCGGCGGGGTTTCGCGTTCGCACAGACGGGCAGCCACCTGCAGGCCATCGAGGCCCGGCATGCGGATATCGAGCAGTACGATATCCGGCTTGTGGCTGTCGATCAGTGCCAACGCCTCTTCGCCATTGGTGGCGCTGGGCTCCAGGACTGTGTAGCCCTCGAGCTCGCTCACCATTCGGCTGAGTCGCTCGCGGGCCAGTGGTTCGTCATCAACGATCAGGACATTCATATTGCGCTGGATTCCTGCGTGAGTCTCGCACAAGGATAGCGTAGACAAGTGGAGTGACGTCCGTCACCGCGATCCACGCTAAGACTAGCGCGAGCGCCAAAAAGTGCCGTACGTCGGCTGGCAATATTTGCCGACACCTGCAACGTACCGCCTGAAGCCCGTCGCCGACTGCGTTTTACGCAGGGTATGCCAATGGCCAATACACCCACCCCTCTCTCTTCTTATAGTCGGTGGCCGGACCTTTGCGCGATCCGCCGCCACGTCGACCCCTATGTCCTACTGTAGACGCTCGTCGGACCGATATTGCTCAATCGGAAAATATCCTTGCGCAAATCCTCCCGCGACACCGGCGACTATGGAGGAGGAGATGAGAAAAAAACGTATCGACCAGTGTCAGCGACAGGATTGGCAACCCTGTTATTATCCGCGCCAGCGTTTCACGCCTTCTTTCTTCAAGCCGATACGAGCGAATTCATGAGCACTGACAAGACCAATCAGTCCTGGGGCGGCCGCTTCAGTGAACCCGTCGACGCCTTCGTCGCCCGCTTCACCGCCTCCGTCACTTTCGACCAGCGCCTGTATCGCCACGACATCATGGGCTCGATCGCCCACGCCACCATGCTGGCCAAGGTCGGCGTGCTGACGGATGCCGAGCGCGACAGCATCATCGATGGCCTGAAGACCATCCAGGGCGAAATCGAGGCCGGCCAGTTTGACTGGCGCGTCGACCTCGAAGACGTGCACATGAACATCGAAGCACGCCTGACCGACCGCATCGGCGTCACCGGCAAGAAGCTGCACACCGGCCGTAGCCGCAACGACCAGGTCGCCACCGACATCCGCCTGTGGCTGCGTGACGAAATCGACCTGATCCTGAGCGAAATCACCCGCCTGCAAAAAGGCCTGCTGGAGCAGGCCGAGCGTGAAGCCGCCAGCATCATGCCGGGCTTTACTCACCTGCAGACCGCTCAGCCGGTGACCTTCGGGCACCACATGCTGGCCTGGTTCGAAATGCTCAGCCGCGACTACGAGCGTCTGGTCGACTGCCGCAAGCGCACCAACCGCATGCCGCTGGGCAGCGCCGCACTGGCCGGCACCACTTACCCGATCGACCGCGAATACACCGCACAACTGCTGGGCTTCGACGCCGTCGGCGGCAACTCGCTGGACAACGTGTCCGACCGTGACTTCGCCATCGAATTCTGCTCGGCCGCGAGCATCGCGATGATGCACCTGTCGCGCTTCTCCGAAGAGCTGGTGCTGTGGACCAGCGCGCAATTCCAGTTCATCGATCTGCCAGACCGTTTCTGCACCGGCAGCTCGATCATGCCGCAAAAGAAAAACCCCGACGTGCCAGAGCTGGTACGTGGCAAGACCGGCCGTGTGTTCGGCGCCCTGATGGGCCTGTTGACCCTGATGAAAGGCCAGCCACTGGCCTACAACAAGGACAATCAGGAAGACAAGGAACCGTTGTTCGACGCCGCCGATACCCTGCGCGACTCGCTGCGGGCTTTTGCCGACATGATCCCGGCGATCAAGCCAAAGCACGCGATCATGCGTGAAGCGGCACTGCGCGGTTTCTCCACCGCCACCGACCTGGCCGACTACCTGGTACGCCGTGGCCTGCCGTTCCGTGATTGCCACGAGATCGTCGGTCATGCCGTGAAGTACGGCGTCGACACCGGCAAGGATCTGGCGGAAATGAGCCTGGAAGAACTGCGTCAGTTCAGCGACCAGATCGAGCAGGACGTGTTTGCAGTGCTGACCCTGGAAGGTTCGGTAAATGCCCGTGACCACATCGGCGGCACTGCGCCGGCGCAGGTCAAGGCTGCCGTGGTTCGTGGTCAGGCGTTGATCGCCAGCCGCTAAAAGCATCGCGGGCAAGTCGAGTTTTCGACTTGCCCGCGAACTTGCTCAAGGTTTTCTACTTTTTGGCGGCGATCATCGCCAAAAACGCCGGCATCGCCGCATCCTTGTCCGCTGCAATCTTCTGCACATGAGGATTCCGCTCAAGCCGCTCCAGCAGCGCCTTGGCCTTCGGCATGTCCGCCAGCAGATCCAGACCGAACAGTTTGTGCCCCACCGCAGCCGCCAGCGGCACGCTGTAGAGAAAGTACAAATCCGCAATGCTCAGGCGGTCGCCCGCCACATACGGGGCGAACTTGCCGTGACGTCCCAACGCCGCAAAGCCCAGCAGTAATTCAGCCTTGGTTTTCTCCTTGATCGCCTCCGGCAGCGCCGTGCCGAAAAACGCTTCGCCGTAACAGGCACGGGCCGGCAGCTCGATATACAGTTCGATCTCCTTGGCCACCGCCATTACCTGAGCGCGGGCAAACGGCTCGGTCGGCAGCAGCGGGACACCCTTCTGGCTGCTTTCGAGGTATTCGAGCATCACCATCGTTTCATTGATGTAGCCGCCTTCGGCCCCCAGCACCGGGACCTTGCCGCGCGGACTGATGGCCAGAGATTCAGGCGTAGGCGTCGGGTAGAACGTGACCTCTTCGAACGGCAGGCCTTTTTCCAGCAACGCCAGTTTGACCATGTTGTAGTAGTTGCTGACGGAGAATCCATAGAGCTTGAACATCACATAGCCTCCAGGCCGTGCGGGGTGGGCAGTGCCTGTTTATAGATTGCACCGGGGATTCGCGCCAGCAGCATCACGCCGCTGAATGCGGGTAAACTGGCGCCTTTCCTTGAGGAGCCTGCCATGAGCGAGCCGACTGACATCGACAATGATGAAGAAGAGTTCACCGAATCGACGCTGATCGAAGCGATCGAGAACCAGATCGAAAGTGACAACCCGCCAGCGGCCAAGGCAACCTTCAACAAGCTGACGCTGGTCGGCTACGAGCGTGACGACATCCTGAATCTGATGGCCCACGTGCTGGCCTACGAAATCGACGCGATGCTCGACGAAGACCGCGCGTTCAATACCGAGTGGTACGAAACCGCGCTGCGCGCGCTGCCGGAACTGCCACCGGAAAAGCAGTAAACGGCCCTGCCCCGTGGGAGCAGGCCTGCTCCCACACAATTTGTCACCCATCTCTGCGGCCTTCCGCCACCCCCTGACTACACTGGAATCCACCCCGGGACAAAAACCCTGACACGCGCACTGGACAGGCCGCGCCGGCAGGTTCACCTTAGGGGCGCTGTCGTCCAATTCCTAGAAAGTCTGGAGTCCTTATGTCGCTTACCCCTGAGTTGGTTGCCGAACTGGAAGTCCTCGCACTCTTCAACCTGGACAGTTCCCAGGAAGGTCTGAAAATTCATCAGACCGCTGCCCCGAAGCACATTGCCGCCGCACAACGCCTGTTCGAAAAAGAACTGACAGACCAGCCTGATGGCGGTTACCTGACCAGCCTCGGTCGCGATGCCGCACAAAACGTGCAAACCGTACTGACGATTCTCAGAGAGCAGCAAACCGCCTGATCCTCCCGACTTTGCCCACGGAAACCCCTGCCACGGGATTTCCGCGGGCCAGCCATGAACGTCCCCCATCGCCGCGCGATAGAAATCTGACGTCAAAAAACAAATTCAGCTTAAAACTCCTGCCGCTCAGGCGCTAAACTCCCGGACACCCGAGACCCCTTGCCTCCGAGCCCTGCGCGCCGGTTTGAGCCGACATGACCCGCACCCATGAAATCCGCCCCGACCTGGACGAAGGCATCGACCGCAAGGTACTCAGCCAGCTACGCGCGCGTTTTCTGAAACTCAATGAAGGCCGCCTGAACCGGGCGCTGGAAGGTCTGTCGACGCGCCAGCAAAGCGTGCTCACGCTGCTGCCACTGTTTTTCCACGTCAATCATCCGCTGTTGCCCGGTTATGTCTCGGGCAGTACGCCGGCCGGGCTGTCGAATTACGAACCCGACGCCGATGTGCTGGCCGAAGCTCAGCGCCTGACGCGCTCGTTCTCCTATAAGCCGCGTCACGGCAGCAACCCGCCACGGCCGATTCACGGGCTGTTCCTGATGGGCAGCCTCGGCACGCTGGCCCAGGCCGACCAGAGCGACATGGATGTGTGGGTCTGCCACGCCCCCGACCTTAGCGACAGTGATCTGGCCGAGCTGCGCAAGAAATGCCAGCTGCTCGAAACCTGGGCCGCCAGCCAGGGGGCCGAGGCGCACTTTTTCCTGATCGACCCGGTGCGCTTCGTCAAAGGCGAACGCGACACCCAGCTCAGCTCCGAAGATTGCGGCACCACCCAGCATTACCTGCTGCTGGACGAGTTCTACCGCACCGCGATCTGGCTCGCCGGGCGCACGCCGATCTGGTGGCTGGTGCCGGTCTATGAAGAACGCGCCTACGATGCGTACACCCACACCCTGATTTCCAAGCGTTTCATCCGCAACGATGAAACCCTCGACCTGGGGCCGATGGCGCACATTCCGCCGGGCGAGTTTGTCGGCGCCGGGCTGTGGCAACTGTTCAAGGGCATCGAATCGCCTTACAAATCGGTGCTCAAGCTGCTGCTGACCGAGGTCTACGCCAGCGAACATCCCCAGGTGCAGTGCCTGAGCCTGCGCTTCAAGCAGGCCGTATTTGCCAACCGGCTGGACCTCGACGAGCTCGACCCGTACATGGTGGTCTACCGCCGGATCGAGGAATACCTCACTGCGCGCAACGAGCCGGAACGGCTTGAGCTGGTACGCCGGGCGCTGTACCTCAAGATCAACCGCAAGCTCACCGGCAACACTCGCACCCAGAGCTGGCAACGCTCACTGCTGGAAAGGCTGGCCAGCGAATGGCATTGGGATCAGCGGCAACTGGCGCTGCTCGACAGCCGCAGCCAGTGGAAAGTCCGCCAGGTCAGCGCCGAGCGCCGGGCGCTGGTCAACGAGCTGAACTACAGCTACCGCTTCCTGACCCAGTTCGCCCGCACCGAACAGACTGTCAGCCTGATCAACAAGCGCGACCTCAACGTTCTCGGACGACGGCTGTATGCCGCGTTCGAACGCAAGGCCGACAAGGTCGAGTTCATCAACCCCGGCATCGCCCCGGATCTGGCCGAAGACACCCTGACCCTGGTGCAATCGCCGAACAAAAAGGAACCGGGCCAAACCCAGTGGGGCCTGTACAACGGCAGCCTGACGGCGCTGGAGTGGGAACACTTCGCGCCGATCAAGCGCAGCCGCGAGTTGCTGGAACTGCTGACCTGGTGCCACCGCAACGGCGTGATCGACAGCAGCACCCGACTGGCGCTGCACCCCGGCACCAGCGATATGAGCGAGTTCGAGCTGTTCAACCTGCTCGGCAGCCTGCAACAGAGCATCGCCCTACCCTTGTCGACCGTTGCCGAAGAACCGCTGTTGCGTGCCGCCGTGCCGAGCGAAGTGCTGATGCTGGTGAATGTCGGGGTCGATCCGCTCAAGCATCACCGCGACCTGAACATCCTGATGACCACCGAACGCACGGATTCGCTGAGTTACGCCGGCGTGCGCGAGAATCTGGTGCTGACCCTGGATCAGGTCACGCTCAACAGCTGGAACGAAGTGCTGGTCAACCGCTTCGACGGCCCGCATGCCTTGATGGACTGCCTGCGCGATTACCTCAACAACCTGCCGCGCGGGTCGCAACAACCATCGCTGCGAGTGCGCTGTTTCTGTCACAACCGCGCGCAATTCATTGCGCGCCGGGTGGAAGAAATCGTCGACACCGCGCAGACCCTGTTGCTCAGCGACCTGAATCACCGCTACCTGATCCAGGTGCAGCAGCATTACCACGTGCTGGAACTGGTGCCGGGCCAGGTCAGCCATGTCGCCCTCGCCACCCTGCCGGCACTGCTCGATTACCTTGGCGAGGAACAGCCGCGCTACAGCCCGCTGCACCTGGATCCGATGGCGCTGGAAGACCACGACCTGGCGTTGATCCTGCCGATGGGCCAGCCTGAATGCATTCAGGTGTTCTACCGGATCACCGAACAAACCGCCGAGCTGTACGTGCTCGACGAGTTCAATGCGCTGTGGCAACAGCACTTGCCCTATCACGACGAGCAAAGCCTGCTGGTGCCGTTGCAGCGGTTCCTGCAATCGATCCAGTTCCGCCGCGAAGCGCTGCTGCCGATGGATTCGGGTCATGCCGCCAGCCTTGAAATCTTGTATTACCAGTTATTGCCATCAGGGCCGGGGCGCGCGCGACGGGTCGAAATGCGCCCGGCGCCGCAGACACCGGTCAACAAACCGTTCTACGACGTGCAGGCGATCGTCGGCAAAGCCGCGCCCGGCGAAGTGCAGGTCACGCTGTATTGCAATCAACGGGAATTCAGCGAGCTGGAACATGGCGACCAGCTGTTCAGCGTGGTCGCCCGGGAGATCGTCGGACAGCGCCGGGAAAGCGAGCGCTACCGCTGCTATATCACCGACCTGGACCTGTCGGGTGTGATCGGTGACGGGCAGAGTTCGAGCAATCTGTATCTGCGTTACAAGGCCGACCTTGAACGCTCTCTGAACGAGGCGCTCGAGCAGGTCTGACGCGGGTTACTCCGGGAAATCACCGCCGTTGGCCGGCTGCGATTCGACTTCGAGCAAAGTCAGTTTCAGGGTCTTGCCACCCGGAGCCGGCCAGTCGATGTGCTGACCGACTTTCAGGCCCAGCAGCGCACTGCCGACCGGAGCCAGGATCGAGACTTTGCCTTCGTCGGCATTGGCGTGCTTCGGATAGACCAGGGTCAGGTGGTAGTCCTTGCCACTGCTCTCTTCACGGCAGTGCACGCGGGAATTCATCGTCACGACATCGGCAGGCACTTCATCGTGACCGACCAGGGTATCGGCGCGGTCCAGTTCGGTTTGCAGCGCGATCACGCCCGGCAGCGTGTCATCCAGGCTGTCGATCAGGCGCTCCAGACGTTGCACGTCCAGACGGGTAAGGGTGATGGAAGGTGCGGTCATGATCCGGGCAGACTCCTTTCTTCTGCACACAAAAAAAGCAAAACCCCGCCAAAAAAGACGGGGTTCTCACCAGGCCTCGATGGGTTGAGGCGTTTCCGGACACTATCACAGCTCAAAAAATATACAAGCTACGCTCCGGCGAGCTGCCGGCGCTGAGCCGCCTGCGCACAAATCACCCGGCGGCGCTCGTCATCGGCCGAACGCCACTCGCGGATGTCTTCGACATGGCGCATGCAGCCGAGGCAGACCTTCTGTTCATCCAGCCGGCACACGCCGGTGCACGGAGAAGGGACGGCCGGGCTGACGTTGCTGTAGAGCGGCTTCGGCGGACGGACGGGCGCAGTATCAGTCACGAAATCACAGGCCTTCGAAATCGAATTCGGTGCCGGCCTGCTGCTTGACGATGCGCTCGAGCATTTCGCCCAGCTGTTCTTCGCTCTTGTCGCACATCCAGCGTTCGCTTTCTTCGTCGTAGTCGAAGTGGAAACCGCCGGACACCGCGGCCAGCCACAGCTGACGCAACGGTTCCTGACGACTGAAGATCAGCTGGGTGCCGTTCTCGAACTTGACGGTCAGCACACCGGCCGAGTTCTCCATGTCGATGTCCAGGTCGCTGTCGTCGAAGATGTCTTCCAGTTTTTCCTGGGTTTCATCGACCAGATCGTGGAAACGGGCTTCGGACAAACTCATTGCGGCAACCTCAAAAAATGTCTGATCAGGCTCAAGCGCCGCAAGATACGGACGCTGCCAGCCGATTGCAAAGGATAACGACCAAGCGCCCTGCCCGGCGACGAAATATCCACCCGCCACGCGGGAAAAGTTTCCGTGCCGCAGCCCGAGCCCCGCCGGACGGGAGTTCCGTCGCATAGGCAAGCTGCCGGGTGGCCGGTATACTCCGGCGCAATTAACGCATTTTCAAGGATTTCGCCATGAAGCGCCTGATCTCTTCCCTTGCTGCGCTCGTCGCGGTTGCCTGCCTTGTTTCGGCTTGTGGTCAAAAAGGCCCGCTGTACCTGCCCGATGAAGATCAGGACCCGGCCGAGCAAGCCCAGTCTTCGCAAAAGCAGCCTGTCTCCAAGGCACACAAGCACGACGTTTACTAAGGGATCGCCATGGACGCTTTTAACTACCGTGGCGGGGAACTGTTCGCGGAAGGTGTGGCGCTGTCCGCCATCGCCGATCGCTTCGGCACTCCCACCTACGTTTACTCCCGCGCGCACATCGAGGCCCAGTACCTGGCCTACGCCGATGCGCTGGCCGGCATGCCGCACCTGGTGTGCTTTGCGGTCAAGGCCAACTCCAACCTCGGCGTCCTGAATGTCCTGGCCCGTATCGGCGCCGGTTTCGACATCGTTTCCCGCGGCGAGCTGGAACGCGTTCTGGCCGCCGGCGGCAGCCCGGACAAGATCGTGTTCTCCGGCGTCGGCAAGACCCGTGACGACATGCGCCGTGCGCTGGAAGTCGGCGTGCATTGCTTCAACGTCGAATCCACTGACGAGCTCGAGCGCCTGCAAGTGGTCGCCGCCGAGCTGGGCGTTCGCGCGCCGATTTCGCTGCGCGTGAACCCGGACGTCGATGCCGGCACCCACCCGTACATTTCCACCGGTCTCAAAGAGAACAAGTTCGGCATCGCCATCGCCGACGCCGAAGACGTGTACGTGCGTGCCGCGCACCTGCCGAACCTGGAAGTGGTCGGCGTCGACTGCCACATCGGTTCGCAACTGACCACTCTGCCTCCGTTCCTCGATGCCCTCGACCGCCTGCTGGATCTGGTCGATCGCCTCGGCGATTGCGGCATCCACCTGCGCCACATCGATCTCGGTGGCGGCCTGGGTGTGCGTTATCGCGATGAAGAGCCGCCATTGGCCGCCGATTACATCAAGGCTGTGCGCGAGCGTCTGGTCGGCCGTGATCTGGCGCTGGTGTTCGAACCGGGCCGCTTCATCGTCGCCAACGCCGGCGTGCTGCTGACCCAGGTCGAGTACCTCAAGCACACCGAACACAAAGACTTCGCCATCGTCGACGCGGCCATGAACGACCTGATCCGCCCGGCGCTGTACCAGGCCTGGATGGACGTGACCCCGGTCAAGCCACGCGAGACCGCTGCGCGTACCTACGACGTCGTCGGCCCGATCTGCGAAACCGGCGACTTCCTCGCCAAGGAACGCGAACTGGCGCTGGAAGAAGGCGATCTGCTGGCCGTGCATTCGGCCGGTGCCTACGGTTTCGTGATGAGCTCCAACTACAACACCCGCGGCCGCGCCGCCGAAGTGCTGGTGGATGGCGATCAGGCCTTTGAAGTGCGTCGCCGCGAAACCGTGGCCGAGCTGTTTGCCGGCGAAAGCCTGCTGCCGGAGTGACCCCATGCTGCTGCGTTTTACCAAGATGCATGGCCTGGGCAACGACTTCATGGTTCTCGACCTGGTCAGTCAGCACGCGCATATTCAGCCCAAGCACGCGAAAATGTGGGGCGACCGGCACACCGGCATCGGTTTCGACCAGTTGCTGATCGTCGAGGCGCCAAGCAATCCGGACGTGGATTTCCGTTACCGGATCTTCAACTCCGACGGCTCCGAAGTGGAGCAGTGCGGCAACGGTGCGCGCTGCTTCGCCCGCTTCGTGCTCGACAAGCGTCTGACCGCCAAGCGACAGATCCGCGTCGAAACCAAGGGCGGCATCATCGAGCTGGACGTGCGTAACGACGGCCAGATCGGCGTGAACATGGGCGCCCCGCGCCTGGTGCCGGCGGACATTCCGTTCCAGGCGCCGGAGCAGGCCCTGAGTTATCAGGTCGATGTCGACGGTACGCCGGTCGATCTGGCGGCGGTCTCCATGGGCAACCCCCATGCGGTGCTGCGAGTCAGCGATATCAACACTGCACCGGTGCATGAACTGGGGCCGAAGATCGAACACCATCCGCGCTTTCCGGCGCGGGTCAACGTCGGTTTTCTCCAGGTCATCGACCGCCATCGCGCGCAACTGCGCGTCTGGGAACGCGGCGCCGGGGAAACCCAGGCCTGCGGCACCGGTGCCTGCGCTGCTGCTGTAGCGGCGATCAGTCAGGGGTGGATGGATTCGCCACTGCTGATCGACCTGCCGGGCGGGCGTCTGTCCATTGAGTGGGCAGGCCCCGGCCAACCGGTGTTGATGACCGGCCCGGCAGTGCGCGTATACGAAGGACAAGTGCGTCTTTGAGTGAGCAGAAGCCATGACCGATAAGCCTCAGGTACCCGCCCGACAGTCCGGTGAATCAGCGTCCGAGAGCCTGGAGGCGGCAGCGGTTGCCGCGTACCTGGAGGCTCATCCGGACTTCTTCGTCGAGCATGAAGAATTGCTGCCGTCCCTGCGCATCCCCCATCAGCGCGGTGATACCGTCTCGCTGGTCGAGCGCCAGATGGCCATCCTGCGCGACCGCAACATCGAGATGCGTCATCGCCTCTCGCATTTGATGGACGTCGCCCGGGACAACGATCGCCTGTTCGACAAGACCCGTCGCCTGATCCTTGCACTGATGGACGCTGCCACCCTGGAAGACGTGGTGATCAGCGTCGAAGACAGCCTGCGCCAGGATTTCCAAGTGCCCTTCGTCAGCCTGATCCTGCTCGGCGACAACCCGGCCCCGGTCGGCCGCTGGGTGACCCACGCCGACGCGCAAACCGCCATCGGCGGATTGCTCACTGAAGGCAAGAGCGTCAGCGGCAGCCTGCGCGAACATGAACTGGACTTCCTGTTCGGCGAAGAGCAGCGCAAGCAGATCGGCTCCACCGCCGTGGTCGCCGTCAGCCACCAGGGCATCCACGGAATCCTGGCCATCGCCAGCCGTGACCCGCAGCACTACAAGAGTTCGGTCGGCACGCTGTTCCTCAGCTACATCGCCGAAGTCATGGGTCGCGTGCTGCCACGGGTCAACAGCTCCCTGCGCTCGGTACGCTGACCATGGAACGGCAACTGGACGCTTACTGCGAACACCTGCGCAGTGAGCGGCAGGTGTCGCCGCATACGCTGTCGGCCTACCGGCGCGATCTCGATAAAGTCCTCGGCTGGTGCATCAAACAGAACATCGGCAGCTGGCAGGCGCTCGACATCCAGCGCCTGCGCAGCCTGATCGCCCGCCTGCATGCCCAAGGCCAGTCCTCGCGCAGTCTGGCCCGCCTGCTCTCGGCGGTGCGCGGGCTCTATCACTATCTGAATCGCGAATGTCTCTGCGATCACGATCCCGCAACGGGTCTCGCACCACCGAAAGGTGAACGTCGCCTGCCGAAAACCCTCGATACCGACCGAGCGCTGCAACTGCTCGAAGGCGCAGTCGAGGACGACTTTCTGGCCCGGCGCGATCAGGCGATTCTGGAATTGTTCTATTCCTCCGGCCTGCGGCTGTCGGAGCTGACCGGGCTCAATCTCGATCAGCTCGATCTGGCCGACGGCATGGTCCAGGTGCTCGGCAAGGGCAGCAAGACACGCCTGCTGCCCGTCGGCAAAAAGGCTCGGGAAGCGCTGGAGCAATGGCTGCCGCTGCGGGCGCTGACCAACCCGTCGGACGACGCCGTGTTCGTCAGCCAGCAAGGCCGCCGCCTCGGCCCGCGAGCGATTCAGGTGCGGGTCAAACTGGCGGGCGAGCGCGAACTGGGGCAGAACCTGCACCCGCACATGCTGCGGCACTCCTTCGCCAGCCATTTGCTCGAGTCCTCCCAGGACCTGCGTGCGGTGCAGGAACTGCTCGGCCACTCGGACATCAAGACCACCCAGATCTATACCCACCTGGACTTCCAGCACCTGGCGGCGGTCTATGACAGCGCCCATCCACGGGCCAAACGCATGAAAGGCGATGATTCATGAGCATCCAGTTGATCACCTTCGACCTCGACGACACCCTGTGGGATACCGCCCCGGTGATCGTCAGCGCAGAAGCGGTTTTGCGCGAATGGCTGAGCGAACATGCACCGAAGCTGGGCGCGGTGCCGGTGGAGCATCTGTGGTCGATCCGCGAGCGCGTGCTGAGCAGCGAACCGGGACTCAAGCACCGCATCAGCGCGCTGCGCCGGCGAGTGCTGTTCCATGCTTTGGAAGAGTCCGGGTACGCCCACGGCGAAGCATCGGAGCTGGCAGACAAGAGTTTTGAAGTGTTCCTGCATGCGCGGCATCAGATCGAGGTGTTCCCGGAAGTCGAGCCGATCCTGGAAACCCTGGCCAAACACTACGCCCTCGGCGTGGTCACCAACGGCAACGCCGATGTGCGTCGGTTGGGGCTGGCGGACTACTTCAAGTTTGCGCTGTGCGCCGAAGACATCGGCATCGCCAAGCCGGATGCGCGACTGTTCCATGAAGCGTTGCAGCGCGGCGGCGTCAGCGCCGAAGCGGCGGTGCATATTGGCGATCACCCGGGGGATGACATCGCCGGGGCGCAGCAGGCCGGTCTGCGAGCGATCTGGTTCAACCCCGCCGGCAAGGTCTGGGAAGCGGAGCGCCTGCCGGATGCCGAGATTCGTAGCCTGAACGATCTGCCCGCAGTGCTCGCCCGCTGGAACAGCCGCGGCTAACTTTCTTTCGCCCATGAAAAAGCCCGCAGCGACGGCGGGCTTTTTCAGCAAGCGAGCGACACGCCTCAGATAGGGCGGCTGCCGTACTTGTTGTCCGGTTTCTTGGGCGGATCGGCGACCACGTTGGCCTCCACTTCCTGCACCTTGCCGCCGCGTGCAAGGAACTCTTCCATGGCCTTGGCCAGGGCGTCGCGCTCCTTGTTCTTGGCTTCAATGCTCGGCAACTCGTCGACCGACACCGCAGCCTTGGCCTTGCCTTTGGCAGCCGGGGCCGGCGTATCGTCACCGCCATCGTCTTCAGCAACGTCTTCCGCTGCTGCTTCCAGACCGTCTTCGGCCTCGTCTTCGTCGCCTACTTCGAGGTCGTCGTTTTCCAGATCATCGTCGCTCATGTTCTACCTCATGACTTGCGAAAAGCAGATTAGTTATAGACCAGCTTTGGCGACTGTCGAAAGTCGCCGGAAAAAAATCGGTAACCATTGGTGACCAACGGTTTATGCCCCTTCACCGTGCAAGGTGGCGAGGACTTTACGGGCACCGCCATGATCACGGTGCTCGCCCAGATAAACGCCTTGCCAGGTACCCAGTGCCAGTCGGCCCGCCGTTACCGGCAAACTGATCTGACAGCCCAGCACGCTGGCCTTGAAGTGCGCCGGGAGGTCGTCCAGGCCTTCGTCGTTATGCTCATAGCCGTCTGCTCCTTGTGGGATCAGACGATTGAAAAATCGTTCGAAGTCGCGACGTACCGCCGGATCGGCGTTCTCGTTGATGGTCAACGACGCCGAGGTATGCTGCAGCCACAAATGCAACAGACCGACCCGGCATGCCTTGAGTTCAGGCAGGCCGGCGAGCAACTCGTCGGTCACCAGATGAAAGCCCCGGGGCCGTGCCCGCAGGGTTATCAGAGTCTGTTGCCACATACAGTTCTCCGCACGTTCGGGGCGCATTCTAGCGCGCTCTGGAAAAAAACAAAGGCCCTAATATTCCTTCAATGATGTAAGCCTTTGGCCGCAGAAAAACACTCGTCGTAAACACGACCAAAGCAGTACGAAAAATCCTTTCAGCTGTATCGGGGAAGACAAATTCCAGACAAAAAAATGCCCGGCGAGCCGGGCAAGTTTTTTGCGGCGCGTGCTTACAGGTTGTAGCCACGCTCGTTGTGTTGTGCCAGATCCAGGCCGACCGATTCTTCTTCCTCGGTCACGCGCAGACCCATCACGGCATCCAGCACCTTGAGGATGATGAAGGTGACGATCGCGGTATAGATCACGGTGAAGCCGACGCCTTTGCACTGAATCCAGACTTGTGCGGCGATGTCGGTGACGGTGCCGAAGCCACCCAGCGACGGTGCGGCGAACACACCGGTCAGGATCGCGCCGAGGATACCGCCGATACCGTGCACGCCGAAGGCGTCCAGGGAGTCGTCATAACCGAGTTTGCGTTTCAGGGTGGTGGCGCAGAAGAAGCACACCACGCCTGCCGCCAGACCGATGACCAGGGCACCCATCGGGCCCACGGTGCCAGCGGCCGGAGTGATCGCCACCAGACCTGCAACGACGCCGGATGCGATACCCAGTGCGCTAGGTTTGCCGTGGGTGATCCACTCGGCGAACATCCAGCCCAGTGCAGCAGCGGCGGTCGCGATCTGGGTCACCAGCATCGCCATGCCGGCGGTGCCGTTGGCGGCCGCAGCGGAACCGGCGTTGAAGCCGAACCAGCCGACCCACAGCATCGCCGCGCCCATCAGGGTGTAACCCAGATTGTGTGGCGCCATCGGCGTGGTCGGGAAGCCTTTGCGTTTACCCAGTACCAGGCAGGCAATCAGACCGGCCACACCGGCGTTGATGTGCACCACGGTGCCGCCCGCGAAGTCGAGTACGCCCCAGTCCCACATCAGGCCGCCGTTGCCGGACCAGACCATGTGCGCGATCGGTGCATAAACCAGGGTGAACCAGATGCCCATGAAGATCAGCATCGCGGAGAACTTCATCCGCTCGGCGAATGCACCGACGATCAGCGCCGGGGTGATGATCGCGAAGGTCATCTGGAAGGTGATGAAGACCGCCTCGGGGAACAGCGCCGCCGGGCCGGTCAGGCTCGCTGGCGTGACACCGGCCAGGAACGCCTTGCCGAAACCGCCCACGAACGAATTGAAGTTGACGACGCCCTGCTCCATGCCGGTGGTGTCGAACGCGATGCTGTAGCCATAAATGACCCACAGGACGCTGATCAGACCGGTAATGGCAAAGCACTGCATCATCACGGAAAGAATGTTTTTCGACCGGACCATGCCGCCGTAGAACAGCGCGAGGCCGGGAATGGTCATGAACAGCACGAGGGCTGTGGAGGTGAGCATCCAGGCGGTGTCGCCGGAGTTCAGGACTGGAGCTGCCACTTCGTCTGCCGCCATGGCCAGGCCGGGCATTACGATAGACAACAGGGCTCCTAGCCCTGCGAATTTACGCAGAGTCATATTGTTTTCTCCTGGGGCGTTGGGTTTGTGGCGGCGCTTAGATCGCGTCGGTATCGGTTTCGCCGGTACGGATGCGGATCGCCTGTTCCAGATTGACCACGAAGATCTTGCCGTCACCGATCTTGCCGGTGTTGGCAGCCTTGGTTATCGCCTCGATAACCCGATCCAGATCCTTGTCGTCGATGGCAACGTCGATTTTCACCTTGGGCAGAAAATCGACCACATACTCCGCGCCGCGATACAGCTCGGTGTGACCCTTCTGCCGACCGAAGCCTTTGACTTCAGTAACGGTAATGCCCTGCACGCCGATTTCGGACAGCGACTCGCGCACGTCGTCCAACTTGAACGGCTTGATGATGGCAGTGACTAGCTTCATGAAACTCTCTCCCGAATTGGTGGACTTGCCCCAGGAAAACAAACCCGACTCAAGTCTAAGCGCAGTGCCTGGCTTTGTAACGCTTCGTTGTCGACGCCAGCTAACCGCTCCAGACGAAACTCCCCGCTCCGTCTGCCGCACTGCATTCGTCACAGCGACTGCATCAGTGCATGGGTCGAAGGTGTCTAAGCAGAAAGCTTGCCATCTCGCCAAAAACCACTGATTTCAATCCCTTGGCCGCTGCGGCAGATGCCATCACCCAAATGGCACTCGGGATACGCACAACAACGGTGCGTGGCCGTGCATCCAGTTGCGCGAAAAGCGTGCATCCGTGCCTGCGCAAATGACTATAGACACTGCGTGATACACTGCCGGCCATAGTTTCCAGGACATATCCCATGCTCGCGCCCAAAGACTTCCTCGACGCCCTGAGCGGCACCGCCTCCCGCCTGTTCAGCGGCGACACGCCCTTGCCAAAAGCCGAAATCGAAAGCCAGTTCAAGATGCTGCTGCAAAGCGCCTTCAGCAAACTGGACCTGGTGAGCCGCGAAGAGTTTGACAGTCAGATGGTGGTGCTGGCGCGCACTCGGGCCAGGCTGGAGAGCCTTGAAGCGAAGGTGGCGGAGATGGAAGCGAAGCTGACGCCGCCGGCGGAGTAACACCTCGTGTCTTTGTGAATGCGGCCCCTTGTGGGAGCGGGCTTGCCCGCGAATGAAGGTCGGAACGACCTTCCCGCCATTCAGGATTCGCTGCCGAATCTCGGCAGAATCCTACAGCTGGCAACCCCGCCGTCCGATTGCGTCGTGAAGCCCAGATTCCTAAGCTCACCCAATGCTGAATGTTCAGCACTGGGTTTGCGCCCAGTTTGGCCGATACGATTTCTGCCAGTCAGCGGCACTTTTTGAAGGTCGCCGCGACCTATGGCAAAGAATTGGAGCCAGATGGCTGGCTCGCCGGTGGCGGAACCTGAATCCCGAATTAAAAGTCCGCCTAGTTGGCGGTTTTTTTACGCCTGACGATTAATCATTTCGACTCCAGCAACATCCAGTGAAGGTTTGCCCAGGCAGCCGTCCCTCCAACTCTCTCCTCCCCGACTACCCTTAAAAAACCGCAGGAAGCGGCCCCCGATTCAACTCAAGGAACGACCATGTCCCTCGCCATCGTCCACAGCCGCGCCCAGATAGGCGTGGATGCCCCCGCCGTCACCGTCGAAGTTCACCTGGCCAACGGCTTGCCCTCGCTGACCATGGTCGGCCTGCCCGAAGCGGCAGTGAAGGAGAGCAAGGACCGGGTGCGCAGTGCGATCATCAATTCCGGGCTGCAGTTTCCGGCGCGGCGGATCACCTTGAATCTGGCGCCGGCGGATCTGCCCAAGGATGGCGGGCGGTTCGATCTGGCGATTGCGCTGGGAATTCTGTCGGCGAGTGTGCAGGTGCCGACGTTGACCCTGGATGACGTGGAATGCCTGGGTGAGCTGGCGTTATCCGGTGCAGTGCGGGCGGTGCGTGGGGTGTTGCCAGCGGCGCTGGCGGCGCGCAAGGCAGGGCGGACGCTGGTGGTGCCGCGGGCGAATGCCGAGGAGGCGTGTCTGGCGTCAGGACTGAGGGTGATCGCAGTGGATCATCTGCTGGAGGCCGTGGCGCATTTCAACGGGCATACACCGGTCGAGCCTTATGTCTCGGATGGGTTGATCCATGCCGCCAAACCCTATCCCGACTTGAATGAGGTACAGGGCCAACTGGCCGCCAAACGGGCGCTGCTGATTGCCGCCGCCGGTGCGCACAATCTGCTGTTCAGCGGGCCACCGGGGACGGGCAAGACGTTGCTGGCCAGCCGATTACCGGGATTGCTGCCACCGCTGGCCGAGAGCGAAGCGCTGGAAGTGGCGGCGATTCAATCCGTCGCCAGCGGCGCACCGTTGACCCACTGGCCGCAGCGCCCGTTCCGCCAACCGCATCACTCGGCCTCCGGGCCGGCATTGGTCGGTGGCTGTAAAACCTACTGATAAATGCAAATGCACAACAGAGCGTGATAAATTCTATCTTTAATTGAGAATGATGCTCTGGAACTGGCTTGAAATTTATCCACCAGCTAGCCGACGACTATCGCACCTGGGAAATCCTCGGGATTAGAGAAGTCAGCTGCGTCGATGGCGACCCGTCTGCGCTTTCCCTACAGTTCTTCTGCTTTTGTGATGAAGATCCGCCGCCACGAGCCAAGAGACACGTATGTGTCATAGACCTACCTGTAGCCGCCATCAAGCACGTCAAACCCGGTTCTCGTTGGAAAAGTGGCGAGCCGGTACCTAGCTCACCTAGATGGAGCAGGACTCGCCTAATAGAGGCGTCGCAGGCAAAATTGATTCTCTGCCGACAGCTTTACTCTACAGACGATGTAATAAAAAGAATTTCTCGCGCAAAAGATCCTCATCTTTCCTTTATAAAGATTATTAATCACGCATTTTACAGAGGCAGTCATTACACAGTGCGAATACCATGCTCAGAATTGATCAGAGTTTTTTTGTTTCCGACGCTGCGATTTGGAACATCGATTATGAAGGGCCAGTTCGACGAATATGTAGGCATCAATAAAGCAGAGCCTAATTCTGCTCAGCGCCGTGTAACAAAAAATGAAGAAATCACGACAAGATATTTAAGCTCTTCCACGGAAGGCATAAGAGCAGCTCGATACCCTTTCAAATCTCTTCAGATGTCGTATATCAATAGAATGGCAACACGAAACTATTTTCCTGTTCTACTATCCGCCATCTTCCCCACCTCTCACGAGATAAATATTCTAATTACCGTGATTGCAGGTACTACTGATGACGCCGTCGCCGTGCAGCTACATGGAAGCACGAGATATTCTTTAGGTTATTAAGATGTTATATCTTAGTTAAAAACGTGCAACCCCTTATTTATACATCAATTCTTCAAGCATCTTAACCTCAGCCCAATCACACGCGCCTCCACCCTTCTGCCGCTGAAAGGCTTGATTTTTATGCGAACTTCTCAGGCGCTAGCGGTGAAGCACGATAGCGCTTGAGACCGCCCGATAAGAGTCTTGCCAAGGACTCTCCAATCCAGTACTCGGCCGCATACAAATACGCGGCAAACGTTTGAATCGAATTCGCAAATCTTTGGAGTTCGATGAAGCAATGGCCCCGGATGTCATGGTAAACGGAGACCGGGCCTGGAGCGGTAACCGCTCCAAGCTATAAAGCAGCACCGCAGACTGTGCATGCCCCTTCAGGATCTGCCGCTAGCCCAAGGAGACTCCAAAAGCAGCGAAAGCGGCACTCACAAGTGCGTAAGCAGCAGAGGTCGATCCCAAAGTTTGGACCGTTGTGGCTAAACCTGAACACAGTGCCTTTACAACACCCTTGCTAGGCTTTTCGCTGTCAATCTCCTTTATCGTCTTACCTATAAGCTCTTCGGCGTCTTGGCGCTCTGACGCTGACAGGTTGGATTTGGGGAGCTCCTGTAGCAGAGATTGAAGCGCTGCTTTAATGTCCGCAAATTGACTAACATCAGTAGCCTGCTGCACATTGGCCACCGAGCCCTCTCCCGTTTGCACAGCACCAACCTGTCCGTTGAAAGTAAATGCGTTGTGGGTTACCGCCGGGGTGTGAGGCTTGGTCATCGTACTTTTCCACTCATCAAAATTAAGCCCCCGAGTAATCCGAAGCATGCGGGAGCGTGTTTGGTCGCTGCGGATATATCTTTTGTCCGACAGCTCTTCGAGCACTGCTTCAAGCACGCTCAAGTTCTGGCTCAGCGAGAGCCCCAAATATTGGTGAACGGCTGCATAAAGGTCCACATACGGCAGCCAATTACTGTTTAACCTACTGAGCTCATTGAAAATAATTTTCTTTAGATCGACATTTTCCAGAGGCTTCGCATCCAGTTCTATCACTGAAAATCCACGATGATCCAGCGCTACCTTTAATCGACCTTTACGGGCCAACTCTAAAAAATGAAGTGCTATCTGCATCTGATAATCGTGTGGATCATTAGGTCCGGATTGCCATTTGCGCTGCTCAGTGTAGATCTTGTCATTCCACGCGAGCGGGTTTGAATCATGAGGAAACATTCTATACAGCTCTAGAACGACGGCCTCAAACTGATTTTGAATCTGGCTGAGAGCACTAAACGCGTTTCGCAGATCTTGGTCCATTCGCCTTCCTTCCTTCTATCGCCTCTGCCCACATTTTTGGCCGGCTATGAACAGTTGATTTTAAGCTGGCCCTCACCGACACCCCATTCAATGAGCGTCAGTCGGCTCGCAAGGCCACGACGGGCACAGCGAAGTGGCCTACTCATTTGCAAGTGTGTAAACCTATCTGTAAACTGTCAATCAAAGTGTCAAGCTGAGTAATGAAAATGGGAACAAAATACGCAAACGCCCCTGTTTACTTCACCATTGGCCAGGTGCGTCACAACCCTCTGCTTTCGCTGAAGAGCTACCTTCCAGCGATCCAGGAGCGCATGCGGAAGGCTGGCTACCCTGATTTCAAAAGCTCTCAGCAAATGCAATTTGCCTTCAGTGCCGTCACCGGCGGCGATGACTCGTCACCATTTCAACCAGGCGTCCAACAAACCGAGAACTACACATTTTCCAACCTCGAAGGCACCCAAGGGTTCTTGCTTGAAGCAAACGCACTCTCGTTCCGCTGCACAGAATACGAAACCTTTCCAGAGTTCTATGCCGAGCTGGAGCGAGGCCTTGGAATCCTAGAGGAAGCGGTTGACGGTCTCGCATATTTTGAACGCTTAGGGCTGAGATATCTGGATGCGATTGTTCCTGCAGAAGGGGAAACATTGCAGCAGTACCTTGCTCGCGAAGTGTGGGGCACGCCAGCTTCACTCGATGTGGATCAGATCTATCAATTCGAAGGGCAGCCACTGCAGTACAACCACTCCTTTGCAGAATCGGCGGCAACCATTCCCAACATAGGACAAGTGGTGTCACGGGTGATCCTCCAGAACAGTGAGCTGCGCTTCCCACCAGACCTGACCCCCGACCCGCTCAAAATAAGCCAACGCTTCAACGGACTCAAATGCCAGCATGCAACCGTTGATGTCGATGCCAGTTTTTCTGAGCGCCGGAAATACGATTCGAACGAAGTCAGAGATAGGTTTCAACACCTTCACGATCTAGTTAAGTTGTTTTTCAACGCGACCGTGACGGATCACGCAAGGAAAGCATGGAGTTAACCTATGAGCACAATATATGCGCCATCCCCAAGTCCGGGATTGGCAAACCGATCATTCGATATAGCTAGCCGCCACCTCGAATCAGAGCGAGACAAGGCCAAACGCAGCGCAAGTAACACCGCACTGGCATGGGGCTACGGCCTAACTGTCGCCTTCGCCCTATGCCTCGGCACACTGTCACCGCAACCCCAACCTCGTGAGAACCGAGCCACCAAGGAATACAAAGAAACGGCTCAGAGCATTTCCAAGCCTCAGCCTACGGCGGCTCCGCGGACCGCTGCAGAGGCTCTATCTTACGTGCGCAGCACCCTAAAACCAGCGGTGACAGAATTGGCATCAATCTTCGGAGTTTCGAGACAAGCGATCTACAACTGGCAAGCCGGTGAGCACATTTCAGAAGGCAACCAAGCATTGCTCTACGAGCTGGCCGCTGCGGCAGATCGTATCGTAGCCCACCCCCTAGCAGGCCAAGTGAACGCCAAGCGCAAGCTCTCTGGCGGCAAGTCTTTATTTGAGGCCGTTGCCAGCGGCATGTCAGGAGTGGAGGCAGCCGGAAAACTCATCGCCCTGGCCGAAAAGGAAGGCGCACAGCGAGCAGCCATGGAGTCCAGACTGAAAAACCGAAACCGGGCCGTAATAGATCTCGCGTCGGTTGGTTCGCCGAATATGCAAGACAGAACATGAGGTAGCAGCTGATGACGAGCTGGAGTCGATCAACACCGTGGCGACAAGGTTATATTGTCGATAGCGAGACACTCGCCCAGCTCGGCATCATCATCGACGGCGATGACAAGGACAAAGCAATCGCAGTTGTTGCTACGCACGATTGCGATCTCGCACAGCTAGCAGCAGCAGAACCGGAAGTAGAGCTTATCCTCGGGAAGATTCTCACAGGCAAGCTGGATGGCAATTACACGCATTGCAAAACAGCCAGACGACTTCATTTGGAGTTGACCGGCACAGATAATCACCTGCTATGTGAATTCACCGCAAGCAAGCGAATTCAAGTCCCGAAAGAGCATGAGGATCCATCTAAAGCCCTTGCATCCCACACCCCGGCTCGCCTCCATCTAATGAATGGGCAAGAACGAAGCATCTTTCAACGCTGGCTGGCAGCGAGATATCGCCGATCATCATTCCCAGATGAGTTCGACCGCAGACTGCGGACAACAAAAATCGCCGAACGACTTGCCCAATTGTTCAAAGACTCCGGCAATCACATTCCAGCAGTATTCTTTGACGTTGACCAAGGGATAGAAATAACTAGAGACGGATCACACGACCCGTATGAGCTCTCGATCTTGGTGCTCTACAAAACTGATGACGACCCAGAGGCCGCAGAAACAGCCGCTCTAACCACAGCAAAAAATATTGAAGATCTTTTCCTGCGTCGATGCAGAACCGGTGATGGCCAAACCTGGGAATGGATCGAGCTCATTGAGATAAATGTAATCTCAGACGAGGCTCTAACATACGGGCAATCGCTTAACTTGACTCGCTGGCAGGCCGATTATGTGAGCCTGCGGAACGATCCAGAACAGCCAATTTTTGACGAATGAGCCAAAACGCTTCGATTTTTCAGTCAAGAGCCTGAAAACCAAAGAAAAATTGAAATGGAGGGATTGACAACAAGAGAACCATTCAGCAATAATTATAATTGCCGATATCTATTTCTATCGACAAAAAAACCCACCAATGTTTGCAGCATTGGTAGGTCATTTGAACCGTGCGATGGATGTTTTGCAGAACTCCCAAAGCACAATTAGAAAACAAACCCGGAGGTCAGGTTTCCATACTCGGGAAGAGATTCTACTTACATATCTATCTCTTTACAATACCTGCTTGACTAGCGGCATTTGCAGTGTCGCCCGTGCTTCCGGGTTCTCATTTAGGAGAATCCGTATGACCATGATTTGTAGGCCCTTTATTACCCTCCGCAACGGCAAACGCCTTTTCGCACACGAGGTTGGCAAAACCGCGTTCTGCTTTGAGGTAGATGAAGTTCGGAAGGCTAAGCCAACTGAAGGAGCCGGTGAGCAAGGTACGCTCGACCTTGAGGACGATAACGTATCTCCCAAGCCTCACTGATGCACCAAAAGCCCGGCAAGATACGTCTTGCCGGGCTTTTTTTTGTATTCTTGCCACCGGCAATTTACAGCCTGTCACCATTTGACTGAGCAGATTGATACAAGCTCCCGACATAGCTTGCTCAGGCTTCCTAGAAAAACGCTGTTATAAATCCAATTTTTTGTGAGCCGCTGATTTGAATCCCCCCATCAAAACCAACGACTTACAGTTGAAGCAGCCAGATTGGGCGAACCATAGGCTTGGTCCGTAAGGGCAGTTTTAAGCTTGCCTTGAAAGCGAACACATCTCGCCCAATCGCCTCTTAAGCTCCGATTGAGTCTCGCGGGAGCTGAGCCCATGTTCGGGCGCACATGCTATTAGTTTGCCTGCCAAGCTCTCTGCCCAGCCTAGTGCATCGTCATCCAGGGCGGTCCAGTGTTGAAGCTTTGAGCGAGCAGCGTATCGACAAATCTGATCGTACCTTGTCTTCCCTTCCCACTGGATTTCGTCTACCCAGCCCTTATCCATAGAGCTGTGCCAAGTGGCTCCGATCACACGCTCTTGGAGCTCAGGAGGCAGGTAGCTACGCGCGCGCTTATAGCCAAGAAGCCGCACCCAACTGGTGCTTAAGACCAGCGAGACTTCAGAGAAATCACTGAGTATTTCCGCAAGAATCGGTGCCCACATAAAAAGCGCGCCGTCTGACTTCAATGTAGGCCCTTGACGACCTAGATAGACGGCATCGGGGTGCAAGACGCCGTCAAAATCAAGGAATAATATATGGGTACTATTTTGCACTGAGAATTCTCCCGTGGGGCCCATGTATGAATCGACTGCGATGGGCACAAACATTCTCTTCCATTTCCTCTTGCCTTACATGGTCATCGATCTCAAAGCCCGACGGGCATCTGATCGGCGGAACCTAGTCCAAGAATGTTCAGCGGCTCGCGATGGCAAAGCTGAGGAGGAAAGGAGCCATGCTATGAGTGTCATTGAGCAAGCTGCAGACCTACTTCAGAGGTCCAAAAACGTAGTTTTCTTCACGGGTGCAGGTATTTCTGCTGATAGCGGCATTCCCACGTACCGAGAAAAGCTATCTGGAATATGGTCAGGCTACGACCCTCGGGATTTGGAGACGGCTAAGGCCTTCAAAGAGAATCCAGCATTAATCTGGGGATGGTACATTTGGCGGCGACAGCGAGTCGCTCAGGCAGAACCAAATGCAGGGCATCTTGCAGTATCACGCATGGCAAGCTCACACCGCCAAGTTTCGGTTATTACTCAGAACGTTGACGACCTCCATGAACGAGCAGGCTCCCTAAATGTTGTGCACTTGCATGGCAGCCTGGCTATACCCGAGTGCTATGCCTGCCATCGACTCGCGCCAGTACCACCAGATCAAAAAGAATTGCCAAATGTGGGCGCACTGATCGAGCCTCCTCGGTGTCAACGTTGTAACGGCAGAATGCGTCCCGGAGTAGTCTGGTACGGCGAGGATTTACCTCCCAAAGCCTGGAAGACAGCCATGAATTTGGTGAAGGGTTGCGATCTTTTGATATCAGTGGGTACATCTGGGATCGTCATGCCGGCTGCCAACATTCCAGACCTCGCGTTAGGTTACGGCGCATCGGTCATTCATGTGAACAAGACAGACGTCTCAATGGGAGAGCAAAATGAATACATGCTTATAGGGGCCGCAGCGGCAATACTGCCGAAGCTTCTGGACAGCAAAGCGCCGGGTACGCCGAGAGAATTTGAGCATTGAAGTTACCTGTGGGCCTCATCAACCCAAGGTGTCAGCTCCCTCCGTGACCGTTGTTTGCAAGAGTTTGCTCTTGAACTTGAGGACCTCAGGTGTGATTCCCTGGAGAACCACTTCAGAAAGAAGTATTGAGTTGGCCTGCACCTCTGCTGTTGGCCAGTGGGTAGGCTGGCCGGGCAAGCTCTCAGGTCTTGGTAGTTGACCCCAGTTTTGCGAATCCGGAGTTTCAAACCCGGCAATCTGCGCTCGCTGTAGCCAGTAACCTTCGAAATAAGTGGCATTACTTTGCGTTTCTGCTGCCCAAGTGAGAACAACGGCTTGAACTTCAACTTGCTCAAGCGCCGCCCACTGGAATAGAGCGTAGGAGCCGCGCCCCTCTCGTTGACTACGAAAATGCTCTCGAAAACGCTTGGGTGGATTGGCAGCCTGTCCCACGTAACAGGCTTTTCGCTTTCCATCCTTACTATAGGCAATGAGAGCGTAGATCCAGAACCCGTCTTTAATCTTGGGAGGTTTTGGACCTTTCACGCGAGGCACTTTCGGTGGGCGGTCGTTGAACTGTAAGCGGACTCGCAGCCGCTGCCCGCTCTCGCATTGAAAACCTGCGTAATCGATACCATTTCTCGTGACTGTCAAACCGTGGCTGGCAGCAATCTCCATCAAGTGATCACGGTTTTTGATCTCCCCAGAGTCGATCGCCGCTTGCAATGAGCTCTTCAACGCCAACGCGCCCTTGATCGCTTCTCTATTCATGCTTGCTCCAGGATTGTATAGATAAAATTCCGACGGAAGCCTAGGACTGATCATCAACCGAGACAACATAAGTAGTGTCGATCGTCATGAAGAACCCAGAATGCCATGCGCATGCTCCGTGCTGATCAGACTGTACAATTTGCCCGGATTGACCAGCGAGCGGGTCTGCATTTTTTCCATGATATGTTAGCGATTGACCTTGGCCGAAAACGGACGCTGGCTGGCTCCGATGATGGATTGGAATGCAGTAGCCCGCCTCCCCCAACTGATTGCCTAAAGTCTCAAATCATCTGCGCGGCGCAGCAATTTTTAAGCATGCGATATCTAAGCCTCTCTGCTGCGAGCACATGAGCTAGGCTTTGCGAACCCTTCATTGCCAGGATGGATCGCATGCCAAATAACTCAGCTTATAGTATCGCTACTGCTGACGCCCTTACATTGCTCCTGCACAACCAGCATGCACTGGCGGCGGCAATCGAAGAGGTCGCCGTTTGGCTATCAGCCAACGGCGTGGCAGTAGTTGCAGATAATGCTGTGATGGCTATGGAGACCTTAGACACAAATGCAAAAGCGATCACAGATGCGATTATGCGGATACGGCAATCCTAATATCGCCTCTGCAGGCAGCAATCAGCCAATAGCGGATAAAAGAGCTGACAGCTAGACGACATGAACACGGCTTGATTGCAGGATGCAGCGCTGCAAACGTCGGAGCAGCCGGCGTGCGTATTCGGCACGGATAAATGGCTTGGAGTTAGTGAGAGAACGCAAGTCCGAGGTGTTAATTGACGCCGGATTAAAGGCGGAAAGCCATTGCTTCACTGATTTTTAGAAATAAAAAAGCGACAATTAAGTCGCTTTTCAAGAATCGCTTCTCATCATGCCATCCTTAATTTTTTAACTTCATCCAAAAGACTAGGATTTTTTTGGAGAAGTTTGATGAGTACCATCAATGGCTTCGGCGCAGGAGTTAGGCCTTGTTCGTATCGTGAGAAGGCATTATGTCCGCCACCTGAAAGTAGATGAACTGCATCTTTTTGCGTTAAATTAAGTATGTCTTTTCTTACATGTTTTATTAAATTTGCATTTCGTCTAATGGCTAGTTCGTCGATTGCGTCAGCCACTCGACGATTGCTTTCATCTGAATAGACGATTTCGTCACACTGAGTGCACCGCACTCCAGATAGATCATGCACGGCGTGCTTATGACCACTTGGCCCGAATTCACGAGTGAGGCTCGTGAATTCGGTCAAGGAGTCATTTGCCCCGCAATTTGGGCATGAAGCCCGAAGTCCTGGGGACTTTTTCATTTGCTACTTCTCCTTGAAGGAAATGACAACCGGCCCAACTGAGTATCCAGTGAACTTGATGTACACCTCTTCATTCCAGTATTTCCCATGATAAACATCTTGAGAATGACCCGGATCTTGCTTAGATGGCATTGTTTTGTAAAAGTCGTCCAGACACAGACGATCGATACAATCAATGGCATCTGCCACGGACATGCCCAACTCGGCCATCCCCGTCAAAGAACTGCCGGTAAATGCCAGACGGCCCTTTTCTGCAACAACAACCTTCAGCGTATCAAGGTCATAGGTAGGTACTACGGCTTGCTTTCTCTTGACGTCCATCTTTCAGGTCTTCCTCTGTGGTTTGAATTTCGTCTAAATATTTTCATGGTGAATCTCCAATAGCCTTATTCGGCCGATACGTTAGTAGTACTTTTCTCTTAGGTAGAAGCTACATTAGGTAGCAAGATCAAGATTACCCTCAAAGGGTGATTCTGTCAACCGGAACGAGGCACAAGGCGAATACATCTTCAAACCTGGCAGTGGATGTGGGCATCGGCAGCCACATGACCCAGAAAAGAAGCGCTTATCGGAAATCATCAAGGCGCTGAACGATATCTGCGTTGCTGAGGTGAGCGATGATGACTAGCTGCAGTTCCTTACTGGTATCGCTCAGCGCATCAGCCGCCAGGACGATGTGATGGCTGAGGTGAGCAAGCACTCGGTGGATCACGTGATGCAGGGACTATTCCCCAAGAGCGTTCTGGACACAGTTTTGGATGCAATGACCGATCACGAGAAGCTGTCGCTAGAATTGCTGGATAACGAGACCAAGAACCGTGCTTTTGCCTTGGTGATTTTGAGATCCTGAAATCGGTAGCCGTCTTCGATGAGTCCGGCCTCCGCAATGCCTAAAGCCATGTAGGTCGCATCAACGAAATACGCGCCGATATCTGCCCATTGTCACCGGCTGCAATGGGTTAAAAGCAGTCGCTTGCCCCATAGCTGCCGTTGGTGATAGCAGCAATCGGCCAAAAGGTCGCCTATAAGGCATTGGTTGCAAAGCCGGTACCTCTGCGGAGTAGTTCTGCTTCCTAGTCTAAGTTCAGCCGCTTGCGTGTCTCCTCACTCATAAAAATATCGTAGATATGACTGTACTCGCGGGCCTGAGTCTCAATCGCCGTGACCTTGTGGTACCGAATTGAGCCGTGCACAACAATTACTTTAGTAGGCGGCTTAAACGGATTGTCCAATTCGACTTCGACTACAACGGGGGGCTTTTCGTCGCCAATTCTTTCATCATCAGCCTCCGGCGGGGGGACATAGGCAAGGCGGCTGGCCTCGGGAAATAAGACTACGTTTGTCCCTACCTCACCAGTCTGCACGGATGGAAAGACCAGACCGTCGACCTGCCTACCAAAGCGCAGCCGCAGGTACTCGAACACCACCTGAGTCGACAGATAGCTCAGTTCATCATTACGAGCTTTTGGCCTGGACATTTTTTTGACAAGTGAGCCCAAGAACACTTTGCGGTGTAGCGCCTCACGAAACCCTACGTCTAGGAGCGACAGATCCGGAGGTTCAAGCTGGTCCAAAACAGTGAGGTCAAGGAGCTTAAGTTCGGCGACTGGAGTCAGCGCCGTACTCACCACATGATCCCCGGTGATGGAGCGGATTTCGCTAAGACAGGTCTCTCTCTCCAGAGCGCAATACAGAGCAGAGATACCGTTCGGCGTCATCCTTTGACTGCTTGCTAGGAATCTCGGAGTAGGGCCGAATTGGCCAGCGGGATCATTAATTATCTTCTCCGCATCGCTGAAACCTTTAGCAAGGCGCGCACGGTACATCAAGTCGCCATTGGCCATGATCCGTATAGCTTGAGACTTAAGGCCTTCTTTATCGGCGACCAACGAGGAGAAAATCGAATCGAGAAATTTTCCGGCATTCGCGTTGAAGAACCGGTGCGTATACTGCACCCCCTCAACGAACTGGTTCCAAGGACCTTCGTAGAGGTTTACCTCCATCGCGTCATCTTCGCCATAAAAGTGCGTGGAATCGCCGTTATCATCTAGTTTGAATTCGTCTGGAACAGCGCTACACAAATCGTCGAAATATGGTTCGTTACCGAGATCAAACCATTCCGAGAGAACAATATCTATTTCTGCAATGGGGAAAAGCTCAACCCTGGCCCCATACAGCATGCTGAGCTCGTAGTCCGAGAGATCCTCCTTACGGGCAATATTCTCGCCAACCCGAGCATAGATGTATTCAAATAGAATCTGGGACTTAATTGACTTCTTGTGGCGCCAGCAGTACTTGCAGGCAGCTTCCTGCCCGTGCGCATCGAACAGCTTCTTGAGTGGTTCCGGAGTTACGCATTCAATGCAAATCATCGCTTCTTCCCGAAGATTCTTTTTCTCATATATACGGCTGCAGCCATTTTACTTTGCAAAGCTGGCAGCGCCGTGTAGCCTCCAAAAGCGACAGCTGATTGCGCGGCGCCATTAAGGTAATCTCCAACTGGGATCATTTAAGCAGACATTCCAAGGAGGGCCGAGCCACATGTCCGCAGATCAACCTCTTGTTGCTGCCCTTCAATCTCTGTGGGACATACCACCATCCGGCCCACAGAATCTCTGGAGCAACCACGAGTTCGTCGCACTTAAGGAGATACTCAAAAAGCGCTACCGCAGCGGAAAATCCACCCTCGGGCTGGAGGTCTCCATCGGCAATGCGCTTACGTCGCTGGGTCTGCCTTGCAGCACCCCACATCTTCCCATCCACCCCAAGCCAGACATGGATGAGATTGTTGCCGCGTTGGCTTACGAGTTTCAACGAACCACCACTAAGCGACGTTACCTCTGCCCGCTCGATATGGCTGATCAGCTCCCGTCTTTCCAGTTTGGCAATGCCCGTATAGGTCGCTTTGACGCTGCCGAACTTGAAGGTTTGTTCAATGCGTCTCGCTTAGAGCGCTTTTATCCAGGCGTACGGCTGGACGCTCAGCGTCTGTCCCAGTTTCATTGGATGGTCGTAGAAGAAGACATATCTATTCGCGGCGAGCCGGGCGCTCGCCAGTTCTCTTGGCTTGACCTCCCCATCGGAAAGGATATGGGTGAGATTGTTCCCCACCGCGGGCGTTTCCCCACGGCGGTAGAGCGCGCGCTGTTCTGCCTACTGCTGGCGCCATGGGAAGACTGGGCCGAAATGCCCGAGGTGGACTGGCGGGGTTTTCAGCTACCTTGGATCTACACCGTCGACGATGACCTGTGCGCTGTCCCGCACCCGCCACCGACTCCTGAGCGGCTGTCGTGGGAGCCTTACTTCTACCAAGTGGACTACGACGAATGGGAGGAATCTGAACGCCCGCTGTGTCTGCGAAGTTGGGCAACCGCCGAGGATGTGCGGCAGGTACTGGAAGCCAAGTGGAAGCTGCTGCAGACAGCGAGTCAAGCATCGGAACTTTTCTCAACTCCGGTAGAGCACTTCCTGGTCCGCGCGTTCCTTTCCGATAGTATTGATGAAGTGATGGCGCATCTCATCATGATTGAGGCCGCGTTTGGCGCCGAGGCAGACCACAGACGCAAGCTGCGACTGACTGGCGATAATCACGACGAATCGCCGACGCGCAGGGTTGCTGCAAGACTGAGCGCCGCCATTGTCGAGCCGAGAGCAGCCAAAGAGTATCTGGAACTATACGATATGCGATGCACCTACGTTCACGGGCGCCCTGAAAGTCGCATTATCTCAACCCAACAGCGGGTTTTGGCACGTCGCCTTGCACGCGAAGCGGCAAACGCCCTAGTTAACATGGCGCAAGCACAGCAGTCCCGTGAAATCGTACTGCTCGACTTGCTCAATCGCGGCGTGGCGAACCTCCCACCCAAGCCGTGACCATGCGGCTAATTCAGTCGTAGCGACTTGAAGGTAAGTGGTGTGTAGCGAATGCCCGCGTGGGTTGGTGATTTCTGCCGGTCAAGGTTTCTCCTTGAACTGATCAGCCTGATGCAAACGACTGGTCAGGACGATGCAAATTGGTGGTCACGTCATTGCGATTACGCAGTCCTACAGTTAAATCCAAAAAATCACACATATCCTTCGCTTGTAGGGAACGCATAAAAGGCCAAAATCAAATATCCAGAACTTCAAAATGCAATAAATTCACTTACTGCCGTATGTGGCAGCTCCTACGGACTCGTCGGGAGTCAGAGAGTCCCTCTACGGCTGTCCTTCCAGAGTCCAACCGCCCGACGTGCTACGTCCCTTTTAATGCCCATCAATGCTCCCAACGAGTCAGTGCAGACACCAATGTTGGTGATGAGCAGGTAATTCGCGGCCGCTTCAATCTCCTCGTAAGATGGAAGGTATGGTCTGGTATCTAGGTGAAGTGAAACCTGAAGTTGCAGCCAATACGGATACATGCGAAGGCTGTCGTCAAAGCGTGATCGAGTGAAACGCGCCTCCTTGAAAACCTCTAGAAAACGCGATGGCCAGTCAGAAGTCAGCCACAGACCAGCTGCCAGAAGGTTAAAACGTCTAATCGTGCTCTGGTACTCAAAGTCTCGATTCGGCTCGATGTCGAACCTAACACCTATGCGCTCATTCAGAACCGCCCTAACCCTTTCGCCATGACGCCCCCCAATGACGCCAAGCAAAATTCGCAACCCGTTGAAGAAAGAAAGGCTGGAGCAAATAGAGAGCGGCCATCCACTCCATTCATTTGCTTCGAGCATATTCAGCATGCCGCACATGAGCTCGCGGGATTGAGCATAGGGCCATTTAACTTGTGTCGGCTGGGCCATCCCCAGATCGAATCCACACTGGTGGCACAAACGAAGTGAAAGTGGCGCCAGGGATTTGAGCCAACCCATTCCATGGCGGTGAAATGCCACTGGAGACTCACAGTAGGGGCAGTGTCGCAGCATCAGACATTGATGTTCCCGGCAGACGGTATAAATCGCGAGGCGCCAGGCACGCCGGTAGTAGGGCTCCGAATCACCTAAAAGACATAAAGGGCAGAATTGCATCCCCTCGCGGCGTCGAGTCCGATGATAGACGCCCGCTGGCAATAACCAGATTGCATCGCCAAAGACTGGCAGCGTTTCAAACAGCATGCCCTCGTAATAGCTAAGGGTCATTGATTGAATTGCAAGCTCAGATTGGTGGGTATGATTCTTCAAAACGTCCAGTAGCGCTCGCGGAGGGTGCCGGTCGATATCCCGACTCCAAATCGGCGCCTTGCACTCCAGCAGACTGAAGTAGAAGGTGTGTAGCGCAAATACGTTTGAAAACGCCAACCTCACCATCCAGGACGAAAGCAATTCACCCTGACATGGTTGAGGATGAACAGGGAGTATCATCAGACCCTCGATGCTAACCGGGTTCGCTCATCAGGCGGGATGTAGCGACACTCGTTCATGACCTCCATCGTAATCTGCTCGGTACCTGTCATGATGGCATGCTCAGTGGCAGCGTTGAGCAGTAATGAGAGTTCACCGATAGTACCCCCACTCATTGCCAGCGCCTTAGCCGCTAGACGACTCTCATGAAGACCAGAAGATTTACGCAAAGGAAGCAAACGCTCGAACGATGCCAGCAGTTGCCTGAACTCTTTGTCCATTTCCCATTTAGGCAAAAACTCTGGCTGAAAGCGGTTCTGGATCTGAGGATCGATACTCACCGCCCGCAAAAGATCACCTGTCCCACAACCAACAATTGAAATCTGCAACTCATTACTCAAATATTTAAGCATATTGAGGTACTGCTGCTGCCTCACAGATGATCCCGCCAACATATTGTGTAAATCGTCAATAATCAAAATCTTGAGCTGCACTTTTCTCATCACCCTAACTGCACGCAGACGCTTTACATCTAGTGATGAGCGCGGCACGCTCTCAAACAAATGAACGAGTATTTCAGAGTAGACACTTGCTTCAGATGGAGTCGACGGAGACTCAATTCTCAAAACCGGACAGATAATGCTTTCACCGCCCGGATTCTCCTGAGGGCGGTTCTGATCATAAAAATGGTTAATTACATTTGATTTTCCATTATTACTACTTCCAATCAAAAGCATGTTCGGCATTCGAGTTTGCCGAGGGAAGCTTAACAAACGCTCTAACTTATTGAGAGTTTCTAGCGCTCGAGGATAACCGATCCAACGAGGCTGATCGAGCCAACGAAGCCGAGAAGCCGCGTCAAGCTCGATACACCCCAAAGTGTTAGGGTGTAGGTGTGAGTAAGTGGTCATCCTGAAAACTTCCCAACTTCAATATTTTCGAAAGGCTTGATTTCTTCTTCAGAAAAATTTGATTTGCCAATTTCTTCAGTTGCTAAATTTACCGGCGCTCGACTCTGTTGGACAACCCCCCAACTCTTCATCTTTTCTTTGCGCCTTAAGCTTCTTTTTTCTGACGTGCGCCTCTGCTTGGCCAAACGGGTTCTTTGGATAGCCTCATCAATCATATCCCTCATGATTTTGACGCCTTTGAATATCATATCTTCATTAATATGAGCATGAGGGTTCTCTTTCTCCTTTTTGACTACCGCCTTCAATTCCCAAAGGCTTATAGCTGAATGCGCGCTATTAAGATAAGGAATCTGCACATACGCGTGAGTATCAGGATCAAGAAAATAGACTGAACTAATATCCCTAGGATCGTAAGCAAATATGAATTTACGAGACCTGTTTGTAACTGGATCCATAAGACCAATCCACTTTCGCAAAACAGGAGAATAATAATTTATATAATTTATCAAAACCCCGTTTTGCTGAATTGTTCTCTCTACATAGGGAGTGAAATCAAGTCGGAACTTTTCTTCATCTTGCACAGGTGCTGGCAAGCCCACACCAAGCTGAACATCTGTACCGTGGACAAACTTATTATAAAGATTTATCGGAGGGATATCATTAATCCCAGAATGAGCCTTATGGTGATATCGATATACTATGAATACGGTAAACCAAAGCTCGAGCTCCTCTAATGTCATACAAGCATGGCCTTCGGAGTCATATTTCAACTTCGACTGGACGTTAGAAAAAGTCGTACCCGGTATAGTGTGGGCCTCTTGCATAAACGTCCTGAATGCACGTTCCACATGCGGGCCGTAATTAGGCTGTTTCTTAGGCCGAAACTCAAGGATAATATTATTCTGTTCACAAGCTCGCTTGAGCATGTTGCCTTGAAACTCCTTAGCATTATCTACATGAATTTTGGTCATTTTCCCGTAAATAGGCCAATCAGCTAATATATCTCTTTTGGCAAGCCAGTGCTCCTTTCTCAAAACAGCATGAGCAATACACAAGCCGGCGGACATAGCGCTAGGACTGTCGAGAGTTAAATAAAACCCTGTAAGCATTTTAGTTGCCACATCGATTGCGATTGTTAGAAACGGGCGGCCGATCGGCAAACGATGCTCTTCATCAACAATAATGATATCCATTGGTGAATGGTCGATTTGAACAACAGCGTTCGGATAATCTCCGCCTGGGAATCTACCGCGATGCGGCGTAAGATCGTCTCGAACTTTTTCGTAGCCGAAACGCTCTCGGACAAGTGTTTCCTTGTCGATATTTTTGACTCTAAAATATATAGTATTCAAATGGGGGGGCGGCAAGCCAGTTGCACGACAAGCTACACCTATCTCATTACAGAGATCCGAAACTCTTGGCCTTTCCTTTGTAAGATAAAAATTCTTAATTTTATCTTGTATAATAGCTTCTACTTCCTCACCCAAACGTTGCCTTCCTTTATCCGCGCGCTCCGCACGAGCTAAGGAAGACACCAATTCTTGATCATTGTATTTTTTTAACCATCGGTAGATCGTGGGAACGCTAACACCGGAGGCGTCTGCAATTTTTTTAACATCCGCTGCCACACGCCCATTATTATTCAAAAGCGGGCGTATAATCTCAAATCGGCGAATAATTTCATTCCATTCTTCATTTTTACTAAGAAGCAGGGGCGATTTTACTAATTTTGCGCTTGGCAGGCTCAGTGATAAGTCACTCACACGAACTAGCTCAGTTGCCCCAGTTTCTATAATGCGGACAATTGCCTCGGTAAGTCCCTTGATCTCCACCAGCACCGCCGCATCTGTATGTCGATATACCAGTTGCCCGGGACCGAGAGTCTTCATATCAATCCTCCAACTTCCAAAGCCTAGAAGCCATGCATAACGGCGCTTCCAGATCACATCCTATTTTTTTTATCGAAATCAGATGCCATAGAACCGGTATTAGCTCAATTCTACGGGCCGCGCTTTCCGCTAGATGGGTCAATATAGATTCAGGCGTGGCTTCCCCCAGTTGGTCGAGAGCGGAGATCAACCGGTCAGCCGCGCTCGAAGAGGGAATCCGATCCAGAAATGGCCAGAGAAATTTTATGTTCGTGAGATAGTGGGTTCTGATTTCACGCTCAGTGAAGACCTGAAAGCGCCATCCTCGCAGATCACAATAGGCTTTGGCTGCACGAAATTTGGGCATCAGGATCTTCCATTGTTCACGAAAATCACTTCTGAACTTAACTTCATAAAGCACCGATGGCTCTAGGATCTTGCCCTCTTTGAAATGGATGAGCCCATCTGGCGTAAATTTGCGTTTCTCACCTTCAGCCGTTCTGTATTCGATGGTTAGTGGTTGGGCAAGAAAACTATGAACGCTTGGATTGAATCGAATGAGCTCCATCAAATCGCGTTCCAGCGTAGATTCATACTGTCCCATTTTAGGAACAGTGCCCCTAACACTCCGCTGCCTAACCCCAATTTTTCGTACAGGCTGACTATTGACTTCGCGCTTCATTCGCAGCTATCTCTAGATTTTTAATCATATTCTCATTTATTCATGGGTTTTACAGTGGCAGCTCAAAACCGCAACCCGGTGAAATCACCCTCGCCCATCACGGCGTGCTGTTTCTCGATGAGCTACCCGAGTTTGATCGCAAGGTGTTGGAGGTTCTGCGCGAACCGCTGGAATCCGGCTGCATCGTGATCGCAAGGGCCAAGGAACGGGTGCGGTTTCCCGCGAGATTCCAGCTGGTCGCGGCGATGAACCCCTGCCCCTGTGGATATCTTGGCGAACCGAGCGGCAAGTGCTCGTGCACGCCGGACATGGTGCAGCGCTATCGCAACAAACTGTCGGGGCCGTTGCTGGACCGGATCGATTTGCACCTGACGGTGGCGCGGGAGGCCACAGCGTTGAACCCTGCGGTGAAACCGGGAGAGGACAGCGCCAGCGCGGCCACGCGGGTCGCCGAGGCCCGCGAGCGTCAGCAAAAACGTCAGGGCTGTGCCAATGCGTTTCTCGATTTGCCGGGGCTGAAGAAGCACTGCAAGTTATCCACAGCCGATGAAACCTGGCTGGAGTCAGCCTGTGAGCGACTGACCCTGTCGCTGCGTTCAGCACATCGGCTGCTCAAGGTTGCACGGACACTGGCCGATATAGAGAAGGTTGATGCCATATCACGTGAGCATCTGGCCGAAGCGCTGCAATATCGCCCAGCGACGCAATGACGGGATGGACAGGCAGCTTACAGGCGACCTGTGCCAGCTGAAAATAAAGTCCGCGCGCGCTGATAGCCATTAGCCAAGATGTGATATAACGACGGCGCTTTTCATCAGGCGCCAGAGCTTTTAGTTAAAAACTTCAAACTTTAAAGCAATATAAAATGGAGGCGACACATCATGGAAAAGAACTCTTCAGCCCAGCGGGCGCAATACACTTGATCAATAAAATCGTCATGAGACGGCGGACTTAAAACAACTGCCGATGACAGATCTTCAATGGCGAACGCGTCAAGACAATATCAATCAGTTGTCTACGCGCAATCCAGCTGATCCAACTTTTTTGCCACGGCAAATTTTAAAAGTACAAGTCAATAATGAAAAACGTCTATTTGATCAGCAATGTCACCCGTGGCGGAAAAACCTACCTCGAATACCTGATCCCGGCGCTCAATGCCCTGCGCCACGCCTACAACTGCATCGTGCTGCAGACCGACAAGACCGGCCTGAGCAGGCAGGAGGCAGAAGAGATCCTTGACTATCCGGTTGAGCAGGTTGAAGTCGAAGTCATCGCGAACCTGGCCTCGCAAGTCGTCATTTCAAACGATGCCTGGATTGGCCGACTGCTCGACGATTCGAACTTCGGTATTTTCCTGACCCACGGCAATGTGGGAATGCCGACCAAAGACAAGTATTACTACGCCGAACTGACGTCCTATTGGGATGTGGTCATTTCTTCGTCCCGATCGGGTTTTGATCTGATCAGATCGGGCCTGCAACGCTACAGACCCGACAGAAAGGCCCTGAAATCGCTGATTGCCGATGGCATAGCCTTGCGCTCCGACCTGCGCAAGACCAGTCCGGTCGCGACTCTGCCCATCAAGGTTCCGAAATTCTTTGAATCCGCTCCCGGGTCAAACAAGGCGTCGGATGATTTCGTTGTCGGACTGCTGCCGACCCAACTGGGAATCTGCCCAAGCGGCGCCTCCCTGTACGAGAACCTGCAAACCGTGATCAACGCGGTCAAATCACAGATCCCTCACGCCCGGTTCATCCTGCGTCCGTACATGGCCGACCTTCAGCATCCAACCCTGAAGGACCTGTGCAACCAGCTCTCGGCGTATGAATGGATCACCATCGACACGACGGGCACCAGCAGCACGGTTTTCTACCAGCAGTGCGACACCATCATTACCGATGCCTCGACCGGCGGTGTCTCGTTCATGCTCAACACGTGCAGGCTGCCAATCTATTACGTTCCGACGACCGACGAGTCCAACCCGACCGTCGACGTCTGGTTGCAGCAAATGAACAACTTGCTGCCCATCGCCAAGAACGGCGAAGAACTCAAAGAGCTGGCACTCGGTTTCAGCCTGATGTCCCCTGAAGACTGCTACTTCATTTACAAGAAGTTCTATGAGAGTCAATACAGCAACTTGCCATTACCGCAGGATGTGTTTCACGACTTGATTGAAAACAGGCACGACTCGATGTTCTGCCAACTAACCATCGACTCTTTTGGCAACATCAAAGAACGTGACTGAATACTTGTATCGCGTATTGAACCGGTGCAGGTTCATCACGCCAGGTATCCAAACCGGACACTGGTCAGAATGCTATGAAATGTAACCCTCACGCGCAGGTGATCTGGATTACGGGCCTTTCAGGCGCCGGCAAATCAACGCTGGCCGGTGATCTCGTTGACCGTCTGCGCAGCCGCGGCGAATCGGTCGTGATGCTCGACGGCGACGAGCTGCGCGAGGTGTTCGGCGCCACCGCAGCCAGCTCGCAGAACCATGGCCGCGAAGGGCGACTCGCGCTGGCCATGCAATACGCCCACCTCTGCAGAATGATCGCCGCACAAGGCCACACCGTGGTGATCGCAACGATTTCGCTGTTTCGTGAAGTTCATGCGTGGAACCGTGCCCACCTGCCCGGCTATTTCGAGGTTTATCTCAAAGTACCGTTAGAGGAACTCGGTCGCCGGGATCCCAAGGGCATCTACCGTCGGTTTCATGCCGGTGAACTGCACAACGTTGCCGGTCTCGACCTGCCTGTGGATGAACCGCAGGCAGCGGACTGGCTGGTTGAATTCGACCCGCTGCGCTCCAGGCACGACCTGGCAGACGATCTACTCAATAAAATCAATACAAGGAATCCGGCATGAAAACCGAATGGGATTACACCACCCTGGCCGACGCTTACCTGAAGCGTCCTGACTACGCCGATGCTGCCATCGATGCCATGCTCTCGATCGCAGGTGCCGAACAGGGCGACAAATTCTGTGACGTCGGCGCCGGCGTTGCGCACCTGACGCTGATGCTGGCCGCTCGCGGTCTGGACGTCACCGCCGTGGAGCCCAACGATGCAATGCGCGGCAACGGCATCAAGCGCACTGCCGAACTGACCAATGTCAAATGGCACGAAGGCACCGGCGAAGCGACCGGGCAAGCGACCCAGGCGTTCGACATGGTCACCTTCGGCAGCTCGTTCAACGTCTGCGACCGCCAGCAGGCCCTCAAGGAAACCGCGCGCATTCTCAAGCCACGGGGTTGGTTCGCCTGCATGTGGAACCACCGCAACCTGGAAGACCCGATCCAGGCCCGAATCGAAGCGATCATCAAGGAACGCGTACCCGGTTATGGCTACGGCACCCGCCGCGAAGACCAGACGGCCGTGATCGACGCCAGCGAACTGTTCGGCCCGGTCGTGCATCTGGATGCCCGCGTCGTTCACCAGCAGAGCATCGAAGAATGCCTGGAAGCCTGGCGCTCCCACGCCACGCTGGAGCGTCAGGCCGGTGCGAATTTCCATGAAGTGATCAGCGCCATCGACGACTACCTCAAGGGCCTGAAGACGCCTTCGATCCAGATTCCGTACTCGACGAACATTTGGGTCGCCCAGCTGAGATAACGCCTGATGGCCCTGCATTTCTCTACCAAGGCCGGGACGCTGTCCAGCCTGCAAGGACGGCTCACCTCGGCCTGCATTGCTCCGCTATTGGCATTCACAGTGGCGGACTGGCGGCGGGACCGGCAAGCCTGTGTCCAGGCGATCCGGGAACGACTGCCGGCCGCCCCGTGGATCGTGCGCTCCAGTTGCGGGCGCGAGGACAGTGCCCAAGCGTCCTTAGCGGGCGCCTTCCTGTCGATCCCGAATGTCGACGATGCAGGGCTGAGCCCGGCGGTGGAACAGGTCATCGCCAGTTATGGCGAGGCGTGTCCGGCGGATGAAATACTGATCCAGCCCATGCTGGAGAATGTGCTGCGATCCGGCGTGGCGTTTTCCCATGACCCCAACACCTGCGCGCCCTATCGCGTGGTTAACTGGTCGGAAGGCAACGACACGGCCTCGGTGACCGGTGGCATGGGCGGTCGGCTCTGGCAGCAGGCTGCCCAGAGCAAGGTTGCAGCGCCCGCCGCCCTCGCGCCCGTGGTTGGCCTGCTCGAAGAGCTGCTGGCACTGTTCGGTGGCGAGCCCGTCGACTGTGAGTTTGCCGTCACACGGGAAGCCGAAGGCGAAGTGCTCTGGCTGTTGCAGGCCCGACCCCTGATCCTGCCTTCCCGTCCAGAGACCGATGCCGAGCAATCGGCCCGGCTGGACAGCATTCAGCGCAAAGTGGCGCGCGGCATGCGACCGCATCCGTTCCTGATCGGACAGCGCACCGTCTATGGCGTGATGCCTGACTGGAACCCGGCGGAAATCATCGGTATCCGGCCCAAACCGTTGGCGCTCTCGTTGTACCGGGACCTGGTGACCGATTCCATCTGGGCTTACCAGCGGCACAACTACGGCTACCGCAACCTGCGCAGCTTTCCGCTGATGCCGCACTTTTTCGGCCTGCCTTATATCGATGTGCGCCTGTCGTTCAACTCGTTCATTCCGGCGGACCTCGATGAGGATCTGGCGGGACGACTGGTCGACTATTACATCGACCGGTTGCTGGCCGAACCGACACTCCACGACAAGGTGGAGTTCGAGATCGTGTTCTCGTGCTACACCCTGGACCTCTCGCAGCAGCTGGAACGCCTCGCCGATGCAGGCTTTCAGCCCCACGAGCTGGAAGCGATCAGCACCAGCCTGCGCCAGCTGACCAACCGCATCGTCCATCCCAAGGACGGTCTGTGGCGCAGCGATGCCAACAAGCTGGATGTGCTCAATGCACGTCGTGAGGAGCTGCTGGCTTCCGATGCCGATCCGCTGGAGCGCATTTACTGGCTGCTGGAAGATGCGAAACGCTATGGCACCCTGCCCTTCGCCGGTCTGGCCCGTGCGGGTTTCGTCGCCGTGCAGATGCTCAGGTCGCTGGTGTCCGTGGGCGTGTTCTCTCAGGCCGACTACGATGCGTTCATGGCCGGTGTTTCAACCGTCAGCGGGCAGCTGGCGCGCGACCGGGCGACGCTCGGCAAGTCAGAATTCCTTGCGCGTTACGGCCATTTGCGACCGGGCACCTACGACATTCTGTCTCCCCGTTACGATGAAGCACCGGAACTCTATTTCGACTGGACACAGCGTCCCTCCGCCCCGGAACCCCTTCAGCCGTTTTCGCTGACGCTGCCGCAGATGCGCGAGATCGTGAAGCTGCTGGAAGCCCATGGTTTGCAGCCTGATCCAGTGGGTTTGCTGGACTTCCTGCAGAACGGTATCGAACTGCGGGAGCTGGCCAAGTTTCACTTCACCCGCAATCTCTCCGATGCCCTTGCCCTGATTGCACAAGTCGGTGCCGAGCACGGCATCGATCGCGAAGACCTGGCTTACTGCGACATCCGCGCCTTCACCGAACTGCACGTGGCGGCGGCGGATCCGAAAGAGGTGCTGCTGCGCAGCATCGAACAGGGCAAGGCGCGTTATGCCGAGACGCTCAAGGTCTCCCTGCCGCCGGTGATCACCCGCCCGGAAGATGTCTGGAGCTTCGAGTGGCCGGAAACGGCGCCCAATTTCATCACCCAGAAACGCGTGACCGCGCCGGTTGTGCTGTGCGATGACCGGGACAAACTCGCCGGGGCGATCGTCTGCATTCCCAATGCCGATCCGGGGTTCGACTGGCTGTTCGCCTACCCGATTGCCGGATTGATCACCGCCTGGGGCGGCGCCAACTCGCACATGGCGATTCGTGCGGGCGAACTGGGCTTGCCGGCCGTCATTGGTGCGGGTGAAGTGCTTTACCGGCGCTGGTCGACCGCGGACTTCCTGCACCTGGATTGCCCGGGCCGCCGGGTGGAGATGATGACATGAAGGTGGTCGCAGTCAGTCAACGGGTGGACAGCCATCCCGAGCGCGAAGAAACCCGTGATGCACTGGATCAGCGACTGATCGGGTTCCTTCTGACAGCCGGCTTCATCCCGGTGCCAGTACCCAACGGCTTTCCGCTCGATCACTGGCTGGCGGCCGTCGCGCCACACGCCATCGTGCTGTCGGGTGGCAATGACATCGGTCAGTGGCCGGCCCGCGACCGTACCGAGAGCGAGTTACTGGATCACGCTCGCGAACGTCAGTTGCCGGTACTGGGCATTTGTCGCGGCATGCAGATGCTGGCGCACGAGGCTGGCGGCGAGTTGAAACCGGTGACCGGTCATGTGCGAACCCGGCATCAGCTGTCCGGCCGGATCGTCGCCGAGGTGAACAGCTATCATGGCCTCGCTCTTGCCGGTTGCCCGCAGGGTTTCGACGTCATGGCGCGCAGCGAGGACGGTGAAATCGAAGCCATCCGCCACCTTCAACTGCCTTGGGAAGGCTGGATGTGGCACCCGGAGCGCGAAGCGGATTTTGCCACCCACGACCTAGAACGTATCCGGCAGCTGTTCGGCGAACCTGACTCCATTCAATAACCCACGGGATAGACGTGTTGTGAAAGCCATTATTCTGGCTGCCGGACGTGGCAGTCGCATGAAAAGCCTCACGGATGAGCGCCCCAAGTGCCTGGTCGAGCTGCGAGGCAAAGCCCTGCTCGAATGGCAGCTGGAATCCTTGCGCGCGGCGGGCATCAGCGAAATCGCCATAGTGACCGGCTATAAAAGAGAGTGGCTGGCCGAGCGTGACCTGATCGAATTCCACAACCCACGCTGGGCGGACACCAACATGGTGTCGTCGCTGGCGTGCGCCGAATCCTGGCTGCAGGGCCAGCCGTGCATCGTGAGTTATTCCGATATTTTCTACAGCCCGGACGCCGTTCGTTCGTTGGTGACCAACGAAGCATCGCTGGCCGTCACCTACGACCCCCATTGGCTGAAATTGTGGACGCAGCGTTTCGGCGATCCGTTGCTGGATGCCGAAACGTTCCGCCTGACCGACGCAGGTACGCTGGCCGAAATCGGCAACAAGCCGCAATCGGTGGACGAAGTTCAGGGTCAGTACATGGGGCTGCTGCGCTTCACCCCTGAGGGTTGGGCAGAAGTCGTTCGGCTACGAGCCGAACTGACCCCGGAACAACGCGACAAGATGCACATGACCAACACCCTGCAACGTGTCATCGATGCGGGTCGGGTTCCGGTCGCGGCCGTGGCCTACAGCGGAGAATGGGGAGAGGTCGACTCCAGCGAAGACCTCTCCGCTTACCAGTAAGCGGGCACGGCGCCTCAACGGAAGCGGTCGACTTCCTGGCGCAGGTCGGCTGCCAGGCCTTCCAGTTCCTTGGCGGTGATTGCCAGGTTCGACACCACTTCGCGCTGCTCGCTGTTGGCCATCGCGATGCTTTGCAGGTTGCTGCTCAACAGCGTCGCGGTACTGCTCTGTTCCTGGGTCGCGGTGGTAATCGCCGCAAACTGCTGGCCTGCCGAACGGCTCTGCTCATCGATCCGCGCCAGCGCCGAAGCGACGTTGGCGTTGCGCGACAGGCCTTCCTGCATCAGCAGGTTGCCCTGCTCCATGTTGCTGATGGCGTTGCCGGTTTCCTGCTGAATGCTGTGAATCATGCTGGAAATTTCATCCGTCGCCTGACGGGTACGCGAGGCCAGGCTGCGCACCTCGTCGGCCACCACGGCAAAGCCGCGACCCTGCTCGCCGGCGCGGGCCGCTTCGATGGCAGCGTTGAGTGCCAGCAGGTTGGTCTGTTCGGCAATCGAGGTAATCACGCTGACGATGCCGCCGATTTCCTGGGAGCGCTGACCCAGGGTGTTGATCACGGTCGCGGTGGTGTTCAGCGCACCGGCAATCTGCTCCAGCGAGGAAGATGCTTCTTCCATCGAGGTGCGACCGATCTGGGTCTGCTGGGCATTTTCCTGAGCCAGACGCTGGGTGTTGCCCATGTTGTCGGCAATGTTCAGCGACGTAGCGGAGAACTCTTCAACCGCACCGGCCATGCTGGTAATTTCGCCAGACTGTTGCTCCATGCCTTCATAGGCGCCGCCAGACAGACCGGACAGCGCTTGAGCCCGACGGTTGACCTCTTCCGAGGCGCGGCGGATGTGCTCGACCATGGTCGACAGGGCCTGGCTCATCTGGTTGAACGCGCGAGCCAGTTGACCGATTTCGTCGTTGCTCGACACGCTCAGACGCACGCTCAGATCACCGGCGCCCAAGGCTTCGGCCTGACGGACCAGATCGCCCAGCGGCGCCAGTTTGCTGCGCAGCAACCAGACCACGGAACCGACCGCCAGCAACATCGCCAGCAGACTGCCGATGGCCAGCTGAGTGCCGACGCTCCAGGTCACCGCGCGGATCTCAGCCTTCGGCATGCTCGCCACCACCGACCACGGGCCGCCTTCGAAAGGCACGGCAATGCTGTAGAAATCTTCGGACTTGTCGCTCCAGAACCGGCCTTTACCCGGCGCCTTCGCCAAATCGTTGACCACAGGAATCGCTTGATCCAGCGCCTGCACGCCCGCCGGCGCCACCAGCCATTGGTTTTTCTCGTCCAGCAATGCCAGCGAACCGGTCTGGCCGATGCGGAAGCGCTTGAGGTTGTCGAACTGGGCGTTCTGCGCGTCGGTGTAATCGAAGCCGACGAACAACACCGCAATCACCTTGCCGCTGCTGTCACGCACCGGGGTGTATTGGGTCATGTAGGAGCGATCGAACAGCAGAGCACGACCGACGTAGCCCTGCCCTGCCATCAACTTCGCATAGGCCGGGTGGGCGTGATCGAGCACGGTGCCGATGGCGCGGGTGCCATCCTGTTTGGTCAGCGAGGTGCTGACGCGGATGAAATCTTCGCCGCTGCGCACGAACAGCGTGGCGACACCCGCCGTCATCTGTTTGAACTCGTCGACTTCCTTGAAATTGTTGTTCAACACTTCGCTGCCCAGGTGCAGGCCCGGGGTCTGGGTGCCGGCCACGGTCACCGGCTCGCTCGGATGAATGCTCAGACCTGCACTGAAGCGCTTCTCGAACAACCCGCTCAAGCGCTGGGTGCTTTCACGCAGCGTGCCGTGGAAGGTGCTCAATTGGTCGGCGAGCAGGCGTGCCTCGCTGGCCAAGTGTTCTTCACGGGTGGCGAGGTTGGCAGTGTCCAGCGAACGCAGAGCGAACACCGTACTGCCGCTGATGACTATCGCCAGTATCACGGCGAGCGCGAGGCCCAGCTGCGAGGCGATCCGAGCGCGAGGTTGAGACATGGACAGCTCCTGGCCGAACTTCCGATCCTCCTTGATCGCAGCTCGGATAATTTTCTAATGGGGGGTGAATCGTGGAGACCGGCACGACGGTTCCACATGCACGTATTCGGCGGTAAAACCGAATACTTGAGCGAAAAACAGGGTTATGGCGAAAGGCCGGCATTGTGTAGGCTCGAACGATTCAGCTCAAGCGCGTGACCGCCGGCAGCGCCATGGCGCGCACTTCGTTTTGCAGAAAGTCGCTGAGGCGGCGCAAACGTTCACCTCCAGGACGGGTCTTTGGCCACACCAGGTAATAATTCAGTCCGCTGGCGACCGCCGTTGGCCACGGCAGACTCAGGCGTCCTTGCGCGACATCCTCGGCCACCATCAGCAGATCGCCCATGGACACCCCATAGCCCCGGGCCGCCGCGATCATGCCCAGTTCCAGGGTATCGAACACTTGCCCGCCCTTGAGCGACACCTGATCCGACAGCCCCATGTGCTCCAGCCAGCTACGCCAGTCCCGGCGATCCGGCGTCGGGTGCAACAACTCGGCGCTGGCCAGTCGCGCCACATCCCAGGGCTGATCGTTGAGCAGGTTCGGCGCGCCGACCGGAATCAGCTCTTCGGGAAACAGCAGACTGGCTTCCCAGTCCAGCGGAAAATGCCCGTCGCTCAGCAATACTGCGCAATCGAAGGGCTCGTTGTTGAAGTCCACCGAATCCACATCCATCCACGCACTGGTCAGTTGCACCTCATTGCCGGGCTGCAAATGCCGGAAGCGACTGAGCCGCGCCAGCAACCAGCGCATGGTCAGGGTCGACGGGGCTTTCATGCGCAGGATGTCATCTTCGGCGCGCAAGGTATTGCAGGCTCGCTCCAGCGCGGCGAAGCCTTCGCGGATGCCCGGCAGCAGCAGGCGCGCCGACTCGGTCAGTTGCAGGTTGCGCCCGCTGCGGTGGAACAAGCGGCAGGCGAAGTGCTCTTCGAGCGTACGGATGTGCCGGCTCACCGCACTCTGGGTAATCGACAATTCTTCAGCCGCCCGGGTGAACGAACTGTGGCGGGCCGCCGCTTCGAATGCGCGCAGGGCATACAAGGGTGGAAGACGACGGGACATGCACAACGCTCCAATGGCGGGATTGCGTCAACTTAGCAGAATCGCGGCAGGATGAGTTTTAATCATGCCACCCATCCTTTTTATCCCTTTGTGCAACCTGCGCCAAACCCTGAGAATCGACGGTCTCTTGCCCCCTCTTTTAAAAGGATGTGAAAACATGCAGCGTCCTGTGCGTACCGAACTCTGGGCCATCCTGCGGCTGGCGGGGCCGTTGATCGCCTCGCAGTTGGCGCACATGCTGATGGTGCTGACCGATACCCTGATGATGGCGCGCCTCAGTCCCGAAGCGCTGGCCGGCGGTGGTCTGGGCGCGGCCACTTATTCATTCGTGTCTATTTTCTGCATCGGCGTGATCGCGGCGGTCGGCACTCTGGTGGCGATTCGTCAGGGCGCCGGCGACATCATCGGCGCCGCCCGCCTGACTCAGGCCGGGCTGTGGCTGGCGTGGCTGATGGCGCTCGGTGCCGGGTTGCTGTTGTGGAACCTGAAACCGGTGCTGTTGCTGTTCGGCCAGACCGAGACCAACGTCAACGCCGCCGGGCAGTTTCTGATCGCCCTGCCATTCGCCCTGCCCGGCTACCTGAGCTTCATGGCCCTGCGCGGTTTCACCAGCGCCATCGGCCGGGCGACACCGGTGATGGTCATCAGCCTCGCCGGCACGGTGGCCAACTTCCTGCTCAACTACGCGCTGATCACCGGCCTGTTCGGCCTGCCGAAACTCGGGCTGACCGGTATCGGCCTGGTCACGGCGATTGTCGCCAACTGCATGGCACTGGCGCTGGCCTGGCATATCCGTCGGCATCCGGCCTACGACGCCTACCCGTTGCGCGAGGGTCTGTCGCGGCCAAACCGGCAGTACCTGAAAGAACTCTGGCGCCTGGGCCTGCCGATCGGCGGGACCTACGCGGTGGAAGTCGGGCTGTTCGCCTTCGCGGCGCTGTGCATGGGCACCATGGGCAGCACGCAACTGGCGGCGCACCAGATCGCCCTGCAAATCGTCTCGGTGGCGTTCATGGTGCCGGCGGGGATGTCGTATGCGATCACCATGCGTGTCGGCCAGCATTACGGCGCCGGGCAATTGAGTGATGCGCGGATGTCCGGGCGGGTCGGCATCGTCTTCGGTGCAGTGGTGATGCTGGGGTTTGCGATGGTGTTCTGGTTGCTGCCGAATCAGTTGGTCGGTTTGTTCCTCGACCATAACGACCCGGCGTTTGCCGAAGTGATTCGTCTGGCCGTGAGCCTGCTGGCCGTGGCGGCCTGGTTCGAGCTGTTCGACGGCACGCAGACGATTGCCATGGGCTGCATCCGCGGGCTCAAGGATGCCAAGACCACATTCCTGGTCGGGCTTGTTTGCTACTGGCTGATCGGCGCGCCGGCGGCGTGGCTGATGGCGTTTCATCTGCACTGGGGGCCGACCGGCGTCTGGTGGGGTCTGGCGCTGGGGCTGGCGTGTGCGGCGGTGAGCCTGACGCTGGCGTTCGAATGGAAGATGAAGCGGATGATTCGGCTCGAACCGCAACCTCAAGGTTTCAAGATCGCTCAGCCGGAATGACAGGTCGGCGAGAGCAACCTCGCTCCCGCTTATTGGTTCGTCAGACCACAATGCCCAGCGGAGGCTGACTGGCATCAGCCACCAGGTAATCAACCAGTTCCGCCAACGGCAGCGGCTTGCTGATCAGGTAGCCCTGCACCTGATCGCAGCCGAACCCGCGCAACAGATCCAGTTGCTCCCGGGTTTCCACCCCTTCGGCCACCACTTCCAGGTGCAGGTTGTGCGCAAGATTGATCATCGCGTGCACCAGTTTGCGGTTCTCTTCGCGCTGCTCCATGCCGCCGACGAAGCTCTTGTCGATCTTCAGCAAGGTGATCGGCAGGCTGTTGAGGTGCACGAACGATGAGAACCCGGTGCCGAAATCATCCAGCGAAAAACGCACGCCGAGGCGACCGAGGGCGTCCATGGTCTGCTTGACCAGATCGCTGCGGCGCATCACGGCGGTTTCGGTGAGTTCGAATTCCAGCCACTGCGCCTCGACGCCGCGCTCGGCGATCAGACGACTGAGCGTCGGCAGCAACTGACTGTCCTGAAACTGGCGAAACGACAGGTTGATCGCCATGTGCAGCGCCGGCAGTCCGCGCTCGCGCAACGCCTGCATGTCGCGCAGGGCCCGGGAAATCACCCAGTAACCCAGCGGCACGATCAGACCGCTCTGCTCGGCCAGCGGCACGAATTCACTCGGCGGCAGCAGGCCGCGCTCACTGTGACGCCAGCGCACCAGCGCTTCGAGGCCGACGATCTGGCCGTCCTGCAGGTTCAGGCGCGGCTGGTAATGCAGCTCCAATTCATCGCGACGCAAAGCCCGGCGCAGCTCGCTTTCGAGGTCGGCCATGCTCCGCGCGTTGCGGTTGATCCGCTCGTTGAAGATGTGAAAAGTGCAGCCCTGAGTGCTCTTGGCCTGCTGCATGGCGATGTGCGCGTGCCACATCAACGGATCGGCGCCGCCCTGGGCCCGCGCATGGGCGATGCCGAGGCTGGAGCCGATCAGCAGGCTTTCGCCATCGACCCAGTAAGGTTCAGCCAGCGCTTCGGTGATGCGTTCGGCCATCCATTCTGCCCGTTGCGGGGCGCGGCGAGTGTCGATCAGCAGGGCGAATTCGTCGCTGCCGAGGCGCGCCAGTTGATCGCCGATTTCCAGCTGACTTTTCAGCCGTGCGACGACTTGCAGGATCAGGCGGTCGCCGGCCTGGTGGCCGAGAGCATCGTTGGCGTGGCGGAAGTTGTCGAGATCGAGGTGCCCGAGGGCCAGGCCGCGGCCGTCGTTTTCGGCGAGACGCGCCGTGAGCAGGGTCTGGAAGCCCTGACGATTGGCGATGCCGGTCAGCGGATCCTGCTCGGCCAGGCGTTGCAGGGTGTTTTCCAGCACGCCGCGTTCGCGCACATGCCGCAGGCAACGCCGGAGCATGTCGGTATCGAGGGCATCGAACACCAGCCAGTCGCTGACGCCGTCGGGCGCGGTTGCCGGTTCGTGCTCCAGCAGCAACACTGTCGGCAGGCTGCAACGGCCGGGCGCCGGCTGCAACGCGGGAACGGTCAACAGCACCGCATGGCGGTTGTCTTCGAACAGGCTGCTGACCGACTCCCAGCTCGGCGCGCTGATCAGCACCGCCGCACTCCCCAACGGAGCCAGACACTCGCGCAATAACGCTGTCCACGCTGGCTCTTCGGCCAGTAGCAGCAAACGCAAGGGTTCGACAGGCGTAGTCAAGCTGACTCCCTAGACTCTGCAATGATGTGGGCGGCGGGCATTATGCCGTTGCGGCAACCAATGACCAAACGACAACGGTAAGCAAAACGTTATTTTGTGTCACGAATGAGAACATTAGCCGCAAAATCACCGCGCATCCTGCGTGAAAGTAACAAAACCGGCAAATTTGAATCGCGTGCTGCGTCACAAGTCGGAGAGAGCAGCACAAATCGCTGAGCCTGTTAAAATGCCGGCCCATTTCGTCAACGACTCCCGAATTTTCGTATGTCCCGACTCAATCCCCGGCAGCAAGAAGCCGTGAACTACGTCGGCGGCCCTCTATTGGTGCTCGCCGGTGCTGGCTCCGGCAAGACCAGCGTGATCACGCGCAAGATTGCGCATCTGATCCAGAACTGCGGCATCCGCGCCCAGTACATCGTCGCCATGACCTTCACCAACAAGGCCGCGCGCGAGATGAAGGAGCGGGTCGGCACCCTGCTGCGTCCAGGCGAAGGACGCGGGCTGACGGTCTGCACCTTCCACAACCTGGGCCTGAACATCATCCGCAAGGAACATGAACGGCTGGGCTACAAACCCGGTTTCTCGATCTTCGACGAAACCGACGTCAAGTCGCTGATGACCGACATCATGCAGAAGGAATATGCAGGCGACGACGGCGTCGACGAGATCAAGAACATGATCGGCGCCTGGAAAAACGACCTGATTCTGCCGGCCCAGGCCTTGGAAAACGCCCGCAACCCCAAGGAACAGACCGCCGCCATCGTCTACACCCACTACCAGCGCACGCTCAAGGCGTTCAACGCGGTGGACTTCGACGACCTGATCCTGCTGCCGGTGAAACTCTTCGAAGAGCACGCCGACATCCTCGAAAAGTGGCAGAACAAGGTGCGTTACCTGCTGGTCGACGAATACCAGGACACCAACGCCAGCCAGTACCTGCTGGTGAAAATGCTCATCGGCAAACGCAACCAGTTCACCGTGGTGGGCGACGACGACCAGTCGATCTACGCCTGGCGCGGCGCGCGGCCGGAAAACCTGATGCTGCTCAAGGACGACTATCCGTCGCTGAAAGTGGTGATGCTCGAGCAGAACTACCGCTCCACCAGCCGCATCCTGCGCTGCGCCAACGTGCTGATCTCGAACAACCCGCACGAATTCGAAAAACAGCTGTGGAGTGAGATGGGCCACGGCGACGAGATCCGCGTGATCCGCTGCCGCAACGAGGACGCCGAAGCCGAACGCGTGGCCATGGAAATCCTCAGCCTGCACTTGCGCACCGACCGCCCGTACAGCGATTTCGCGATCCTCTATCGCGGCAACTACCAGGCCAAGCTGATCGAGCTGAAACTGCAGCACCATCAGGTGCCGTACCGTCTGAGCGGCGGCAACAGCTTCTTCGGCCGTCAGGAAGTGAAAGACCTGATGGCCTACTTCCGCCTGATCGTGAACCCGGACGACGACAACGCCTTCCTGCGGGTGATCAACGTGCCGCGCCGGGAAATCGGCTCGACGACCCTGGAAAAACTCGGCAACTACGCCACCGAACGCAAGATCTCGATGTACGCCGCCACCGATGAACTCGGCCTGGGCGAGCATCTGGACAGCCGCTTCACCGACCGCCTGTCGCGCTTCAAGCGCTTCATGGACAAGGTGCGCGAGCAGTGCGCCGGCGAAGACCCGATCTCCGCCCTGCGCAGCATGGTCATGGACATCGACTACGAGAACTGGCTGCGCACCAACAGTTCCAGCGACAAGGCCGCGGACTACCGGATGAGCAACGTCTGGTTCCTGATCGAAGCCTTGAAGAACACCCTGGAAAAAGACGAAGACGGCGAAATGACCGTCGAGGACGCCATCGGCAAACTCGTCCTGCGTGACATGCTGGAACGTCAGCAGGAAGAGGAAGAGGGTGCCGAAGGCGTGCAGATGATGACCTTGCATGCGTCCAAGGGCCTGGAATTCCCTTACGTGTTCATCATGGGCATGGAAGAGGAAATCCTCCCGCACCGCTCCAGCATCGAAGCCGACACCATCGAAGAAGAACGCCGCCTGGCCTACGTGGGCATCACCCGCGCGCGCCAGACCCTGGCATTCACCTTCGCCGCCAAGCGCAAACAGTACGGCGAGATCATCGACTGCGCGCCCAGCCGCTTCCTCGATGAGCTGCCGCCGGACGACCTGGCCTGGGAAGGCAACGACGACACACCGACCGAAGTCAAAGCCGTGCGGGGCAACAGCGCACTGGCTGATATACGCGCGATGTTAAAGCGCTAGAATTGACCACTTTTTACTAGACCTTCGACGCACAAAGCGTCAAATGAGGACAGCTTCATGGAAGCATTGCACCAGAAAATCCGCGAACAAGGCATCGTGCTTTCCGACCAGGTCCTGAAGGTCGACGCCTTCCTGAACCACCAGATCGACCCGGTCCTGATGAAGCTGATCGGCGACGAATTCGCCACGCTGTTCAAGGATTCGGGCATCACCAAGATTGTCACCATCGAAGCCTCGGGCATCGCCCCGGCGATCATGACCGGCCTGAACCTCGGCGTGCCGGTGATCTTCGCCCGCAAGCAACAGTCCCTGACCCTGACTGAAAACCTGCTGTCGGCGACCGTTTACTCGTTCACCAAGAAAACCGAAAGCACCGTGGCCATCTCCCCGCGCCACCTGACCAGCAGCGACCGTGTGCTGATCATCGACGACTTCCTGGCCAACGGTAAGGCGTCCCAGGCGCTGATCTCGATCATCAAGCAGGCCGGCGCCACCGTCGCGGGCCTGGGCATCGTGATCGAGAAGTCGTTCCAGGGCGGCCGTGCGGAGCTGGATTCGCAGGGTTACCGCGTCGAGTCGCTGGCTCGCGTGAAGTCGCTGAAGGATGGCGTGGTTACCTTCATCGAGTAACCCGGCTTCATCGCATTATCCCTGTGGGAGCGGGCTTGCTCGCGAAGGCGTTGTGTCAGTCAAAGTATAGGTCGACTGACACGGCGTCTTCGCGAGCAAGCCCGCTCCCACAGTTGGTTTTACGGTGAACATTATTGCCCGGTAGCTTTGAGGCCGGTGAGGAGCAACCGCTGAAACAGGTCTTCCTTCAGTCCTTCCGGATCGGTGAGCTGCATGCGCGCCAGATGCTCCGGATACAGCGAAGCCTGCGGCGCATCCAGCGCGGCCTTGCCCAACTCCAGAATCTCCGTCAGCTTGAACTTGCTCTTGAGCCAGTTCAGCGCCCGCAACAGATCCTTTTCGACCTCCGTGAAATCGCAGCCCAGCGGATACTCCGGAAACAGGTTCGGATGCCGTGCGGCAATCGCCTGCAAGCGTTGCGGGGTATTGTCGGTAAAGCGCGGGTCGAGACGGAAATCCTTCGGTAGCTTGCCGACCTTCTGTGCCTGTTCGATCAGGCCCTGCTGGAAGCGTGAATCGCTGATGTTGAGCAGCGCTTCGATCACCACCGCATCCGACTTGCCGCGCAAATCGGCGATACCGTACTCGGTGATTACGATGTCACGCAGGTGTCGCGGAATCGTGCAGTGGCCGTACTCCCAGACAATGTTCGAACTGACATCGCCGCCGGATTCGCGCCAGCTGCGCAGCAGCAGGATCGAGCGCGCATCGTGCAGCGCATGGCCCTGGGCAACGAAGTTGTACTGCCCGCCGACGCCGCTGAGCACCCGCCCGTCTTCCAGCTGATCCGCCACCCCGGCGCCCAGCAGGGTCATGGTGAACACGGTGTTGATGAACCGCGCGTCCAGACGCTGCAGACGCTTGAGCTCTTCCTGACCGTACAGCTCGTTGATGTAGCTGATGCGGGTCATGTTGAATTCAAGGCGTTTGCTCAGCGGCAACTCACGCAAGCGTTCATAGAAACTGCGCGGCCCGAGGAAGAATCCGCCGTGGATCGAGATGCCGTCGGTTTGCGCCGCCTCGTCGAGGGTCCCGGCGTTGGCCTGCTCCTGAGTCTGTACATCCGGGTAAACCTTGCGCCGGATGATCCCGGCTTCGGCCAGCACCAGCAGGCCGTTGACGAACATTTCGCTGCAACCGTACAGGCCTTTGGCGAACGGCTCGATGCCGCCCTCGCGTTCGATCAACTGCGCCCACTGGCTGAGGTTCACATCGGTCAGCAAGTCCTGATATCCGGCGTTGTCGGCCTGACGCGCCAGCAACGCTGCGGTCAGCGCATCGCCCATCGAGCCGATACCGATCTGCAAGGTGCCGCCATCGCGCACCAAGGTGCTGGCGTGCAAACCGATGAAATGATCCTGAAAGCCGACAGGCATGTTCGGTGTGGAAAACAGCGTGCTGCTGTCCTTCTCGTCGATCAGCAGGTCGAAGGTATCGATGTCGACTTCGGCGTCGCCCGGCATGTACGGCAACTCGGTGTGCACCTGGCCGACCAGCAAAATGGTCTCCCCCGCCGCCCGGCGTTTGGCGATCATCGGGAACAGGTCGAGGGTGATGTCCGGGTTGCAGCTCAGGCTAAGACGATCCGGATGTTCGCTGCTGCTGGCGAGCAACTGCGCCACCAGGTTCAGGCCGGCGGCGTTGATGTCGCGGGCGGCGTGGCTGTAATTGCTGCTGACGTAATCCTGCTGGGCCGGCGCGCTGTTGAGCAGGCTGCCCGGCTGCATGAAGAACTGCTCGATGCGGATGTTGGCCGGCAGACTATCGCGGTGCAGATCGGCGAGGAATTCCAGTTCCGGGTAATCACCGAACACCCGCTCGACGAAGGGCTCGATGAAGCGCTTCTGCAAACCATCGCCCAGGGTCGGGCGGCCGAGGCACAGGGCGGTGTAGATCGTCAGCTGACGTTCGGGCAATCCGGCGACCCGCCGGTACAGCGCGTTGACGAAGGGATTGGGTTTGCCCAGCCCCAGCGGCAGACCCATGTGGATGTGCGCCGGCAACCGCGCCAGCACGTCGTCCACAGCCTGTTCGATAGAACACAACTGCACCATCTGAAGCCTCCTGCCCGTTCCGTGAATAGAGGTACGACCGAGATTGCCGGTTGTTTGCTGCAAAGAACAGCCTCAGGCCTGAACCGCGGGCACAAAAAAACCGTCCGGAGACGGTTTTTTTCGTCAGAAGCGCGGCTTATTTCAGGCCGGACATCTTCTGAATGGCGCCCTTCAGCTCTTCATCGGAGCAGTCGGCGCAGGTGCCTTTCGGCGGCATGGAGTTGATGCCGGTGATGGCCTTGGCCAGGATGCCGTCGAGGCCGCCCTGGTGATCGGCGCGCTCTTTCCAGGCCGCGGTGTCACCGATTTTCGGCGCGCCCAACAGGCCAGAGCCGTGGCAAGCGTTGCAATGCTTGGCAATCACTTCATCCGGCGTCTTGGCGCCGCCACCGCCGCCTGCCGAAGCAGCGACTTCCATCCCCTTGCACTCTTGCCCTTGAACACACACCTGGCCGACCGGCTCGAGGCGCTTGGCAATGTCGTCATTCGTCGCAGCTTGAGCGCTGACAGCCCAGAGGGCCAGTACGGTTGCTGGTGCAGCCAGCATTTTCATAATTAGGTTCACGCGTTCACCCTCAATGGTGGCTATTCACGCCTGCGGCCACGGTTCGCAGGCGGGCGCAAGTATAGCGGTTAGCCCGCTTCACTGAAACAACCCCAAAGTCGAAGGGGTTATATCGCGCTGTGGAAAAACGTTTCGGGTGCCTTCGCCGGTATGGCCTGGCGCCTCTTTGTTTAAAAATTCGCCGGCGTGGCTGCGCTGATTAGTCGCGCCGGTGCATCGAACGGATTGCGGAAACGATGCGGCTTAGTACTTTCAAAGTAGTAGCTGTCGCCGGCTTCGAGGATAAAAGTTTCAAGGCCCACCACCAGCTCCAGGCGCCCTTCCACCAGAATCCCGGTTTCCTCGCCTTCGTGGGTGAGCATTTCCTCGCCGGTATCCGCGCCCGGCGGGTAGATTTCATTGAGGAACGCGATGGCCCGGCTCGGGTGCGCGCGGCCGACCAGTTTCATGGTCACGGCGCCGTCGGAAATGTCGATCAGCTCGTTGGCCTTGTAGACGATCTGGGTCGGTTTTTCCTGCAGGATTTCTTCGGAAAAGAACTCGACCATGGACATGGGAATCCCGCCCAGAACTTTCCTCAGCGAACTGATCGAAGGGCTGACGCTGTTCTTTTCGATCATCGAAATGGTGCTGTTGGTGACGCCCGCGCGCTTGGCGAGTTCACGCTGGGAAAGCCCTTTGAGCTTGCGGATCGATTGCAGTCGTTCACCGACGTCCAAGGCTGGAGCCTCCTGATGTTGTAGAAATATTGAGCGTTATCATGGCGACAGCGTTCAGTATTTACAACACTTGGGCCCCGCTTGCGCGTCAACCCTCGGAATAGAGCCTTGGCACCCGCCGCAGGTTGCAGAAAATCTGGTACGGAATGGTGTCCGCCCACTTCGCCACGTCGCTGGCGAGGATGTTCTTGCCCCACAACTCGACGGTCGAACCGAGGCCGGCTTGCGGCACATCGGTCAGGTCGATGCACAGCATGTCCATCGACACCCGGCCAAGAATGCGGCTGCGCTGGCCGGCCACCAGCACCGGCGTGCCGGTCGGTGCCTGACGCGGGTAACCGTCGGCATAACCCATGGCAACCACGCCGATGCGCATCGGTTTGTCGGTGATGAATTTCGCACCGTAACCCACCGGTTCGCCGGCCGGCAATTCGCGCACGCTGATGACTTTCGACTCCAGGGTCATCACCGGTTGCAGGCGCTCGGCCACGGCATTGGCTTCTTCGAACGGGGTTGCGCCGTAGAGCATGATGCCCGGGCGCACCCAGTCGCTGTGAATCTGTGGCCAGCCCAGCACCGCCGGCGAATTGCGCAGGCTGACTTCGGCCGCCAGGCCCTGACGCGCAGCTTCGAACACTGCAACCTGATCGGCGCTGCTCTGCTCGTGCAATTCATCGGCCCGGGCGAAGTGACTCATCAGCACGACTTTCGCCACGTTGCCGCTGGCCAGCAAACGCTGGTATGCCGCCGGGTAATCCTTCGGATGCAGGCCGACCCGGTGCATGCCCGAATCGAGCTTCAGCCACACGGTGATCGGTTTGCTCAACGTCGTCTGTTCGATCGCTTCGAGCTGCCACAGCGAATGCACCACACACCAGAAATCGTGCTCGACGATCAGCGCCAGCTCGTCGGCCTCGAAAAAGCCTTCGAGCAGCAGCACTGGCGCGCGAATCCCGGCGGCACGCAGCTCCAGGGCTTCTTCGATGCATGCCACCGCGAAGCCGTCCGCTTCAGCCTCCAGCGCCTGGGCGCAACGTACCGCGCCATGGCCGTAGGCATCGGCCTTGATCACCGCCAGCGCCTTGGCACCGGTGACTTCACGGGCGATACGGTAGTTGTGACGCAGGGCTTGAAGGTCGATCAGGGCACGGGCAGGACGCATGGCAGCAGACTTCTTGGCGGTCATGGGAATAAAAACCGGCGCTGGCTGGCGGCGTGAACCGCCAACAGCACCGGGAGAGGGATCTTTACAACGGGTTACGGCAACGCGGCGACGATGGAGATCTCGACCAGAATGCTCGGCTTGGCCATCTTCGCTTCAACCGTAGCACGGGCCGGAGCGGCGCCTTTGGGCAGCCACTGGTCCCACACTGAATTCATGCCGGCAAAGTGCGCCTCGATGTCGTTCAGGTAGATCGTCGCCGACAGCAGGTGCTGTTTGTCGGTGCCGGCCAGATCGAGCAGGCGCTCGATGTTGGCGAGTACGTCACGGGTCTGCTGTTCGACACCGGCGTTGAAGTCATCGCCGACCTGCCCGGACAGGTACACCGTACCGTTGTGGCTGACGATCTGACTCATGCGCTCATTGGTGAGCTGGCGCTGGATTGCCATGCTTTGCGGACTCCTGGGTGGTGTTGCCATAACGGGAAATATCGAGGCCTTCGGCGCTGATCTGTGGCTTTTTCTTCGCCATCAGGTCGGCCAGCAAGCGACCGGAACCGCACGCCATGGTCCAGCCGAGGGTGCCGTGACCGGTGTTCAGGAACAGGTTCTTGAACGGGGTGGCGCCGACGATCGGCGTGCCATCCGGGGTAGTTGGACGCAGGCCGGTCCAGAAACTCGCTTCGGCCAGATTGCCGCCCTGAGGATAAAGGTCGTTGACGATCATCTCCAGGGTTTCGCGCCGACGCGGGTTGAGCGACAGGTCAAAACCGGCGATCTCCGCCATGCCGCCGACGCGGATGCGGTTGTCGAAACGGGTGATCGCGACCTTATAGGTCTCGTCGAGAATGGTCGAAGTCGGGGCCATGGCCGGGTTGGTGATCGGCACAGTCAGCGAGTAGCCCTTCAACGGATACACCGGGGCCTTGATGCCCAGCGGCTTGAGCAGTTGCGGGGAGTAGCTGCCGAGGGCCAGCACGTAGCGGTCGGCGGTTTCCAGCTTGCCGTCGATCCACACGCCGTTGATGCGGTCACCGGCGAAGTCGAGGCGCTGGATGTCCTGACCGAAACGGAATTCCACACCGAGCTTGATGGCCATTTCGGCGAGGCGGGTGGTGAAGATCTGGCAGTCGCCGGTCTGGTCGTTCGGCAGGCGCAGGGCACCGGCGAGGATGTCGGTGACACCGGCCAGCGCCGGTTCGACGCGGGCAATGCCGGCGCGGTCGAGGACTTCGAACGGCACGCCGGACTCTTTCAATACGGCGATGTCCTTGGCGGCGTTATCCAGTTGCGCTTGTGTGCGGAACAACTGGGTCGTACCGAGGCTGCGGCCTTCGTAGGCGATGCCGGTTTCAGCGCGCAGTTCGTCGAGGCAGTCGCGGCTGTACTCGGACAGACGCACCATGCGCTCCTTGTTCACCGCGTAACGGTTGGCGGTGCAGTTGCGCAGCATCTGCGCCATCCACAGGTATTGGTCGATGTCGGCGGTGGCCTTGATTGCCAGCGGCGCGTGGCGTTGCAGCAGCCACTTGATGGCTTTGAGGGGTACGCCCGGCGCAGCCCACGGCGAGGCGTAGCCCGGCGAGACCTGGCCGGCGTTGGCGAAACTGGTCTCCATGGCCGCGGCGGGCTGCCGGTCGACCACCACCACTTCAAACCCGGCACGGGCCAGATAGTAAGCACTGGCGGTACCGATGACGCCGCTACCCAAGACCATAACGCGCATTTTTGTATCCCTCATCGCGGCGTGCCGCGCATGTGTGTTGTCAGAGCAATGATGCGCGCAGTGTAAAAAAGATTTGCCAGTGCTTTTCACTGTATAAGCGCCTATATTTGGCGACAATTCTCGGCAAAAACCCTTTTCACGGAGGCGCATCCCCTATGCGTACCAACACTCAGACCAAACGTGAGCTGGACAAGATCGACCGCAACATCTTGCGGATCCTGCAGGCGGACGGACGGATTTCATTCACCGAACTGGGCGAAAAGGTCGGGCTCTCCACCACGCCATGCACAGAGCGGGTGCGGCGCCTGGAGCGCGAGGGGATCATCATGGGCTACAACGCCCGCCTCAATCCCCAGCATTTGAAGGGTAGTCTGCTGGTTTTCGTCGAGATCAGTCTCGACTACAAATCCGGCGATACTTTCGAAGAGTTCCGACGTGCGGTGCTGAAATTGCCCCACGTGCTGGAATGCCATCTGGTTTCAGGGGATTTCGACTATCTGGTGAAGGCGCGGATTTCCGAGATGGCCTCGTACCGCAAGCTGCTGGGCGACATCCTGCTCAAGCTGCCGCACGTGCGCGAATCCAAGAGCTACATCGTGATGGAAGAAGTGAAAGAGAGCTTGAGCCTGCCGATTCCGGACTGAGCTCAGACCAGCACCTGCCGGTTTTCGGCCATGTACTCGAACACCTGTTTCTCGACTCGTGGGTGAATCAGCTCCACCGGCCGCCGGCCGTTGGGGCACGGCAAGGTCTGGGTCGTTCCGAACAACCGACAGATCAACGGCCGCTCGTCATACACCGTGCAGCCATTCGGCCCTAGGTGCACACAGTCAAGTGCGTCCATGGCCGCGTCCTGCTCGGCGTGCGTCTTGCGCGGCAGGCGGGACATTTCTTCGGGTGAGGTGGTCACCGGCCCGCAACAGTCATGACAGCCCGGCACGCATTCGAACGTGGGAATCTGCTGACGCAGGGTGCGGATTGTCTGACTGTTGCAGCTCATTGCAGCGGTAACCGGAGCGAAATAGGCGGCAATTGTGCCGCAAAAGCCGTGATCCAGACACCACGGGCCGACCAATGTTGCCCGTCCTCGGGCCTGCGGCTTATGCTCCGTCAAATTTTCTCGACACCCGCTCAGGATGACGCCCATGAATGCCCGCGCCCACGCCACCGCGAGCCAACCCCACGTTGCCTCTTATTACGCCGCCAGCAGCCTGCCGCAACCCGACCATCCGGTGCTGCAAGGTGAACTGATCGCCGACGTGTGCGTGGTCGGCGGCGGTTTCTCCGGGCTGAACACCGCGCTGGAGCTGGCGGAGCGCGGCTTGAGCGTGGTGTTGCTGGAAGCGCACCGGGTCGGCTGGGGCGCCAGCGGTCGCAACGGCGGGCAACTGATTCGCGGGGTTGGTCACGGTCTCGATCAGTTCGCCAACGTGATCGGCGCCGACGGCGTGCGTCAGATGAAGCTCATGGGCCTGGAAGCGGTGGAAATCGTCCGCCAGCGCGTCGAAAAATTTCAGATCCTCTGCGACCTAACCTGGGGTTACTGCGACCTCGCCAACAAACCTTCCGACCTGGAAGGCTTTGCCGAAGACGCCGAAGAATTGCGCAGCCTCGGATACCGCTACGAAACCCGCCTGCTGCAAGCGAACGAGATGCACACCGTAGTCGGCTCCAACCGCTACGTCGGCGGTCTGATCGATATGGGCTCAGGGCACCTGCACCCACTGAACCTGGCACTCGGCGAAGCCGCAGCGGCCCAACGACTCGGGGTGAAGCTGTTCGAGCAATCGGCGGTCACCCGCATCGACTACGGCACTGAAGTCCGGGTACATACGGCACAAGGCTCGGTGCGGACGAAGACACTGGTGCTCGGCTGCAACGCCTATCTCAATGACCTCAATCCGCAACTCAGCGGCAAGGTACTGCCAGCCGGCAGCTACATCATTGCCACCGAACCGCTGAGCGAAGAGCAGGCCCACGCCCTGCTGCCGCAGAACATGGCGGTCTGCGATCAGCGGGTGGCGCTCGATTACTACAGGCTCTCGGCCGACCGTCGCCTGCTGTTCGGCGGCGCCTGCCATTACTCAGGGCGCGATCCGAAGGACATCGGCGCGTACATGCGGCCGAAGATGCTTGAAGTGTTCCCGCAGCTCGCGTCAGCGAAGATCGATTATCAGTGGGGCGGGATGATCGGCATCGGTGCCAACCGTCTGCCGCAGATTGGCCGGCTCGCCGATCAGCCGAATGTATATTACGCCCAGGCCTATTCCGGCCACGGCGTGAATGCCACGCACCTGGCAGGCAAGCTGTTGGCCGAAGCCATCAGCGGCCAGCACAGCGGCGGCTTCGACCTGTTCGCCAAAGTGCCACACATCACCTTCCCCGGCGGCAAGCATCTGCGCTCGCCGCTGTTGGCGTTGGGGATGTTGTGGCATCGGCTTAAAGAGCTGGTCTGAGATCGTTCCCACGCTCCTGCGTGGGAACGCTCCTTTCTAGACCCGCCAGAACGGCTTCAACCCCTCCTCCAGCGCCTGCTCCCGGGTCAACCCGATGTCCTTGAGCTGTTCCGGTGTCAGACGCAGCAACACCTTGCGCGTGTGCAGACGATGCCAGAACAGGTCCCAGCGACTCAGGCCGGACGGTGCGTTGCGCATGCTCTCGTTGCGCGCGTTGTCCTGTTGCCCTGCCTCCAGTTCCTGACTGTGTAACGTCAGCCGCACATCGCTCAAGCCGTTCATTTTCGTTGCTCCTGTTTACTTGGGTAGCCAGAGATTCCATGATGCGCGGGCGAGCAAAAGCATTACAGATTCAACACATCTGTATTATTTCCATACAGATTTGCTGTCTCTGCGACTGAATTGTCGATTTACGCCACATCTGTACTGGTTTAACGAATCATCTGCATCGAGGCAGTGCCATGACGCTCTATGTGAATCTCGCCGAACTGCTCGGCACCCGCATCGAACAAGGCTTCTACCGCCCCGGCGACCGACTGCCGTCGGTGCGCGCCTTGAGCGTCGAACACGGGGTCAGCCTGAGCACGGTGCAGCAGGCCTATCGGATGCTGGAAGACAGCGGCCTGGCCACGCCGAAACCCAAGTCAGGGTACTTCGTGCCAGTGGGTCGAGAGCTGCCTGAACTGCCGGCAGTCGGGCGTCCCGCGCAGCGGCCGGTGGAGATTTCCCAGTGGGATCAGGTGCTGGAACTGATTCGCGCCCTGCCGCGCAAGGACGTGGTGCAGCTGGGTCGCGGCATGCCGGACATCTCGTCGCCGACGATGAAACCGCTGCTGCGTGGGCTGGCCCGTATCAGCCGCCGTCAGGACATGCCCGGTCTGTATTACGACAACATCCACGGCACCCTCGAACTGCGCGAACAGATTGCCCGACTGATGCTCGATTCCGGCTGCCAGTTGAGCGCCAGCGATCTGGTGGTCACCACCGGTTGCCATGAAGCGCTGTCTACCAGCATCCACGCAATCTGCGAGCCCGGTGACATCGTCGCGGTGGATTCGCCGAGCTTCCACGGCGCCATGCAGACCCTCAAAGGGCTGGGCATGAAAGCCCTGGAAATCCCCACCGACCCGCTCACCGGCATCAGCCTCGAAGCGCTGGAACTGGCACTGGAACAATGGCCGATCAAGGTCATCCAGCTCACGCCCAACTGCAACAACCCGCTCGGCTACATCATGCCGGAGTCGCGCAAACGCGCCCTGCTCAACCTGGCCCAGCGCTTCGACGTGGCGATCATCGAGGACGACGTGTATGGCGAACTGGCCTACACCTACCCGCGTCCGCGCACGATCAAATCCTTCGACGAAGACGGTCGTGTGTTGCTGTGCAGTTCGTTCTCCAAGACCCTCGCGCCGGGGCTGCGCATCGGCTGGGTCGCGCCGGGTCGTTATCTTGAGCGGGTGCTGCACATGAAATACATCAGCACCGGTTCCACCGCGCCCCAGCCGCAGATTGCCATCGCCGAATTTCTCAAGTCCGGACACTTCGAACCGCATTTGCGGCGGATGCGCACGCAATACCAGCGCAACCGCGACGTAATGATCGACTGGGTGACCCGCTACTTCCCGGCCGGCACCCGCGCCAGCCGCCCGCAGGGCAGCTTCATGCTCTGGGTCGAATTGCCGGACGGTTTCGATACGCTGAAACTGAATCGTGCGCTGCACGATCAGGGCGTACAGATTGCCGTCGGCAGCATCTTTTCCGCCTCGGGCAAGTACCGCAATTGCCTGCGCATGAACTACGCTGCCAAACCGACACCGCTGATCGAAGAAGCGGTGCGCAAGGTCGGTGCGGCAGCGATCAGACTGCTGGCCGAGGCCGACTGACTTTTACCGAGCAAAAAGCGTCCATATGCCCAACTCTGCCGCCAACCGGAACGATCCCACGTGAGTTTCAGACAGCCCCTACTCGCTCTGCTGCTGCTCGCCTCGTTCCTGGGCGGTTGTGCGTCCCTCGACGTACCGCGCGAACCAAGCCAGGCCTTGCCGGCCTCCGACTCCGCTTTCGGCCGTTCGATCCTGGCCCAGGCGGCGCCCTACAAGGGCCAGTCCGGCTTTCGCCTGCTGTCCAACAGCACCGAAGCTTTCACCGCCCGCGCCGAACTGATCCGCAACGCGCAACGCAGCCTCGACTTGCAGTACTACATCGTCCATGACGGCATCAGTACGCGAATGCTGGTGGAAGAAGTGCTGAAGGCGGCCGATCGTGGCGTGCGGGTGCGGATCCTGCTGGACGACACCACCAGTGACGGCCTCGATCTGATCATCGCCACGCTGGCGGCGCATCCGCAGATCCAGATCCGTCTGTTCAATCCGCTGCACCTGGGGCGCAGTACCGGCGTGACCCGGGCGGCCGGGCGGCTGTTCAATCTGTCGCTGCAACACCGGCGGATGCACAACAAGTTGTGGCTGGCGGACAACAGCGCGGCCATCGTCGGCGGACGCAATCTGGGCGATGAGTACTTCGATGCCGAGCCCAACCTGAACTTCACCGATATCGACATGCTCAGTGTCGGGCCGGTCGCCGAGCAGCTCGGGCACAGTTTCGATCAGTACTGGAACAGCGCCCTGAGCAAGCCGATCGACGAGTTCCTCTCCAGCAAACCCTCGGCCAAAGACCTGCAGAACACCCGCACGCGCCTGGAAGAATCCCTGGAAGAGACCCGCAAACAGAATCACGCGCTGTATCAGCAACTGATGACCTACCGCACCGATCCGCGCATGGACATCTGGCGCAAAGAGCTGATCTGGGCCTGGAACCAGGCGCTGTGGGATGCACCGAGCAAAGTGCTGGCCAAGGGCGAACCCGATCCGCAATTGCTGCTGACGACCCAACTGGCGCCGGAGCTGATCGGCGTCAGCAAGGACCTGGTGATGATTTCTGCCTACTTCGTGCCGGGGCAGCCGGGGCTGGTCTACTTGACCGGCCGCGCCGATGCCGGGGTGGCGGTGAGCCTGCTGACCAACTCGCTGGAAGCCACCGACGTGCCAGCGGTGCACGGTGGTTATGCGCCGTATCGCAAGGCGCTGCTGGAACATGGCGTGAAGCTCTACGAACTCCGGCGTCAGCCTGGGGATAACGACGGCAGCGGCCCGCACCTGTTTTACAGCAAGTCCTATCGCGGCTCGGATTCGAGCCTGCACAGCAAGGCGATGATCTTCGACGGGAAGAAATCGTTCATCGGCTCATTCAATTTCGACCCGCGCTCGGTGCTGTGGAACACCGAAGTCGGGGTGCTGGTGGACAGTCCCGAACTGGCAGCCCACGTGCGCGAACTGGCCTTGCAAGGCATGGCTCCTGCCTTGAGCTACGAAGCGAAATTGCAGGACGGAAAAGTGGTGTGGGTCACCGAGGACAACGGCCAGATGCACACGCTGACCAAGGAGCCCGGCAACTGGTGGCGGCGCTTCAATGCGTGGTTCAGCACTACGGTGGGACTGGAGCGGATGCTGTAGCAACCCGCTCCAGCCGGCTTATCAAGCGGGCTCCGGCACCTTGCCGAACGCCCCTTGCCGCGACAGCAGTATCACCAGCCCGAACGCCCCGGCCGCCATCAGCCACGGCAATGCATGCCCGCTGATCCACTGACTGCCAGCCCCCGCCATCAACGGCCCGATCAGACAACCGACGCCCCACAGCTGCGCGACGTGCGCGTTGGCGCGCACCAGCGCATCGTCGCGGTAGCGCTCGCCAATCAAAATCAGCGACAGGGTGAACAGGCCACCCGCACTGGCGCCGAACAGCACCCACAACGGCCAGATCAGCAAGGTGTCGAGCAGCATCGGAATCGCCAGACTCGACAACATCAATACCACGGCGCAACCGGTAAACAGGGTTCGCCGTGACAGATAATCGGCCAGCGCACCGATGGGCAATTGCAGCAGCGCATCGCCCACCACCACGGTGCTGACCATCGCCAGCGCGATTTCAGCGGTGAAGCCCTGTTGCAGGCAATACACCGGCAACAGCGTCAGGATCATTGCTTCGAATGCGGCGAACAGCGACACCGCCCAGGCGATGGCCGGCAGCTCGCGAGCGAAGCCCCACAGATCGCCGAAGGTCACGCTGCTGGCCTCGCTGCTTGGCGCGCCGCTGCGGCCCAGCAGCAGAAACGGCGAAGCGATCAGCAGAGCGACACCCACCCAGAAACCGTAATCGTGATCGGTGCCGAGTGCGCCCAACAGCAACGGACCAGACAGTTGGCTCAGCGCATAACTGCTGCCATACAGCGCGACCAATCGCCCGCGCCAGTGCTCGACCACCAGTTGATTGATCCAGCTCTCGCCGAGGATGAACACGATGGTCAGAACCACGCCGATCATCAGCCGCAATACCAGCCAGATCGGGTAGCTCGGCAGCAGCGCCAGCAACCCGATGGACAACGCCCCGGCCCACAGGCACAGGCGCATCAGGTTCGCGGTGCCGAAGCGCGCGGCCAGATGACTGGAAACCTTCGCCCCCAGCAACACGCCAATGGCCGGCATCGCCGCCATCACGCCAATGGCGAACGAGCCGTAGCCCCAGCTCTCCAGGCGCAACGACACCAGCGGCATGCTGACCCCAAGGGCCAGGCCAACACTCAAGACAGACGCCAACACGGCGAAATACGTCGCCCAACGCATGTTCCACGCTCCTGTGGATAATTTTTATGTGCACCACAAAAGACTGTGGGAGCGAGCTTGCTCGCGATAACGGTTTCACATTCAGCAAATGTGCTGACTGATACACCGCTTTCGCGAGCACGCTCGCTCCCACAGGGATCTTTGTATCGTTCGGGAGCCCGCATCGGCAGGCTCCCTCAGCGATTTACAGCTTGATCCAGGTCGCCTTCAGCTCGGTGTATTTGTCGAACGCGTGCAGCGACTTGTCACGGCCGTTGCCCGACTGCTTGAAGCCGCCGAACGGTGCGGTCATGTCGCCGCCATCGTACTGGTTGACCCACACGCTGCCGGCCCGCAGGGCCTTGGCTGTCAGGTGCGCCTTGGAAATGTCCTGAGTCCACACCGCTGCCGCCAGGCCGTAAGGCGTGTCGTTGGCGATGTTGATCGCTTCCTCGGCGGTATCGAACGCAATGACCGACAGCACCGGGCCGAAGATTTCTTCCTGGGCAATCTTCATCGCATTGCTCACGCCGTCGAAAATCGTCGGCTCGACGTAGGTGCCACCGGTTTCCTGAAGAATGCGCTTGCCGCCGGCCACCAATTTGGCGCCATCGGAGTGGCCCGACTCGATGTAGGACAGCACGGTGTTCATCTGCTGGGTGTCGACCAGCGCGCCAACGTTGGTGGCCGGATCCAGCGGGTTGCCGGGTTTCCAGGTTTTCAGCGCCTCGATCACCATCGGCAGGAATTTGTCCTTGATCGAACGCTCGACCAGCAGACGCGAACCTGCGGTGCAGACTTCGCCCTGGTTGAAGGCGATGGCGCTGGCGGCGGATTCGGCGGCGGCCTGCAGGTCCGGTGCATCGGCAAACACGATGTTCGGGCTCTTGCCGCCGGCTTCCAGCCAGACGCGCTTCATGTTCGATTCGCCGGAGTAGATCATCAGCTGCTTGGCGATCTTCGTGGAGCCGGTGAACACCAGGGTATCGACGTCGTTATGCAGCGCGAGCGCCTTGCCGACGGTGTGGCCGTAGCCCGGCAGCACGTTCAGCACGCCTTTCGGGATGCCGGCCTCGACCGCCAGTTCGGCGATGCGGATGGCGGTCAGCGGGGATTTTTCCGACGGTTTGAGGATCACCGAGTTACCGGTCGACAGGGCCGGGCCGAGTTTCCAGCAGGCCATCATCAGCGGGAAGTTCCACGGCACGATGGCGCCAACCACGCCCACTGGTTCGCGGGTTACCAGACCCAGTTGGTCGTGCGGGGTGGCGGCGACTTCATCGTAGATCTTGTCGATCGCCTCACCGCTCCAGCTCAGGGCTTGCGCAGCGCCCGGCACGTCGATGTACAGCGAATCGCTGATCGGCTTGCCCATGTCGAGGGTTTCGAGCAGGGCCAGTTCCTCGGCGTGCTGCTTGAGCAGGCCGGCGAAACGGATCATGGTGGCTTTGCGTTTGGTCGGTGCCAGGCGTGACCAGACGCCTGAATTGAAGGTGGCGCGGGCGTTTTCCACGGCGCGCTGGGCGTCGTCGGCGTCACAGCTGGCAATCTTGCCCAGCAGACGGCCATCGACCGGGCTGATGCACTCGAAGGTCTCGCCGGAGACGGCATCGGTGTACTCGCCATTGAGGTAGGCGCGGCCTTCGATCTTCAGGTCGCGGGCGCGTTGTTCCCAGTCGGCACGAGTCAGGGTGGTCATTCGAGTGTCCTCCTCTTGTTCAATACGAGCGCCGCGATCGTCGCGGTCGTCCTCAGGAATACTGCCCGGCCAGCCTGCTTTCGGCCCAAGGCATCCGCCACCCTAAACCAGCGGCCGGGGTTGTTTCAATATATTTGACATAAGCTCGCCATACGGCCTTGCGGCGTTCAATTTAATCAACATAGACTTTGGCCCTTTCACGCCATCGCGCCGTCATTACGGGAGAAAACAACAATGAACATCCAGAACGTCGTCGACATCAGCCTGACCACAACCGAAGCCGAACGCTATCGCCCGGACCCGGCCAAAGTGCTCAAGGGCGATCCCGAACAAGCGGTGTTCAATCAGTACGACAGCCCTTGCGGGCAGATGGGCGTCGGCGTGTGGGAAGGTGCGGTCGGGCAGTGGACGGTGAACTACACCGAGCACGAATACTGCGAGATCCTGCAAGGCGTTTCGGTGCTGCGTGACGGCGAAGGCAATGCCAAGACCCTGCGCGTCGGTGATCGCTTCGTGATTCCGGCCGGTTTCCGTGGCACCTGGGAAGTGCTGGAAGCCTGCCGCAAGGTCTATGTGATCTTCGAACAGAAGGCCTGAGGCCTTTCGCCAGGCAACAAAAAAGGCCCGTATCGTGAGATACGGGCCTTTTTCGTAAGTCGGGAAAAATCAATTACTTGATTTTGCCTTCCTTGTAGATCACGTGCTTGCGAACAACCGGATCATATTTCTTGATCTCGATTTTGTCCGGGGTAGTACGCTTGTTCTTGTCGGTAGTGTAGAAGTGACCAGTACCGGCGCTCGAGATCAAACGAATCAATTCACGCATGATTAGCTCCCTTAAACCTTGCCGTCGCGACGCAGCTCGGCCAGCACAACGCTGATGCCACGCTTGTCGATGATACGCATGCCTTTGGCGGAAACGCGCAGGCGTACGAAACGTTTCTCTTCTTCAACCCAGAAGCGGTGATGCTGCAGGTTCGGCAGGAAACGACGACGGGTTTTGTTGTTTGCGTGGGAAATGTTGTTCCCAGTCACCGGACCCTTACCGGTAACTTGACATACTCTAGACATGCCTCAGCCCTCTAAAACCACATGCCCAACCCGGCATGGGTTGGCCGCTTAATCTCTAGTCATTGTGGCGCCAGGCGCCGCGATTCTTTAGAGGTCTTACCGGCTACACCTACAAGCGAAGGAACCGGGCCCCTAGAAAAGAGCGCTGCTTTATACCAGAAAGACCACGGAGCAACAACTTTCCGTGCGCAAAGAATGGCTAAAAAGCCGCTTTTCCCGGCCGCAAGCGCCTTGGACAAAGGCTGCCGGCAATTTTTACCATTCGTCGAAGAAAACCGATCATACCCGCTATCGCGACTTTTCCTGCCGTCACTTGCGACAAATCCTCCGCCGCGCAGCCCCGAAAATGCAAAAAGGGGATAGTCATTTGCAATCGCGACCACTAGGGTAGGCCTTTTCCAGACTGCACTTGCAGATGGGCCTTCGATCTGTAAAGGAAGCCGACCATGCGCCTCGCTGCCCTCCCCCTGCTCTTCGCCCCGCTGTTACTGAGTCCACTGGCCCAGGCCGCCGCCCTGAGCGTCTGCACCGAAGCCAGTCCCGAAGGCTTCGACGTGGTGCAGTACAACTCGCTGACCACCACCAATGCCTCCGCCGACGTGCTGATGAATCGCCTGGTGGATTTCGACACCGCCAGCGGCAAGGTCGTCCCGAGCCTGGCCGACAGCTGGGAAGTCAGCACCGATGGCCTGACCTACGTGTTCAAGCTGCACCCGCAGGTGAAGTTCCACACCACCGACTACTTCAAGCCGACCCGCGAACTGACCGCCGAAGACGTCAAATTCAGCTTCGACCGCATGCTCGACCCGGCCAACCCGTGGCACAAGGTCGCTCAGAGCGGCTTCCCGCACGCCCAGTCGATGCAGTTGCCGAGCCTGATCAAGAAGATCGACGCACTGGATCCGCTGACCGTACGTTTCACTCTCGACCACCCGGACTCGACGTTCCTGGCCACCCTGAGCATGGGATTCGCCTCCATTTATTCTGCTGAATACGCCGACAAGCTGCTGAAGGCTGGCGCGACCGATAAGCTCAACAGCCAACCGGTCGGCACTGGCCCGTTCGTGTTCACCCGCTTCCAGAAAGACGCCTCGATCCGCTACAAGGCCAACCCGGACTACTTCCGTGGCAAGCCTGCGGTGGACCCGCTGATTTTCGCCATCACTCCGGACGCCAACGTGCGCCTGCAAAAGCTGCGGCGCAACGAGTGCCAGATTGCCTTGTCGCCAAAACCGCTGGACGTACAGGCCGCGAAGCAGGAGCCGACGCTGAAAGTCGAAAAGACTGACGCGTTCATGACCGCCTTCGTCGGCATCAACAGCCAGCATCCGCCGCTGGACAAACCGGAAGTGCGCCAGGCGATCAACCTCGCCTTCGACAAGGCCAACTACCTCAAGGCTGTATTCGAAGACACCGCCGAAGCCGCCAACGGTCCGTATCCGCCGAATACCTGGAGCTACGCGAAAAACCTGCCGGGTTACGCCCACGACGTGGACAAGGCCAAGGCACTGCTCGCCAAGGCTGGATTGAAGGACGGTTTCCAGACCACCATCTGGACGCGCCCGTCAGGCAGCCTGCTCAATCCGAATCCGAGCCTCGGCGCACAACTGCTGCAATCGGATCTGGCAGAAATCGGCATTCAGGCGGAAATCCGCGTGATCGAATGGGGCGAACTGATCCGTCGCGCCAAGGCTGGCGAACATGACCTGCTGTTCATGGGCTGGGCCGGCGACAACGGCGACCCGGACAACTTCCTCACCCCGCAGTTTTCCTGCGCGGCGGTCAAATCCGGCACCAACTTCGCCCGCTATTGCAATGCCGACCTGGACAAGCTGATCAGCGCCGGCAAGACCACCAGCGAACAAGGCGTACGTACCAAACTGTACGAACAGGCACAGGCGCAGATTCAGCAGCAGGCCTTGTGGCTGCCGCTGGCGCATCCGACTGCGTATGCGCTGACGCGTAAAGACGTGCAGGGTTACTCGGTGAGCCCGTTCGGGCGGCAGGACTACTCCAAGGTCACCCTCAAGTAATCCGCCCCGGCTTGCAGCGACTACAGTCGCTGCAAGCTACATCCAGCCACACTCCGCCATCGATAACGGTTCCCCATCGCCAACGATGAAGTGGTCGAGCACCCGCACATCGATCAGCTCCAAAGCCTTCTGCAAACGCTTGGTCAATAATCGATCAGCCTGACTCGGATCGCTGTTTCCCGACGGATGGTTATGACACAGGATCACCGCTGCCGCGTTGTTGGCCAGGGAACGCTTCACGACTTCCCGGGGATGCACGGCGGTGTTGTCGATCGAGCCGCGAAACAGAGCCTCGAAGGTGAGCACTTGATGCTTGGAATCCAGAAACAAGCAACCAAATACCTCGTGCGGCTCGTGGCGCAGCATGACTTTGAGGTAATCACGAACCACTTGTGGGTTTTCAAGCGCTGTTTTTTGCCGTGAACGCTCGGCCAGATGTCGCTTGCTCATTTCTTGAGCAGCTTGCAGCTGGGCGAACTTTGCAGGGCCGAGACCCAATTGCTTGCTGAATGCTTCCTGATCGGCCTCAAGCAACAATCTCAAGCTGCCAAACTGATTCAACAAGTGCCGCGCCAGATCAACTGCACTTTTCCCCGGCACGCCGGTTCGCAGAAAAATCGCCAGCAGTTCCGCATCCGAAAGGCTCGCAGAGCCCTGTTCCAACAACCTTTCCCGCGGCCTTTCCGCCGCCGGCCAATCGCGAATACTCATACACATTCCTTGTCTGTGGGCGCCGCTGTTCCGTAGCGGTCGCTGTGATATCGTAGCCCATCTTTTTTGCGGGCGAATTCACTCTGGGGAGGGGGTTTCGCCACGTATGTCACCAACGAAATGAAAGGCAGACCTATGCAGCGGCTGTATCGGAAACGCATCGTTCTGGGCGTCGGCGGCGGCATTGCTGCCTACAAGAGCGCCGACCTTGTGCGCCGCCTGATCGACCAGGGCGCCGAAGTGCGCGTGGTCATGACCCGCGGCGGCAGCGAATTCATCACCCCGCTGACCATGCAGGCCCTGTCCGGCCACCCGGTTCACCTGGACTTGCTCGACCCGGCTGCTGAAGCCGCAATGGGCCACATCGAACTGGCCAAATGGGCCGATCTGGTGCTGATCGCGCCGGCGACCGCCGACTTGTTGGCCCGTCTGGCCCAAGGCATTGCCAACGACCTGCTGACCACGCTGGTGCTGGCCACCGATGCCATCGTCGCGGTCGCTCCGGCCATGAACCAGGCCATGTGGCGCGACCCGGCGACTCAGGCCAACCTGCAACTCCTTGAAAGTCGCGGCCTGAAGACTTTCGGCCCGGCCTCCGGCAGCCAGGCCTGCGGCGACGTCGGCATGGGCCGCATGATGGAAGCCACCGACCTGGCCCAGCTCGCGGCGGACTGCTTCCAGCGTCAGGCGTTGACCGGCAAACACGTAGTGATCACCGCCGGCCCGACCCAGGAAAACATCGACCCGGTGCGCTACATCACCAACCACAGCTCCGGCAAAATGGGTTTCGCCCTGGCGGAAGCGGCGGTGGAAGCCGGCGCCCGCGTCACGCTGATCAGCGGCCCGGTGCATTTGCCGACGCCGGATCGCGTCACCCGCATCGACGTGGTCAGCGCCCGCGACATGCTCGCCGCGTGTGAAGCCGCGATCCCTTGCGACATCTTTATCGCCTCGGCGGCAGTTGCGGACTACCGTCCGGAAGTCGTCGCCCCGCAAAAATTGAAGAAAGACCCTACGAGCGGCGACGGCTTCGTCCTGCAAATGGTGCGTAACCCGGACATCCTGGCCACCATAGCGACCCGTCCCGACCGTCCGTTCAGTGTGGGCTTCGCCGCCGAGACCGAACACCTGCTCGACTACGCTGCACGCAAGCTGAAAGACAAGAATCTCGATTTGATCGTCGCCAACGACGTGGCCAATCCGAGCATCGGTTTCAACAGCGAAGAAAACGCCTGCAGCGTGATCGACCGTGAGCTTCACGCCACCGTTTTCGCCCAGACCAGCAAGAGCAAGATCGCTCGCCAACTGGTCACTTTTATCGCCGAACGTCTGAACCAGGTTTAATTTACATGCACGCTTTGCAAGCCAAGATCCTCGACCCACGCATCGGTACCGAATTCCCGCTGCCGCAATACGCCACACCGGGCTCCGCCGGCCTCGACCTGCGCGCCATGCTGCAAGAGGACATTGTGATCAAGCCGGGTGAAACCGTGCTGATTCCGACCGGTCTGTCGGTCTATATCGGCGATCCGAACCTCGCCGCGCTGATCCTGCCGCGTTCGGGCATGGGCCATAAGCACGGCATCGTGTTGGGCAACCTCGTCGGCCTGATCGACTCCGACTACCAGGGCCCGCTGATGGTGTCCTGCTGGAACCGTGGCCAGACCGAATTCACCATGCCGGTCGGCGAGCGCCTGGCTCAACTGGTACTGGTACCCGTGGTGCAGGCGCACTTCGAAATGGTTGAAGAGTTCGTCGAGACCGAGCGCGGCACGGGTGGTTTCGGCCATTCCGGCACCAAGTGATCGGCTGAAAACCCGTCGTGGCGAGGAGGCATTCCCCGCCACGAACTTCAAAATGTCATCTGCAAGGTTTAGCGCTGAAAATCAACGCATTGGCAGGCCAACACCACGCCGGACAAGGCGTCATGGCCCTTTCACACCACGAACTCTCTGTGAAAACCGCCGTCATACCCTTCAGTTTGAGCTTGCCGTCGAATAATCGTCGGTGTGTCCAGCCACTTTCGAGATGGAGCATTTTTGCAGATGAGCACCCCCGCCCAAGTCGCCCCGAAGCTTCCTGACAGCATCTTCCGCGCCTACGACATTCGCGGCACCGTGCCGGAATTCCTCAATGGCGAAACCGCCTACTGGATCGGCCGCGCCATCGGCTCCCAGAGCCTGGCCCAGGGCGAACCGAACGTGTCCGTCGGCCGTGACGGCCGTCTGTCCGGTCCGGAACTGGTTGCCGAACTGATCCGCGGCATCGCCGAAAGCGGTTGCCATGTCAGCGACGTCGGCCTGGTGCCGACGCCGGCGCTGTACTATGCCGCCAACGTGCTGGCCGGCAAATCCGGCGTGATGCTCACCGGCAGCCACAACCCGTCGAACTACAACGGCTTCAAGATCGTTATCGCCGGCGACACCCTCGCCAACGAACAGATTCAGGTCCTGCATGAACGCATCAAGACCGGTAATCTGAGCAGCGGCACGGGCAGCGTGACCCAGGTCGAGATCCTCGACCGCTACACCACTGAAATCGTCCAGGACATCAAACTGGCCCGCCGCCTGAAAGTCGTGGTCGACTGCGGCAACGGCGCAGCCGGCGTGATCGCCCCGCAACTGATCGAAGCGCTGAACTGCGAAGTCATCCCGCTGTTCTGCGAAGTCGACGGCAACTTCCCGAACCATCACCCGGACCCGGGCAAGCCTGAGAACCTCGTCGACCTGATCGCCAAGGTCAAGGAAACCAACGCCGACATCGGCCTGGCCTTCGACGGCGACGGCGACCGCGTCGGCGTGGTGACCAACACCGGCACCATCGTGTTCCCGGATCGCCTGCTGATGCTGTTCGCCCGTGACGTGGTGGCGCGCAACCCGGACGCGGAAATCATCTTCGACGTCAAATGCACCCGTCGCCTGATCCCGCTGATCAAGGAATATGGCGGTCGGCCGCTAATGTGGAAGACCGGTCACTCGTTGATCAAAAAGAAAATGAAACAGTCCGGCGCACTGCTGGCCGGCGAAATGAGCGGGCACATTTTCTTCAAGGAACGCTGGTTCGGTTTCGACGACGGCATTTACAGCGCCGCGCGGCTGCTGGAAATCCTCAGCAAGGAAAAATCTTCGGCCGAGGAGCTGTTCGCGACCTTCCCGAACGATATTTCCACGCCGGAAATCAATATCCATGTGACCGAAGAGAGCAAATTCAGCATCATTGATGCACTGCACGATGCGCAGTGGGGCCCAGGCGCCGACCTGACCACCATTGACGGCGTGCGGGTCGACTACGCCAAAGGCTGGGGCCTGGTGCGCGCATCCAACACCACACCGGTGCTGGTGCTGCGTTTCGAGGCCGATGACGAGGCTGAACTGCAGCGCATCAAGGCTGTGTTCCATGCCCAACTGAAACGCGTTGCACCTGATCTCCAACTACCGTTCTGATTGCTGATTCACCCGGAGCCCTGAATGACCCTCGAACGCGATGCCGCCGCCAACACTGCCAAGGTCCTGTCCGAAGCGCTGCCTTATATCCGCCGATACGTCGGCAAGACCCTGGTGATCAAATACGGCGGCAACGCGATGGAAAGCGAGGAGCTGAAAACCGGCTTCGCCCGCGACATCGTGCTGATGAAGGCCGTGGGCATCAACCCGGTAGTGGTGCACGGGGGTGGCCCGCAGATCGGTGATCTGCTCAAGCGCCTGTCGATCGAAAGCCATTTCGTCGACGGCATGCGCGTCACCGATGCCGCGACAATGGACGTGGTGGAAATGGTCCTCGGCGGTCAGGTCAACAAAAGCATCGTCAACCTGATCAACCGTCACGGCGGCAGCGCCATCGGCCTGACCGGTAAAGACGCCGGGCTGATTCGCGCGAAGAAGCTCACCGTCACCCGCCAGACCCCGGAGATGACCCAGCCGGAAATCATCGACATCGGCCATGTGGGCGAAGTGGTCGGCATCAACACCGAACTGCTGAACCTGCTGGTCAAAGGCAACTTCATCCCGGTGATCGCACCGATCGGCGTGGGTGAAAACGGCGAGTCGTACAACATCAACGCGGACCTGGTGGCCGGCAAGGTTGCTGAAGCGCTGAAAGCCGAGAAGCTGATGCTGCTGACCAACATCGCCGGCCTGATGGACAAGTCGGGCACCGTGCTGACCGGCCTGAGCACCCAGCAGGTCGACGACCTGATCGCCGACGGCACCATCTACGGCGGCATGCTGCCGAAGATCCGTTGCGCGCTGGAAGCGGTTCAGGGCGGTGTGGGCAGCTCGCTTATCATCGACGGCCGCGTACCGAACGCGATCCTGCTGGAAATCTTCACCGACACCGGTGTGGGTACGCTGATCAGCAATCGCAAGCGTCCGTAAGCGATAGCGCAAACAAGAAGACCCCGCTCAGCCTGGCTGAGCGGGGTCTTTTTTTGCCCTTGAAGAAGCGATCAGACGCCGAACTGGGCGCGATAGGCTTCAACGGCTGGCAGGTGCTGCTTGAGTTGCGGGTCGTCTGCCAGGAATTCCAGTACCTGGTTCAGCGACACGATGCTGATGACCGGGATGCCAAAATCACGCTCGACTTCCTGGATTGCCGACAGCTCGCCGTTGCCGCGCTCCTGACGGTTCAGGGCGATCAGCACGCCGGCGGCCTTGGCGCCGTCCTGGGAAGCGATGATCTGCATCACTTCACGGATCGCGGTGCCGGCGGTGATCACGTCGTCGATGATCAGCACGTCGCCGGTCAGCGGTGCGCCGACCAGGCTGCCACCCTCGCCGTGGGCCTTGGCTTCCTTGCGGTTGAAGCACCATGGCAAGTCACGGTTGTGGTGTTCGGCCAGTGCCACGGCAGTGGTTGCCGCCAGCGGGATGCCTTTATAGGCCGGGCCGAACAGCACGTCGAACGGAATGCCGCTCTCGGCGATGGCTGCGGCGTAGAAACGACCCAGCTGCGCCAGCGCGGAACCCGAGTTGAACAGGCCCGCATTGAAGAAGTAAGGACTGGTACGCCCGGACTTCAGGGTGAACTCACCGAAGCGCAAAACGCCGCGATCGATGGCAAAACGAATGAAATCGCGCTGATACGCTTGCATGAAAAAAACCCCAAATACCACGGATTTAGCTAATTAGCTTGACGCCGTGTATCATACACGCACGCGATTTTTGGGGCCATTTATGCGGATCATCAGTGTGAACGTCAATGGTATTCAGGCTGCAGTCGAGCGCGGTTTGCTCAGTTGGCTGCAAGCACAGAATGCCGACGTCATCTGCCTGCAGGACACCCGTGCCTCCGCCTTTGAACTGGATGACCCAGCCTTCCAACTGGACGGCTACTTCCTTTATGCCTGCGATGCTGAAGTCCCTGCCCAAGGCGGCGTGGCTTTGTATTCGCGGTTGCAACCGAAGGCTGTCATCAGCGGTCTCGGTTTCGAGACGGCCGACCGCTACGGGCGCTACCTGCAAGCAGATTTCGACAAAGTCAGTATTGCCACCTTGCTGCTTCCTTCGGGGATGAACGGCGATGAGGACTTGAACCAGAAGTTCAAGCTCATGGACGACTTCGGCAAGTACCTGGACAAACAGCGGCGCAAACGTCGCGAGTACATTTATTGTGGCTCGCTGTACGTCGCGCAGCAGAAGCTCGACATCAAGAACTGGCGCGACAGCCAGCAATCCCCGGGCTTCCTGGCGCCGGAGCGCGCCTGGATGGACGAGATTGTCGGCAACATGGGCTACGTAGATGCCCTGCGCGAAGTCAGCCGCGAAGGCGACCAGTACAGCTGGTGGCCGGACAACGAACAGGCCGAGATGTTGAATCTGGGCTGGCGCTTCGACTACCAGATCCTGACTCCGGGACTGCGGCGCTTCGTGCGCAGCGCACGCCTGCCACGTCAGCCACGGTTCTCGCAGCATGCACCGCTGATCGTCGACTACGACTGGACGCTGACCATCTGAGCGGCCTTTCGCAGACACAAAAAAACCGACATCACTGTCGGTTTTTTTGTGGGCGATCGTTCGTTATTTGATCAACCGCCAGGTGAACGGATAGCGGTAAGGGAAACCCTCGTTGGCTTTAACCCCACCGATAATTGTCAACACCAGCGCCGCGATGGCCAGCAGGCCAAACAGCACGAACCCGATAAGCAACAGCATCAGCACGAAGCAGATCATCGAAGCGATCGCCACGGTGATCTGGAAATTCAACGCTTCCTTGCCCTGGGCGTCGATGAACGGATCGGTCTCGCGTTTCATCTGCCACAGGACCAGCGGCCCGATCAGCGTGCCGAACGGAATCCAGATCCCCAGCAAGGCGGACAAGTGACAAAACATGGCCCATTGGCGAACCTCCTGGCTCGGCTTGGGCAGCAACTCTTGCTCATCACTCATCGTGTCCTCCTTGCGGGTTACGAACCTGCTCAGTCGGCCAGTGCAGCCTTTTGCAGTTCGAAGATCTCGTTCATGCCTTTCTTCGCCAGCTCCAGCATCGCGTTCAACTCTTCAGGCTGGAACGGCGCGCCTTCGGCAGTGCCCTGCACTTCGATGAAACCACCGGTGCTGGTCATCACCACATTGAGGTCGGTCTCGGCAGCGGAATCTTCAAGATAGTCCAGATCCAGCACCGGCTCGCCCTGGTACATGCCCACGGAAACGGCGCCGATCATTTGCTTGAGCGGGTCGCCGCCTTTCAGGCCGCCGCGCTTCTTGATCACTTTCAGTGCATCGACCAGCGCAACCATGGCGCCGGTGATCGACGCGGTGCGGGTACCGCCGTCAGCCTGGATCACGTCGCAGTCGACGTAAAGGGTGACGTCGCCCAGCTTGGACATGTCCAGCGCGGCGCGCAGGGAACGACCGATCAGGCGCTGGATTTCCAGGGTACGGCCGCCCTGCTTGCCGCGGCTCGCTTCACGCTGGTTACGCTCGCCGGTGGCGCGCGGCAACATGCCGTATTCGGCGGTCAGCCAACCCTGGCCCTGGCCTTTGAGGAAACGCGGCACGCCGTTCTCGACGCTGACGGTGCAGATGACTTTGGTATCACCGAATTCGACCAGTACCGATCCCTCGGCGTGTTTGGTGTAGTTGCGGGTAATGCGGATCGAGCGGAGCTGATCGGCAGCGCGACCACTTGGACGTTTCATAGGAGATACCTGTACTGGGGACGGAAAACTGCGGAGCATTATAGAGCTGTGCACCGCGCCTGGGCACTCGTTAAAAAATCCGGCCGACGACCGAAGGCCCTGAAACGCGCTTTGCCGACGGCCTGCAGCCCTTTGTCACACCGTGTGTTTGGGCGCATCCGCCGCACTGCGCTACAATCCTGCGCCTTTGCTGCCAGTCGGCTTAAATTCATTGATATCGAGCTGCGGAGCTTCCATTCGCGCCGATCTGTATCGCGAGGTCACCCCATGGTGCACAGCATGACCGCCTTCGCCCGCGTCGAAAAAGCCGGCGTTCAGGGCACCCTGAGCTGGGAACTGCGCTCGGTCAACAGCCGCTACCTGGAACCCCACCTGCGCCTGCCTGAGTCGTTCCGCGACCTCGAAGGCGCCGTCCGCGAAGCCCTCCGCCAGGGCCTGTCGCGCGGCAAACTGGAATGCACCCTGCGCTTCACCGAGGAAAGCACCGGCAAGCCGTTGCAGGTGGATCGCGAGCGCGCCGCGCAACTGGTCGCCGCGGCCGAAACGGTTGCCGGCCTGATCAAGAATCCGGCGGCGCTGAACCCGTTGGAAGTGTTGGCCTGGCCAGGCGTACTGGTCGCCGACGCCACCGACCCGCAGGCGCTGAACGCCGAGGCGCTGGCCTTGTTCAATCAGGCTCTGAAAGACCTCAAGGCCGGCCGCGAGCGCGAAGGCGCGGAGCTCGCCCGCCTGATCAATGATCGCCTGACCTCCATCGAGGAAGATGTGGTGACCCTGCGCGAACTGGTTCCGCAGATGCTCGCCACCCAGCGTCAGAAAGTCCTCGACCGCTTTGCCGACATGAAGGCCGAACTGGACCCGCAGCGCCTGGAACAGGAAATGGTCATCCTCGCGCAGAAGAGCGACGTGGCCGAAGAACTGGATCGCCTGAGCACCCACATCATTGAAGTTCGCCGGGTGCTGAAATCCGGCGGGGCCGCCGGCCGGCGCCTGGACTTCCTGATGCAAGAGCTCAACCGCGAAGCCAACACACTGGGCTCCAAGGCCTTCGACCCGCGCAGCACACAGGCAGCGGTCAACCTCAAGGTGTTGATCGAGCAGATGCGCGAACAAGTGCAGAATATTGAGTAAGGCTACCCCGACATGACCCACAGCACCGGCACCCTGTACATCATTTCCGCCCCTTCGGGTGCGGGCAAGAGCAGTCTGGTCAAGGCCCTGACCGACACCAATCCGGACATTCGCGTCTCGATTTCCCACACCACCCGCGCCATGCGCCCGGGTGAAGTGGACGGCGTGAACTATCACTTCGTGACCCGCGAAGAGTTCGTGAAAATGGGCGAGCACGGCGATTTTCTGGAACGCGCCGAAGTCTTCGGCAACTTCTACGGCACCTCGCAAAGCCGCCTACAGCAGACCCTGGACGAAGGCCACGACCTGATTCTGGAAATCGACTGGCAAGGCGCCGAGCAAGTGCGCAAGCTGATGCCGCAGGCCCGTTCGATCTTCATCCTGCCGCCATCACTGCAGGCCCTGCACCAGCGCCTGACCAACCGTGGCCAGGACAGCGACGAGATCATCGATGGCCGGATGCGTGAAGCGGTCAGCGAAATGAGCCACTACGTCGAGTACGACTACCTGATCATCAACGACGATTTCGCCCATGCGCTGGACGATCTGAAGGCGATTTTCCGCGCCAATCAGTTGCAACAGAAACGTCAGCAAGTGCGTTTCGGCAAATTGCTGGCTGAATTGCTGGGCTGAAACAGCACTTCCCAAAACCGCTGCAAGGGCTTTACATTGGCACTTGCAGCGCGTTGAAGAGTCTGGTCAAAAAATCAGCGCTTCCCTAATCGCTGGTGATTTTTTAAACTGTTGAGTCCGCTCGCCCAACCGGGCAGCGCGCATATTGCATTCGCTCCGAGGAATACCATGGCCCGCGTAACCGTTGAAGACTGCCTAGAACACGTGGAAAACCGCTTTGAGCTGGTCATGCTCTCTACCAAGCGTGCCCGTCAACTGGCCACCGGCGGCAAAGAGCCCCTGGTTCAGTGGGAAAACGACAAACCGACCGTAGTTGCGCTGCGTGAAATCGCTGAAGGCCTGATGAGCTACGAGTTCATCGCCGAGCAGGAAATCGTCCACGAAGACCCTGTCTTCGCTGCGTTCGAGGACGAGTCCAACGAGGCCGTCTAAGCCTATGCCTGGTCGACGTAGCACGGCGCGGGATCACAGCCTACGGCAGGAGTTATCATGCCGAGCATAGACGCCCTCGCCGATCGCTTATCGACCTACCTCGGCAACGACCAGGTCAACCTGGTCCGCCGAGCGTATTTCTACGCCGAACAAGCCCACGACGGCCAACGCCGCCGCAGCGGCGAGGCGTACGTCACGCATCCTCTTGCCGTGGCGAATATTCTTGCCGACATGCACATGGACCATCAGAGCCTGATGGCTGCGATGCTGCATGACGTGATCGAAGACACCGGTATCGCCAAGGAAGCGCTGCAAGCGCAGTTCGGTGAAACCGTGGCCGAACTGGTCGACGGGGTCAGCAAACTGACCCAGATGAACTTCGAGACCAAGGCCGAAGCCCAGGCTGAAAACTTCCAGAAGATGGCGATGGCGATGGCACGCGACATTCGCGTGATCCTGGTCAAGCTCGCCGACCGCCTGCACAACATGCGCACGCTGGAAGTGCTGTCCGGCGAGAAACGCCGGCGCATCGCCAAGGAAACCCTCGAGATCTACGCCCCTATCGCCAACCGGCTGGGCATGCACGCGATCCGCATCGAATTCGAAGACCTCGGCTTCAAGGCGATGCACCCGATGCGTTCCGCGCGGATCTACCAGGCCGTCAAGCGCGCCCGGGGCAACCGCAAGGAAATCGTCAACAAGATCGAAGAATCCCTCGGCCACTGCCTCGCCATCGACGGCATCCAGGGTGAAGTCAGCGGTCGCCAGAAACACCTCTACGGCATCTACAAGAAAATGCGCGGCAAGCGTCGGGCCTTCAACGAGATCATGGACGTCTATGCGTTCCGGATCATCGTCGACAAGGTCGATACCTGCTACCGCGTGCTGGGTGCTGTACATAATTTGTACAAACCGTTGCCGGGACGCTTCAAGGATTACATCGCGATCCCCAAGGCCAACGGCTATCAGTCGCTGCATACCACGCTGTTCGGCATGCACGGCGTACCGATCGAAATCCAGATCCGCACCCGCGAAATGGAAGAGATGGCCAACAACGGCATCGCCGCCCATTGGCTGTACAAGTCCAGCGGCGACGAGCAGCCGAAAGGCACTCACGCCCGCGCCCGTCAGTGGGTCAAGGGCGTGCTGGAAATGCAGCAACGCGCCGGCAACTCGCTGGAATTCATCGAGAGCGTGAAGATCGACCTGTTCCCGGACGAGGTCTACGTGTTCACGCCCAAAGGCCGGATCATGGAGCTGCCCAAAGGCTCCACGGCGGTCGACTTTGCCTACGCGGTGCACACCGACGTCGGCAACAGCTGCATCGCCTGTCGGATCAACCGTCGTCTCGCGCCGCTGTCCGAACCGCTGCAAAGCGGCTCCACGGTCGAGATCGTCAGCGCCCCCGGCGCACGGCCGAACCCGGCGTGGCTCAACTTCGTGGTCACCGGCAAGGCGCGCACACACATCCGCCATGCGCTGAAACTGCAGCGCCGCTCCGAATCCATCAGCCTCGGCGAACGCCTGCTGAACAAGGTGCTCAACGGCTTCGACAGCGCGCTGGAACAGATTCCGGCCGAACGCGTGAAGGCGATGCTCACCGAGTACCGCCTCGAACTGATCGAAGACCTGCTCGAAGACATAGGCCTCGGCAATCGCATGGCCTACGTCGTGGCGCGCCGCCTGCTCGGCGAAGGCGAGCAACTGCCAAGCCCGGAAGGCCCGCTGGCGATTCGCGGCACCGAAGGTCTGGTCCTCAGCTACGCCAAATGTTGCACACCGATCCCGGGCGACCCGATTGTCGGTCACCTGTCGGCAGGCAAAGGCATGGTCGTGCACCTGGACAACTGCCGCAACATCAGCGAAATCCGTCACAACCCGGAAAAATGCATCCAGCTCTCGTGGGCCAAGGATGTCACCGGCGAATTCAACGTCGAACTGCGCGTCGAGCTGGAACACCAGCGCGGCCTGATCGCCCTGCTAGCCAGCAGCGTCAACGCAGCCGACGGCAATATCGAGAAAATCAGCATGGACGAACGCGATGGCCGCATCAGCGTTGTCCAACTGGTGGTCAGCGTCCACGACCGTGTGCACCTGGCCCGCGTGATCAAGAAACTGCGCGCCCTGACCGGGGTGATCCGCATCACCCGCATGCGTGCATAACCACCCCATTACAAGGAGTCATTCATGACCAAAACCGTTATCACCAGCGACAAGGCCCCGGCCGCCATCGGTACTTACTCCCAGGCGATCAAGGCCGGTAACACCGTTTACGTGTCGGGTCAGATTCCCCTCGATCCAAAAACCATGGAACTGGTCGAAGGCTTCGAAGCCCAGACCGTCCAGGTGTTCGAGAACCTGAAAGCCGTGGCAGAAGCCGCCGGTGGTTCGTTCAAGGACATCGTCAAGCTGAACATCTTCCTCACCGACCTGAGCCACTTCGCCAAGGTCAACGAGATCATGGGCAAGTACTTCGACCAGCCGTACCCGGCGCGCGCCGCCATCGGTGTGGCAGCCCTGCCAAAGGGTTCGCAGGTTGAAATGGATGCCATTCTGGTCATCGAGTAATGCGCACGGCGCGGCCTCAGACGCCGCGCCGACTGCTCTGCGGTAAAGAAAAGGTTTTGAAAGGATTCCACCATGCGCAAAGCGCTTGCTCTCTCGCTGCTCGCCATTTTCCTCGGCGGTTGCGCCAGCAACCCTGCCGACCGTGACATCAGCGGCACCTGGATCAATCAGGTCGCCATCGATGCCGCTGCCAAGGGCGGCCCCCTGCGCGAAGCGCTTCAGGCTTACGGCCCGAACCTGGAGTGGGACGTCAACACCAAGGCCGGTCAGGCCCGCTACACCAACGGTTTCGAAAACGTCGAAGGTCGCTTGCTCGGCGAACAGTCCGGCGCCTGGAAAGTCGACTTCTATGGCAGCTCCGCCAGCGAGCTGAAACGTGACGGTGGTCAACTGCAACAAGCCGCCAACGAAAACGAACCGGAACAGGTCTTCGACCGCGCGCAAATTCCGGTGCCGGAGGGCGCACCGATCGGCGCCAGCTTCGAACGCGCGCTGTATTCCGCTTATCTGGGCGGCAACTGGACGATCACCAGCGGCCAAGGCGAAGGCGCCACCGTGCAATTCCAAGCGGACGGTCAAGTCTCCGGCCTGCCGGGTGCCGACCGCTATGCCCTGTGTCTCGCCGGCGACTGCGCGTCGATGAGCAGCGGCAACGACAGCATGTGGTTGCAGCAGAACGGTCAGGGCAACAACTGGATCTTTGTGCGCAAGGGCAAGGAACTGGAAATCCTGCAGGCCGTGAACACGGCACTGGCGGACGAACAACCGCAGTTCACCCCGGGTGAGCGCAAGTGGTTGCTCGAGAAGCAGTGATCGGCGCTTGAGACAAAAAAGGCGGGAGCAAACATTTGCTCCCGCCTTTTTGACACTCGAAAGTCAGCAACGCCCCTCTAGAATCGCGGCATACCCCTCACGATAACTCGGATACTTCGGCACCCAGCCCAGCGTCTTCGCCCGCGCATTGCTGCAACGCTTGCTGCCGGTGCGCCGTACGCTCTCGTCTTCCGACCATTCGGTGACACCCAGATATTCCCGCAACCACGCCACCACCTCGGCCAGCGGCGCCGGCGCATCGTCCACGCCGATATAGATGTCATCCAGCGTCACGCCCTTGCGATCCGCGTCCAGCAAGAACGCCATCAACCCCGCCGCGTCATCGGCATGGATGCGATTGCCATACAGCGGCGGATCGACCGCCACGCGATAGCCACGACGCACTTGGGTCAGCAGCCATTCACGGCCGGGGCCGTAAATGCCGGTCAGGCGCACGATGCTCGCGGGAATGCCGCTGTTGAGCGCAACCTGCTCGGCCTCCAGCATCAACCGACCGGAATAACCCGCAGCGACGGTTTCGGATTTTTCATCGACCCACTCGCCGCTCTGCTGCCCATAAACACTGCTGCTGGAAACGAACAGCAGCCGCTCAGGCTCCTGCCCGTAATCGTTCAGCCAACCCAGCACATGCTGCAAACCCTGCACATACGCCGCACGATAACCGGCCTCATCGTGATCGGTGGCTGCCGCGCTATACACCAGGTAATCGATAGCGCCCACCGGCCAGGTTGCCGGGCAATCCTCATTGAACAAGTCACCGGCGACACCGATAACGCCGTCCGGCAAACGTGAAATATCACGGCGCAGGCCATAGACCTGGAAGCCGGCAGCCAGCAATTGCGTGGCCAGACGGCTGCCGACATCACCGCAACCGGCGATCAAAACAGAAGGCGCGGACATCAAAAATCTCCCATCGGAAAGCGACAGACTAGCCTCGGCAAGGGACGAGCGGCTAGCAATGAAGGAAAAAAAGCAACTCTATTACTTCTGTTAACAAGAATTACTTGCAATAATGCACGCCACTTTTGTTCTCGGCCTCACGAGGCCTGGAAGAGCATTACCGTTTTTCTATCTCAGGTCCGGCCAGCATGACACGCATTCAAAACTCCGCTTCGCCAACCAACCGACCTCGCGCCTGGAGCGCCGTGGCTGCCCTGCTGGTCAGCCTGATGCTGGCGCCAGCCGCCTTCGCTGACGCACAAACCCCGGCCGCGCCAGCCGCCACCGAGCAGAGCGCTCCGGCCGCCGCACCTGCCGCGACCGACCCGGTGCAGGCCGTAGACGCCAGCGCCGCCGACGCGCCGGAAGTCCTTGAAGCCGACAACACCCTGGGCATGGCCCACGACCTGTCGCCATGGGGCATGTACCAGAACGCCGACGTGATCGTTAAAGCCGTGATGATCGGCCTGGCCATCGCCTCGATCATCACCTGGACCATCTGGATCGCCAAGGGCTTCGAGCTGATGGGCGCCAAGCGTCGTCTGCGCGGCGAGATTGCCGCCCTGAAAAAAGCCGCCACGCTCAAAGAGGCCAGCGCCACCGCCGCGAAGGAAGGCACCCTCGCCAACCTGCTGGTACACGACGCGCTGGAAGAAATGCGCCTGTCGACCAACGCCCGCGAAAAAGAAGGCATCAAGGAGCGCGTAAGCTTCCGCCTCGAGCGCCTGGTCGCAGCCTGTGGCCGCAACATGAGCAGCGGCACCGGCGTCCTCGCCACCATTGGTTCCACCGCACCGTTCGTCGGCCTGTTCGGTACCGTGTGGGGCATCATGAACAGCTTCATCGGCATCGCCAAAACCCAGACCACCAACCTTGCCGTCGTAGCACCGGGTATCGCTGAAGCGCTGCTGGCTACCGCACTGGGTCTGGTGGCCGCGATTCCTGCCGTGGTCATCTACAACGTCTTTGCCCGCTCCATCGCCGGTTACAAGGCTCAGGTGTCCGATGCGTCGGCTCAGGTGCTGCTGCTGGTCAGCCGCGACCTCGACCACCAGCCTGAGCGCAGCAGCTCGCATCCGCACATGGTGAAAGTGGGGTAATCGGCCATGGGCCTGCATTTGAAAGAAGGCGCAGACGACGATCTGGCCGAGAACCACGAAATCAACGTCACGCCGTTCATCGACGTGATGCTGGTGCTGTTGATCATCTTCATGGTGGCCGCGCCGCTGGCCACCGTGGACATCAAGGTTGACCTGCCTGCCTCGACCGCCAAACCGGCACCGCGGCCGGAGAAACCGGTGTTCCTCAGCGTGAAGGCTGACCAGCGCCTGTTCCTGGGCGATGACGAAGTGAAAGCCGAAACCCTCGGCGCCGCACTCGACGCCAAGACCCAGGGCAAGAAAGACACGACGATCTTCTTCCAGGCCGACAAAGGCGTGGATTACGGCGACCTGATGAGCGTGATGGATAACCTGCGCGCCGCCGGTTACCTGAAGGTCGGCCTGGTCGGACTTGAGAGCGCAGTCAAGAAATGATCACGACGCGCCATAAGCTGACGCGTTACAGCGGTAGCCTGGCCGTGGTGCTGGGTGTTCACGCGCTGGCCATCGCGCTGGCGCTGAACTGGACCGCCCGCCCGCCCATCGAATTGCCGCCGCAGGCAATGATGGTCGAGCTGGCACCGGTTCCGGCCCCGCCACCGCCCGCACCGCCGAAAGTCGTCACGCCACCGCAGCCACCGGCTCCGGTTGAAGAACTGCCGATCCCGAAACTGGCTGAAGCGCCAAAAGCCGAGATCGCGGTGCAGAAACCGAAGCCTAAGCCGAAACCAAAACCGCCGAAGCCGATCGAGAAGAAACTGCCCGATCCGCCGAAGGAGAAACCGTCCGAAGAGAAGCCCGCCGATACCCAGCCGACTCAGGCCCCGACGGAGAAATCCGCCCAGCCTGCACCGGGCCCGTCGCCTGCACAATTGGCCGCCAAGGCCAGCTGGCAAGGCACCCTGCTCGCGCACCTGGCCAAGTACAAGAAGTACCCGGCCAGTGCTCAGGCACGGGGCAAGGAAGGCTTGAACCGGTTGCGTTTCGTGGTCGATGGCGAAGGCAACGTGCTGTCGTTCGAACTGGTGGGGCGCTCCGGCAACGCCGATCTGGACCGGGCCACCCTGGAAATGATCCGCCGCGCCCAACCGCTGCCCAAGCCACCGGCCGACATGCTGACCAATGGCGCGATCGAAATCGTTGCGCCGTTTGTGTACTCGCTGGAACGCCGCCGCTGATTCGCACTCACGCAGCTCGGCCTGATTCAGCCAAAAAGGCACCGAAAGGTGCCTTTTGCTTATCCATCCACGGCAAACCGGCATTGCCCGGTGTCGCATTCATCACTCAGTCTGATAACGTGCGTCTATCGATTGCAGCCGGTATGCTTGGCCCGCATCTTCATGGACGCTTGCTATGACTCTCACAGAATTACGCTACATCGTTACCCTCGCCCAAGAGCAGCATTTCGGCCACGCGGCCGAGCGTTGCCACGTCAGCCAGCCGACCCTGTCGGTGGGCGTGAAAAAGCTTGAAGACGAACTCGGTGTGCTGATTTTCGAGCGCAGCAAAAGCGCCGTGCGCCTGACCCCGGTCGGCGAAGGCATCGTCGCCCAGGCGCAGAAAGTGCTGGAGCAGGCCCAAGGCATCCGCGAGCTGGCCCAGGCCGGCAAGAACCAGCTGACCGCCCCACTGAAAGTCGGCGCAATCTACACCGTCGGCCCGTACCTGTTCCCGCACCTGATTCCGCAACTGCACCGGGTCGCCCCGCAGATGCCGTTGTACATCGAAGAAAACTTCACCCACGTGCTGCGCGACAAACTGCGCAACGGCGAGCTCGACGCGATCATCATCGCCCTGCCGTTCAACGAAGCCGACGTGCTGACCCTGCAACTCTACGACGAGCCGTTCTACGTCCTGATGCCGGCCCAGCACCCGTGGACGCAGAAAGAATCCATCGACGCCGCGCTGCTCAACGACAAGAGCCTGCTGCTGCTCGGTGAAGGCCACTGCTTCCGCGATCAGGTGCTGGAAGCCTGCCCTACCCTGACCAAGGGCAACGACGGCGCCAAGCACACCACGGTCGAATCCAGCTCGCTGGAAACCATTCGTCACATGGTCGCGTCCGGTCTGGGCATCTCGATCCTGCCGCTGTCGGCGGTAGACAGCCACCACTACGCCCCCGGCGTGATCGAAGTGCGCCCGCTGTCGGCACCAGTGCCGTTCCGCACCGTGGCCATCGCCTGGCGCGCCAGCTTCCCACGGCCGAAAGCCATCGAGATCCTCGCCGACTCCATTCGCCTGTGCTCGGTCGCCAAGCCTGCCGCGCCGGTTACGGCCGGGTAAGTCAGCGTCATGACTGAGCTGTCGCAGGTCTCGGTCACCGCACTCAAGGGTGTCGGTGAAGCCATGGCCGAGAAACTGGCCAAGGTCGGCCTGGAAAACCTTCAGGACGTGCTGTTCCACCTGCCGCTGCGTTATCAGGATCGCACCCGCGTGGTGCCGATCGGCGCATTGCGTCCCGGGCAGGACGCCGTGGTCGAAGGCACCGTCAGCGGCGCCGACGTGGTCATGGGCCGGCGTCGCAGCCTCGTCGTGCGTTTGCAGGACGGCACCGGCGGCTTGAGCCTGCGCTTCTACCACTTCAGCAACGCGCAGAAAGAAGGCCTCAAGCGCGGCACGCGGATTCGCTGCTACGGCGAAGCCCGGCCCGGCGCCTCGGGGCTGGAGATCTACCACCCGGAATACCGCGCCATCAACGGCGACGAACCGCCGCCGGTGGATGAAACCCTGACCCCAGTCTACCCGCTGACCGAAGGCCTGACCCAGGCGCGCCTGCGTCAGTTGTGCATGCAGACCCTGACCCTGCTCAAGCCATCCACCCTGCCCGACTGGCTGCCGACCGAACTGGCTCGCGACTATCAACTGGCGCCGCTGGCCGACGCGATCCGTTACCTGCACAACCCGCCCGCCGATGCCGACGTCGATGAACTCGCCCTCGGTCATCACTGGGCCCAGCATCGCCTGGCTTTCGAAGAACTGCTGACCCATCAACTGTCCCAGCAGCGCCTGCGCGAAAGCATGCGCTCCCTGCGCGCGCCGGCGATGCCGAAAGCCACCAAACTACCGGCGAAATACCTGGCCAACCTCGGCTTCAACCCGACCGGCGCCCAGCAACGAGTCGGCAACGAAATCGCCTACGACCTCAGCCAGCACGAACCGATGCTGCGGCTGATTCAGGGCGACGTCGGCGCGGGCAAAACCGTGGTCGCCGCCCTCGCCGCGCTTCAAGCGCTGGAGGCGGGTTATCAGGTCGCGTTGATGGCGCCGACCGAGATCCTCGCCGAGCAGCACTTCATCACCTTCAAACGCTGGCTCGAACCGCTGGGCATCGACGTGGCGTGGCTGGCCGGCAAGCTCAAGGGCAAGAACCGCATCGCCGCGCTGGAGCAGATCGCCAGCGGCACACCGATGGTGGTCGGCACCCACGCGCTGTTCCAGGATGAAGTGCAGTTCAAGAACCTCGCGCTGGTGATCATCGACGAACAGCACCGCTTCGGCGTGCAGCAGCGTCTGGCGCTGCGGCAGAAAGGCGTCGGCGGGCGCATGTGCCCGCATCAACTGATCATGACTGCCACGCCGATTCCGCGGACGCTGGCGATGAGCGCCTACGCCGACCTCGACACCTCGATCCTCGACGAACTGCCGCCCGGTCGAACCCCGGTCAACACCGTGCTGGTTACCGACACCCGCCGCGTCGAAGTCATCGAACGGGTGCGCAGCGCCTGCGCCGAAGGCCGTCAGGCCTACTGGGTGTGCACGCTGATCGAAGAGTCCGAAGAGCTGACCTGCCAGGCCGCCGAAACCACTTTCGAAGACCTGACCGCCGCCCTCGGCGAGTTGAAGGTCGGGCTGATCCACGGCCGCATGAAACCTGCCGAAAAAGCCGCCGTCATGGCCGAATTCAAGGCCGGCAACCTGCAACTGCTGGTCGCCACCACCGTGATCGAAGTCGGCGTCGACGTACCCAACGCCAGCCTGATGATCATCGAGAACCCTGAGCGTCTCGGCCTTGCGCAACTGCACCAGTTGCGCGGTCGTGTCGGCCGGGGCAGCGCGGTCAGCCATTGCGTGCTGCTCTACCATCCGCCGCTGTCGCAGATCGGTCGCCAGCGCCTGGGCATCATGCGCGAGACCAACGACGGTTTCGTCATCGCCGAAAAAGACCTCGAACTGCGCGGCCCCGGCGAAATGCTCGGCACCCGCCAGACCGGCCTGCTGCAATTCAAGGTCGCGGACCTTATGCGCGACGCCGATTTGTTGCCTGCCGTGCGCGATGCCGCCCAGGCCTTGCTCGAACGCTGGCCTACCCACGTCAGCCCGTTGCTCGACCGCTGGCTGCGACACGGGCAGCAATACGGCCAAGTGTGAGCACCGTCGCAGTTTCTGACAGCTCGTTCCAACCAAGCTGGTTATACTCCAGCAATTGTTTCAAAAACGGATACAGACCATGACCGAAGCTGCTCTCGCCCCCGAATCACCGCACGCTCCGTCTGTTATTCGGCTGCTGCTCAACAAGCTGGGCGTCGCCTACGAAGAAGTGCTCGACCACCACGGCCTCAACGCCTCGCGCAAAGTGCAGGCGGTGTTGCTGGACGACGCGGTCGGTGCGCTGATGGTGCTGTTTCCACAGAGCCAGCTGCTGGATCTCAACCGCCTCGCCGAACTGACGGGCCGTCGCCTGACCGCCGTGTCCACCGAGCGCCTGGAAAAGATGCTCGGCAAACACAGCCTGAGCCTGTTGCCGGGCCTGCCGGCGCTGACCAGTTCGCCGTGCCTCTACGAAGAAAGCCTGCTGCGTGAACCGAAGTTGCTGATCAACTCCGGCGAGCCGGGCCTGCTGCTGGAAATCGCCAGCGAAGACTTCAAGACCATGCTGACCAAGGCCAGCGCCGCCAACTTCGGCGAAGCCCTGAGCAGCATCCGCCCGAACCTCGACCGCCCGGACGATGACCGCGAGGAAATCACCCAGGCCGTTCAGGCGTTCACCGCGAGACGCATCCAGCAGCGTCTGGAAGCGACCATCGAGATTCCACCGCTGGCCGAAACCGCACAAAAAATCATCAAGCTGCGCGTCGACCCCAATGCCACCATCGACGACATCACCGGCGTGGTCGAAACCGACCCGGCGCTGGCTGCGCAAGTGGTGAGCTGGGCGGCGTCGCCGTACTACGCGTCGCCGGGCAAGATCCGTTCGGTGGAAGACGCGATCGTCCGCGTACTGGGCTTCGATCTGGTAATCAACCTGGCGCTGGGCCTGGCCCTCGGCAAGACCCTGAGCCTGCCGAAAGACCACCCGCAACACACCACGCCGTACTGGCAGCAGTCGATCTACACCGCCGCCGTCATCGAAGGCCTGACCCGCGCCATGCCGCGTGCCCAGCGTCCGGAATCCGGCCTGACCTACCTCGCCGGCCTGCTGCACAACTTCGGCTACCTGCTGCTGGCCCACGTGTTCCCGCCGCACTTCTCGCTGATCTGCCGCCACCTGGAGGTCAACCCACACCTGTGCCACAGCTATGTCGAGCAACACCTGCTGGGCATCAGCCGCGAACAGATCGGCTCCTGGCTGATGCGCTACTGGGACATGCCGGACGAACTGGCCACCGCCCTGCGCTTCCAGCACGACCCGAACTACGACGGCGCCTACGCCGAATACCCGAACCTCGTCTGCCTGGCCGTGCGCCTGCTGCGCAGTCGCGGAATCGGCTCCGGCCCGGATGAAGACATCCCGGATGCGCTGCTGGAGCGCGTTGGCCTGACTCGTGACAAGGCCAATGATGTGGTCAGCAAAGTGCTTGAGGCGGAAGTGCTGCTGCGGGAACTGGCTTCGCAGTTCAGCCAGGCTTAAAGCATTCTTCGGAACGTCAACCAGGGCCTGTTTTGATTGCAGATAGGGCCCTGGCTCCACAGATTTCGGCCACTTTGCCAGCAACGACAGCAAACAAGCGCCCTGCTATGATTTGACGGCATTCAGAGGAATTTCCGATGACCCAAACAGATGCTGTCAGCGTTGCGAGCGAAGTGCGCAAGCTTGCCAAAGACAACAAGGTTACAGCCAGTCGTGACGGCATGAGCCGTATGGCCGTGGGGATTACCCGCTTGTCTGGCGATGTCGTCGAGCTGGATGGCATCGAACAGTTGCTCGTCAATCTCAAGCGAAAAGGCGTTCTGAGCAAATCTGAAATCCTGGCGCTCCAAGGGCGCTATCTTCAAGAAAGGCGCGCACAGAAACGTAGCGCATGACTTTTGATCCGTTCGGCGACTTCGACAAGGCTGGATATCTTCAAAACTCGCTGCAACTGAAAGATCCCGTTGAAGTAAAAGAGTCAGAGCATCTTTCGTTCGAATTGAGTATCGAAGAGGCGCTTGCCTATCTGGCCAAGAAAAAGCCAATCGATTACCAGACTGTACTCAAGGTTCACGAAATCCTGTTCTCCGGCTTCTATCACTGGGCAGGAAAAGACCGGAACGAGCTTGTCCCCCACCTGGCAGTCTTCAAGGGCTCTCTCGACGACCCTCGCAGCACCGTCTTCGAGCGCCCGGACTCCATCAAAATGTCTGTCGACTATGCGCTCAAGTTCGCATCAGACAAAAAACGCTTCAGAGACCATCCCGGTGGAGTGATGGGCCAACTGGCTTTCGCACACCCCTTCCTGGACGGCAATGGACGCGCGATTCTATTGGTCTTCATGGAACTCTGTTATCGAGCCGGGTTCGCCATCGACTGGTCAAGAACAAACAAAGACGACTACTTGCGGGCACTCAGCGACGAGATCCGAGAACCTCGCGAAAGGCATCTCGATAACTACCTCAACCCGTTCGTAATCGATATATGCAGTCGTGACGAATGGCCAGAGACCATCAGTGGCATCCGAGGCCTGGATGGCCTTGACAAGGAAGACATCGCTTACGAGAAGCTGGACAACCCGAAAGTCCAGCAGATCTACAAGACATACCGGGGCCAGCCACTGGACGCCGAGCCTCCCGAGCCCGAAAGCTGAAGAGGCAGGCCTGTCCCGACAAGCTGCCTGAAAGCCCTATGACTTCGGCTTGGCCTTCCGCGGCTTCAAATACTTCATCAACCCCTGAAACCACATCACCAGCGCCGGATTTCCCTTCAGCTGTATCGACTTGTCCTGAATCCCCTGCATGAACGCCAGCTGCTTGTTCTTCGCCTGCATCGTGGCAAACCCGAACGCCGCGTCTTTAAAGGCAATCGCAAACGCCGGCTCCGCCACCACCCCGGACTTGCTGGTAATGCGCTGGTCCTTCACCACGAAATGCCGCGCCACTTTCCCGTCCAGAGTCTGTAGCTGAAACACCAGATCCTTGTCACCCAACTGCTGCTGGAACGCAGGATTTGTCCGACTGGCCTTACCCATCAACAGACCCAGCATCCACAGAAGAAAACGAAATTTCATGCGCACAGCCTCAAAAGGAAAATGAACGGCTGGGGGAGTGTAAGGGATTCGGATGGATTCGCCACCATCCTGGATTGATAGAAGACGATGTAGGTCTTTTCTCGCATGATGACTACCAAGTCACGATTTACGCCCCACAACCTGATCTTTCCCACGCTCCGCGTGGGAATGCCTCCCGTGACGCTACGCGTCACACCATCCCCCCGTCCTACACCTGAAGAAACACATTCCTGTAGGAGCTGCCGAAGGCTGTGGTTTCTTGTTCCTCTACCCCGCAAATCCTTGGGAAATCTCCTTCAAACTGCGGTGCTGTCCATGAACTAGGCAGGCTGGGCCATCGTCGATAGCCTCTGTGTGTCACCGCAAAATCGGTGACTCGGACGTGCAAGTCCGATGGGGCACACAATCGCTTATGGCAATTCATCGGGCATTTTCCTATGCTCGCGGATCGTTATGGCGGCTGTGTGTGGGAGGCTTCCGAGCCTGCCGGATAGCTCCACCGGTCTTGCACACCTATGCACAGCTGCCACCACTTTCGAAGTGCGAGCGAAAACGGTGTCGGCTCCTAAAACATGGAGCAAGACCTAATGATCAAACCAACACCGAATCCCCCCGAAATTCCGGAAAACCCGGAAACCTCCCCCTACGAATCCCCCGATTCGAAAAAGCTCCACGAAGCCGCCGAACGCGCCCTCGACCACCACTTCAAACCCAGAGCCCCACGCCCCAAGCGCCTGGGCGGCCTGTTCGCCCTCTGCCCCAACGCCGACGCCGAAGCGCTCATGGCCAACGCCTCCGAAGACCTCCTGTCCATCAGCGCCTTCGCCGCCAACCTGGCCGACGACCTCGACGGCCCCCGCCGCTCAATGGCACTGGGCCTGAGCAGAATGGCGGATGGCGTGCGGTTGATGGTGGAAGGCACGCTCGATCACATTGAGTTTCGGGAGTATCAGACCAAGCCGTAGCTGAATCGCGGGCGGAAAAAAGGGGACGTTGAGTCCCCTTTCCTGATCTTCGGCAGCAGAGATTAGCGAAAGTCCTCTGCTCTTTTTGGTCGTGTCTCTAACCCGAAATCCGCCAACCGGTGTACGTAAGCATGACCACCGGCATTACAAGACTGTCGGAATACAACTTTGTCCCCCTTGAGCACCTTCAGATAACTCACGAAGGCCTGGTTAACGAGGTAGGTATACGCACCGCTTTTGAACTTGATGATGTTCAGGTTCACGCTGCCTTCCGACGCATCTACAACAAAAAATTTGCCCTTGGGTGGCGTAGCATTTTTCGGGTAGACCATCTCGATATTCCCCGGCACACCGTAGCGATACTGAACAGAACCGGCCGTGGGCTTGCTGTTTCCCCGCGCACAAACAGAAACCGTCTTGCCGCCCTCCAGCGGGCAGCTGAAGTAAATGTCTTCGTCATCCGAGCACAACGTTCCATCCTGCCCGCCCTTCAACGGCGCCGTCTCCTGCGAAACGCGCTCCGGCGCTTTCGCGATATCAGCACAGTTGGACAGGCAAATTAGCTTCGAAAGATCCGGATCATCGCTTTCAGTGAACAGGTAAGTCGCTGAACCATCGCGGTTGCGGGCGTGATAAACGGGAACACTGACGGCCAGCCCTTTGGCCGACACCGGCACCTTGGTATCCCCGCCCGAGACGACCCAGCCTTCGGCCTCCCCGCATAACGCATCCAAAGCGACTTCACTGAACGAGTCTTTCGTAGGCACGGCGAACGGCTTGGCATCACCTCGGCAGTCGTAGCCATGCCAGTAGGGCCCGGTGTTCATATCAATGTCGATCGAGAAAACATAAGCGCCGTCGAGCACCACTTTGCCGCTGTCATAGGTGAAAACCAGCCAACGGCGCGACTTCGCCTGGGAGTAATTTTCTTCCTGAAGGATGTAGCGCTCGCCATCTCGATACAGCCAGAAGTCACTCATCGCCCCTGCCGGCTCCGCCGTCTCGGAAAGGCGCTGCCCGGAATGTGCGTCCACCAGAAAGTTGTCTTTCAGCGCCAGCGCACAGTCGCTGTCAGCATCCCTGCACGACGTGAGAGACGGGAACATCGGCGCCGCCACCGCAGAGAAAGAACACATCAATAACGCAATCAAACCTAATCTTTTCAACTTGCCACCTGTTTCAAAGCGAGTAATCCATCACTTCTTCAAGCTGCCAGCATGGCCCACGGGCAAACCGATACTCGAAGACATAATCGGTATCCGGTTTCTGCAGGATGGCGACGGCGTGGTCACCCTGCTCTTCCTTGACGGTCAACGTCAGGCCCTGGGCCTCTCGCTTCGCTACATCCGGGATGATCGGGAAATTGAGCTGATCGCCGCTGAGGCTGCTTTTTTGCATCTCGGGCTCGGGATCACCGGCCACAGTCGTGACCATTTTCAGCGGCTGCTGGACGAAAGCTTTCTGCACGTCCGCGCGTTCAGAGAAGGCTGAGAGAAACGTTGAAAAGTTGAGTGAGGGGCAAGCAACACTGGCCTTGTCACCATCAGTTTTGAGTGGCTTCTGACGGTTGCCCTGATCCAGTTTCGAATCCGAAATCATCCTTCCATCCAGATCCGCCAAGTACTTCTTGATGCTCGCCGCATCCTTGTAAGCACACTCGACTTCTACGCCATCTTCCCGATTGATACCGTCAAGGCAGTTCTGTAACTCAGGATCTGGCAGGTCACCCCGAAAGAACTGCAAAGCCAAGTGATCGCCGTCCTTGAAGATTGGAAGTTCCAGCACCGAATAGGAATCTCCTTCGAAATGTTCGTCCAGAACTTTGTGTTTTGTCAGGACAAACATGGACTTCCCCGCTCGCTCAGGGAATTTGCGCTCGAAGAAGAACACCGAGGCAATTTGTTCATCCTCAACCTTCCACACATAATTCAGCGTAGGTTTCACCGCATTCATGGGCGCGTAGAAAATCTCGGCACGTGGCACATGCACGCCCCTGACCTGACCCTTGAGGTTGTTCTTCAAAAAGAACACCGTGATCTTTTGATCACCCAACGAAGCAACCACCGGAGGATGCAGTTCACCGATGGTTTGAGGGTCACTTGCCGATGCCGGCTGAGTCGACAAGCCGACGATAAGCCCGAGCACACCAAAACAACTTAAGAGCCTGTTCAATTCCGATCACTTCCCTGCTGATCAATCTTCTAAATATTTACGCTGATGGTTTCACGATGACTCAGGTGCGCCGCATTTCAGCTCTTTGATTTGCTCGTTTTGAATCGGAATTACACAGGCGAGGCGCTTCTCTGCCTCCTCACGAAGCTCGAACAAGCTGAGCGTCAGCTGTAAACCATCCGAAGTGAATGCATGATCCTCAAACAAGGCACTGGCGTAACCATCCCAAAACGATTTGCCGTTAAAACTGCAAAACCGTTTTGAGGAGAGCTCCCGCCAATTGCCCTCGGGCGCGAGGATCTGAACATTGAGGCAGGGGCTACCAAACGTAGTGACATAACGAGCCACCACATCGCCGTATCGTTGCGAAGCAGAACTGGAAACCTTGGCGACATCGACCACTTCACTCGGACCATCCGGAACGACCGCATCCAGGAAGGCTGCACGCTCTAGACTCATTCTGGCGATGCACTTATTGAGCACCAAGGTATATGCCTGCGAACCAGGTTCGACATCCGTGGCATCGAGGGGGCAAGTGGTATCGCGCAACTTGATCCAGGCGCGCTGCGAGTCTTTTGCCATAGCCATGTAAGCCTTTCCTTGTTCAGGCTCAGGCTTCCATCGAGATTCAAATCGCGCCATCAGTTTTTTGTAGCTGGAATTGAGTTTTGCGTCGGCACTCTTGCGGTCGGCTTCCACACACTCATCGTACTGCCAGCTCACGGTGATGACTTTGCAAGTGTCCTCAGCGAGCACGGCTGAAGCGGACAGCAGGCCTAAGGACAACGCGATACAGCGCACAAACATGTTCAATGTTTCATTCCCTGAATAACGGATCGCTCAACTGCACGTTGAGGTATTTTCTGCGCCTTACCGTCCGCGCTCATCGCGTCGCGGTACTCGCTGTAATAGCGCTGCGCTTCGTCTTTGCGATCAAGGCGCCAGAGTGAGTCGGCGATGTTCAACATCAGTACCGTGCGTTTGCCGACGGCCTCAACGCCTCGATAAAACTTCAATGCAAGTTCATCGTTACCGCCCTCGGCCAGGTAGAAGGCTAGGTCGTTGAGAGCTTGAACATTGCGCGCCGGTGGGTGACAAGCCATATAGGCGTCTGGACTTATAGTGCGAAGATTGAATTCGAGTTCTTCCACGCGAGATTGCGGCACCTCAATACTTGCGACTCGATTCAACAAATCCTTTGGAGACGGTGTCGTCAAGGCAAGGTCAAGAACTTCCCCTTCACCGGAGGTCCATCGATTGCCCTCCCACTTGCCGTAGCAAAACGTGGCTGCGTGCTGACTCAGTACGCAACCGGTCTCCATCGAAACGACACCGCAACCAGTCTCCTCTGTTGGAATTTCTTCAGCCTCTTGACCAATGACAACGCCATACAGAGTCTGAAGAAGCAGCACTGTTTTTTTGTCAGGGCTTAGCCAACTGTCATGCGTTTCGGTACCAACGTCGGAAACATAGAGTGGGAAAGTCTTGCCATTCGCGGTAAACGAGGCGATCGCCAACTCCGCAGCAGGCCTGCTCCATTTCTTATCCTTCAGCGTCAACATGTGCCCGCCAACCCCGACGATCTGAATGCTCTCAGCCAAGGCATTGGCGGAAGCGAAGAGGCTGATGACAATCATCACCCACTTAAGGCTGCCCGCGAGTAGACGGTTCATCCACTCATTCCTCATCAATCGACGGTGATTCCACGTCGGTCATGCCAAGCAGCCGGAACTCGTTGTTCACGAATTCGTAGTACCGATCCCGGTTACGGTTTTCCAGAGGATTTCCTTGGGCATCTTCTTCGCCATCGAGCGTGACGCCGGAAATGATGATCAAGCGACTATCGGGCAGGTACGTCGTGTCGAAAGTGCTGCCGTCGTAGGCATTCGGAAGACCACCAACGACATCACCGGTCTGGGCGTCCAGCACTTCGCCACAAATGGCGCCGCCGCCACAGCCGAACCTGTACAGGATGTAATGGCCGGCGAAGTTGACCTTGCCTTGTAGGGCCTTCGCCCGGGTGCTGTCCATGACCGCGTTGCTTTGCTCTTGCTGCACCGGCTCATGGTTGGGGCCGCTGAAAACGGGGGTGACGGCGTAATCCTTGAAGTCGGGATCAGCGGCGAATGCGATGGAAGTGGCAGCTGACAGCAAGCTGCCGAGAACAATCGAAAATCCTTTCACGCTGTAACTCCATCTCTGACATTCATCGTCTGGGTATTCATTCGAAGGCGATGCTGCGCACCGCTGTTTTGATTTGTTCAAATCCTTCGGTGCTGATCGCCAACGGTTTGGCCGAGCCTGATTCCGCCGAGCCGATCAGCACGTCTTTACCCCGCAGCAGGCAAAAAGCGACGCGGGTAATGTGCCGTCGTGACTTGTCGTGGAAGCCGAAGATGAACCCTGAAGAAGCCTCCCCAGCCCATTGCTCGAAGGTGTAGGTGCTCCCGCGACCCGCCAACTCGTTGGGCACCCAACCGTGATCAGTGAGGGTCGCCGGGCACCTTCGGTCGTTGTCATCACGCAGGACTTGCACCGCAAACGCATCGTCTTCCGGAGGTTTCCAGGCGGTGAGGCGGGAAAAGAATTCCGTACTTTCACACATCAAACCAAACCACGGCTGGCTCAGGTTGGAGGGTTTCTCGAAGTGCCAATCGGAGCCACTCGACGTTGGCGCTTGCCACAAGCGAGGCGCGCTGGACGATTTGGGCAACTGTTTGGCTGCCACGAAGACCGGATAGAAATCATCGAACGTCAACCATTGGTCTTGCAGCAGCGGCATTGAGAACCGACATGACTCCATGTCTACAACTGCCGCCGCCGGGCCGTGAAGGACCTGTGACTGACCCATTGAATTGCCGACTATCACGGCATCGGCGGCATGGCCCACCTGAGCAAGCACGAGCAAACCAGACATCAACCCATGGAAGTATCGGGCGTTCACTTCACATCCTTCGAATTCATCAATTCCAGCTCACCATCCCGATACAACACTTCGCACCCGATCCACGCCAGATCCACCTGCGGCATCACCGCCGAAGGCTTGCGCAGTTCCCGCAACAACGTCGAACCATGCGACAACCGCCCACCCATCCGCGCAATCACTGCCCGCGCGGCCTGATAGTGCGCGTGACGCCCCGGATCGAGGGTGTCTTCCAGCAAGATGTCTTCGCCAAGAATGCCCCGCACCTGCCCCGGGTAAATCATGAATCCGGTGGCCTGTTCGGCACCTTCGCGGCCGTCCTGCCAGAAGCTGCCGTCGCGCGTGCGGATGTCCGGGTGCGGCGCAAACCAGTGTTCGCGATCCGCCAGCGGCATGGCGTGATGCAGGCGGAAGAAGATGCGCATCAGGTTGTCGCGATACCACTCGCGCACTTGCAGGTAGTAACCACGCAGGCCCGGCAGGCCGGTCGAATGCGCGAGGCGAATCAGCCCTGACCATTGCGGGAAGGCCTGTAATGGCAACGCGCTCGATACGGGTCGAGGTGTGGCCGGATCGGTCTCCCATGGCAGTCGATGGGGGCTGTTTTCCAGGTTGTCGTAAGCGGTGGGTGGTCGGCCAAGCCAGTCCCCGCCGCTGCTGGCCAGCGCCGTGGCGATGCACAGATTGCCCTGTACCACGAACACATAGAACCGGGTAAACCAGTCGGCGAGTTGTTGCCCGTCCGCACCCTGGGCGACGAGGTCCGTCAGCTCCCGGTCGAAGCGCTGCAAGCCGTGCTCAAGGCTCAGCAAATGCCCGCGAGCGATACGCTGCATGCGCAGAAACAATGGCAGCGAACGCAACATCCGCAGCGGTCGCCACGGCAGATGCGGAGTCGCGCCGCCGACTTCACCTGCATAGTTGCTGGCGCTGATGCCCCAGTCGGCCAAGCGTGCGAGAAACAGGTCGTTGTTGATGTAGGACGCGCCGCCAAATACCGCCGTGAACGGCTCGTTGTCCTGCAACACCCGCGCATCCCAACGGGCCATGATCGCCGGAATACTCGCGGCGGCCCGGCGCTGGGCGTACTCCACCAGCACACTGGGTTGCGGCGGCAAGATCTCGGCGATGTTGGCGGCCGTCAGGTGCCGGCGCCAGCCGTAGTCGCTGATCGGCCGGTATTGCAGCAGCCACAGCTGTGTTCCGTCCCAGGCCCATTCGACATCGCCCGGCACATAGTGAAACACCCGCAAGACGTCCTGGAGAAAGCGCCACAGCACGTCTTCGGTCAACCCATGGGTGGATGTGAATGTGCCGCTGCGCCAGGCATCGCCGAGCCGCGAAAGCGTCGCCCGTTCCGGGCTGATCTGACCGTCGGCAAGGGACTCGAGATGACCTTCAACCCATTCGAGTTCCACCGACAGATGACGCACAAACGCGATGCCCGACACCTTCGGCGTGATGAAGCGCTGCACCACGACTTCCTCGACACCTTCGGCAGTCAGCGCGGCGATGCGCGCCGGCACATTGGCGGTAGGCTCGCGCAGGTAGGTCGTGCTCAAACCGGCATTCGCCGAGTCGGCCTGATCTTCGCCATAACTGGAGGAGCGCACCGCCCAGGTCGCCTGTGGTTGGTTGGCGAGGAAGGTCAGTAGTCGCGGATCGTTGCAATCGTTGAGGGTCAGCGCCGCAGGCACCGGTTGCCGGGCCAGTTCCGCCAGACGCAAACGCCCGCCCTTGGTGTGCGCGACAAACCCGCGCTCGCCCGACTCCAGCCACTGTGCAAACTGCGCGGGCGTGTCGATCCACGGGTAATGGCCCCAACCGGGTTTCAGGCTGATGGTCAGATCTGCGCGCGCAAGAATCGCCGACCATGCGGCCGCTTGTTCGATGCCGAGCACCTTGTCCTGATCGCCCCAGACCAGCTCGACCGGGTCGGTGATCCACTCCAGCAATGGCAGCGCGGTGTCGGCACGGATCAGATCCCAGTGCGGCACAAACGCACGGCAGCGCGCATAACCGGCGCCCATGCGCTGGTACTGCGCGGGCGTCCAGGTCTGGTTGGAAAACTTGCGCGCGAACAGTGTGGGTCTGTTCGACAGCAGCCAATGAATGGACTTGCGGATCGGCGGCGGTGACATCAGCGCCGGCAATCGGCGCTGCCACACAAAGGCGCCCACCGGCGCCAGCAACACACTGCGAGAAAAGTGCCCGGGCCGACGTTGCAGCGCATGCAGCACCAGCAACGCGTTGACCCCGACGGCCATGATCGCGCTGCCCTTTTGCGTCATCGCCAACAAGGTCTGGGCGTAATCCGCCAGATCCTCGCAGGGCGGCTGCGGGTTGGCGCCGAAGCCCGGCAGCTCCAGCGGCACCACGTCGTAACGCTGAAAATGCGGCAGCGCGTCATCCCACCAATCGGCGGCGCTGCCGTTGCCGGCCAGCAGGTACATCAAAGGCTTGCTCATGGACGATCCTCAGACCAGATCGCGCAGCGCGGCGTCGAGGGTCGGATAGCGGAACGTGTAGCCCGCCTCGCTCAAACGCTGCGGCACCACACGCTGACCGTCGAAGAACAACTGAGCCATTTCCCCGGCTAACGCACGCACTGGCGCGGCCGGAATGTGGAACCACACCGGACGTTTGAGGACCTTGCCAACATTCTCGGCGAACGCTGCCTGACTGACGGTTTCAGGCGCGACCATGTTGTAGGTGCCGCGCAAATTTTCATCGTGGAAGGATCGAGCGATCACCTGAATCACATCGTCGCGATGCACCCAACTCATGATCTGCTGACCATCGCCCATCCGCCCGCCGAAACCTAGGCGAAACGGAATCAGCAACGGCAGCAGCGCACCGCCCGGCCCGAACACCACGCCGAGGCGCAGCACCACCTGGCGCACGCCAAACTGCGTGGCGGGTTGCGCCGAAGCCTCCCAACGCGCACAGAGCTCGGCCATGAAACCGTCACCCTTGCTCGCCTGTTCATCGAGGCTTTCGCTGGCATCGCGCACGCCGTAGAAACCGATGGCCGAGGCCTGAATCCACAGCGCGGGTTTGTGCCTGGCGTTTTTCAGCCAGGTCATCAACGCTTCAGTGGTGTTGACCCGACTGGCGAGCAATTGCGCCTGCCGCTCGGGGCTCCAGCGTGGACCGGCGACCGGTGCGCCGGCGAGGTTGATCACTACGTCGAATGGTTCGTCGCGGTCGAGTTCGCTCAACGACCGCACACAGCGGACGCGACCGTCGAACAGGTTCGCCGCTTTCAACGGATCACGCGCTAACACGCTGACCGTGTGGCCGGCGTCGAGTAACTGATTGACCACGGCTTCACCGATAAACCCGGTACCCCCGGTGATCAGCACACGCTTGTAGGCGCCGCCGGCAAACGGGTTGGATTTGCTCACGGCCCTTTCTGGCGGAGACTTCCGACGATCATGGAGCAGCAACCAGACCAGCGGCGGCAACAGCACCAGCAGCGCAAAACCGTCGAGCCACAGATGCGACCAGACCTGTTGTTGAGCTGAAAGCCACATGTCCTGCGGCGCCCATAACAGCACGCCCGCCATCAACCATCCCCAAATTGCGGGAGTTTTAAGACGGTTGCCGAGGTGCACCAACGCAAGCATGTACAGCGAATAACTTTGCAGCGTCGCGCCGAACAGTGCGAGCCACCAGACCTGCAGCTCGTGACCGGCGGCAGGGACCGCATCGGCGCCCCAGAACGCGAGTTCGAGGGTGTGCAAATAGCCGTCGAGTAATCCGGAATGACCGGCCCAGGTCAGCGTGAGACCGGCGAGCACATGCACGATTGCCGCGGCGTACAGCCAAAGCACCATCACGGGGCGAAGAGAGAAAGAGGGGGCTGGCATTCCGTGTCCTGAGCGCGTTCCTTGAGGGCGGGGAGTTTAAAGGAGACAGGAAGAATACAACCCGTCTCCTTCCAACTTACTTCAATGCTTTGATGGTTGGATCTTGATAGCTTGAGTCAATTTTAATACCCGCCTTTTCCGCCTTGTCTTCTCGGGACTTCCGAATAGCAGCATATTCTTTCATCTTGGCTGGCAGCAGCTCTTTCCAACGCTTTTTATCTTCAGCCTCGGTGAAAGCAGCACTCCAGTATTCACGCTCGGTGGTGAAGCTCAAACTTACCAAATACGTTCCGCGCTCATCAGGAGCAGCATCAGAGTCTCGCCGCCATGCTTGCAACGTAAGATGATTGCCATCCTTATAAAAATGCCAATTGTAGAATTTACCGACTTTCAACCATCGCTCATGATCCAGATTATAGTTCGGATCCAGCCACGGATGACTTAATACGCTATCACCCATGACTTCATCAGCTGAATTAATCTTGCCAATTTGACTACCGGAAATTCTAGGATCAGAAGGTGCGTAATAGTGTACCCAGCCCGCCTTCTTTATATCTTTTATGAGATCGTATAGAAACGCTCGATACTCATCATGCTTGCTTCCATCCGGGAGACTCCGAACTGATAAGTCGAGGTTCTCCACAGTAGTGCCTACCTCACCATCTACTGCAGTACTGACACTCGCAACCTGGTCTAGACGCAGAGATTTATTCACCTCGACTGATGGAAGGTCTTCATCACCGAATGACTTTTTAACTTTATACCAGCACATATCCACATCAGAAATGCACTCTTTTGAAAAAGACACAGGAGAACTAGAAAGTAGATTGCTTATCTCCTCACCAATCTCAACATTGATTAACTGGGTTTTGTTTGCCATGGAAACAGTCCCTACTTTGTCTGAGTCACCGCATGCAGCGAGCAATAAAAAAATCAACAACCCGTAAAATTTCATTTTCGGCTTTTCCAGGTAGAAATCGTCTCTATTTGCTGCTCCATATAATCTTTCTTTTGCCCCATCATTTTATGGTATTGCTTTGCAATTTCCAGAATAAACTCCATTCGATCAGATTCGTTAAACAAGTCCCCTTTAGTCATCTGAACCCGCAACTCCTTATTGTTTACATCACAGGCAGAACTGAAAGAAGCAACCCGCAACGGTACAAACGGCGCACCCTCAGCGGCAGCTTGTGTCTGCAGAACTTTCTGAAACAAAAAGCCGTTATAGATAAGCGGTTGAAGAATTCTTCTTTGTTCATGATCAGCAATTGCCAATAGTGATTGCTGTTGAATATTTCGTTTCGCAACCGGATCAGATGTCGTCTCGGATTTTTTTATGAGGTTGAAGCCTGCAGTGATGTCAGGAGTCAGTCCCAGATTTTTCAGAACAGGTAGTGCTTTATCCGCCCAAGGCAACTCATCGATATTCATCTGAACTTGCGCATCGCAGCTCTTCGCGTTTCGCTTCGGGGCACAGTCATTAAATTGCTCCGGATATTTTTTATAGAACCAATGCCAGACAAAAATATCCTGAAACAGCCAAAAGTTGCCCATGCCGAGGCCATTTTTGCCTATTTTGTAGGGGATCTGAAATGGCAACGGCACTATGCCTGTCAGGTACGGTTCCGAAGGAATGTAATCGAGACCACACATGACTTGCTTGCTCGCGAAAGCTGCCAATCCCATCCAGTAAAAGCGTCCCTTCAAGTCAGGTTTGCCGTCCTCACCACGCTCTAGATAAAACTCAGCATAGGCTGCTGCAATGCGCGCGGCTCGCGCGCTGAAGTCACCCACCAATACCATTTTGCTCGACGAAGAAAACCAGCTCTTTTCTGAGACACTCAGTCGGCTGATAGCCTCTTGCTGCCCCATCGTCCATAGCTTGTCGCATTTCAACGTGATGTCTTGAACGGAGCAGCTTTGGTTATTGGTTTTGAATGTAGCAACGGGTGCGCTCATTTATTTCTACTCGCTTCGTAATCGTCGGAGCCTTCCGGCACGATGAGTTCGTCCCACATCAGATGGACCTCAGCGGTTTCCTCGCTGTCAGTCACCACACGCGGATGCAGACCATCTGCGTTGCTTTTGGAGATTTTAGGAGCGACCGACGAAGGGACAATAATCGCTGCCTTCACAGACTTTATGGGTTGACCGAGCCCGGTCACAAAACGGATTTGTTCGTCATACTTCGGACTATTGGCAGTACCAGACTTCAGTGTGTTCCCCGCCCTAGCCTGATCCGCAATCAGCGGAATGACCGGTGCCAGAATGCCAATCCCCGTACCGCTTCCCGCCGAGCCTCCGGCATTGATCTTCACCACCGGTCCAACCACCGTCACACCACCGCCATCGAGCTTGATAAAGCTCCCACCGCCCAGAATGGTCAGTTCGGTGCCAGCCTCAATCACCATCTTGTCGCCAGACTTCAGGTGGATCTCTTTCCCCACACTGGTCAACTGGGCGGTACCGAGCTTGATGTGCTGGCTTTCTCCTACCGTCAGGTGATCGTCGGCTTTCGCTTCGATCTTGCGGTCGCTTATGGTGGTGCGGTGTTCTTCTGCCTTGAGCTCGGTGTAGCTGTTCTTCACCACCGTGTCGTGACGTTCATTCCCGACGCGAATCTTCTGGTCGTGCTCAACGTTTTCATCCCAGTCCCGCTGGGCGTGGATGAATATCTGTTCGGCGCCTTTTTTGTCTTCGATGCGCAGTTCGTTGTAGCCACCGCCGCCCGGGGAGCTGAGGGTTTTGAAGACGCTGCGGGTTTTGTTTGCCGGCAAGGCGTACGGCACCGGGTTTTCCTTGTGGTACAGGCAGCCGGTGACCAGCGGTTGATCGGGGTCGCCTTCGAGGAAGGTGACGAGGACTTCCATGCCGATGCGCGGGATGGAGATGGCGCCGTAGCGATCGCCGGCCCAACTGCTGGAGACGCGCAGCCAGCAGCTGGTCTTGTCGTCGGCCAGGCCTTCGCGGTCCCAGTGGAATTGCACTTTGATGCGGCCGTACTGGTCGCAGTGGATTTCTTCGCCTTTGGGGCCGGTGACCATGGCGGTCTGGCTGCCGAGCACGCGCGGTTTCGGGTGCTCCAGCGCTGGGCGGTAGAACACGTCCCACGGGGTGGCGAGGAAGCGGTTGCGGTAGCCCTGGTGGAAGTCATCCTTGTTGTCGGTGGTGTCGCTGGTCACCGATTCTTCGAGGACTTGCGGCTGTTTGCCTTCGTGGAAGATTTCGGTGAGCAGCCACAGGTCGTTCCACTCGCTGCGCGGGTGATCGGACATTTCCATGAAGTGGCCGCTGACGAGTTTGGTCTGGTCGCCGCGACCTTCGGCCTGGCGGTAGTCGGCGCGATGGCGTTCGAGGGCGCGCTGGCTGAGGAACTTGCCGCGCGCCCGGTCGATGAAGCGGCCGGGGTAGTCGTAGTCTTCGAGATCCGGCTCAGTGCTCTCGCCATCAGGTCTGTACGCCGCCTCCATTTGCAGGCGCGGTTTTTCGAAGTCGTAGTCGCGACGGGTGGTGCGGCTGGTGCGGGTTTCCAGGCGCAGCTTGAAGCCTTTGATCACCGGTTCTTCGGCGACCATGCCGCTGCCCTGTACATACGCGGTCGGTTGTCCGAGGTTGGGGAACACGGTCTGGTCATCGCCGAACACCAGCAGATGGCCCTTCTTGCTGTGCTGGAAGTGGTAGTGAATGCCTTCTTCTTCGCACAGGCGCTGGACGAAGTGCAGATCGGTTTCGTCGTACTGCACACAGTAGTCGCGATCCGGGCACGGCTGGCTGAGCTGGAAGCTGTAGGCGTTGCCCTTGATGCCGTGCTCGTCGAGGATCAGCGCGATGATTTTCGGCGCCGACATCTGCTGGTAGATGCGCTGGTTGGTGCGGTGATGCAGGTATTGCAGCTGCGGCACCAGTGAAACCTTGTAGCGGGTCAGGCGCTTGCCGGCATCGCCCTGGGCCACGCGGTAGATCTGGCCGTGGATGCCCGAGCCCTGCGGATCGAGGGCGAGGAATGCCTGTTTGTGCAGGAGTTTTTCCAGGTCCAGATCCGGGTTTTCGCTGACCAGTTCGATGTCGAAACGAAACGGCTGGCTGATGCCTTCGGTGCCGGTGAACGACAGGACTTGCAGGTCGCCTACGTAATCTTCAACAGTCAGGCTGAAGTGCGTTTCGTTAGCTGGGTTGAACATAAAGTGCTCCCTGTTCGAATGTCATCCGTTACGCCCTCAGCCGCAAACGCTGCAGCCAGGACGAAGTGGCGCCCAAGGCGTCACGCAATTGGTCGGCAGTGATGGTGCGCTCTGCCGCGTCAAAGGCCAGCGCGGTGCGCAGCGCGGGCCAGCAGTGTGTCGGCAGATTTGCCGGGGCTTGCAGCTCGCGATCCAGGTGTTCGTCACGGGCCTGAGTCGACGGCAAGCGGCGGAACGGGTGTTTGCCGCCCGCCAGTTCATAGATCACGCAGGCCACGCCGTACACGTCCGCGCTGGCCGACAGCGGTTGGCCCTCAAGCAGTTCGGGGGCGGCGTAGCCCGGGGTCCAGGCGTTGAAACGCTCGCGGCTCAGGTGCGGCAGGCCGGGCAGGATGCCCTCCTCGGCCTGCCCGAGACCGAAGTCAAACAGGCGCACGCCGTCTTCGCTGAGCATGACGTTGCTCGGTTTCATGTCACCGTGCAGCACGCCGCGACGGTGGGCGTAGGCCAGCGCGTCAAGCAGCGGCAGCACGATGTCGCGCAGTTCTTTCCACGGCAGGCCCAGCGGCCGCTCGCAGAGCAGTTTGTCCAGAGTCAGGCCACGCATGAGTTCCATGGTGATGAAGGCCCGCTGGCAATCGGTGTCGACTTCGAACGTGTGCGGTCGCAGCACGTTGTCGTGGCGCAGGCGTCGGGTCAGGGCAAACTCGCTGTAGAGCAAGGCACTGGCGTCCGGCGACTCGGCAAATTCTTCGCTGAGGATTTTCAGCGCAATGTAAGGATCGGGATCGCCGAACTGCTCGTGCAGCAGATCCCGGGCCCGGTAAACCGCTCCCATGCCACCGGCCCCGAGCAGACGCTCGAGGTGGTAGCGGCCTGCCAGAACATCCGGCAGTGCGCCGACGCTGGCCTTGGTCGGCGCCAGCGCGGGTTCGGCATTATGTTGCTTGGCGAAGGCGAAATAAGTCAGGTTGTTGGCCTGCTCTTCGCTCATCAGCAAGTCGTCGACTGAGGATTCGATTTCAGTCATTGGCGGATCACCACGGCCGTCAGGTTGTCGCGAGCGGCACCCCGCAGGGCGCCGTCGAACAGACGTTCCAGCGCCACATGCGGCGCCGCCAGGCTGAGGGCGTTGCCAAGGGCATCGCTGCTCAGGCCTTGATACAAACCATCGCTGCACAGCAGGAACACATCACCGGGATAGACCTCGAGTTCCAGCACATCCAGGGTCAACTGTTCCGCCGCGCCGACCGCCCGGGTCAGGGCCTGGGCCGCCGGGTGCGCCGCTGCCTGTTCGACGCTCATCTGCTGTTCGTCGATCAGTTGTTGCTGCAGCGAGTGATCCTTCGACAGCTGATATAACCGCTGCCCGCGCCACATGTAGCAACGGCTGTCGCCGGCCCAGATGCAGGCCGCGCGATTGCCGTCCACCAGCAGCGCCACGACGGTGCTGCCCATGATGCTGTCGTGACGCCCGGCGGTGACGGTCAACTCCTGCCCCAGCCGCCGGTTCAGCCAGTGCAGGCACTGGCGGATGGCTTTGAGGCGTTCGTCGAAGTCCTCGTGTTGCGGCAGTTCAGCCAGGCTGGCGACGATCAACTGGCTGGCGATGTCGCCACCCTGATGACCGCCCATGCCGTCCGCGACCACCCACAGCCCATGCTGCGGGGTGTCGAGGAAGGCATCTTCGTTGCGCGACCGCACCTTGCCCGGGTCGGTTCGCGCCGCGCTGCGCCAGGGACTGGCCACCAGCATCAGAGCTGCACCGGCATACGGAAGGTACGCATTACGCCCATGTCGAACGGGTTCGGCGTGCGCTGGCTGGTCAGCAGGTAGTTGGCGCGCAGGCCACCTACATCGGCTTTCAGCACCAGCACGTCGCGACCGGTCAGGTACTCCGTCTGCATCAGGTCGAACAGACGGAACAGCGACCACGGGCCGGAGTTCTTCTCGATGCCGATCGGGCGCCCGGCCATCTTGTCCATGACCAGGCTGGTGCGACCGTCTTCAGCATCGGTCGGCCACTTGAAGGTCATGGGCAGGATCGGACCGTGGCGGTATTCCATGGTCTTGTCACCGAACTTGAACTCGGAACGGCTGACGGCCGGATCGAGGGTGTACGGCTCCAGCTTGAACTGCACGGTCGGCTCGGCCGGATTGATCGAGAAGAAGCTCTGACGGATGTTCAGGGCCGCCGCCATCTGGTCGAGGAAGACCTTGGACACCGGCAGGCTGCGACCGTCGATGCTGCGCATCCGGTAGTTGCCCGGATCACCGCTGACGAACGGACGCATGTAGCTGTCGAAGAAGCGGTCGATGGTGCCTTGAGCCCGGAAGAACTCGCGGAAATCGCTGATCGCCACATCGCTGGTGCTCGAGGCGCTGAACGGGTAACGCTTGTTGATCGTCTTGCCATACACGCTGTACAGCTCGTTCTGATAACGGCCGTTCAGGTACTGGTAGGCATCGTTGAGCACCAGGCGCCACGAGTCCTCAGCCAGCACGTTGAACCACACGCTCAACGGACGCGGCAGACGACCCGATGCATTGCGCAGGTTGGTCAGCGCATCACGCTGGCCGCTCATGCGGGTCTTGGCCAGTTCGAACGCGGCCTGCTCCGGCGTGCTGGAACGGGCGAGGCCCGCCAGTTGCAGTTGCAGGTCGTTGAGCGCGGTGAAGGCCGGGGTCAGGTCAGCGGCCGGGCCGTTGTTGTCGTCGAGCAATTTGTGCAGCGGCTCGAAGCGACGTTGCAGGGACTTCTTGGCGGTGTCCGGCAGGTTTTTCGCTACGTTCATCGCCGAAGCCTTGTCGGCGACAGCGGAAGCGAGTTTGCCGACCTTGCCCAGCTTGCCCTTCTGCCCCGCCAGCGCATCGGCAGCGTCACCGGCTTCGTCCACCGGCTCAGGAGCAGCCGGGAAACGGGTGTTCTCGCGCACTTCGGTCAGCAGCGCCAGCACCGGCGAGTTGGCCGAGGTCAGGCCCGCCAGTTGCTCGGCGCCTTCACCGGCATCGCTGATCGGCGGCAGCGCCACCTGGCCAACGGCCTCGCTCCAGTAGTTGGCGTAATCGCGGAAGTACAGTTGCTCCAGCTCGACCATCAGGCGACGCAAGTCCATGTCGCTGATGCCGGCGCCTTCGCCCAGCACCCAGTTGTCACGCAGGATGTCGGTCACCAGCGACGCGCCTTGTACCGAGAAATACTGCTGATAACCGGTCTGGGTGTAGAAGCCCGGGATCACGTATTCGGTACCGATGAACAGCGAGCCTTGCGGCCCGAGGTGCTGGCTGAAACGGTAATCCGGCAGGTTGCGCGCCTGCTCGCGGAGCATGCGGTAAACCACGGTCGCCAGCGATTCGCTGCGCAGCACCTGACGCGCCTGGGTCACCAGTTGCTCGTTGAGCGGGTAGATAAACGGCTGCTGCAGCAGACGCTCAAGGTGCGTGTTCAGACCGTTCTGCACCGCAGTGTTGCCGGTGTAGCGCTGCGACCAGTCAGCCGCGATCCAGTCCTTGAGCCATGCCGCGTCACGACGATCCTTCATGTTCAGCATCAGGTACGCACGCAGGCTGTTGATCAGCTTTTCGCGGTCCTTCATGTTGGCGCGGATCTGGCCTTCAAGCATCGTCGCGACGCGTGGCAGCAGTTGCTTTTCAAGCTCGCGCTCGTAAGCCTCCTTGACCACCGGATTGACGTCTTGGCCCTGATACAGCCCCATCCGTTCGTGGTACGCCGCGTCGCCTTTTTTCGGGAACACCTGGGTGGCAGCGTAGCTGGTGTCGAGGGTTTTCAGCGCGCCCATCGCGTCATCGCGCGGCGACAGTGCCGTGCGTTGCTGGGTCCAGTTCTGCGCCAGGTTGCGCAGGTTTTCCAGACGCTCGTAGTTGGCCGAGAATCCACCGGCCCAGAGCATGCCGAACAGAACCAGAGCACCCAGCGCGCCGACGTACAACGCACGCTGGCCCCAGTGGATGCGGCTGCGTTCGCGCTTGTCCAGACCGGCCAGATCGGCCTCCGGGAAAATCACCCGGCTGAGCAAATGATGGATGAAACGCGAACGACCGCTGCGCAGTGTCGGCAACACGCCGGCGCTCATGCCCAGACTCGCGCCGATGCCGGCGGTGGTCGAATCCATTTCCTGAGTCAGGTGCGGTGCGCTGGTCAGGTAGAAACCACGCAGTTGTGTCGCACGCTGGTAGCGGTTGCCGGTGAACGCCATATCGACGAGCAGGCACAGACGCTCGCCGATCTGGCCCATCTGGTGCGGGAAGTCGAGGATGCGGCCACGGCGCTGGGTGTCGCGCTCGGAGTGCATGCGCATGATCACCTGGCTGTTGAGGCGACGCAGCAGCTCTTCGAACTCGTTGCGCAGTACCGTCACGTCGGTGCCGACCTGATCCTTGCGGAAACTGGTACCCAGCACCTGATCGCTTTCTTCGCGGGTCAGTTGATCGAAGAACTCGTCGAAGCCCAGCAGCTTGTCGGCCTTGCTCAGCACCAGATACACCGGCACATCGACGTGCAGCTTCTGATAGACGTCTTGCAGACGCGCACGCACCTGGCGGGCCAGGGTTTCGATGTCCTGTTCGCTGCCACCGGTCAGGGTTTCCACCGGAATGGTCACCAGCACGCCGTTCAGCGGACGACCGCGACGACGCTTGCGCAGCAGTTCCAGCAAGGTGGTCCAGGCGCTGCCGTCGACTTCCGCATCCGGCTGGGTCAGGTAGCGGCCGGCGGTGTCGATCAGCACACCGTGGTCGGCGAAGTACCAGTCGCAATGACGGGTGCCGTGAGTGTCGCGGGTCAGCTTGCGGTCGATCTTGTTGATCGGGAATTCCAGCCCGGAGAAGTCCAGCAGGCTGGTCTTGCCGCTGGCCTGCGGGCCGATCAGCAAGTACCACGGCAAGTCATTGCGCCAGCGCTCGCTGCGGCCGCGGTACAGGCTCGAAGTCTTGAGGGTTTTCAGGGCGTCCTTGAAACGCTCTTTCAACTCTTTCTGCTCTTCGTCGATCAACTCTTCGCGGCGGATACGGTCCTGGCCGTCTTCGGTTTCTTCGACGGCTTTCTTGCGGATCCCGGCGCGCCAGCTGACGAAGACCATGGTCAGGCCCCAGATCAGGAACAGCACGCTGATGGTCAGCAGACGCGAGGTCGCGCTTTCCCAGAACTTGTAGTCATCCACTGCCAACAACGGGCCGACGAACCACACCAGCAGCGCCACGAACAGCACCAGCAGCAAGGTCCAGACCCAGGTCTGGCGCAGGAAGGCGCCGACTTTCTTGAAAAACTTTTTCATCACACGTCCCTGTTTACGGCTGCGACTGCGGCTGGGCCGCGGCCGGATCAAGCGGCTGATAAGGTTGCAGAACGGTGTCGCGCTGCTCGCCCAAGACCCAGGCGAAGCCCGAATACATCATCACCAGACAGACGAAAGTGAACAGCACCACCATCCACGCCGGCACGATGCGCACCAGATTGCGGCGCTGATCGTTGAGGCCTTCCCACTGCGGCGACAATTCGCGCGGCACATCGCCACGCAACTGACGGATCTGCCGGTACAGGGCGTCGCGGATGCCTTCGAGTTCCAGCATGCCGCGCGCCTGCACGCGGTACTTGCCCTCGAAACCGAGGGACAGGCACAGGTACATCAGCTCCAGCATCGGCAGGTGCTTGACCGGGTTTTTCGACAGCCGATCGAGCAGCTGGAAGAACTTCTCGCCACCGAAGGTTTCGTTGTGGAAGCTGCTGAGCAGGCTCATCTGCGACCACTCGCTCTCGTTGCCCCACGGCGTGGTCACGACGGCTTCGTCGACCACGGTGCAGAGCACGTAACGGGCGGCCATCACCTGGCTGCTTTCGGCGCCGTTGTGCAGGGCGCGCACTTCAAACAGCTTGAGCCCGGCGGTCAGGCGCTCGTTGAGCGCGTAGAGGTCTTCGCGGGTTTCGCTGTGTTTGAGGCGCACCACTTCCGACAGCAGTTCGGACGACGCGGCCACCAGCGAATTGAGGCTGATATTGAAGGCCTCCGCCGGGCGCAGGCGCGCGGCGTAGATCATCCGTTCTTCCAGTTGTTCGAAGCGCGGCGGCGCGGCGAAGTCGGTCAGCGGACTCGCCGCAGGGCCATGGCCCTGACGGTCGAGCAGGACGGTTTTGTCGTCCTGGTTGTGTTCCATGTCCTTGATCATGTCGGTCAGTTCCTGATGGCCCAGAATTTCAGTTCAAGCTCGGCGAATTCGCCGGACACATGGAACGCGAAGCCGCCGGAGCGCTCGAGTTGTGCCAGGTCTTCGGAACTGAGTTCGAGGATGAAATAGGTTTTGTTGGAGTGGAACGCGATCTGCCGCGGGGCCACCGGCAACGGTTTGACCTTGATCCCCGGCAGGTGCAGGTTGACCAGTTGGCGGATGCGCTCCACCGGGCCGACCTTGAGGTGCGCAGGCAAGCGGTTGCGCAGTTCTTCGGAGTCGCAGTTGGCACTGGCTGCCAGCACGAACGACGCCGAGCCCAGCAGTTTGTGGTCGTGCAGCGGCGACACGATGATCCCGTACTGACGCGCTTGCAGGATCAGTTCGATGGCGTGCTGTTCCAGCACCATCGACAGCACCTGACGGATCGACTCCATCAGTTTGCGGAAGCTCGCGCCCTGGTCGGCGTGGGAGTAGCGGCTGTCCAGACGCGGGCGTTTGCTGTCGCTGGAGAACGTCGCCAGATCGCCGAGCATGGTCAGCAGCGTACGATACAACTCTTCCGGGTGAACCTGCTCCAGGCCCAGGTAGTGGCGCAGCAGCAGTTCGGTGCGGTTTATCAGTTGCAGCATCATGAAGTCGCCGATTTCCGCGCCGCCGACCTTGCCGTTCGAACGAATGCGCTCGGCAATGGTGTCGCCCCGGTGGCCGAGCATGCTGATCACTTCTTTCAGGCACGACAGCAGGTAGCTGGAGGCGTGGGCCTGAATGTAGGTCGGCACGAAATCCGGATCGAGGCTGATCACGCCGTCCGGCGTGGTGTCGAGCACATCGCAGATCTTCAGCTTCACGTAAGCCTGGTCACTCTGCTGCTCGCCGAGCAACAGCTTGAAGTCCGGGCGGCCGCAACTGACCTGGCTGGCGGAATCATCACCGGCGTTGGAGTCGGCGACTTCGGCGTCATATGCGGTGTAGCGCGCCAGCACATCGGACTGCTCCGGGCGCCGGGCCTCGATGTGGTTACCGGTGACCAGCGGCAGCGCCAGGTAGATCGGCATGTTGCCGGTGTTCGGCGGTACGTCCAGCGCCAGCGGCTCGGTGTTGCCACCGAGTTCGAACAGGCTGCCGTCCGGCAGGATCCCCGAGGCTTCACTGATCACCAGTTTGCCCATGTTGAGGAACTGCAGGTCGATCTCCAGATTCAGGAAACCCCAGGTGTAGCCGCCCAGCAACTGGGTGCGGGTCTTCATCTGGTGATCGTAGTAGCGGTCGTTGTGCTGGAAGTGCTGCGGGCGCAGCAGCATGCCTTCCTGCCAGATGACTTTATGGGTATTCATGGTCAGTCATCCGCCTTGGCGAGCACTTCGTTGGTCTTGCGGATACCGGCCTGATCCAGGGTCAGATCGGCTTCGGTGACTTCCAGCGGTGTGATCGGGAACGTGTGGCGCCATTTGGTTTCCGGCAGGTCGCGGTACGCGGCGAGGATGCCGATGAAGCGACTGCCCTCCTCCACGCTGAGTTTCAGCTCCACGGTTTCACCCGGGCGCAGTTCGAGTTCTTCGCTGGCCACCAGATCCGGGTTGAGGGATTCCTTGGCGCGCTCGTAGAGGCTGAAGAAATCGGCGTTCTCGAAGGTCACCGGGTGCTTGAGTTCGAACAGGCGCACCACGATCGGCGACGGACGACCGTTGAGGTCCGGGTTCAACTGATCGCTGCCGGTCAGCTTCAGGTTGATCTTGGTCACTTTCGAATACGGCGACAGCGACGAGCAACCGGCGAGCAGCACCAACAGGGTGAGCGCGGTCAGCGTCTTGAAAAAAGCGGTCGAGCGGCGAGACATGCGCATCATCCTTGGTGGTCGGTGTGGAGGGTGGAGATCAGGCGGATCTGTTCTTCGTAGGCCTGGGCGAAGTCGCGGGCCAGCAGGCGCTCGCTCCAGTCGTCGTCCTGACGCAGCGCGTGGTGGTAACGGTTGAACGCTCTCCAGCGCCCGCCAGCGGTGGCGAGCAACGGCTTGTTGTCGCGCTCGAAACGCAGGGTCAACTGCTCCGGCGAGAAGTGCTCCAGAGTGCCGCGTACCGCCGCGCGGCTGGCGGTCAGCAGCGCCACCTGATGCGCCTGCAAATCGCGGAACGCGCGGGAAATCGCCTGCTCGGCCGGCAAGTGGCCCGGCTTGTGCGGCTGCAACAGGATGTCCAGCGCTTCGCTCGGATCGACGGCGAATTTGAGCGGATTCTTGTTGGTGCCTTGCACGGTGGTCTGGGCCAGACGCAGTTCGTTCTTCAGCTCGGAACGGGTGCGCAGGCTCTGTTGCAGACCGCCGATGCTCTGGCGCAGCAGACGTGCAGCGTTCAGCGCAAGAGCTTCACGCTCGTCGTGGCTGAGGTTCTTCACGTTCACGCCGAGGGCCGCGCCGAATTTGTCCCAGAAGGTTTCGCTCTGACGCTCGACCGCTTTCGGTGCCGGTGCAGGCTCAGGCTTGGGTTCGACGATCAGCTCCGGCACCATCAGGCTTTCCATGTCGATACGCGCATAGTCGGCGCGCTGACGGGAGTCTTCAGGGTCGGTCACCGGCGCGAGCATTTCCTCGAATTCCGAGTACACGCGCTCTTGCTGCTCCAGCGACTTCAACGGATCGAGGTCGAGAAACGCGTCGTCCGGGATGATGCTGCCGGCGGCACGTGGCAGGCCGACTTCACCGTCGAACGTCGCCGGATCGCGCACCAGTCGCGCACGAATCTCGAAGTCGCCCAGCACGTAGGTGCTGCCGTGCTCGATGCGCACCGGTTCGCCCTTGTGCAGGCGTGCGCCGCTGTCGCCGTCCTGAACACCGTTGCTGCTGGTGTCGGTCAGGAAAAACGTACCCTCGCGATAGCTAACGATCGCGTGGTGGTTGGACAAGTGACGCTTGCGGTCAGGGATGATCCAATCGCAGTCCTCGCCCCGCCCGATCACGCCACCGGCCTGTTTGAAGGTCCGCTGGCACAGCTCGGTGGGCACGAACTGCTTGGTGTTCAGCATTTCGAAAACCAATTCCATGTTTGATGCTCCTTGCGGTCACTTGCCGCGATTGACCGCCTGCGGATCACCCAGCGGGCGGTAATCGTTATCGTTGAATTTGTAATTGCCGCTGCAACCGCCGAGGCCGCATAGAACGACGAGGGTCAGCAGGACAGCGTGCCAGTGACGAACAGACATCAGAGGGTCTCCAGGTGTAGACAAAGCACAAAGCGCCGACCCTTGCGGGCGGCGCTGAAATAGGTGTTCGAGGTGAATCCGACGGACTTTCGCCTACCCATCGAAATCACCCAGATTGATGTTCAAGCGGCCGAGCCGGTACAGCAGCGTGCGGCGCGGCAAGCCCAGTTCCCGGGCGGCGAGCGTCTGGTTGCCGTCGTTCTTGCGCAGGCAATCGAGCAACAGATTGCGTTCGACCGCTTCCAGTCGTTCGCGCAGATTGAGGCCGCAGTGGTCTTCCGGCGCTGGCGCCGATTCCAGGCGCAGCGAGAAATGTTCGGCCAGCAACTCGCCGCCCTCGCACAACAGCACCGCGCGTTCGACCAGACCTTTGAGTTCACGCACGTTGCCGGGGAAGGTGTAACCGGACAGGTGTTCCAGCGCTGCGTCCGACCAGCGCACCGGATCACGTTGCAGGAAAGTGCAGGCCTTGTCGGCGAAGTGTTTGGCGAGGTCGAGGATGTCGCCTTCACGCTGACGCAGGGCCGGCAACTCGATCGGAAATTGCGCGAGGCGGTAGTACAGGTCTTCGCGGAATTTGCCTTCGCTGACCAGCACCGACAGATCGCGGTGCGTCGCAGCGATAATTCGCACGTCGATCTTGTGGGTGTCGTTGGAACCCAGCGGACGGATCTCGCCTTCCTGCAATACACGCAGCAATTTGGCTTGCAGCGACAGCGGCATGTCGCCGATTTCATCGAGCAACAGAGTGCCGCCGTTGGCCGCGTCGAACAGCCCGGCGCGGTCGCGATCGGCGCCGGTGAACGCACCTTTGCGGTAGCCGAACAGCTCGCTTTCCAGCAGGTTTTCCGGGAACGCCGCGCAGTTCTGCACGATGAACGCCTGGGACCGGCGCGGGCCGCAATCGTGGATCGCCCGCGCGACCACTTCCTTGCCGGTGCCGGTCTCGCCACGCAACAGCACGGTGTACGGGCTGTGCAGGACTTTGCTGATCAGCGAGTAGGTCTGGCGCATCGCCGCGCTCTTGCCGATCAGGCCATAGCCACTGGCACTCGGCAGGCTGCGCACGACCGGCGCGGCCGCATCCACTGGCTGGCGCAGACGCTGCAGCAGATGCAGCTGACCAAGCACGAACGAGCCGAGCTGGCCGAGGGAATCGGCGAAGCCTTGCAGGTCGATGTGGCGACGGCTTGCGCACAGCAGAAGGCCTTCGACGGCCTTCTGCTGATTGACCAGCGGCACGCACAACAGCGACTGCCACGGCGTGGACGACGCCGGCAGAAAACTGGTTTCGTGCAGGCTGCCGCCCAGGTCGTCGAAGCTCACCACGCGGTTCTGGCACAGGGCGAACTGCAACAGTTGCTCGCCGTTGTAGTCCGCCGGCAGGCTCGCCGCGCTGCGCGGTTGCAGCACACCGTCGAGGCATTCGGCGTTCATTCCCAGCGACGTGTGCGTGGCGTCCAGCAAGTACAGCTGCGTCAGTTCGCAACCGCTCAGCCCGGCCAGACCGCGCACGAAGTCACCCAGCAGCGCAGCACCGTCCGCCGCGCGCGACAGGCTGGCGAACTGCGCCAGCAAGGCTTCGGCATAGAGCAGTGGCTGCGGCACTTGAGTGAACATCACACTCACCTCAGGCGAACTCGCAGGTCACGCTGGCTTCACCGTCGAGCGTCGCATGCACGCGCTTGAGGCTTTCACCGGTGGCCATGGCGTCGAGCAAGCGGTCGGCCACCAGCGGCAGCACGTGCTGGTCGAGCAAGTGGTCGATCAGGCGTGCACCGCTTTCGCTTTGGGTGCAGCGCTCGGACAGGTGATCGACGAGGTTCTGGCACCAGGTGAAATCCAGCTGGCGACGGTTCAGACGCTCGCCCAAGCGACCGAGCTTGATCTCGATCAGCTCGCGCAGCACCGGGCCGCCGACCGGGTAGTACGGCACCACTTTCATCCGCGCCAGCAGCGCCGGTTTGAAGTGTTTGCTGAGCACCGGGCGAATGGTTTCTTCCAGCACTTCGGCAGTCGGACGCGCGCCGTCTTCGCAGAGGTCGCTGATCTTGTCGCTGCCCAGGTTCGAGGTCATCAGAATCAACGTATTGCGGAAGTCGATCTCGCGCCCTTCGCCGTCGTTGGCCACGCCTTTGTCGAAGATTTGGTAGAACAGGTTGAGCACGTCCGGGTCGGCCTTCTCGACTTCATCGAGCAGCACCACCGAGTACGGCTTCTGGCGCACGGCCTCGGTGAGCATGCCGCCCTCGCCGTAACCGACGTAACCTGGCGGTGCACCGATCAGGCGGGAAACGGTGTGCTTCTCCTGGAACTCGGACATGTTGATGGTGGTGATGAAACGGTCGCCGCCGTACAGCAGGTCGGCAAGTGCCAGTGCGGTTTCGGTCTTGCCGACGCCGCTCGGGCCGACCAGCAGGAACACGCCGACCGGTGCGTCAGGCTTGTTCAGGCCGGCTGCGGTGGCGCGCATCGAGCGATCCAGGGCGTGCACGGCTTGTTCCTGACCCCGGATGCGGGTGCGCAGGTCGGTGGCGAAGCTGGCGACCTTGGCGTTGTGCTCGCGGGCCAGTTGCGCCAGCGGCACGCCGGTCCAGGCGCTGATCACTTCGGCCACCAGACGCGGGCAGACTTCGAAGCTGACCAGACGCTCCTTGACCTGAGCGGCGGTCAGGGCGCTGTGGGTTTCGTTGAGTTGTGCTTCCAGCGCTTCGACGCTAAGAGCTTCGTCAACTTCGGCGGCGTGGGTTTCGATCACGGTGCCTTCGGCGTCTTCTTCAACGGTCACCACCGGCTCGACCGCAGCGGCTTCACGGGCCTTGGCCAGTTGCTGGCGCAGTTCCAGCAGGCGCTCGGCCAGTTGTTTCTGCTCGGTCCACTGGGTTTCCAGTGCGACCATTTCGGCTTCGGCTTCGTCCAGGCGCGCTTCCAGTGCCTCCAGCGCTTCGTGGTCGATCAGCAGACCGGCTTCGGCATCGCGGCGCAGGGCCTGACGCTGACGACCGCCTTCAGCCAGTTCGCCACGCAGGCGTTCCAGGCTTTCCGGGGCAGCAGCGAGGCTGATGCGAACGCGGGCGCACGCGGTGTCGAGCACATCGACGGCCTTGTCCGGCAGTTGCCGACCGGCCAGGTAACGAGCAGACAGCTCGGCTGCGGAAACCACCGCGTCGTCACGCAGGTAGATGCCGTGGCTCTTTTCGTAGACCTGAGCCAGGCCACGCAGGATGGTGACGGCTTCGCTCACGGTCGGTTCGTGCAGTTGAACCGGCTGGAAACGACGGGCCAGCGCCGGGTCTTTTTCGAAGTATTTCTTGTACTCGGCCCAGGTGGTCGCGGCGATGGTGCGCAGTTCGCCGCGCGCCAGTGCCGGCTTCAGCAGGTTGGCCGCATCGGAACCGCCGGCATTACCGCCCGCGCCGATCAGGGTGTGGGCCTCGTCGATGAACAGGATGATCGGCTTCGGCGAGGCTTTGACCTCGTCGATCACGCCTTTCAGACGACGTTCGAATTCACCTTTGACGCTGGCGCCGGCCTGCAACAGGCCCATGTCCAGCGACAGCAGCTCGACGCCCTTGAGCACCTGCGGCACTTCACCGGCAGCGATGCGCGAGGCCAGGCCTTCGACGATGGCGGTTTTACCGACACCGGCTTCACCGACCACGATCGGATTGTTCTTGCGGCGACGGGCGAGGATGTCGACCATCTGGCGGATCGCGCCATCGCGGCACAGCACCGGGTCGAGTTTGCCGTCGCGGGCCTGTTGGGTCAGGTTATGGGTGAAGCGCTCCAGCAGCGATTCGCCCTGGGCGGCCGGCTTACCGTTGGCCGCTGCCTGAGGCTGTTGCGACAGCGCAAATTCCTTCAGGCGATCGATGTTCAGTTTGGCCAGCAACGGCTGGTAGCGGCTGCCGGCGTAGCGCATCGGGTTGCGCAGCAGCGCGAGGATAAGCGCCGCGTCTTCGACCGAGGTCTGGCCCAGTTCAAGGTTGGCCACCAGCAGCGCGTCTTGCAGCCACTGCACCAGTTCCGGAGCGAACACCGGGTTGCGCGAAGCGCTGTGCTCGACCCGCGATTGCAGGGCGGCGCTCAGTTCGCCGGCATCAACGTCGGCATCCTGCAGTGCCCGCGAGAGCAAACCGTTCGGGCGCTCCAGCAGGCCGAGCAGCAAGTCTTCGACCAGAATCTTGCTGCCGCCACGGGCCACGCAGCGCTCGGCCGAACGCTCCAGATCGCGACGGGTTTCGGCGTCCAGCGCCTGGATGAGTTGTTGCAGGTCTACGTTGATCATGGCTCACGTCCTTAATGAATTTTGCTGCCCAGGGTCACCACGCCGTCTGCTTTCTCGCAGCCCAGCCAACTGGTCCAACCCAGGCGACAGTCGTTCTTCTCGCCAATGCGCAGTTCGCGGATTTCTTCCGGGCGCAGCACCAGGCGAATGTCGTAATCGAGCGGGTCACGCAAGGTGAACCGCACCAGCGCGCAAAGCGGCTGGTAACCGAAACCGATGGGCAGGAATTCGTGGAATCGCTCCCAGTCGAGTTCGGTGATGTGAATGCGGAACTTGCCGCTGCGATCGCGCACGCGTTCGCCCAGCACCAGGTCTTCACCCAGCACACTGTTGGCGAAGCCGAGGCGGTTGCGTTGTTCTTCGAGGATTTCCACGCGGCGCTCGATGCACTGCTCGATGACCAGGTCTTCGTGCTTGAAGTAGTAACGCAGCACCGCTTCGATCAGCGCCGCCGAGTGCGCCCGCAGACTGAGCAGGCCGAGGTACGGCAACAGGCGTTTCCAGTTCAGTTCCTTGGCCTTGCGGATCTCGTCGCCGCCGAGGCCGATCAGGGCGAACAGCTGCGACGAGAACGGGTCGACCGCGCCGCTCTGGAAACTCGCGCGATAGCGGTACTTGCGCCAGATCGGCAGCATCAGCCGTTGCAGGCGATGGTGGAACAGGTCGAGGAAGTTGCGCGTCGGGTTGCCGTCTTCGCTGTCGCCCAGGGCTTGCTCGCCGTAGAACGCCGGCAGCGGCGAACCGGAACCGACCAGACCGATCAGGTTGAACCGCAGGCGCGCGCGCATCTGCCCGTGCTCTTCGAAAAACTCCACGCGATCGACGTCGCTGCGCGGAAATCCGAGGCTCGGGTTGGCCTGGAATTCCAGCTGGTCGTACAAATCGTCTTCGCTCAGGTACGGGTGCGCATCGCGCAGCCGGTCGATCACCAGCAGCACGGCCTGAAACAGCGAGTACTCGCGTATTACCTTCGTCAGCCCGCTTAAAGCAGGGGCTGCAGGCCCATACGTGGTGTCCATTGGTACACCTCTCCCTGTGTGCTTTTTACCCGCAGCTCATGGAATGAATTGAGACTGGCGTAAAGCGCGAAAAACTCGTTGAGAACCGAGGCGAAGACGAACAGGTCGCCTTCGCCGATATACCCTTCCGGGTCGATGGTCAGTTCGGTGCGCAGACCGCGCACCGGCAAACCACGGTGCAAGCGGTCCACGTGGTGATGCTTGATGTGCTTGAGACCGCCGAGCAGGCGTTTGCTGACCTTCTCCGCGTGCTGGTCGTAGTAGCGCGGCAGGTCGTAGGTTTCGAGAATCACCTTCAATGCATTGACGTCGGCCAGCGACAGATAGTTAAGCGACATGTTGCTGATCAGCTTCCACAGGAAGTCACGGTTCAGCGGCGGCGCAAAACTCGAAGTGGCCGGGGTGATGTTGCGGAAACTCAGGAACTCCGGGGTCTCTTCGCAGGCCATGCAGATCTGCCCGAGCTTGAGTTTGCGCGGCAGGTTCTGGTTGGTGCAGACCAGCTCGATCGACAGGGTTTCATGGGCTTCGGTGTGGCGGATGCCGAAGCTCAGGTAGGTGTCGAGGCCGTCGTGCAGCAGCGACGAACGCTGACGGATGCTGTAATGCGGACGGCTGTTGGGCACGTCGAAACTTGGGTCGTGCTCGAAGGATTCGAACGGCACGTACTCCTGATAACCGAGGCCGCCGGGTTTCCAGCCGGTCACGGTTTCCACCGAGAACACGCCGCAGTTTTCCAGATCGTATTCGGCCGGCAGCAGCAGGTATTCATCCTGTTTGCCGTCGAGGCGGATCGGCAGTGCGTCGTGCTTGAACAGGTTGACGATCGGCGTGCAGAACAGCTTCACGTTATCAAGGGTCGGACGCATGCGCATGATGCCGCTCTTGCGGATGTCGAAGCGCAATTCCAGGCCGCGCATCTGCTTGAGGGTGTCTTCCGGCAGCGCCTTGAGGATGTCGAGGCCGTGGACATCGACGAACAGGAACTTGTCCTGGAAGGCGAAGTATTCCTGCAGATAGCGATAGCCGCGGAAAGTGTTCAGCGGATACGGGATCAACGCTTCTTCTTCGGCAAAGCCCACCGGTTTGACCCGGTCGCCCGGAATCTTGAACGCCATCGGCTTGCCGCTCACGCCATCGATCGGCTTGCCGGCGCCGTCGAGCGGGATAAGTTCGATGCCGTCGAGGTTGCGCAGCAGGCTCAGGTAGAGCATCTGGCTGATGTAGCGCTCGCCGGCAAAGTGCAGGCGCAGCTTGCTCAGCTCAAGCTCGCCGAGGTGGCCGTCGGCACTCATCTCCAGGCGCAGGCTGAGCAGCGAACCGTCGCCCTTCACCGAGTAGTTCAGCGCGGCCAGATCCAGCGCCATGACTTCGGTCGGGTAGCAGGTGCGAAAGCGGCAACGCACGTCTTCGATCGGCACGCTCTCGATCGGCGTGTCACGCTCGACCTTCAGCGCCGGCCCGGAACGCTTGAGCGGATCGAACTGCAGAATGCTGAACGCCGGCAGCGGGCGCATGTAGTTCGGCCACAACAACTGCATCAGGGAATGGCTGAGCTCCGGCAACTCGTCATCGAGCTTCTGGCGCAGCCGCCCGGTCAGAAACGCAAAGCCTTCCAGCAACCGCTCCACATCCGGATCCCGCCCGGCCTGCCCCAGGAACGGCGCCAACGCCGGACTACGCTCGGCGAAACGGCGGCCCAGCTGGCGCAGTGCGGTGAGTTCGCTTTGGTAGTAGTGGTTAAAGGACACGGGTTACCTGCCTGGTAGTGGAACTCATCAAAAAAATATCCTGTAGAGCGCAACCGTCACGCCGGCGCAGAAGTAACCGGCGATCAGGAGGTACGGCACAAGCAGGATCCAGCCATAGGCCATGAAAGCATTGTCGAACGGCCCGATGACCAGGCTGCACAAGCCATAAAGCATCCAGGGCACCGCGTAGAAAGGGATGATCTTCAACGGCGCCAGCCAGACCATTCGCAGCGCCTGCTGCTCATTGCGGCTCTTCGCGGTTCGCGATACCCACAGCGCAAATAACAACAGTCCGGGCATGCCAAACCACAACAGATACACCCAGTGGGTCTCGGACGAATCGAATGTCGAATAATCGCCAATCCACAGGCCATAGGATGAAAACGCCAGCATGGCCAAGAATGGCGTCCACAAGGCACCCATGAAAAAACTCAGCTGCGCGCGGCTGAGGATGGGCATCTGATTCGATACACCGATCACGGGCAGGTCCTCATCTTCGAAAGCACGTTCTGCGAAGCAATCGCAGGCATTGCCTGCCGCATCAACGCGCGCTTTTCCAGGCGCAGCTCAATGAGCTGCGTGGCCAGAATCGCCAGCAACGTCACCCCGCCCTGAGCCACGGTGTAGAACAGCGCCCGCAACGGGTTGTCGGGCACCATCATGAATAGAATCCAGGCAACCATTAGTGTGAGCAGGCCGAGCTTGGCCCACAGTTTCGGGATAATCGCGGCCAGCGCGTTCACCCCGAAAAAGATGTAAATGAACATGTAGTGAGCAATACCGATCGCCACCCCACGGGTAGTAAATCCGCCGTTAAACGCCTTGTAGGCCACAACGACTGCGTTGTTCAGAAATACGTAGGACACGCATCCCACCGCGTGAATCACCAGACACAGAGCAAGGCGCACGTAGATATTCATTGCTGCGCAATTCCCTGTTTTTGCGACGTGATCGCGACGCCCGTGTACAGATAGAGCTCGACGCCATCGTAGCCGCCGACAGCTGCGGCGCTGAGCGGATAACTGTCCCGTGTGCCATAACGAATCCAACCTTCGGTCCACATTCCACCACCCTCGTGGCGGATCTCAACGTAGTAGTCCGGTGCCTCGCTCCTGGTAATTTCAACGAATACCCCGCCATCTTCGGCACCGATCCACAGAGCATTGGGATGGGCGAACAGCTTGGGCTCGGTGGAGTGTTCCATTCGCAACAGCAACGCAAGGCCGATCAGAATCGCCAGCAAACCGACCGAGCTGAGAAAAGCTACAAGGCATTGCCAGGCACTGAGCTTCTTGGAGCCGATCCGAAAAAAGCGCTTCATGGGCAGAAAGCCCCGTTATCGACCGTCCATGAGCGAACACCCCTTTCTTCAGTTTTTTCTATGCTCGCCAAGGCTTTTCGTAATGTCTGCGCGTCGATGGTTTTAGTCGCGGCCGGACTTTTAAGCTTCAGGCTGTATCGGTCGCTGATCTGACCTGATACGTCTTCGCCGAAGGATTTATAGTTGGCGACGGAGCTGCGCTCATTCGGAGCCAACGTGAAGCTGCGTGGTTGATCGTCGTAGTTGGAGTCGTTTGCCAACGTCAGCTCCAGCGGTACTCCACAAGTGTTCTGCAGGTACACGTCATTGCGATAGACCCGTTGAGCAGCGCAGGCAGTCAACGTGGCCAAAAACGCGAAAGGCCCGGACCAGCCCAACATGCAGATGATTCCTGACAGCTTCATGGGCAGATCGAAGCCTCACGGATCGTCCACTCGCGCTGGGTTCCTTCAGTAACTTTCTCGACAACTGCCAGGCGCTGTTTCAACTGAGTGGCGTCAATGGATTTACTGCCCGCAGCGTCGTCGATGGTCAGCTGATAGTTGCTCGGGATCTGTTCGATCACGTCTTCACCGTACGAGGCAAAACTCGCCACGAGCGCACGAGCGCCTGCTGCAACTGTCAGGGTGCGATCCAGTGAGTGCATGTTTGAGCTATTGGAAACCTTCATCTCGAGTGGCTGGCCACAACGGTTCTCCATGTACACATGGTTGTTGTAGACCTGCTGCGCCGCACAGCCGTACAAGGAAACAAACAGCAGGATGAAACCGGCGAACCTAGTCATTGAATTCAACCCTGGCCAACCAAAGCAGGCTTTTCACGTCCTGTTCAGAAGCGGCCATGCGCTTCTGCAGGTTGGTGGACGTCTGGGTGTAGCTGCTGAAGTAATGCATGACATCCACCTCACCCGTGCTCGGTGTCGGGTGGTTTGCCTTGGGGTTTTGCATCAACGTTGAGGTTTCTTTGTGCGTCCACGAGTAGTTCGGGATCAGCCCACCACCGTATTCGTTGAGAATCAGATGCCCGAATTCATGGGCCGAGGTCTCTTTGAACTCTTCCTGCGCATAGTTGGCAGCATCCGCAGCCGTAAGGCCTTGACGCTTGACGAGTTGGTCAAAGGCGTAGCCAGCGTTGTGGTAAACCTTACGGGCAATTGCCAGGCTGGTCGAACGACCGAAGTCCGCTGACAACGAGTCAATCAACGGGAAGTTCCCGGCCTTTGGCTCGACGTTGACCTCGGCCTTGACCGTGACTTTGTAGACCCCTTTGCTGGTCGCGATTCCTTCGGCAATGCCACCACCGCGCGAACCATTGCGTGACCAATACAATTCGATGCCCTCCTTGGCCCAACCCAGCAAAGTGCTGAGCGGCGTAGGCACCAGGCCAGGCGTGGAACCAGTGCTGCCACCCTCCGAGAAGCTCGGGCGCAGCGTCACTTCCACGGTCTTGGCATTGCGATCAATACGCGCATCGACCCACTTCACCTCTTCAGCCGAACAAGTGAGCTTCACTTCGGTGACTTGCTGCTTGCCCGCTCCGGTCGCGGTCAGACGAACTTTGAGGTTCGGGCTTTTCAGGATTTTGGTGTCGAGGATGCCGGCAGTGTCGTACCCATCCCATTGCCACGGGTGCTTGCCAGGGGGCAAGAACGGGGCGGTATTGGCTTCGGTGTAGACCGGCTTTTCGCCGTCCAGCACTTCCAGCTTCACACTGTCTGCCGCGTCCATCCGGTTCTCGACGACGAAGTCGACCAGTTCGCGGTTTTTCGATGTTCCGGACTTCAGTTCATCGAAGTCCGGTATTTCCAGCGGGGTCAAAACCGAGTTGCCACCCGACTTCAGACCCAGTCGGTATTCCAGAGCAGCGGCGACCGCCAGGGCAGCAAGCCCCGAAAACGGTGCAGGCGTATGCGAATTCCCGATGATTACCGTCCCGGAGCCGGCAGTGACCTTGTTGCCATGGGCCCCGACTGAACCTACGGTGGCGGCCGGCTTGCCATTGATCAGAACCGTGGTCGCAAGGTCGCCGACCAATGCACTGCCACACGCCGAGGCATCGCCCTGGCGGGCCGCTGGCAGGCCGTCGAAGAACACGTCGCCGGAACCGGCGGCGATCGGGTTGGTGCCGTGGCCGGGGAGCGGGCAAGCGGTGGGGTCGGATACGCGTGCTGCTGGTTTGCCAGACATCGGGGTTCTCCTTAGTTGACCTTCACTTGACCGCTGCCATCCAGGCGCGCAGCGAAACTGACCTGACGCTTGAAACCCTCGACTTCCAGCAGGCCTTCGATGCTGAAGGCCAGGCGAAGCTGGTCGTGGTCACGCGGCAGGGAAATGACACGCACGTTGCTCAGGCGCGGTTCGTAGGCTTCGATGAAGCTTTCGATGGCCAGGCGGGCCTGACTCAGGGAGTCGTGCAGGCTCAGGCGCATGTCATTGAGATCGGGCAACCCGTAGTCGGACAGCGTTTGCACGCTGCCGGCCCGGGTGCTGAGCATTTTGGCCAGATGGGCAGCCACCGACGCCATGGCCGAAGCCTCGAGGCTCCTGCCCTTGCGTAGTTCCGCGTCGCCGTTGAGGCGTTCGAAGAGGCTGCCGTATCCGTCCATGAGTCGCTCTTACTCTTTGTCCAGCTTGCCAACCAGCGACAGGGTGAAATCGGCACCCATGTACTTGAAGTGCGGGCGCACGTTCAGGCTGACGCGGTACCAGCCCGGCTCGCCTTCAACGTCGCTGACGATCACTTGCGCAGCGCGCAGCGGACGGCGGCCACGTACTTCGGCGCTCGGGTTTTCCTGGTCGGCCACGTACTGGCGGATCCACTTGTTCAGTTCCAGCTCGAGGTCGGTACGCTCTTTCCACGAACCGAGTTGCTCGCGCTGCAGCACTTTCAGGTAGTGAGCCAGGCGGTTGACGATCATCATGTACGGCAGTTGGGTGCCGAGCTTGTAGTTCAGCTCTGCCGCCTTGCCTTCTGCGCTGATGCCGAAGAACTTCGGCTTCTGCACCGAGCTGGCGGAGAAGAACGCCGCGTTGTCGGAGCCTTTGCGCATGGTCAGGGAGATGAAGCCTTCCTCGGCCAGTTCGTATTCACGACGGTCGGAAACCAGAACTTCGGTAGGAATCTTGGTTTCGATTTCGCCCATGCTTTCGAAGTGGTGCAGAGGCAGGTCTTCAACCGCGCCGCCGCTCTGTGGGCCGATGATGTTCGGGCACCAGCGGAACTTGGCGAAGCTGTCGGTCAGCTTGGTGCCGAACGCGTAAGCGGTGTTGCCCCACAGGTAGTGCTCGTGGCTGTTGGCAACGTTTTCCTTGTACACGAACGATTTGACCGGGTTTTCTTCCGGGTCGTACGGGTTACGCAGCAGGAAACGCGGCACGGTCAGGCCGACGTAGCGGGAGTCTTCCGAGGTACGGAAGCTCTGCCATTTGGCGAATTGCGGGCCTTCGAAGTGATCTTTCAGATCCTTCAGGTCCGGCAGGCCGGTGAAGCTTTCCAGGCCGAAGAATTTCGGGCCGGCGGCGGCGATGAACGGTGCGTGGGACATGCAGGCTACGCTGGACACGTACTGCATCAGCTTCACGTCCGGCGAGCTTGGGGACATGTAGTAGTTGGCAATGATCGCGCCAACCGGCTGACCACCGAACTGGCCGTATTCAGCGGTGTAGATGTGCTTGTACAGGCCCGACTGCATCACTTCCGGCGAGTCTTCGAAATCGTCCAGCAGGTCTTCTTTGGAGACGTTGAGGATTTCGATCTTGATGTTTTCGCGGAAGTTGGTGCGGTCGACCAGCAGTTGCAGGCCACGCCACGACGATTCCAGGGCCTGGAAGTCCGGGTGGTGCAGGATTTCGTCCATCTGACGGCTGAGCTTGGCATCGATCTCGGCGATCATGCGGTCAACCATGGCTTTCTTGACCGGCTCACCGTTGTTCTGCGGCTTGAGCAGCTCTTCGATGAACGCCGACACACCGCGTTTGGCGATGTCGTAGGCTTCGTCGTCCGGCGTCAGGCGGGTTTCGGCGATGATGCTGTCGAGGATGCTGTACTCGCCGTTTTCTGCGGCGTTCTGTTGTGCTGCGCTAGTGCTCATTGTGTTGGCTTCCTTGGCTGCTGGAGTCTCAGGCGTCCGGGGCTGCGGCGTTCAGGCCCAGCTCACCGAGTACGCGACCGCGGGATTCGTCGTCGGCGAGCACGCCTTCGATGGCTTTACGGAACGCAGGTGCGTTACCCAGCGGGCCTTTGAGGGCCACCAGCGCGTCGCGCAGTTCCATCAGTTTTTTCAGCTCAGGCACTTGCTCGACCAGGCTGGCCGGGTTGAAGTCCTTCATGGAGTTGACGCGCAGTTGCACAGCCAGCTCGTCGGCCTCGCCATCTTCCTGCAGACGGTTCGGCACGCTCAGCGTCAGACCCAGCTCTTGCTTGGCCAGCACTTCGTCGAAGGTCATCTTGTCGATGCTGATCGGCTTGCGATCCTCGATCTTGCGATCGTCCTTGCGGTGGGTGTAGTCACCGATTGCCAGCAGCTTCAGCGGCAGTTCAATCTCTTCCTGAGCACCGCCGGTGGCGGGTTTGAAGGTGACGTTGATGCGTTCCTTGGGGGCTACCGAGCCTTCTTTGGCCATGGCTTTTCTCCTTGCGGTTGTGGCCCTGGGGCCTATTCGAGTACCACTTCGAGGTCGAGGTGGCACAGCCTGCGATAAATCTCTTCCTTGCGTTCACGTACGGCATGGTTCTGCGGTAACAACTCGCAGCAACTGTGCAGCAGGTGCAGCACTTCCAATGCAAGATCGGGCTCCCAGGCGTGCAGGCCTGAGTCCTGTAATGTCTGATCGAGGGTTTCGAGCTGGTTCTTGGCGAGTTCGTATTTCTTGGCCAGGAAGCACAGCCGCGCGAGGGCGAACTGCCAGAAGAAGCGTTCGCGGCCGCCGTGCGCCGATTGCAGGCCCTGCTTGAGGATCTGCACCGCCGGTTTGAGGCCTTCCTTGCGCAGGATCGGCTGGACTTCTTCGAGGGCCTTTTCCCAGGCTGGCTGGGTTTCGACGTTCTCGGTTTCGACCTTGCGCGGCGCGCTGGCGCTTTGCAGGTGCGGCATGACGTTGCCGGCGATCCAAGCCCGGGTGGACGGATCGGCGAACGGCGCGCCGTCATGGAAACGCAGCTCGATGATGCCGGGCAGGCGTTGAATCAAAAGCGCGAAGTGGATTTCCACTTCGCGCATGGCCAGCTCGGCGTTGAGGTTCTGGAGACATTCCCAGACCATCCTCTGGCCATCGAACCAGAACGGCGCCTTCGCCAGGCTCGCCTCCAGTTCCACCAGCAGGTCGGCGTATTTGCCCTGATCGAAACGGTCCTGATACTGCTTGAGCTTGTCGACCGGCAACCCGCGCAGCACGGTGATCTGCTCGGCGTTGCGCTCGGGCACCGCGTCGATCGTCATCCACAGCAAGGTGCGGTTGAGGCGCAGGGCGCGCAGGTCGGTAGCTTTCTGCTTGAGCCACCAGGCGCACAACGGGCGGGCGCTTTCCTGCTGTGCACGCAGGGCCTTGTGGGCTTCTTTCTCGTTGTCGATCGGCGCGCCCGGCGCCAGCAACTGGCTGGCGGCCTGCTTGACCTGCGCCACCGCCGCGCCCACAACACCGGGTGCCGGCTGGTTGTCGGCGGCGCGCTGGATCATGGTTTTCAGACGGCGGGAAAGCGGCAGCAGCAGTGGCGCATCATCGCCCAGATGCTCGGTGCAGGCGGCGTCGAGACCGGACAGATGCTCGGACAGTTGCCGGAACATCGGCAGCTGTTCCTTGATCGCGATGTTCTCGGTGATGACCTGCTCAAGACGCGGCACCAGCCAGCCGATGGCGGCGGCCCGGGTGCGGGGTTTGAGCGGGTGAACTTCGGCCCAATTGTTTTCCGACAAGTGGTGCAGCAGACCGAGGCCGGCCAGCAGGCCGGGGAAGGATTCACGCTGGTACAGCGACCACGTCAGCCAGGCGCCGACACGCAAATCCTTGGATTGGGTACGCAGGAGGTTTTCGCTGTTTTCGCGAATTTTCAGCCAGTCGATCTGCCCGCTTTCGTGCATCGACGAGGCTTTGGCCAGCTCGCTTTCCAGCGCCTCGAATTCGCTCGAAAAGCGAACGTCTTCGCCCGCAAAATTCTCTTTGGAAACAGAGACTTTAGCGAGTTCGAGGTAATGGGCGGAAAGTTTGCTTGAGTAGGACATCCATGGCCTTTATTAGGATTACGGTCGTGCGCCTATTGGAGTTGCAGCGGCGCGGGACAGTATCGAAGAGCAGTCGGAAGACTCATCCAATTGAGTGTTTGCTCTTTCAAGTGCGCGCATCGTAATCACTATGATGGCCACTAGCAAGCATCTGATTAAACAACAAGACGAACTGTTCATTGGGCGCTGTAGGAGATCGCCCTATATGTGCCAGGGGTTTCCCTGATGTGCCTTTATATTTCACTTTTAAGCCTATCCCTTCCGGAAGCATTGGGCCAGAGCGGCCGGAGCGCGGCGTCTGGAACATCTGCACGCTCGTTCCACAAGTAAGCGGAGAAAGCATGACAAACCCCGAAAAAATTTGAAGTAGGACGCTTCCGAAAATACACCGCCATTTATTAACAAATGACTGGCGACAACAGACAATATTAAAAGTGCCATCAATTTGATGGCATTTTATATATTTAATAGTCATGAATCCTTGGCTGCACAAGACTATTACGCAGAATTCCAATCATCCGCTGTCACTTTCTCACAGCCTTTTCCCACAATTTCCACGTTGTTTTACAACCCGGAAAGCTCCGACTTAAACAAGCGATCCTTCTTACATAAATCTGTTTAACGCCTTGTTAGCGTGCCGGCCAATGTTCGCGTGCGCTGACCAGGGAGGGTTTCGACATCACGCCGATTTCTCTCTCTGCTTAAGGACAAGCGTATGCCTGGAGCTGTCAGTTCTGCGCACTTCACTCTGCAGATTTCTGCTGTTCGCAATGACTTCAAGGTGCTGGCCTTCGAGGGCACCGAGACCGTCAGCACCCTTTATGCCATTCACGTCGAACTGGTCAGTGAAGATCCCGACTTCGATATGGAAGGCCTGCTCGGTCAGACTGCCTTCCTGCAGTTCGGCCTGAACGATGAAGGCATTCATGGATGCATCGACGATGTGTTGGCGGGTGAATCCGACAAACGCCTGACCCGCTATCGCCTGACACTGGTGCCGAGCCTCCACTATTTGCAGTTCAGTCACGATCAACGGATTTACCAGAGTCAGACCGTCCCGCAGATCATCACGCAAACGCTCAAGCGACACGGCATCCTCGTCGATGCGTTCACTTTTCATGTCCAGCCCCTCGTGGCACGGGAGTACTGCACCCAATACGGCGAAAGCGATTTCGAGTTCATCCAGCGCCTGTGTGCCGAGGAGGGAATCGCCTGGCATCATCAGCACTCGGCGCAAGGCCATTTGCTGGTGTTCACCGATGATGCGGTTTTCCTCCCGACATTGCGTCCCACGCCCTTCCGGCGGGAAAACGGGATGGTCCCGGAATATCCGGTGGTCAGCAGCTTTTCCTTGCGCGCCGCCACTCGGACAAGCCGGGTCACCCGGCGTGGTTACGACCTGAAGCGACCGACGCTTTTACTCGAAAGCCGCTTCAGCGCCGGATTCACACCGACGCTTGAGGACTACCGATACCCGCTGCTGCTGGACAACGAAAAGCGCGGCAAGCATCTGGCCCGTCAGGCCCTGGAACGCCATCGCGCCGATTATGAAATAGCCGAGGGTCAAAGCAACCAGACGACCCTGCGCTGTGGCCATCTGCTTGAACTGACCGAACACCCTCGTCAGAACTACAACGGTCTGTGGCTGCTGCTCGGTGTCACCCACACCGGACGGCAGCCGCAAGTTCTGGAGGAGTCGGCCAGCAGCGAAACTCAATCGGCGGACGGCTTTACCCAAGGCTATCGCAACACCTTCTGCGCCATTCCTGCCGAAGTAGTGTTCCGCCCGCCACTGCCCGCACGCCGGCCCCCGCTGGTCAGCCAGACCGCCAGGGTGACAGGCCCCAAAGGCGAAGAGATCTACTGCGATGAGTTCGGTCGGGTAAAAGTCGAATTCCACTGGGACCGAGCCGAATTAAACAGTGAGCGCAGCAGTTGCTGGGTGCGGGTCTCGTCGAGCTGGGCCGGGAACGGTTTCGGTGTCGTCACCCTCCCCCGCATCGGGATGGAAGTGGTGGTGACCTTCGTGGAAGGTGATCCCGACAAGCCGCTGATTACCGGCTGCGTGATCAACAAGGTCACCCCTGCACCCTACAAACTTCCCGAGCACAAGACCCGAACCGTGTTGCGCAGTCGCAGCTCGCCTGACACCGGCGGCTACAGCGAATTGATGATTGAAGACCGCGCCGGACTGGAACTGGTCTACCTGCGTGCCCAGCGCGACATGGAGCGGCAGGTTCTCCATGACAGCCGGCTGGCGGTCGGGCGCGATCGATGGGAAAGCATTCAGGGCAGCAGCCAGACGACGGCCGGGAAAATCATTACCGTCGAGGCGGGCCAGCAGGTGCAGATCAAGGCCGGTGCCAGCGTGGTGCTGGATGCAGGCGCCAGCATCACGCTGAAGGCGGGCGGTCACCATATCGTGATCGACAGGGGCGGGATCTTCAGCAGTACCGAGATCGTGGCGGGAGGAAAGACGTCCGCCAGCGGAGCCGCTGATCATCCAGAAGCCGCAATGGCGGGAGCCTTGGCGGCCGGACTGACGGCCTCATCCACTCAAGACCCGGAAGACGCCGAACTCGAAGAAGAGGAGGAAGAGGTCGAACTGGAAGACGAGTTACCTGCTGGCATCACCTTGCGGATCGGCGTGTTTTTCGATGGGACGGGGAACAACAAGGCCAACAGCGAAACGGTCGCGGCTTGCTATGCGCCAGATGCCAATCTGGCGGAGGCAGCCGAAGAGATTCAGAAGCACTGCGCCGCTTATGGCTATGACGGAAATGGCAACTCGCCGGATAACAGCTACGGCAATGATGTAAGCAATATCGTGCGGTTGCATGAGCTGTATACAGACCATGCCTTTGACGTATTACCAGAGAACACGAAACAGGCTTCTTTGCGCGTATACATCGAAGGCATCGGTACAACCGCTGACGTAGACGACTCACTTTACGCACAGGCAACCGGCCGAGGCGAAACGGGTGTTCTGGCTCGTGTGGAGCAGAGCCCTGAAAAAATCATGGAGCAAATTCGGTCACTGATTGATAGCAACCCCAACACGCTAATAGAAAGAATCGAATTCGATATTTTCGGTTTCAGTCGAGGCGCCGCCGCTGCACGGCACTTCGCAAACGAGGTGCTAAAAGGCAAGCGCAGCATTCTCGCAAAGGCGTTGCCAGCAGGCTCTCCGTTCTTGGTCAGTAGCTTTGACTGGGTTTCACAATCCAGTATCAGCATCAATTTCATTGGTCTGTTTGATACCGTCGCGGCAATCGCCAATCCATGGTTGCTCGACTTCACTGGCGCCAACAGCAGAAATCCGGGACTGAACTTGAAGCTGCCGGAGGGTTGCGCCAACAAAGTGGTGCACCTGGTGGCGCGTGATGAACATCGCGAGAACTTTGCCCTTAATAGCCTGGGTGAGATTGATCTGGTATTACCCGGCGCCCACTCGGATCTGGGAGGTGGCTATCTGCCCAGGGCCAGGGAGAAACTTCTGTTGAGCAGTCCGATCACCAGCACCATCAGCCAAAGCAAGGAAGCGACCCGTAGCGCAGCCTATGTCTCTGCCGAAAAGGAGGCGTTTGCCTGGTATACGAAAGGCGTCATCGAAGATGACGCTCCAGGCAATCAACTGCGGGTTGCACTCTGGGAAGCCCCTGTCATTCAACGATTGGAAAGGGGCAGATCCACACCGGAGCCCCAGAAGCGGGTTTATGCTGCGGCCATGATTGAACGCCCGGTACACGGTGAGTTGTCGCTGGTGTATTTACGCATCATGCGTGAGCTGGCGGTAAGAGCCGGGGTGCCGCTCAAGCTGATTCCCGACAGGTCAGCGCTAAATTTGCCCGCAGAGTTAGTACCCATTCACAAAAAACTTCAGGCTTACGCCTTGGGTGAGTCATCTGTTGAAGGGCTGACTATCAAAGAACGGGCTTTGTTACGCAGTCGCTATATCCACCTATCTGCGCACTGGAACGCAGCCAAAGATTTCAACAACAGCGACTGGAGCGTTGTTTTTATCAACCGCCCAACAAAGAACAAACAACGAGTGGTGCACCCCCATGAATAAATTCACTCGGCCCGTCAAAAAACACACGGGGTTCGTCTTCGGATTGCTGTTGGTGCTTTGCACTCAAAGTCATGCACAACCGATCACCAAACGGCCTTGGTATCTCGGCTTCGGAGCACCCGCCTACATGGAGGTCTGGATTGAAACGGCCGACGTGGTGGATATCCGTGAACGTGTGTTCAAACGCGCCGGAGCCGGGATTGCCTCGGTGAACACACCCGCCGACAACAAGGGCAAGCCCGCAGGCTGGCCTGACAGCCCCGGTAGTGGCGGCGGACGTGACGTCACTGGTGCCGATCTTCCCCGCTTGATCTATGTGCGATGGCAATCACTGGCTGAGCCTCAAACCTATGAGGCCTACATTGTGATTCCCGAATCTGCGCGGGAAATCATGCACAAACCGGAAAAGGCGTACTGCAGACTGGATGGCAAATGGATCACGGATTACCGCGATCGCGTAACTATTGGATTGGCGCCCGGCGGCATTGCCAAGGTTTGGCAGCGTGGGCCTTGTCTCAAGCCTGTCGAGATTGCTCGGGTTGAAGGGAGCATCGTCAAGCAGGGGCCGTATCAAGGGAAAAATGGAGGACGCTACGCGCTACCTCTTTCACCGGAGTCCAAAACCTACATCGAAAAATACGGCATCCCCTTCGGGAGCTGGTAAGGCATCACAAACACCCTCCAGTCACTTGTCATGTGCAATCGCTGTACAAAGGATTCCGTAATCAATATAGGGAGCGTTAAAAGCATCATGAGCGGTAGACACAATAAACAATCAATATCGGGATTTGGATGCGCTCTGGTTGTCATGCTGACGCTCACAACCAGCACCTCTGTTCGAGCGGAAGGCTGCGTCGGTATTGGATGCCTGGTGAACGGTGGTCCCCTGGAGTTCTCAATGCTGACGGGTATCGGCTTGCTTTTCACAGTGGCGGGACCGTTCATTTCAACTTCGGAAGCCAGTGCAAACAAATCCTCGAAACATTACACCCAAGCCCTGATAGATGATGCAGCTACACATCTGGCGACGGAGGGCGAATACGAAAGTCCCATACTCGAATCCGAGTGGCGTAAATACCTGAAATCTTATGGACACCAGCCAAGCAAGAACGAGTTCGCCAGAATGGTGCTGGCCACCTACGGGTAACCGGCTAGACGAATCCCATAACGATCCACCAAGACCAGCTCGGCTCGCCATCAGCCAAAAAAATGGGCATCCGACCGCAATCGGTATGCCCATTTTTCATGCAGCGCGCCCAGCTGACCGGGCATTCGCCGCGATTACGGATTAACGCTGTCTTTCAACGATTTGCCTGGCTTGAACGCAACGGTGTTGCTGGCCTTGATCTTCACCGGTTCACCGGTTTGCGGGTTTTTGCCGGTGCGGGCACCGCGGTGGCGTTGCAGGAAGGTGCCGAAGCCCACCAGCGTGACGCTGTCCTTGCGGTGCAGGGCGCCGGTGATTTCTTCGAGAACGGCGTTGAGAACGCGGTTGGCCTGCTCTTTGGTCAGATCCGCTTTTTCAGCGATTGCAGCGGCGAGTTCTGGTTTACGCATTAGTGAAGCCCCTTTGACGGTTTTTTGTTGTTATGTCCGTGCTGTTCTCGTTGGAACAGCGCCCAAGGCGCCGCAGGCTCTACTCTGCGGCAGACGGGAGTGAGGATGGCACGCGGTTAAGGGCGGCGCCAGTCTCCCCGCGACGTTTGTGGGGGCAAAAGCGGGGTGATTCCGACAGAACGACCGGTATTTACGCCAGCAAGGCCGGAAGCTGTTTGTTCAGTGCGAGTTTTTCCATCACCGCCGCGCCGGTCAGGGCGTAACCGAGCAATTGCCCTTCTGCGTCGTGGCACAACACCTTGATATCGGCGCCCTGCCCCTCAACGGTCCAAACACCCTCGCGGCCCCGAGGCGGCGGGGAAACCACCAGTGGGCAGACCGGGGTTTTCACGGTGATCGGCATCGGTCCATAGTTCACCACGGTCGGGTTGCCGGCCAGGGTTTGTGCCAGCGCTCGCGCACAACTCATGAGGGGCATGACGTACAGAAGATTCAGCCCGTCGACCTCGGCGCAGTCGCCCAAAGCGTAAATGTTGGCGTGCGAGGTTTGCAGATGACGGTCGACCACCACGCCGCGATTGGTCTGGATGCCGGCGGCTGCCGCCAGGTCGATCCGCGGGCGCAGGCCGATGGCCGAGACCACCACATCGCACGGGACAACCTGACCGTCGGACAGGTGCGCTTCCAGCCCATCCGCGACTTTTTGCAGGCGGGTCAGCACCGGGCCGAGGTGGAAACGTGCACCGAGGCTTTCCAGCCCGGCCTGCACCGCAGCCGCCGCCGCGGGATGCAGAAGAGTCGGCATGACCTGTTCGCACGGCGCGACCAGCTGCACCTCGTAGCCGCCCAGAATCAGGTCATTGGCGAACTCGCAGCCGATCAGTCCGGCGCCGAGCAGCAACACCCGACGCTTGCCGGCCGCTGCGGCGCGAAAGCGCGCGTAGTCTTCGAGATCGTTGATCGGGAACACCAGATCCCCGCCGTCGCCTTCGATCGGCACGCGCACGGTTTCGGCGCCCCAGGCGAGGATCAGGTCGCGATAGCTCACCGCTTCCTCGCCGATCCACAGCCGCTTGTGGCCCGGATCGATGCCGCTGATGCGGGTATGGGTGCGGATCTCGGCCTTCAACTGCTCGGCCATCGCGCCCGGCTCGGCCATGCTCAAGCCGTCGGCGTCCTTGTTCTTGCCGAAGCCGGTGGACAGCATCGGCTTGGAGTAGGAGCGACCGTCATCGGCGGTAATCAGCAGCAACGGGGTTTCGCCATCGAGTTTGCGAAACTCGCGGGCCAGGTTGTAACCCGCAAGCCCGGTGCCAACGATTACGACAGGTGCGCTCATGCCCTACTCCTCAGTGTTTTCTCAGTTGATTTCGATCATTTCGAAGTCCATCTTGCCGACGCCGCAGTCCGGGCACAGCCAGTCTTCCGGCACGTCCTGCCACAGGGTGCCCGGCGCAATGCCGTCATCCGGCCAGCCGTCGGCTTCGTTGTAAATCAGGCCGCAGACCACACATTGCCACTTTTTCATTCAGGTACTTCCTCAGGGTTCAGGCTTTAACCGGCGCGGACGGTCGATGGTGCAGCGCTGCCGTCCGGCTCAGGGCGTTTTGTACTGATCGTGCCGGGCAGATGCAAGCCTGTTCGGCGCAGCGGCGACCCGGATCAATCAAACTCGCGGTGCAGCATGGTAAGCTCGCCGCCTCATTTGCTGCCAATAATGACTCATTGTGCAACACACAAACGCTCCGCTGTGGCGCCCGCAAAGCGAACTGACACCCCTGCCCGACACATCCACGCTCGACTGGCTGTTCGACGAAGGCTCCCTGACCCGCCGGCTGACGCACCTGTCCGATGACGGCTTCAGCGTGACGCCGCTGTTCGAAGGCTGGCAGACCCTGCGCGACGACGAATGCGCCGCGCTGGACCTGGCCGAAGGCAGCGAGGGCTGGGTGCGCGAGGTGTATCTGCGTGGGCATGGCCAGGCCTGGGTGTTCGCCCGCAGCGTGGCGTCGCGCAGTGCCTTGCAGGGCGACGGCTTGCACATGGATGAGTTGGGCAGCCGCTCGCTGGGCGAACTGCTGTTCTGCGATCACGCGTTTCAGCGCCGCGCCATTGAAGTCTGCCATTACCCGGAACACTGGTTGCCCGAAGGTTCCCGGGCTGCCGGCCTGTGGGGACGGCGTTCGCGTTTCGACCGTGGCGCATTGAGCGTACTGGTGGCGGAGATTTTCCTGCCTACGCTGTGGGAAGCCGTCCGCGCCCGTCCGGAGAACTGCTGATGTATCAAAGCCTGCTCAAATCTCTGAATCGCTTGAACCCGCGCGCCTGGGACTTCATCCAGCTGACCCGGATGGACAAGCCGATCGGCATTTACCTGCTGCTGTGGCCGACCCTCTGGGCCCTGTGGATTGCCGGTAAAGGCTCGCCATCGCTGGCCAATATCGTGATTTTCGTCCTCGGCGTGGTGCTGACCCGTGCCGGCGGCTGCGTGATCAACGACTGGGCCGACCGCAAGGTCGACGGCCACGTCAAACGCACTGCGCAGCGACCTATTGCTGCCGGCAAGATCAGCTCGAAAGAGGCGCTGGTGTTCTTTGCGCTGCTGATGGGCGTGAGTTTCCTGCTGGTGCTGTGCACCAACGCCGCAACCATCTGGCTGTCGCTGGGCGGTCTGGCGCTGGCGTTCACCTATCCGTTCATGAAGCGCTACACCTACTACCCGCAAGTGGTGCTGGGGGCGGCGTTCTCCTGGGGGATGCCGATGGCGTTCACCGCCGAAACCGGTGAGCTGCCAGCAACGGCCTGGCTGCTGTGGATCGCCAATCTGCTGTGGACGGTGGGTTACGACACTTATTACGCGATGACTGACCGCGACGATGACCTGAAGATCGGCGTGAAATCCACGGCGATCCTGTTCGGTGATGCCGACCGGGTGATCATCCTGACCTTGCAGGTACTGTCGCTGGGTTGCCTGGTGCTGGCGGGGTCGAAATTCGAGCTGGGGATGTGGTTCCACCTCGGCCTGCTGGTGGCGGCCGGGTGCTATGCCTGGGAGTTCTGGTACACCCGCGACCGGGACCGGATGCGTTGCTTTAGGGCGTTCCTGCACAACCACTGGGCCGGGCTGGCGATTTTCGTCGGGATCGTGCTGGATTACGCGTTGCGCTGATCCACAGAACCTGTGGGAGCGAGTTTGCTCGCTCCCACAGGGCATTTGCGTTTATTTGTGCTCGCGCATCACGTGCCACACGTCCTTCATCTTGTCGCCGGTCATATCGCCCGGCTTGGCATCTTTCACAAAGGTATACAGCGGTTTGCCGTCGTAGGCGTACTGCATCATGCCGTCATCGCGCTTGATCACCGTCCATTTGCCTTCGGCCTTGGCGCCTGCGGGAGCCATCAGCGGCGGCCAGTTCTTGGCGCAGTCGCCGTTGCACATCGACTTGCCGCCACTGTCCTTGTCGAACGTGTAAAGCGTCATGCCGTTGTGGTCGACCATCATTCCATCTTTCATCATGGCCGGCTCGGCCGCCATCGCCAGTCCAGGCAGAGTCAGGGCGGCAGCCATCAGCAAAGCCTTAAAGGAAGCAGTCATTTGAGTCATGGAAACCTTCTCTTGTGGTTGTCAGGATTCGGACTTAGAGCTTAGTTCAGGATTCGCACAATCGCCGCCGGACTAAAATACTGTCACACGACTGCAATAATTCCGTTATCTAATGCGGCGCAAGACAGTTAAATGACAAGAGGATTAAGGCATGGTTGGCAGGAGCATTCTGATCGTCGACGACGAAGCGCCCATTCGCGAAATGATCGCCGTTGCGTTGGAAATGGCCGGCTATGACTGCCTCGAGGCAGAGAACTCGCAGCAGGCCCACGCCATCATCGTCGACCGCAAGCCGGACCTGATCCTGCTCGACTGGATGCTGCCCGGCACCTCCGGCATCGAGCTGGCCCGCCGCCTCAAGCGTGACGAACTGACCGGGGACATCCCGATCATCATGCTCACCGCCAAGGGCGAAGAGGACAACAAGATCCAGGGCCTGGAAGTCGGCGCCGACGACTACATCACCAAACCGTTTTCCCCACGCGAGCTGGTGGCACGCCTCAAGGCCGTGCTGCGTCGCGCCGGCCCGACCGATGGCGAAGCGCCGATCGAAGTCGGCGGCCTGCTGCTCGACCCGATCAGCCACCGCGTGACCATCGACGGCCGTCCGGCCGAAATGGGCCCGACCGAATACCGTCTGCTGCAGTTCTTCATGACCCACCAGGAACGCGCCTACACCCGTGGCCAGTTGCTGGACCAGGTCTGGGGCGGCAACGTCTATGTTGAAGAGCGCACCGTCGACGTGCACATCCGGCGCCTGCGCAAGGCCCTCGGCGACGCCTACGAAAATCTGGTACAAACCGTGCGCGGCACCGGCTACCGGTTCTCCACCAAGGCCTGAGCCGAGCGCCAGCCCCGTAGACAAGGACCGCATTTTCCGTGAACCAAAACTGGCATGGCACCCTGATTCGCCACATGCTGTTGCTGGTCACCGGCTGCCTGGTGATCGGCCTGATCACCGGCTACTACGGCTGGAGTCTGGCGGCGGGACTGGGCCTGTACCTGGCCTGGACGCTCAAGCAACTGCTGCGTCTGCACGAATGGCTGCGCCTGCACCAACCCGATGAAGCACCGCCCGACGGCTATGGCCTGTGGGGCGAGGTGTTCGACAGCATTTACCACCTGCAACGCCGCGACCAACGGGTACGCGGACGCCTGCAAGCGGTGATCGACCGCGTTCAGGAGTCCACCGCCGCGCTGAAAGACGCGGTGATCATGCTCGACAGCGACGGCAACCTGGAATGGTGGAACCGCGCAGCCGAAACCCTGCTCGGTCTCAAGACCCCGCAAGACAGCGGCCAACCGGTGACCAACCTCGTCCGGCATCCGCGCTTCAAGGAGTACTTTGAGCAGGAAAGCTACGCCGAACCGCTGGAAATCCCCTCGCCGACCAACGATCGCGTACGCATCCAGCTGTACCTCACGCGCTACGGCAACAACGAACACCTGATGCTGGTGCGCGACGTCACGCGCATCCATCAGCTGGAACAGATGCGCAAAGACTTCATTGCCAACGTCTCCCATGAGCTGCGCACCCCGCTGACAGTGATCTGCGGCTACCTGGAAACCCTGCTCGACAACGTCGAGGAAGTGAACCCGCGCTGGAGCCGCGCGCTGCAGCAGATGCAGCAACAGGGCGGGCGCATGCAAACCCTGCTCAATGACTTGCTGCTGCTGGCCAAACTGGAAGCCACCGATTACCCGTCGGACAACCAGCCGGTGCACATCGACACCCTGTTGCAGTCGATCAAGAGCGATGCGCAGCAGTTGTCCGGCTCGAAGAATCAGAAAATCACCCTGGAAGCCGACACCCGCATTCTGCTCAAGGGCAGCGAGGCGGAACTGCGCAGTGCGTTTTCCAACCTGGTGTTCAACGCGGTCAAATACACCCCGGCCGAAGGCAATATCCGCATTCGCTGGTGGGGCGACGATCAAGGCGCACACCTCAGCGTGCAGGATTCCGGGATCGGCATCGACAGCAAACACCTGCCGCGCCTGACCGAACGCTTCTACCGCGTCGACTCCAGCCGCAACTCCAACACCGGCGGCACGGGCCTGGGTCTGGCCATCGTCAAACACGTACTGCTGCGCCATCGCGCACGGATGGAGATCAGCAGCGTGCCCGGTCATGGCAGCACCTTCACCTGCCATTTCGCCCCGGCGCAGGTCGCTCAGGCACGGGTCATCAGCGCCACTGAGTAATGCCGGACTAGGCAATCGCCAGGTCAGCCGCTACATTGGCTGACTTGCGCCTGCCTTTCAGGTGCGGATTTTTCTTTCTTTCGAATCACACGGAACCCGCAAAACTCCATCATGGACCCTTCCCCTGGCTTGTCCCTCGCAACCATATTCGCCGATTTCGGCATGATTCTTTTCGCTCTGATCCTGGTTCTGCTCAACGGTTTCTTCGTTGCGGCGGAGTTCGCCATGGTCAAACTGCGCTCGACCCGGGTCGAAGCCATCGCTGAACAGCACGGCTGGCGCGGGCACATCCTGCGCACGGTGCACAGTCAGCTCGATGCTTACCTCTCGGCGTGCCAGCTCGGTATCACCCTCGCCTCCCTGGGCCTGGGCTGGGTCGGCGAGCCGGCGTTCGCGCACATCCTCGAACCGCTACTGAGCGCAGTCGGCGTGCAGTCGGCCGAAGTCGTCAAAGGCATTTCGTTCTTCACCGCGTTCTTCATCATTTCCTACCTGCACATCGTGGTCGGCGAACTCGCACCCAAATCCTGGGCGATCCGCAAACCCGAGCTGCTGTCGCTGTGGACGGCGGTGCCGCTGTACCTGTTCTACTGGGCCATGTACCCGGCGATCTACCTGCTCAATGCCAGCGCCAACACCATCCTGCGCATTGCGGGTCAAGGTGAACCCGGGCCGCATCACGAGCACCATTACAGCCGCGAAGAACTGAAACTGATCCTGCACTCCAGCCGTGGCCAGGACCCGAGCGACCAGGGCATGCGCGTGCTGGCCTCGGCGGTGGAAATGGGCGAACTGGAAGTGGTCGACTGGGCCAACTCCCGGGAAGACCTGATCACCCTCGAGTTCAACGCCCCGCTGAAAGAAATCCTGGCGATGTTCCGCCGCCACAAATTTAGCCGTTATCCGGTGTACGACAGCGAGCGCAAGGAATTCGTCGGCCTGCTGCACATCAAGGATCTGCTGCTGGAACTGGCAGCGCTGGACCACATTCCCGAGTCGTTCAACCTCGCCGAACTGACCCGCCCGCTGGAGCGCGTATCGCGGCACATGCCGCTGTCGCAACTGCTGGAGCAGTTCCGCAAGGGCGGCTCGCACTTCGCCGTGGTCGAAGAAGCCGACGGCAACATCATCGGCTACCTGACCATGGAAGACGTGCTGGAAGTGCTGGTCGGCGATATCCAGGACGAACACCGCAAGGCCGAGCGCGGCATCCTCGCCTACCAGCCGGGCAAGTTGCTGGTGCGGGGCGATACGCCGCTGTTCAAGGTCGAGCGCCTGCTGGGGATCGACCTGGATCACATTGAAGCCGAAACCCTCGCCGGGCTGATCTACGAAACCCTGAAACGGGTGCCGGAAGAGGAAGAAGTGCTGGAAGTCGAAGGCCTGCGGATCATCATCAAGAAGATGAAAGGTCCAAAGATCATTCTGGCCAAGGTGCTGATGCTCGACTGACGGGGTTTACTGCTTGCCCAACGCAAAGTTGGGCAACGCCCCCAGCGGCCGGTTGAACTGATACGGAATCGACACCAGCCCCATCCCGGTATTGCGCTGCACCACGAAGTGCAGGTGCGGGCCGCTGCTGTTGCCGGTATTGCCTGACAGCGCCAGCGGGCTGCCCACCGTAACCCGTTGCCCCTCCCGGACACTCACCGATCCTTGCTTGAGATGCAGGTACACACCCATCGTGCCGTCGTCGTGCAGTATCCGCACGAAGTTGCCGGACGGATCGGTGCCACGCCCGTTCTGGGAGTTCTCGGTCTTCACCACCACCCCGGCACGCGCCGCAATGATCGGCGTACCGACCGGCATGGCGATGTCCATTGCGTACTTGTTCTTTGGCCCGAAGTGGCTGTAATCGCCGTTGGCGCCCTGGCTGAGGCGAAACGGCCCGCCACGCCACGGAAACGGATAGCGATAGCCCTGAGCCGCGCCAGCCGGGTCACCGAGGGAATAATGGAACTGCGGCGTGTACACCAGCGGCTTGCCACCGGACACCGCCGTCAGCAGCGCCAGCCGCGTATTGCTGCGCGCCGGCAACACCCGGCGGATCGTTTGCGCCGGCGCGCCGCGCACGTTGCTCATCCCGGTAAACGCCAACGCCACCTCGACCGGCGCGTACAGGTCGTTGCGCACGAACACCACGTCCGCGCCCTTCTGCTTCTTGATGTCGAGATAGACCTGGCGCTCGAGGCGCTCGACCATCCGGTCCTGAAACACGAACACCTGGGAGCCTTTGCTCGGACGGTCGCTGTACGAAACCACTCCGTTGGCATCGGTGGATTTGTAGATCGTCATGGCCACAGTCGAGGTGGAGGCCATGAACAGACCACAAAAAAACAGCAGGCGCAGGGGCATGGGCAAAAATTCTGTCGAGTAAGGCCTGGGAATGAGCCTAGCAGCTGAAGCAGACCAGGCTAGTCGACAGATGTTTCAAATTGGGCAGCGCGAGAGATGGGTGGTGCTTTTGATGGTCCCATCGCCAGCAGGCTGGCTCCCACAGGTTCGGTGTGAACCCTGTGGGAGCCAGCCTGCTGGCGATGGCGGACGGTCAGTCGACGAAGATCAAGCGCCCGGTACGAAGTGCTTCTGCGCCGTACCGCGAGCAATCAGGCGGGAGATGTAGTCGAGCTTCTGCGCGTCCTGGTCGACGAAGCGGAAGGTCAGTTGCAGCCAGTCGCTGTCGGGTTTCGGCTCGTGGGCAACGACGGCGTGCAGGTAGCCGTTGAGGCGGGCGATTTCGGCGTTGTCGCCCTGCTCCAGATCGAGCACGGCGCTGTCGAGGATCTGCGGCAGGGTGTCGGTGCGTTTCACCACCAGCAGCGCTTCCTTGATGCTCAGGGCCTTGATCACGCATTGCTGGGTGCCGCTCGGCAAGCGCAGTTGGCCCTGACCGCGACCACCGGCCGGAGCGCTGGAGGCTGCCGGAGCTTTCACCGGCGGGCTGTTGAGCAGGCCACGCTGTGGCGCGGCGGCAGGTGCCGGGGCCGCCGCGGCAGGCTTGGCAAACGGGTTGGCCGCAGCAGCAGCGGGTGCGGAACCGACCACGGCAGCCTTGCCACCGGTCAACGCGCTCAGGGAGTCGTTGCCGAACGCCGAGTTCATCTTGGTCGGGGCGCTGTTCATCAGGGTGTCGAGCTTGCCGACCTTGTTCAGAGCCTGTTTGACCTTGGTCAGCAGTTGCTCGTTGGTGAACGGTTTGCTGACGTAACCGGTGACGCCGGCCTGGATCGCCTGCACGACGTTTTCCTTGTCGCCACGGCTGGTAACCATGATGAACGGCATGGTCTTGAGATTGTCCTGCTCACGGCACCAGGTCAGCAGTTCGAGGCCGGACATTTCCGGCATTTCCCAGTCGCACAGCACCAGGTCGAAGGCTTCCTTGGCCAGCATGGCCTGGGCCTTCTTGCCGTTGATGGCGTCCTCGGTGCGAATCCCCGGGAAGTAATTACGCAGGCACTTTTTCACCAGGTCACGAATGAACGATGCATCGTCCACGACCAACACACTGATCTTGCTCATCCAACACCCCTATTAAAATCCCGGCAAGCATAACGCTGGCTGATGGCACATTGCCAAAACTCTTCAGTCACGCCGGGACTTTTCGTTCGCGGGTGCTGCTTTTTAATTCGGTTCTGCCCATGAAAAGCAGAAACAAAAACGCCCGGCCAAAGGGCCGGGCGCTTTTCTCAGGCAATCTTACTTATCGTCAGCATCGCCCGGAACATTAGCGGTTTCACCACTTGTCCCTTCAACTTCTTCCTTCATGCGCTTGAGGCCCATGTGGCGCACATCGGTGCCGCGCACCAGATAGATCACCAGCTCGGAGATGTTGCGGGCGTGGTCGCCGATCCGCTCCAGCGAACGCAGCACCCAGATAATGCTCAAGACCCGCGAGATAGAGCGTGGGTCTTCCATCATGTAAGTCGCCAGCTCGCGCAGGGCGGTCTTGTATTCGCGGTCGATGATCTTGTCGTACTGCGCCACCGACAACGCCAGATCGGCGTCGAAGCGGGCAAACGCGTCCAGCGCATCGCGGACCATGTTGCGCACCTGGTCACCGATGTGGCGCACTTCGACGTAACCGCGCGGCGCTTCGCCTTCTTCGCACAGCTGAATCGCGCGGCGGGCGATCTTGGTCGCTTCGTCGCCGATGCGCTCAAGGTCGATCACCGACTTGGAGATGCTGATGATCAGACGCAGGTCGGAGGCCGCAGGCTGACGACGGGCCAGAATGCGCAGGCATTCTTCGTCGATGTTGCGTTCCATCTGGTTGATCTGGTCGTCGATCTCACGCACTTGCTGGGCCAGGCCCGAGTCGGCCTCGATCAGCGCGGTGACCGCGTCATTGACCTGCTTCTCGACCAGCCCGCCCATGGCCAGCAGGTGGCTGCGCACTTCTTCCAGTTCGGCGTTGAACTGCGCGGAAATGTGATGGGTAAGGCCTTCTTTACTAATCATGTTGGCGTCCTTGGAGCGTCCGGTAAGGTGCGGCGGGCCGCAGCGTCAATTCTGTGAATAACCCGCAACTGTCAGCCGTAACGACCGGTGATGTAGTCTTCGGTCTGCTTCTTGGCCGGATTGGTGAACAGGGTATCGGTGTCGCCGAATTCCACCAGTTTGCCCATGTACATGAACGCCGTGTAGTCGGACACCCGCGCCGCCTGCTGCATGTTGTGGGTCACGATGACGATGGTGAACTTGGATTTGAGCTCGTAGATCAGCTCTTCGACTTTCAGGGTCGAGATCGGGTCAAGCGCCGAGCACGGTTCGTCGAGCAGCAGCACTTCCGGTTCCACGGCGATGGTGCGGGCGATCACCAGACGCTGTTGCTGACCACCGGACAGGCCGAGTGCCGAGTCATGCAGACGGTCTTTCACTTCGTCCCACAAGGCCGCGCCTTTCAACGCCCACTCGACGGCTTCGTCGAGGATGCGCTTCTTGTTGATGCCCTGGATGCGCAGGCCGTAGACCACGTTCTCGTAGATGGTCTTGGGGAACGGGTTAGGCTTCTGAAACACCATGCCGACCCGGCGACGCAGCTCGGCCACGTCTTCGCCCTTGCGGTAGATGTTGTTGCCGTACAGGTTGATCGCGCCTTCGACGCGGCAGCCGTCCACCAGATCGTTCATGCGGTTGAAGGTACGCAGCAGCGTGGACTTGCCGCAGCCTGACGGGCCGATGAAGGCGGTCACGCGCTGTTTCGGGATGTTCATGCTGACGTCGTACAGCGCTTGTTTCTCGCCGTAGAACAGGCTCAGGCCCGGCACTTCGATGGCCACGGTTTCCTGCTCGAGGTTCAGGCTCTGCTTGTCGCGGCCCAGGGCAGACATGTTGATGCCGTGGGTATGTGTTTCGTGCTGCATGGGAGATCCCCTGTGCTAACAAATTCGGTTCGGTTGGCTGCCGGGATACAGGCCGGCAGCCCTTCAATTCTTGTGACGGCGATCAGCTGTCCAGCGCCTTGTACTTCTCGCGCAGGTGGTTACGGATGTACACCGCCGACAGGTTCAGGGTGGCGATCACCAGCACCAGCAACAGCGCCGTGGCGTACACCAGCGGCCGCGCGGCCTCGACGTTCGGGCTCTGGAAGCCGACGTCATAGATGTGGAAGCCCAGGTGCATGATCTTCTGATCCAGGTGCAGGTACGGGTAGTTGCCGTCCACCGGCAGCGACGGCGCGAGTTTCACCACACCCACCAGCATCAGCGGCGCCACTTCACCGGCGGCGCGGGCCACGGCGAGGATCATGCCGGTCATCATGGCCGGACTGGCCATCGGCAGAACGATCTTCCACAGGGTTTCAGCCTTGGTCGCGCCCAGAGCCAGCGAGCCTTCACGCACGGTGCGAGGAATCCGCGCCAGACCTTCTTCAGTGGCCACGATCACCACCGGCACCGCCAGCAGCGCCAGGGTCAACGAAGCCCAGAGCAGACCCGGCGTACCGAAGGTCGGTGCCGGCAGCGCTTCAGGGAAGAACAGACGGTCGAGCGAGCCACCCAGCACGTAGACGAAGAAGCCCAGACCGAACACGCCGTAAACAATCGCCGGAACACCCGCCAGGTTATTCACCGCGATCCGGATCACCCGGGTCAGGGTGTTCTGCTTGGCGTATTCACGCAGGTATACCGCCGCCAGCACGCCGAACGGGGTCACGATCATCGCCATGATCAGGGTCATCATCACGGTGCCGAAGATCGCCGGGAAAATCCCGCCTTCGGTGTTCGCTTCACGCGGGTCGTCGGACAGGAATTCCCAGACCTTGCTGAAGTAGAAACCGATCTTGGTGAACGTACCCATCGCGTTCGGCTGGTAGGCGTGAACCACTTTGCCCAGGCCGATTTCAATTTCCTTGCCGTTCGCATCACGAGCGGTCAAGGCGTCACGGTTGAACTGCGCGTGCAGGTCGGCCAGACGAGCCTCGATGTCCTGATAGCGGGCGTTCAGCTCGGCGCGCTCGGATTCCATGTCCGCTTGCGCGGTGGCGTCGAGCTTGCCTTCCAGTTCCAGCTTGCGACCGTGCAGACGGATGCGCTCGAGGCCGGCGTTGATCGCACCGATATCGACTTTTTCCAGAGTCTTGAGCTGGGCGGCAAGTTTGTTCACGCGATCGATCCGCGCTTGCAGCTCAGGCCAGGCGGCTTCGCCTTCGGCGATCACCTTGCCGTCCTGTTTGACGTTGACCAGGTAGCCGTAGAAGTTGCCCCACTCACGACGCTCCAGCGCCATCAGCTCCGGCGGATTCTTCTGGTCGGTCAGCCACTCGCCGACGATCCAGGTGAAGTCGTTGCCGTTCAGGTCACGGTTACCGACCTTGATCAGCTCGCGGGTCATGAATTCCGGACCTTCGTCCGGCACCGGCAGGCCGGCGCTCTTCAGACGGGCGCGCGGCACTTCTTCTTTCTGCACCACCTCGCCCACGACCAGATGCTGGCCCTGGCCCGGTACGTCATAGCTGGCGTGGATCAGATCCGCCGGCCAGAAGTGACCCAGACCGCGCACGGCAATCACCGCCAGCAGGCCAATGGTCATGATGACCGCGATGGACACCGCGCCACCGCTGATCCAGACGCCCGGGGCGCCGCTCTTGAACCATCCTTTCAGGGAGTTCTGTTTCACAGACTTCTACCTTTCTTAAAGCGACGAGTATTTCTTGCGCAGACGCTGACGAATCAGTTCTGCGAGGGTGTTCATGACGAAGGTGAACAACAGCAGCACCAGCGCCGAGAGGAACAGCACGCGGTAGTGGCTGCCGCCGACTTCCGACTCCGGCATTTCCACCGCGACGTTGGCGGCCAGGGTGCGCAGGCCTTCGAACAGGTTCATTTCCATGACCGGGGTGTTGCCGGTGGCCATCAGCACGATCATGGTCTCGCCGACTGCACGGCCCATGCCGATCATCAGTGCCGAGAAAATGCCCGGGCTGGCGGTCAGGATCACCACGCGAGTCATGGTCTGCCAAGGCGTGGCACCGAGGGCCAGCGAGCCCAGGGTCAGGCCGCGCGGCACGCTGAACACGGCGTCTTCGGCGATCGAGTAGATGTTCGGGATCACCGCAAAACCCATGGCCAGACCGACCACCAGAGCGTTGCGCTGGTCGTAGGTGATGCCCAGGTCGTGGGAGATCCACATGCGCATGTCACCGCCGAAGAACCAGTTCTCCATGAACGGGCTCATGTACAGCGACAGCCAGCCCACGAACAGGATCACCGGGATCAGCAGCGCACTTTCCCAGCCGTCCGGGACTTTCAGGCGGATCGATTCAGGCAGGCGGCTGAAGGTGAAACCGGCGATCAGAATGCCGATCGGCAGCAGCATCAGCAGGCTGAAGATGCCCGGCAGGTGCCCTTCCACATACGGCGCGAGGAACAGACCGGCGAAGAAACCAAGGATCACCGTCGGCATCGCTTCCATCAGCTCGATCACCGGTTTGACCTTGCGGCGCATGCCCGGGGCCATGAAGTACGCGGTGTAGATCGCAGCGGCGACGGCCAGCGGTGCAGCCAGCAGCATCGCGTAGAACGCGGCTTTCAGGGTGCCGAAGGTCAGTGGCGACAGGCTCAGTTTCGGTTCGAAATCGGTGTTGGCCGCAGTCGATTGCCAGACGTATTTAGGCTCGTCGTAGTTCTCGTACCAGACCTTGCTCCACAGCGCGCTCCACGAAACTTCCGGGTGCGGGTTGTCGAGCAGCAGCGGTTGCAGCTTGCCGCCGGCTTCGACGATCACGCGGTTGGCGCGCGGCGACAGGCCGAACAGGCCCTGGCCTTCGACGACTTGATCGACCAGCAAGGTGCGGTGCGCGGTGCTGTGGAACACGCCGAGCTTGCCGCTGGCATCCAGGGCCAGGAAGCCCTTGCGACGTTCTTCGGCGGAGATTTCCACGATCGGCGTGGTGCCCATCTGAAAGGTGCGGATCTGCTTCAGGCGCAGTTCGCCATCGGTGTCGCGGGCCATGAACCACTGGGCCAGACCACCCTTGGAGTCACCGACGATCAGCGAGATGCCACCCACCAGTTGCGTGGCGGCGGTGACTTCGGCGTCGGCGTTTTCCAGCAGCTTGTAGCGTCCGTTGAGGCTCTTGTCGCGCAGGCTGAACACGTCGGCCTGGGCACGCCCGTTGACCACGTACAGCCATTGCTGGCGCGGGTCGACGAAGATGTTTTTCACCGGCTCGGTCATCTGCGGCAGATCAATCCGCTTCTGCTCGTTGGTGACTTCGCCGGTCATCATGTTTTCTTCGCTGGTCAGCGACAGCACATTGAGTTGCGAACCGGTGGAGCCGACCAGCATCAGGGTCGAATCGGTGGCATTGAGGCTGACATGCTCCAGCGCACCGCCGCTTTCGTTGAGTGCGATCGGTGTCTCGCCGTACGGGTACTCGATGGCCGGAGTGATGGTCTTCTTGCCATCCGGGTAGCTGACTTTATAAGTGTGACGGAACACCAGCGCCTGGCCGTTGGACAGGCCCACGGCCACCAGCGGATGGCCCGGCTGGTCTTCGCCGATCGAGGTCACACTGGCGCCTGCCGGCAGGGGCAGATCGACGCGCTTCAATTCAGCGCCACTGTCGATGTCGAAGAACAGCGCCTGGCCCTTGTCGGAAACGCGCATGGCCACCTGATTCTGCTCTTCGAGCGAAATCATCAGCGGCTTGCCGGCGTCCTGCATCCAGGCCGGGGTGATTACATCTTTCGCAGTCAGGTCAGCACCTTTGAACAGCGGCGCGACCACGTAGGCGAGGAAGAAGAAGATCAGGGTGATGGCTGCCAGCACCGCCAGACCGCCGACGAGGACGTACCAGCGGGTGAAGCGATCCTTGAGCGCGCGAATGCGGCGCTTGCGTTGCAACTCAGGCGTATTGAAGTCAATGCGCTTGGGAGGGTTCGTAGTCATTTTGGAATTGGCCAGATCATTCATGCGCACACCCTAGCGATCCTGTATGACAGAAAGATGACAATGCAGTGACGCACCAAATCCGCCGCCAGCAGGGCACTGGCAGTGGATAGAAGAATTCGGGGAGTGTGGGGGCCGGGCCGCTTGCGGGCCGGGCCCCACACGGGAGTCAGGCGTGGTTCACCCCTGACTCAGTTTGTTACTTTTTTGCGACTTCAGCGCCGCCTTCCTGCAGACCCAGGTCAGCCAGTGCTTTTGCAGCAACCTTGGCTGGCAGCGGGATGTAGCCGTCTTTCACGACCACTTCCTGGCCCTGTTTCGACAGAACCAGTTTCACGAACTCGGCTTCCAGCGGGGCCAGAGGCTTGTTCGGGGCCTTGTTGACGTACACGTACAGGAAACGCGACAGCGGGTATTTGCCGTTCAGGGCGTTTTCTTCGGTGTCTTCGATGAAGTCAGTGCTGCCCTTCTTCGACAGAGCAACGGTTTTCACGCTGGCGGTCTTGTAGCCGATGCCCGAGTAACCGATGCCGTTCAGCGAGGAGCTGATCGACTGCACGACCGAAGCCGAGCCTGGTTGTTCGTTGACGTTAGGCTTGTAGTCGCCTTTGCACAGGGCTTCTTCCTTGAAGTAGCCGTAGGTGCCGGATACCGAGTTGCGACCGAACAGTTGAACCGGCTTGTTGGCCAGGTCGCCGGTCACGCCCAGGTCACCCCAGGTTTTCACGTCGGCCTTGGCGCCGCACAGACGGGTGGACGAGAAGATCGCGTCAACCTGTTCCATGGTCAGGTGCTGGATCGGGTTGTCCTTGTGCACGAAAACAGCCAGGGCGTCCACGGCAACCGGGATAGCGGTTGGCTTGTAGCCGTATTTCTGTTCGAAGGCCGCCAGTTCGGTGTCCTTCATCTTGCGGCTCATCGGGCCCAGGTTGGAGGTGCCTTCAGTCAGCGCAGGTGGCGCGGTGGCGGAGCCAGCGGCCTGAATCTGGATGTTTACGTTCGGGTATTCTTTTTTGTAGTTCTCAGCCCAGAGGGTCATGAGGTTGGCCAGGGTATCGGAACCGACGCTGGACAGGTTGCCCGACACACCAGTGGTCTTGGTGTAGCTCGGGATAGCAGGGTCAACAGCGGCAACCGCGTTGGCAGTCGCAACGCCAGCAGCGACAAAAGTCATTGCCGCCATCAAACGCTTCAGTTTCATGCCTTACTCCTAGCAGATAGGGTGTGTTAAGTCGGGGCCAAGTATCAGCAGGCCGTGTGAACACTCTATGGCTGAAATATGACAATTGGATGAAAGGCCAGCATCCCTGTCGGAAGGCTGGCCTTTCAGTTGTAACGGCAAGTGTGAAGATGGCTTAGCGACCTTTGCTCCACAACCACGCGCCGACCAGGATCCCCATCCCGCACAGCACCGCCACATAGTAGGCAGGCCCCATCGCGCTTTCTTTCAGCAGCAGGCTGACGACCATCGGGGTCAGGCCGCCGAAGATCGCGTAAGCGACGTTATAAGAGAAGGACAGACCACTGAAGCGCACCACCGGCGGAAACGCCTTCACCATCACATATGGCACCGCGCCGATGGTGCCGACCAGGAAACCGGTCAGCGCGTACAGCGGGAACAGCCAGTCCGGGTGATCGGCGAGACTGTGATAGAACGTCCAGGAACTGGCCAGCAAGCCCAGGCAACCGAATACGAACACGCGACCGGCGCCAAAGCGATCCGCCAGCGCACCGGAAATGATGCAGCCGAAGCTCAGAAACACGATCGCCAGGCTGTTGGATTGCAGCGCGGTAGTCGGCGAGAAGTGATAGACCGTCTGCAGCACGGTCGGGGTCATCAGGATCACCACGACGATGCCGGCGGATAGCAGCCAGGTCAGCAGCATCGACACCGCGATCGCCCCGCGGTGGTCACGCAGCACGGCGCGCAGCGGCACTTCTTCGGCCAGCGCCTTGCGCTGTTGCAGTTCGGCGAACACCGGGGTTTCGTGCAGCCAGCGACGCAGGTAGACCGAGAACAGACCGAACACGCCACCCAACAGGAACGGGATCCGCCAGGCGTAATCCGAGACTTCCGTTGGGGTATAGATGCTGTTGATCGCAGTGGCGACCAGCGAGCCGAGCAGGATACCCGCCGTCAGGCCGCTGGTCAGAGTGCCGCAGGCGTAGCCGATGTGCTTGCCGGGCACGTGTTCGGAAACGAAGACCCACGCCCCCGGAACCTCACCGCCAATCGCCGCGCCCTGAATGACGCGCATCAACAGCAACAGAATCGGCGCCCACAGGCCGATCTGCGCGTAGGTCGGCAGCAGGCCCATGATCAGGGTCGGCACGGCCATCATGAAAATGCTCAGGGTGAACATTTTCTTGCGCCCCAGCAGGTCGCCGAAGTGCGCCATCACGATCCCGCCCAGCGGCCGCGCGAGGTAACCGGCGGCGAAGATGCCGAAAGTCTGCATCAGGCGCAGCCACTCGGGCATGTCGGCCGGGAAGAACAATTTGCCGACCACGGTGGCAAAGAACACGAAGATGATGAAATCATAGAACTCCAGCGCGCCCCCCAGGGCCGATAGCGACAGAGTCTTGTAGTCATTGCGGGTCAACGGTCGTGCGGGTTGGTCGGGCTGCGCGAGGCTCGAGGGCGCTGTGGTCATGGCAAGGTCTTCTCTTATAGTCGGATCTGCCGCCACAACAACGCTGGCTGTGGCTCGGGCAGGTTCGGCACCATAGCAAATTGTTCGAAAAAGCACATAGAGGTGCGTATTTGCCGGTCGAAATCAGAACCGGACGGTCGTCGCGGAGTCTACCGATCGATATACTCGCCACCTTGCTCCGGTTTGTAAGGGGTTGCTGTGCGAAAACGCCGTTGGCCCGACCCTTGCTCGGGATTAGCCGGTTTCGCAGAGTTTCTCCTTAGGCGCCTGATGGAAAACGTGACGAACGTAGTATGTTCGGTGCTGAATCGTTTTTCCCGAAGACGGCTACCACCAGCAATACCCAACGAAGAGTCACGGGTCAGAGGCCCCCCGGCATGATAGAGCTCGAACAAGAAGATCCGATCCCGCAAGGCGACCTGGCCTTGCAAATCACCGCGCTTCCCCGCGAAACCAACGGCTTCGGCGATATTTTCGGCGGCTGGCTGGTGGCGCAGATGGACCTGGCCGGCACGGCCATGGCCAGCCGTGTTGCCGGTGGCCGTGTCGCGACCGTGGCCATCGACCGCATGGCGTTTCTGGTGCCGGTGGCTGTCGGCGCGCAATTGTCCTTTTATACCCAGACCCTGGAAATCGGTCGCAGCTCGATCCAGATGATGGTCGAGGTGTGGAGCGACGACCCGCTGTCCAGCGAGTGGCGTAAAGTGACCGAAGCGGTGTTCGTGTTCGTTGCCATCGATGGCAGCGGTCGCACCCGCTCGGTTCCGCCACGCGCACGTTAAACCTCGCGGCCGTTTCACGGTCGATAGTCGTCCAAGTTGCTGATCGAGAGTTGTCCCATGAACACGCCCAACGTTGAAGCCGTGAAACTGGATGAACTGAACTGCTGGCGCATCCGCCACGGTCAGGCCGAAGTGCTGGTGGCCCAGCAAGGCGCGCACATCCTCAGTTATCAGGTGGACGGCCAGCCGCCACTGATCTGGCTGAACGACAAGGCCGTGTTCAAGACCGGCAAGAGCATCCGCGCCGGTGTGCCGGTGTGCTGGCCGTGGTTCGGCAAGTTCGAACGCAACCCGCAGAACGTGCAGGCGATGCGCACGAGCGAAGAACCGGCCGGTGCCCACGGATTTGTCCGGGCGATGGATTGGGAACTGGGCGGCATCGAAACCGAAGGCGAAAGCCTGAAAGTGGAATTCAAGCTGCCCTACCCCGAGGGCGGTTTTCCGGAGTGGCCGCATCAGGTCGACCTGACCCTGACCCTGCGCCTCGACGATCAGTTGCACATCAGTCTGACCAGCCACAACCGTGGCACCGACACCGTCAGCATCAGTCAGGCGCTGCACAGCTATTTCGCGGTCAGCGATGTGCGCAACGTGCGCGTCGAAGGCGTGGATGGCCTGGATTACATCGAGACCCTGGACGACTGGAAAACCTTCACCCAGCAGGGTGATCTGCGTTTTGCCGGGGAAACCGACCGCATCTACCTCGACGCCCCTGCGCAACTGAGCATCGTCGACCCGGCCTGGGAACGGCGCATCGTGCTGACCACCACCGGCTCCCGCACGGCGGTGATCTGGAACCCGTGGATCGACCGCGCCGCTGCGCTCAGCGACATGGACAACGATGGCTGGCAGCGCATGCTCTGCATCGAGACGGCGAACGTGATGAGTGATGTGATGAACCTGGCGCCGGATGCCAGCCACACCATGGGTGTCAGCGTCGGCAGCCAGCCACTCTGAAAACAAAAATCGCAGCCCTGGGGCTGCGATTTTTTTTGCGGGTCTGAATTACAGATCCGATTCCTGCACCACCCGCACCTTGTCTGCCTCCAGCGCATAGGCCGCGTCGGCGAGATCATTGCTGACCTTTTCGATCTTCAGCGTGCCGGTCACCCATAGCGGCGTATAGATGTCATCCAGCTTCAAGCCTTTTGGATAACGCACCAGCACCAGTTGATTCGGTGGCGGTGGCGGCACATGGATGCAGGCGCCCGGGTACGGCACCAGGAAGAACAGCGTGCTGCGACCCTTGGCGTCGGATTCCAGCGGCACCGGATACCCACCGATGCGGATGTGTTTGTCGTTCATCGACGCCACGGTCTTGGTCGAATACATCACCGCCGGCAAACCCTTGGCCTGCTTCATCCCGCCCTTCTGGGTGAAGGTGCCGGTGGCTTCCGGGGAGTTGTGATCGATTTCAGGCATGGCCTCGAGGGCTTTCTGATCCGACTTGGGCATCAGTTCCAGCCAGTCGGTTTCCGGCAGATCGCCGGCGTGGGCCAGACCGCTGCCCAGCAAAAGGAGAGTCAACAGAAAACGGCGCATGAAGGTGCTCGGTAAAGGATGCTCGAAGTAAGGAGGAAACGCTGAATCGCCGAGCATTTTAGCCCTCCCCGCCGGATTGGCAGAGAGGGTTTTGTCGCTTTGGATCAGTTCTTTTTGATCAGGCCGTAGATCACCAGCAGCACGATCGCGCCGACCAGTGCGCCGATGAAGCCTGCGCCCTGACCGGCCTGATAGATGCCCAGGGCCTGGCCGCCGTAGGTGGCTGCCAGCGAACCGCCGATACCGAGCAGGATAGTCATGATCCAGCCCATGCTGTCATCGCCCGGTTTCAGGAACCGCGCCAGCAGGCCGACAATGAGGCCGATAAAGATGGTTCCGATAATTCCCATGGCATTTCCCTCTGAATGGTAGATATGCGATGAAGCCTAGCCAGACTTTCGCATCCTGCCATCAGAGAACGGCGGCCCCTTAATGGTTCCGCCGCTGCCAGATGAAACTGTCGTTACTCGGCGATCAGCGCTTCGACCTTGAGAATCTGTTGCTCGAGGGTCGCCTTGTCCTTGCAGCGCAGGTTGGCGTGACCGACCTTGCGCCCGGCCTTGAAGGCCTTGCCGTAGTGATGCAGGTGGCAATCGTCGATGGCGATGACTTTTTCAACCGGCGGAACAACGCCGATGAAGTTGAGCATCGCGCTCTCGCCGACCTTGGCGGTCGAACCCAGCGGCAGACCGGCAACGGCCCGCAGGTGGTTTTCGAACTGGCTGCACTCGGCGCCTTCGGTGGTCCAGTGCCCGGAGTTGTGCACGCGCGGTGCGATTTCGTTGGCCTTGAGGCCGCCGTCGACTTCAAAGAACTCGAACGCCATCACACCGACATAATCCAGCTGTTTGAGCACGCGGCTGGAATAATCTTCGGCCAGGGCCTGGAGCGGGTGATCGGAGCTGGCGACCGACAGCTTGAGGATGCCGCTGTCGTGGGTGTTGTGCACCAGTGGATAGAACTTCGTCTCGCCATCGCGGGCGCGCACGGCGATCAGCGACACTTCGCCAGTGAATGGCACGAAGCCTTCCAGCAGGCAAGGCACGCTGCCCAGTTCGGCGAAGGTACCGACCACATCTTCCGGCTTGCGCAGGACTTTCTGGCCCTTGCCGTCGTAACCCAGGGTGCGGGTTTTCAGGACGGCCGGCAGGCCGATCGACGCAACGGCGGCGTCCAGGTCGGCTTGCGACTGGATGTCGGCGAACGCTGGGGTCGGAATCCCCAGGTCCTTGAACATGCTCTTTTCGAACCAGCGGTCGCGGGCGATGCGCAGGGCTTCAGCGCTCGGGTAGACCGGCACGAATTGCGAAAGGAACGCCACGGTTTCCGCCGGGACGCTTTCGAACTCGAAGGTCACCAGATCGACTTCATCGGCCAATTGACGCAGGTGATCCTGATCGCCGTAATCGGCCCGCAGGTGTTCGCCCAGCGCAGCGGCGCAAGCGTCCGGCGCAGGGTCGAGGAAAGCGAAGTTCATGCCCAGCGGGGTGCCCGCCAGGGCCAACATGCGACCCAACTGGCCGCCACCGATTACACCGATTTTCATCTCAACAACCTCAGGCAATACGTGGGTCTGGATTGTCCAGGACGCTGTCTGTCTGCTCGGCACGGAAGGTTTTCAGTACCGCGTGGAATTGCGGATGCTTGGCGCCCAGGATGCTCGCCGACAGCAGGGCTGCGTTGATCGCACCGGCCTTGCCGATGGCCAGAGTGGCAACCGGAATACCGGCCGGCATCTGCACGATCGAAAGCAGCGAGTCGACGCCCGAAAGCATGGCTGACTGCACCGGCACGCCCAGCACCGGCAGGTGGGTCTTGGCCGCACACATGCCTGGCAGGTGGGCTGCGCCACCGGCACCGGCGATGATCACCTCGATGCCGCGGCCTTCAGCCTCTTCGGCGTACTGGAACAGCAGATCCGGGGTGCGGTGGGCGGAAACCACCTTGACCTCGTAAGGGATGCCGAGCTTTTCCAGCATATCGGCGGTGTGGCTAAGGGTGGACCAATCGGACTTGGAGCCCATGATCACGCCAACCAGTGCACTCATCGTCGCGCCTCTTCTCTCTGGGCGCCCGCAGGCGCGTCAAAAACAACAAGCCACGCAGGATGCGTGGCTTGTTGTAGGAAAAATGGCCGGACGAACCGGCCGAAGGCCGCGCAGTATACCGCAAAGAAAGCAATAAACAGCCCCCGTTGCGACCATCTGTCATCTGCCTTGAATACCTGACTTTACTGACTCAAAAATCAAGAATACACCTTGGATTTTCCCAACTTAAAAAACACCCGCTTGATTGCATGGCGACTGCACTTCGACACTTCCCTTAACTTCACGCAATAAAAACAAAAACACTCCAGAAAGTAATCAACGATTAATAGTTTATATTCAACCCACTCCCGACGCTCACTACTCAATTGAATAACCGGGCATCCAAAAAACATTCAACAGCACATCTTTACCACAAAACCCAATACAAACCGGCTACGTCATTCCAACTGACGAAGCACCAAAATCATAAAAAGGATAACCATGTTCAAGGAACCACTGGCACTACTTGTCTTCATCCACCAGGACTTGGCTGATTACAGTAAAGACGACCTTTACGAAAATTGTTTCTCGTGGCTCTCCGAGGAAATGGAGAGTATTTCCGGCCGCAAGATGTTGATTCGCCTGATCAGCCCGGAAGAGGCGCCAGGTCTGACCAATCATCCGTATAAAAACAGTGATGCCAGCACTTCGCTGAGCGCCTGGAAAATCGCCGTCGACAACTACCGACGCAACCGTCCGAGGAAAGATCTGAACCCGCGCTTCAACAAATTCTTGCTACTGACGCGCAGCGCTATCAATAGCCAAGTACTAGGAATTGCCGATTTGCCAGGCTACGCGGGTATAGCCTCAATAGAAAAACGTCGCACTGCTGCTCACGAAGTTGGCCATATGTTCAATGCAGTACACCAAGACAGCGAAGTCTTATACAACGGTTGGTGGAGTGAAACAGTCATGAAACCGACTGATGATTTTTCTGAACTTCGCCACGATGCCGATCGCTTCAGTGATAAAAACCGAGAGAACATCCGAGCCTATCTGGACGCAAAGAAAACATCAGGTCCGACACGAGCAGTCCCGCGCCCCGAATATGATGATGAAGAGGACTGAAGCAGATACACGCCTGCTTCATTCCCGGCTTTCCGTTACGCGCTATCAGTGCTCCATCAAGATGAGGAGCCCGCCGCACCACCTTCAAGCTTGCGCCACAACAACCGCACGTTGGCCTTGCGCACCAGCGCGCAGCGGTACAGGCGAATCTCCAGCGGCACATGCCATTGCGAGCCGCCGCAAACCACCAGTTCACCGCGGGCCAGTTCAGCCCGCACGCTGAGTTGCGGCACCCAGGCAATGCCGAGACCTTCCAGCGCCATGCTTTTCAGGCTGTCGGCCATGGCCGTTTCATAAATCGTGGTGAAGCGCAGCTGACGCTGGCGCAGCAAGCCATTCACCGAACGCCCGAGAAACGCCCCGGCGCTGTACGCCAGCAACGGCACACTGCCCTCGCCTTCCAGATCGAACAACGGTTTGCCATTGGCATCTGCCGCACACACAGGAAGCATTTCGGTCTGGCCCAGGTGCAGCGACGGGAAGATTTCCGGGTCCATCTGCATGGCGGCGTCCGGGTCGTAGAACGCCAGCATCAGATCGCAACCACCTTCACGCAGCGCGTGCACCGCGTCACCGACGTTGGTCGCTACCAGCCGCGTGGCAATGTTCAGGCCTTCGTTGCGCAGTTGAGCGATCCAGCGCGGGAAGAATCCGAGCGCCAACGAATGCGCCGCTGCGACCTGGATCACTTCGCCTTGCCCACCTTCGAGGTGATGCAAATGGCGCAACACTTCACCGAGCTGTTCGACCACGGTGCGCGCGGTCACCAGGAACAGTTGTCCCGCCGCCGTCAGCTCGATCGGCGTACGCGAGCGGTTGACCAGCGTCAGTCCGAGAGCCGCTTCCAGGCTGCGGATCCGCCGACTGAACGCCGGCTGGGTCACGAAGCGCCGTTCGGCCGCCTGCGAGAAGCTGCGGGTGGCGGCCAGAGCACTGAAGTCCTCGAGCCATTTGCTTTCCAGATTCATCACATCCTCCCGGACACGCACCAAAACAGGTCACACGTCTGCCGCGCACGCGGCGTCACACGGGCATTATGCCGAATGTGCATAGGGCAGTGTTTAACAGCATTGGCCCAAAAATTCCCACAAGCCTAGCATTCGCAGCGTTCCGGCACAGACCGGGTCCATATCGAGATGATTTCTATCATGTCCTCCGCTGCATCATTCCGCACAGAAAACGACCTGCTTGGCACCCTCGAAGTCCCTGCTCAAGCGTATTACGGCATCCAGACCCTGCGAGCGGTGAACAACTTCCGTCTCTCGGGCGTTCCGATTTCGCACTACCCGAAGCTGGTTGTCGGTCTGGCGATGGTCAAACAGGCTGCCGCTGACGCCAACCGCGAGCTGGGTCACCTGAGCGAAGCCAAGCACGCTGCCATCAGCGAAGCCTGTGCCCGTCTGATCCGCGGTGATTTCCACGAAGAGTTCGTGGTCGACATGATTCAAGGTGGCGCCGGTACCTCCACCAACATGAACGCCAACGAAGTGATCGCCAACATCGCGCTGGAAGCGATGGGTCACCAGAAAGGCGAATACCAGTACCTGCACCCGAACGACGACGTGAACATGGCGCAGTCGACCAACGACGCCTACCCGACCGCGATCCGCCTGGGTCTGCTGCTGGGTCACGACGCGCTGCTGGCCAGCCTCGACAGCCTGATTCAGGCATTCGCGGCCAAGGGTGAAGAATTCAACCACGTCCTGAAGATGGGCCGTACCCAGCTGCAAGACGCCGTGCCGATGACCCTGGGTCAAGAGTTCCGTGCTTTCGCCACCACCATGGGCGAAGACCTGGCCCGTCTGAAGACGCTGGCCCCGGAACTGCTGACTGAAGTGAACCTGGGCGGCACCGCGATCGGTACCGGCATCAACGCCGACCCGCGCTACCAGGCCCTGGCCGTACAGCGTCTGGCGCTGATCAGCGGTCAACCGCTGGTTCCAGCCGCTGACCTGATCGAAGCCACTTCCGACATGGGCGCCTTCGTGCTGTTCTCCGGCATGCTCAAGCGCACCGCGGTCAAGCTGTCGAAGATCTGCAACGACCTGCGCCTGCTGTCCAGCGGCCCGCGCACCGGCATCAACGAAATCAACCTGCCGGCGCGTCAGCCAGGCAGCTCGATCATGCCAGGCAAGGTCAACCCGGTAATCCCGGAAGCCGTGAACCAAGTGGCATTCCAGGTCATCGGTAACGATCTGGCGCTGACCATGGCAGCCGAAGGCGGCCAGCTGCAGCTGAACGTGATGGAGCCGCTGATCGCCTTCAAGATCCTCGACTCGATCCGCCTGCTGCAACGCGCCATGGACATGCTGCGCGAGCACTGCATCGTCGGCATCACCGCCAACGAAGCGCGCTGCCGCGAACTGGTCGAACACTCGATCGGCCTGGTCACCGCACTGAACCCGTACATCGGCTACAAAAACGCCACCCGCATCGCCCGTATCGCCCTTGAAAGCGGCCGCGGCGTACTGGAACTGGTGCGCGAAGAAGGTCTGCTCGACGAAGCCATGCTCGCCGACATCCTGCGCCCGGAAAACATGATTGCTCCGCGTCTGGTGCCTCTGAAGGCCTGATCCGACGCGTTACTTGTAGCACCGCTCACCAGGTCGAGGGACTAGACACCTCTCACCTTTTGAGGGCTTGGGGATCGTTCCCCGAGCCCTTTTTTTTAACTGTTTGAACCTGAGAACCGTATGTATGAAAACTGACCGCCAATCAGCTTTCACACAAACCCGACGCCGGTAACGTCGGGTGTTTCAAAGCTTCGTTTCGTCGCTTGCACCACAACCGTGCAGACGGGCGCCGCACTGATCGGTATAGTGCCGCCCCTCTTCGCGTGAGCGGTCGTCGGTAACGAGGCCATAACCCATGCGAAACCCGAACTAATAACAAACCCGCGATATGGATCCGGGACGAACCCTCGCCTCGCCCGTTGTGCCGCACGCACACCGGTGTAACGCGATGTTTCTGACCATCCAGCATTTGCTTAAACAATAAACAGCGAGGAAAAATCCATGCTCGAAGTCATCAACGACTTCCTCTCAGGGAAAGTACTGATCGTGCTCATTGTCGGGCTCGGTAGCTACTTCACGATTCGCTCGCGTTTCGTTCAATTGCGCCACTTCTTCCACATGTTCGCGGTGTTCCGCGACAGCCTCAAAGGCAGCGCCGGGCAACTCAGCTCGTTCCAGGCCCTGATGCTCAGCCTCGCCGGCCGCGTCGGTGCAGGCAACATCGCCGGTGTCGGCATCGCCGTGACCCTGGGTGGTCCGGGTGCGGTGTTCTGGATGTGGGTGACCGCACTGGTCGGCATGTCCAGCAGCTTCTTCGAATGTACGCTGGCCCAGGTCTACAAGCGCGCCGATGGCGACGGCCTGTACCGTGGCGGTCCGGCCTACTACATCCAGCACGGCCTGAAGCTCAAGGGCATGGCGGTGGTGTTCTCGATCCTGCTGCTGGTCACCTACGGCTTCGCCTTCATCGGCCTGCAGTCCTACACCGTGACCCACTCGCTGCAAAACGCTTTCGCCTTCGACCCGCAACACACCGGCATCGTCCTGGCAGTGCTGCTGGCCATCACCTTCATCGGCGGCATCAAGCGCATCGCTTCGGTGTCTGACCTGCTGGTACCGATCAAGACCCTGGCCTACATCGGCGTGACCCTGTATGTGATCGGCACCCAGATCGAACACGTGCCAGCCATGCTGGTCACCATCTTCAAAAGCGCCTTCGGTCTCGACCCGGCCTTCGGCGGCCTGCTCGGCAGCGCAATCGTGATGGGCGTGAAACGTGGCGTGTTCGCCAACGAAGCGGGCCTGGGCAGTGCGCCGAACGTCGCCGCCGTGGCCGCCGTGAAGCACCCGGGCGCTCAGGGCGTGGTTCAGGCGTTCAGCGTGTTCCTCGACACGTTCGTGATCTGCACCTGCACCGCACTGCTGATCCTGCTGTCGGGCTTCTACACCCCGGGCTTCGAAGGTGACGGCATCGTCCTGACCCAGAACTCGCTGGCCGCCGTGGTGGGTGACTGGGGCCGCATGTTCGTCAGCGTCGCGCTGTCGCTGTTCGTCTTCACGTGCATCCTCTACAACTACTACCTGGGCGAAAACAGCCTGCAGTTCCTCACCCGCAACCGCGCTGCGCTGATGACGTTCCGCGGTCTGGTGCTGGCGCTGGTGGTCTGGGGTTCGATGCAGGATCTGTCGACCGTGTTCGCCTTCGCCGACATCACCATGACCTGCCTGGCCTTCGTCAACCTGATGGCCCTGGCCTTGCTGTTCAAGGTCGGCATGCGCGTGATGCGCGACTACGATGCGCAGCGCCGCGCAGGCGTCGACCAACCGGTGTTCGACTCCAGCAAGTTCAGCGACCTGGATCTGGACCTGAAAGCCTGGCCTGCCAACCCGTCGGCCGACACCCAGGCCAACGCTCAGCCGCAAGGCATCCCGGCAGCGCAACGCTGATCGGGTAAAAACCAGGCGCAGATCCTGCGCCCGGCGTGACACAAGCAGCGGTCGGCGTCATGCTCGACCGCATGCTGTCCTCGTTCAGGAGAACTCCCCATGAATTCCTCGACCTACCCTGCCGCCCAGCACGTCATGGTGCTGTACACCGGTGGCACCATCGGCATGCAGGCCAGCGCCAATGGCCTGGCCCCGGCCTCCGGTTTCGAAGCGCGGATGCGCGATTACCTGCACAGCCAGCCGGAGCTGGTGGTGCCGCAGTGGCGCTTTCGCGAGATGTCGCCGCTGATCGACAGCGCCAACATGACCCCGGCGTACTGGCAGCAACTGCGTGAAGCGGTGGTCGACGCCGTCGATGTGCAAGGTTGCGACAGCGTGCTGATCCTGCACGGCACCGACACCCTGGCCTACAGCGCCGCCGCCATGAGCTTCCAGTTGCTCGGCCTGCACGCCCGCGTGTGCTTCACCGGCTCGATGCTGCCGGCCGGCGTCACCGACAGCGACGCCTGGGAAAACCTCAGCGGCGCACTGGTCGCCCTCGGCCACGGCCTGGCGCCGGGCGTGCACCTGTACTTCCACGGCGAGCTGCTGGCGCCGACCCGTTGCGCAAAAGTGCGCAGCTTCGGCCGTCACCCGTTCAAACGCCTGGAGCGCCAGGGTGGCGGCGTGAAAGCCACTTCCCTGCCGGCAGCGCTGAACTACAACCAACCGAAGCAACTGGCAAAAGTTGCCGTGTTGCCGCTGTTCCCGGGCATTGGCGCCGAGATCATCGACGGCCTGCTCGACAGCGGCATTCAGGGTCTGGTGCTGGAGTGCTACGGCAGCGGCACCGGGCCGAGCGACAACCCGCAATTCCTCGCCAGCCTCGGCCGGGCGCGGGACAGCGGCGTGGTCGTGGTGGCGGTCACGCAGTGCCATGAAGGCGGTGTGGAACTGGATGTGTATGAAGCCGGCAGCCGCTTGCGCGGTGTTGGCGTGTTGTCCGGTGGCGGCATGACTCGCGAGGCAGCGTTCGGCAAGTTACACGGGTTGCTGGGGGCAGGACTCGAAGTAACAAACATTCGGCAGCTTGTGGAACTGGATCTCTGTGGAGAACTGTCTTTGTAACTTGGTTCGTTCTGCAGTCAACTGATCAATGACGATCAAAAATACCCCTCCTTACTGCCAATGGAGGGGTATCAACTATTTCACAGACTGAACAATAAAGAGATGCGCCGCCAATTTTTCCGTTTCAGGATTTTGCGGATCACCACGATAAACTGTTGCTCTAACGTCGCATTCATACTTTCCCGTGACGCTGTCAAACGTTGTATTTAAAATAATTGCTGTGTCCGCCCACCAACGCACATCACCAACACTTAGCTTCGTATTTAAATATTCGCGCTTACTCATTTGAAGTGTATAGGTACTCAAGTTCAGCGCTGACTCTGGGATCTCAAGGTTAAAATCAGAATGCTTGCTCTTAAATATAAGAATTATACTTCTTCCGTGTTGACCATTATTTACCACAAAGGAGTCGGCATCAGAGAGTAAGTGTTTGTTACCTACTGCCCCTTCAACGTGCCCCTCAGTTGCAGGATTCTTTCCATTTCCATATTTTTCCCATATTTTCCATATCATCCCATTGAGCCTCGACATCACTATCTTTCGAACTCATTTCCCATTCTCCTCTATTGAAAAACTTCACAGACATTACGACTGCAAACTTGAGCGTAGCCCCAGAAAATACAAATCAAATAAAAAAACGAAAATCAAGAAAACCAGTAACTAAACGACCAACGGTGCACTTATATTTGAGAACTTGTTACTTCTGACACTCGTCAAAAGAGCAATCTCGCATTAAGTTAAACAGGCGGGAGCCATGACCCTATAACTAACAAATCAATCTGGTCTCCTCTGTTAACTTTAATTAGCGCAAACAACTGAAACCGGCAGGTGGCATGTAATTTGCTCCTTCAAAGTTGTATTCGCTCAGGACATTCCCATGCTCCACTCCCACCTCACCACCCTCAACGCCGTCTCCCTGATGCTCATCACCTTCAGGGATCAGGGCCTGTCCAGCGAAGCGCTGCTGGCCGGCAGCAGCATCGGTGCGGCGGAACGAGTCGCCCTCGGCCACGGCCTGGCGCCGGGCGTGCATCTTCGTGGTTGCGGTCACGCAGTCGAAGCGGGCAGCCGCTTGCGTGGTGTGGGCATGCTGTCCGGTGGCGGGATGAATCGTGAGGCAGCGTTTGGCAAGTTGAATGCCTTGCTGGTGGGGGCAGGCCTTGAAACGGCCGAAGTACGACGTCTGGTCGAACTCGATCTATGAAGTGAGCTAATCTGATTCGACGTACAAACCTGCAGCCGGATAGATATGGCCCTGCCCCAATGGATGTTAGGGGGCAGGGTCAATAGACCTGGACAACTCCACAGGCTTCTCGCTCTCGATACGTGAAGATTTGCGTTAATCACTTGATGCTGAAAATGCCGTCTTTTAACTGTTTGATCGTGCTGTCTGGATGAGCGAACTCGGCCTCCACGATTCCGTAAAAATATCCGCCGATGGGATCCCGATTTATTTGGATGACCCCGCTCGTAGCAATATTATGTTCATCTTTGTAGATAGCTTGAATGGACCCGTACTCTTCTGGAATACGAACCTTTTTTCCAAGATCTTTTGCATCAATGAAGAACGCGATCGTTTGCTCGAGTTTATTGTCAGGACCCAAAATGGCGAAAGCAATCAAAATATTACTTTCAGGGTCAAGCCTGTAGGCAGAGAGCCTGACATCTTGCCCATCACGATTTATCTTAATCTCGCCCTCAAGCGCGTTTTTCGCGATTAGATCGATTTTTTTATTCAGATCTTCAAAAGATTTCATTGCCTGATTCTCCGTAGGGATAAAACTGGATTTCACATCTGTTACTGCCATGGTTCAGTCTATGAATTTGCCAGAATGAAAGCCGTCAACCCATTGCCAACTCCAGATTGATCGTACTCCAACAGGCCGAATCCAGTGACACGACCATTCGAAAATAGATGCGGAAGTGCACCAAGTCAAACCAAAAACCGCTCCCGACAAACGGTACACTTTACGGGAAAAACCTGTAACTTCTGACAGTAGCCAGCAAATATCAAATAATATAAATTAATTGAGCGCCGCTCTAACTTATTACTGCCAAATTTCTATTTTTGCTTGTGATGAGCATTTAAAAAACAACAAATCGTCCAACTAACGAATCGGGCAAAGTTATCTTGCTGATTTTCGACAGCTGTCGCCGGCACATAACTTGCTCGCCTTTCCGGCACCGCCCGGCTGGAAGATCCTATGCTTCACTCCCACCTCACCACCCTCAACGCCGTCGCCCTGGTGCTCAACACCTTCAGGGATCAAGGCCTGTCCAGCGAAGCACTGCTCGCCGGCAGCGGCATCAGCGCGGCGGATCTAAGCCGGGCCGACACCCGCATTACCACCAATCAGGAGATGCAGGTCTGCGCCAATGCGGTCGCGCTCAAGCACGACATCGGCCTGGAGCTGGGCCGGCGCATGCATGTTTCCTGCTACGGCATCCTCGGTTACGCGCTGCTGACCTGTGCCACCTTCGGTGACGCTTTGCGGCTGGCGATCCGTTATCCGGCGCTGCTGGGAACACTTTTCGAACTGAGCCTGGAAGACGACGGCGAGCGCGTCTGGTTCGTCGCCGCCGATTACCGCGAAAGCCCGGCGATGGCCGTATTCAACGCCGAGTTCTGTCTGGTGTCGCTGAAAGTCATCTGCGACGACCTGCTCGGCCATCCGCTGCCATTGCTGGCCGCGCGCTTCGAACACGCCGCGCCGGATTACCGCGACAGCTACGCCGAACACTTCAAGGCGCCGCTGCACTTCGGCGCCAAGGACAACGCCTTCGCCTTCGACCGGCGCTGGCTCGACCAGCCGCTGCCGCTGGCCGACATCATCACCCACCAGGCCATGGCCGAGCGTTGCCGCAAACAGAACACCGAGTTCACCGGCCGCCAGGCATGGCTGGGTCGGATCCGCCAGTTGCTCAGCGCCCAACTCAACGCCGCACCGGGGCTGGAAGGCCTGGCGCAACAGATGAACTGCTCGCCGCGCACCCTGCGCCGGCATCTGAAGGACATGGGTTGCAGCTATCAGGAATTGCTCGACGAACTGCGTTTCGAGCGGGCCAAGCAGATGCTTTGCGAGGATCAGTTGCCGATTTATCGCATCGCCGAAACCCTCGGCTTCAGCGAGACCGCAAGCTTCCGCCATGCCTTCGTGCGCTGGAGCGGTGTGGCACCGAGTCAATTCCGGCCACACGGTTAAACCGTCGAGGGGCGATATCAGGTCAGTATTTTTGGCCACATCGATCCCCTTTTGGCCTCTCTGGCCGTTCTCCGATTCGCCTCGCGCCGCAACACTGGAGCCAACCGAATCAGCCCCTGCGGAGAACAACAAATGCTGACGATCTACTCTGACGATCACCACCTGCACCATGGCCGCTGCGAATTGATCGACGGGCAACTCAAGCCTTGCTTCGAGATGCCGTCGCGCGCCGACCACGTGCTGCAACGGGTAAAAAATCAAAACCTCGGCCCGGTCGAAGCACCGAAGGATTTCGGCCTCGGGCCGATCGAGCGCATTCACAGCCGCGACTACCTCGACTTTTTCAAAGGCGCCTGGGCACGCTGGACCGAATTCAACACCGACGGCGACTTGCTGCCTTACACCTGGCCGGCGCGCACCTTGCGTCAGGTCAAGCCGACCAGCCTGCACGGCCAGCTCGGTTATTACAGCTTCGACGGCGGCGCGCCGATCACCGCCGGCACCTGGCAAGCGGCGTACAGCGCGGCGCAAGTGGCACTGACCGCACAAGCGGAAATCCAGCGTGGCGCCCGTGGGGCCTTCGCCCTGTGCCGTCCGCCGGGACACCACGCTGCCGGTGATTTGATGGGCGGTTATTGCTACCTCAACAACGCCGCCATCGCCGCGCAGGCATTCCTCGATCAGGGCCACAAGAAGGTCGCGATCCTCGACGTCGACTACCACCACGGCAATGGCACCCAATCGATTTTCTACGAGCGCAGCGACGTGCTGTTCACCTCGATCCATGGCCACCCGGAAGCGGAATTCCCGTTCTTCCTCGGCTACGAAGACGAACGCGGGGAAGGCGCCGGGGAAGGCTTCAACTTCAACTATCCGCTGCCAGCCGGTTCCGGCTGGGATATCTGGAGTGCGGCACTGGATCAGGCCTGCCAGGAGATCGACAACTACGGCGCCGACATCATCGTCGTGTCGCTGGGTGTGGACACCTTCAAGGACGATCCGATTTCGCAGTTCAAGCTCGACAGCCCGGACTACCTGGCCATGGGCAAGCGCATCGCGGCCCTCGGCAAACCGACCCTGTTCGTCATGGAAGGTGGCTACGCGGTGGAAGAAATCGGCATCAACGCGGTGAACGTGCTTGAAGGTTTCGAACAATGAGCAGACTCAAGCAATTCATCGCGCCGGCGTTGTGCGCGGCGCTGCTGAGCGGCGCCGCACACGCCGAAGAACGCACCCTGCGCGTCTACAACTGGTTCGACTACATCACCCCCAAGGCGCTGGAAGATTTCAAGGCGCAGAACAGCCAGACCAAACTGGTCTACGACATCTTCGACACCAACGAAGCACTGGAAGCCAAGCTGCTGACCGGCAACTCCGGCTACGACGTGGTGGTGCCGTCCAACGTGTTCCTCGCCAAGCAGATCGAGGCCGGGGTATTCCAGCCGCTGGATCGCAGCCAGTTGCCGAACTGGAACCACCTCGACCCGAAACTGATGAAGCTGATCGAAGCCAACGATCCGGGCAACCAGTTCGCCGTGCCGTACATGTACGGCACCATCCTGATCGGCTTCAACCCGGCCAAGGTCAAGGCCGCGCTGGGCGACAACGCGCCGGTGGACAGCTGGGACCTGATCTTCAAGGAAGAGAACATCAGCAAGCTCAAGCAGTGCGGTGTGGCCCTGCTCGATTCGCCGTCGGAGATCCTGCCGCTGGCCCTGCAACACCTCGGCCTGGATCCCAACAGCAAGAACCCGGCGGACTACGCCAAGGCTGAAGCGCTGTTGATGAAGATTCGCCCGTACGTGACCTACTTCCATTCGTCCAAGTACATGGCCGACATCGCCAACGGCGACATCTGCGTCGCGGTCGGTTATTCGGGCAGCTTCTCGCAAGCGGCCAACCGTGCGAAGGAAGCGAAGAATGGCGTGGTGGTGGACATGCGTCTGCCGAAAGAAGGCGCGCCGATCTGGTTCGACATGCTCGCGATCCCGAAAGGCGCGAAGAACCCGCAGGACGCCTACACCTTCATCAACTACCTGCTGCAACCGCAGGTGATCGCGCCGGTCAGCGATTTTGTCGGTTATCCGAACCCGAACAAGGACGCCACCGAACTGGTCGACCCGGCGATTCGCAACAATCCGAATCTGTACCCGACCGATGCGGCGATGAATACGCTGTACACCCTGCAGCCATTGCCGCGCGATGCGGAACGGGCACGCACGCGCGCGTGGACGAAGATCAAATCCGGCACCTGAGACCTGCTCATCCAACCCAGACCCGCCCCGGCGGGTCTTTGGATACCGACACTGCGTCTTCACTCACCCCAGGCTTGCCGCAAACGGGCCAGGGCCGACTCGATCGCCGGCTCCGGCACCGCCGCAAAACCCAGCACCAGACCGGCGCGCTGATCGAGCGGCGTCGTCGAGTCCGGCAGCCAATATTTGCTCAAGCCATTGACTTCCACCTTTACCCTGGCGGCCTGTTCGATCAATTGCTGTTCACGGGCCACGCTGTCGACCGCCACGGTGAGATGCAGTCCGGCCGACACGGCTGGCAGTTCGCCGACACCCGCCAGCCCCTCGGGCCAGCCATTGAGAAGTACATTGCGCCGGCTCAGTGCGGCCCGACGCATCCGCCGGATGTGCCGCTGGAAGTGCCCGGCCGCCATGAATTCGGCCATCACCGCTTGAGTGCTCACTTCGGAATGCCGGACATCCACCGCCCGCCGCTGCGCAAACGCCTCCACCAGTGTCGGCGGCAACACCAGATACCCCAGGCGCAGCGCCGGGAACGCGACTTTGCCGAAGGTGCCGACATACAACACGCGGCCCTGGCGGTCGAGCGCCGCCAGCGGGGCCAAGGGTGCGCCGGTGTAGCGATACTCGCCGTCGTAGTCGTCCTCGACGATCCAGCCGCCGGTGCGCTCGGCCCAGGCCAGCAGTTCCAGACGTCGCGCCAGGCTCATCACCACACCGGTCGGGTATTGATGAGACGGTGTGACATACGCCACCCGGCAATCTTCGGCGGCCGCCAGTGCCGCGCAGTCGATGCCCTCCTCATCCACCGCAATGCCGTGCAATCGACCGCCGGCCAGCGCGAACGCATGACCCGCTGCGCGATAACCGGGATTCTCGATGCCCACGCCGGCGCCCGGCTCCACCAGCAACTGTGCACAAAGGCTGATTCCCTGTTGCGCGCCACTGGTGATCACAATTTGCTCAGCCGAGCACTGCATGCCGCGCGAACTGCGCAAATAAGCGGCGATCAGCCCGCGCAGGCGCGCATCGCCCGCCGGGTCGCCGTAACACAGTTGCTGCAAATCGGGTTTGCGCCAGAACGCCGCGTTGAGCTTGGCCCAGACGTCGAACGGGAACAGATCGAACGCCGGAACCCCGACCCGGAATGCTCGCGGCGGACCGCTCGGTGGCGTCGGTAAATGGTTCTGCTCAAGCCGCTGCAAGGCACCACTGTGGATAACTTTGCTGGATAAATCCCCAGTGGAATTGGCCGAAATTGTGGATAAGGCTGTGGGTAAGCCTGTTGAAAACCCTGTGGATACTTTTGTGGATAATTTTTTCGCGGGCGCCACCGATTGCGGTAACTGCGCCACATAAGTGCCATCCCCGACCCGGCCTTCAATGAAACCTTCGGCATACAGTTGATCGTAGGCACGCACCACACTGTTGCGGGAAATCCCCAACGCTGCCGCCAGATCGCGGCTGGCCGGCAGGCGCGTGCCGCTGGCCAGGCGCCCGTCGAGCACCCGCAGGCGCAAGGCCTGATAGAGCTGACGGCTCAGGCCTTTGCGGCGGTCGAGCTCGATACCGGCAGGGTTGAACGGCAGCGACAGCGTGGTCGAATCGGGCATGACAATGGACCTATGAAATTGGTCATCAATGGCTCTTACAACAGACCAATAGCCTGCCTACGATGCAGGCATTCGCCAAGGAAATTTTCTCCATGTACACGCCCCGCGCCTTTGCCATCGACGACCTGTCCCAACTGCACGAACTGATCCTCGCCACCCGCCTCGCCATATTGGTCACCCATGGCGAACAAGGCTTGCAGGCCAGTCATGTGCCAGTGCTGCTGCATCGTGAACAAGGTCCGAACGGCACGCTGTACGGGCATCTGGCCAAGGCCAATCCGCAGTGGAAAGACCTGCGCGACGGCGCCGAGGCGATGGTGATTTTTCCCGGTGCCGATGCCTACGTCAGCCCGGGCTTTTACCCGAGCAAGGCCGAGCACGGCAAAGTCGTGCCGACCTGGAACTACGTCGCTGTGCACGCCTACGGTCACGCCGAAACCTTCAGCGATGGCGGTCGGTTGCTGGACATCGTCAGCACCCTCACCGACCGCCATGAAGCGGGTCGCGACCAGCCCTGGTCGGTCGACGATGCTCCGGCGGATTACATCGACGGCATGCTCAAGGCCATCGTCGGGTTCGCCATTCCGATCGACCGCCTCGAAGGCAAGCGCAAGCTCAGCCAGAACCGCAGCGCCGAAGATATCGCCGGCGTACGCGAAGGCCTGGCCGCCAGCCCCGACATCAACGATCAAACCCTCGCTCACTTGATGCGTTAAGGAAATCACCATGAGTCAGATCGACATCCGCCCGGTCAGCGCCGCCGATCACGCGGCGTGGCTACCGCTGTGGCAGGCCTACCTGCGCTTCTACAACACGGAATTGCCGGACGCCGTCAGCCAAAGTACCTGGCAGCGATTTCTCGACCCGAACGAGCCGACCCACGCCGCCCTCGCCTGGGCCGACGGCAAAGCGGTGGGCATGGTGCATTTCATCTACCATCGTTCGAACTGGAGCATCGAAAACTCCTGCTACCTGCAAGACCTGCTGGTGGAGCCGCAAACCCGTGGCACCGGCGTCGGCCGCCTGCTGATCGAACACGTGTACGCCACGGCCAAGGCCGACGGTTGCTGCAAAGTGCACTGGCTGACCCACGAAACCAATGCCACGGCGATCCAGCTCTACGAGCGCATCGCCGAACGCCCGGGTTTCATCCAGTTTCGCAAAGCCATTTAAGGAGCCACGTGCATGACGAATTCTCTTGCTGACTGGAAAGGCGTACCGCCGCCCTCCACCACCCTGATCGAAGGCCGCTTCATCCGCCTGGAAAAACTCGACCCGACGCGGCACGGCGACGACCTGTTCAACGCTCTGCAAGGCCCCGGCGCAGACCCGAAACTCTGGGATTACTTGCCCTACGGCCCGTTTCCCGAGCGCAGCGCCTTCAATGACTGGCTGAACAACCACGCCGCCCACAGCGATCCTTATTTCTTCAGCGTCATCGACCGCGCCAGCGGCCAGGTGCAAGGCATCCTCAGCCTGATGTCGATCGTCCCGGCCCAGGGCCGCATCGAAATCGGCCACGTCACCTTTGGCGCGCCGATGCAGCGCTCGCCGAAAAGCACCGAGGCGGTCTACCTGCTGGCCAAAGAATCCTTCGCCCTCGGCTACCGCCGCCTCGAATGGAAATGCAACAACGGCAACGCCCGCTCCAAATACGCTGCCGAGCGCCTGGGCTTCAGCTTCGAAGGCGTGTTCCGCCAGCACATGGTGGTCAAGGGCCAGAACCGTGACACCGCGTGGTACTCGATTCTGGACTCGGAATGGCCGGCGATTGCGGCGGGGTTCGAGCGCTGGTTGAGCGATGAGAATCAGACGGCGAATGGGCAGGTGAAGGGGTTGGTTGAGTGCCGCGGTTGAGCCAGTGAACGTAAAAGAGCGCAGCCTGCGGCATCTCATTCAAGCGATGTCCAAGGCTGCGATTTCGACTCTGCACCACCGTCGGATCTGCAATGAATTGCAGATGAACGTCCAAATCTGAGGCCTGAACTGCAAAAGAATGCACATAGGCCGTACATCATTCTGTAAAAACCCTCCGCTATACAGGACGCCCCGCTTATAACAAAAAGGACGTTCTGCCCATGCCCTTCCCGCCCCAGCGCCTGTCGTTTGCCATTGCCCTGCTGATCGCCACCAGCGCCGCCCACGGCAAGACCGTGCAGATCGACACCGCCACCACCGCGTCGCAAACATTGGGCGGTAAAGACACACTGACGATTTCGGCGCCGGGCAGCATCACCAACAGCGGCAAGGCTGTGAGCCTGAAGGACGGCACCAGCGGCGTCGGTGTGATCATCGATAACGCCGGCAAGATCATTTCCAGCGGCGGCCGGGCCATCGACAGCAGCGGCGACCTGACCCAGGCACGCAACTACGCCATCTATAACCGCAGCGGCGGGCAGATTCTCGGTTCCAACGACGCGATTCGCATCGACAGCAACTTCGTCAGCGGCAGTCTGTTGATCGACAACAGCGGCACCATTCGCTCAACCACCGGCCAGGGGCTGGATCTGGATGCGTTGCGCAGTGACGGGGTGAAAACCACGATCATCAACCGCGCGAGCGGGCTGATTCGTGGCGACGCCAGCGACGGCATGAAAACCGGCGCCAACGCGACCATCAGCAACTACGGCGAGATTTCCACTGGCGACTCGCACAACGCCGATCAGAAGTTCGACGGCATCGATATCGACACCGCGACCGGCGTCACCGTGACCAACTACGGCGTGATTTCCGGCGGCCGTCATGGCATCACCACCGACCTCGGAGCAACGCTGGTCAACTACGGGCAGATCATCGGGCGCAACGGCTCCGGTTTCGGTTCCGACGGCGACGGCACGGTGATCAATCACGGCACCATCACCGGCGCCTATTCAGGGTTGCAAGCCAATGGCGACGGTGACGGCGTAGACATCGACAACATCGCTCACATCGAAAACTACGGCACCATTCAGGGCGTCGGCGCCGGCGGTGTGGACAAGGGCGGTTTCGCCAATGGCAGTGAAGGCATCGCGCTGGGCGGCGGTTACATTCTCAACGCCAAGGATGCGCTGGTCAGCGGCGCCAACAGCGCGATTCTGGTGGACGACGGCAGCGGTGGTTCAGGGCTGGCGGCCACCACGCTGGAGAACTACGGCACGATCCAGGGCCTCGACGGTTTCGGCGTGAAGTTCGTCGGTGAATTCGCCGACAGCGTGATCAACGGCGGCGCCATCAGCGGCAGCAACGGTCTGGCGCTTGACCTGGGCGGCGGCGATGACAGCCTGACCCTGCGCAACGGCAGCCGCTTTGTCGGCGTGGTCGACGGTGGCAGCGGATATGACCGCGTGGTGATGGACGACGCGGCGGGCGGCAGCTTCGGTGCCAGCCGCAATTTCGAATGGCTCGAGATCAAACAAGGCGCCTGGACGCTCACCGGCAGCGGCGACTTCAGCGACGGCGGTGCCGTGCGCAAAGGCGCCACTTTGGTCAACCAGGGCGGCATCGCCGGCAATCTGACCGTGGACGCCGGTGGTGTGTACGCCGGGGGTGGTTCAGTGGGCAACCTCAGCGTCAATGGCACGTTGCGCACCGACACCCGCTTCGGCACCGCGACCGTCGTGCACGATTTGAACATGAGCAGCACATCCACCCTCGCCTACGGCGTCAACGCCGATGGCAGCAGCGCGCCGGTTCAGGTCGGCGGCACGGCCAACCTCAACGGCGCGACGCTGGCGGTCAATCCCGGCAGCGGCACCTATCCGTGGCAGAGCCATTACACGGTGCTGCAGGCTGCGCGGGTCAACGGCACATTCGGTGCAGTCACCAGCGACTACGCCTTCCTCACGCCGACCCTCGCTTACACGCCGACTCAGGTCGATCTGACCTACACCCGCAATGACGTGGCGTTCAATGAATTCGCCGCCACCGGCAACGGCAGCAACGCCGCCAACAGCCTGGCCTCGATCGGCAAGAACAATGCGCTGTACAACGCCTTGCTCAACACCACTCAAAGCAGTGCAGGCGCGGCCATCGAGCAACTGGCCGGTGCCAGCAACGCCAACCTGACCAGCGCCACCCTCGGCGCCAGCAGCCAGATCGGCAGCAGCATGCTCTCGGCGATGCAGCAAACGGGTGGCAGCCCAGGCTTGATGGTCGGCCTCGATCAGCGTGATACGCCGATCCTCGCAGCCAACGGCGTACCGTCCGAAGCGCGAAACCTGAATGATCCGAACGCCCGGGGCCGGCTCTGGCTGCAGGCCATCGGCGGCTACGGCAAGCTCGATGGCGAACACGGCAGCAGCGGCCTGGAACAACGCACCAAAGGCAGCGTGCTCGGTGCCGACTGGGCACTGAATCCGCAATGGCGTCTGGGTGTGCTCGGTGGCTATTCGAAGACCGATCTGGATGCCACCGGCGTCGACGGCAATGTCGAGAGCTGGCACGCCGGTGTTTATGCGCAGCATCAAAACGGCCCGCTGGCCTTGCGCCTGGGCGCGGCTTACAGCGGTCATCAGGGCGAAAGCAAGCGCACCATCGCGTTCAACGGTTTCAGCGACCGCCCCAAAGGCGATTACGATGCCGACAGCCAGCAAGCCTTCGCCGAACTCGGCTACGCCATGGGCACTGGCCGGCTCAGCGCCGAACCGTTCGCCAGCCTCGGCTATCAGCGTTATCACCGCGAGCGCTATCAGGAAAAGGGCGGTGCGGCGGCGTTACAAGTTGACAGTCAGACTCAGGACAACTTCAGCAGCACCTTCGGCCTGCGCCTGGCGCACCTCGGCTCGCTGGACAATGGCATGAGCTTCACCCCGCGAATGGCCGCCGGCTGGAAGCACACCTACGGCGATGTCAGCAGCTCGACCCGTCAGGCGTTTGTGGTCGGCGGCACGGCGTTCAGTGTCGATGGCAGCTCGCTGGATCGTGACAGTCTGGTGCTGGAAGCAGGGCTGGATCTTGGTATTTCCGCGCGGCATACGCTGGGCCTGGGATACAGCGGCGAGATTGGCAGCAACAGCCGTAATCACGGGTTGATCGGGCAATGGCAGATGAGTTTTTGAGATTTCGCCAATCTGGATTTCAGCGGAAGTTGTAGGTAAAGGCGTCTGGATGGTTGGGTAATCATGGCGGGCTCGCCTCCCGCCGACGACCGGGCTACAAAAGCAGACGCGATCACCTGCATGTGGCTCGGAATTGCCCGGCATCGGTGGACCGGCATCGACTTTTACAGTTTGGCCTCATTTCACCTGAGGCAAACGGAATGCCCATTCAATGCAAATACAAGCTCCAACATCTTGTCCTCGCGGTTGCGCTGGCAGTCGGTTGCGTAGAGTTTTCTCTTGCGGAGCAGACTGAGCCAGACACGTCTGTCGTGAAAGAGGTGAAACCCAAGAACCCGCGCAAACCTAAGGACAAACCTGCTCCGCTCAAGCTCGCTGAAGAAACAACGCGTGAGGAAAAGATCGCTCCCCCCCTGGAAAAAATCCCCGTCAGCACTGAGATTCCCGTGGTCCCCGCTCACACAGCCGACGACATTTCATCCAAAAAAATTGCCACGACAGAGAGCGGCAGCGCACTCAAAGAAAGCCTGGAAAAACCAGCGCCCTTACCGGAACCGGTTCTGGCCGAAACGCCTGCGACTCAACAAGCCTCATTGGCTGACCAGCCACCGTCAACGGACTCCCCTTCACCAGCAGGCAACTCAGCCATTGCGGCTCTGCTCGCTGCCGACGAAACCACCGCAGCACTCGCCCTCAATCAATTGTCCGGCGGCAGCAACGCCAACCTCGCCAAGGCCACCTTGAGCAGCGTCACACCGGTCAGCGCCAGCCTGCTGTCGGCCATGCTTCAGCTCGACGACCAGCATGACAACCAGCCAAGCGCACCCCGCCACGCGGCCGGAAACGCCGAGAGCGGCAGGATCTGGCTGCAAGCCCTCGGTCATAGCGGCAAACTGGATCGCGATGTGGAGCCCATGCAGCATTCCACCAAAGGACTGCTGCTCGGTGCGGACTGGCGCCTCAACGAAGAATGGCGACTGGGCTTGATGGGCGGCACCTCCGACACACGTATTGATAGCAAGGAACTGGACGGCGATCTCGACAGTTGGCACCTCGGCGCCTACGCCATGCGCCAGACCGGTCCGTTGGCACTTCGGCTCGGCGCAGCCTGGAGCAACCATGAAGGCAGTACCCGTCGCGAAGTCGCGTTCGGCCGCTTCCATGACCGACTCAAAGGCAACTACCAGGCCAGCACCCAGCAAGTGTTCATCGAGTCGGGATACAACCTGGGGCGGGCCAACGTCAGCATCGAGCCCTTTGTCGGCCTCGGCTACCAACGCTACCAGCGCAACGGCTACACCGAGAAAGGCGGAGCGGCGGCACTCAAGGTTCACGCTCAATCCCAGGGTAACTTCAACACTACCGTCGGTCTGCGCATGGCGAACGTCAGCACACTGGATAACGGTATGCGCCTCACGCCACGATTCAGCGCGGGATGGAAACACGTTTACGGCGAGACCTACACCAGCACCCGACAACGTCTGGTCACCGGCGGCCATGGCTACACCGTTTACGGCGCAGAGCTGGATCGCAATAGCCTGACGCTGGACACCGGGCTTGATCTGGCCGTCTCGTCCAGCCACACATTCGGCATTGGCTTGTCGGGCGAGATCGGTACCGACAGCCGAAACCACAGCATCTCAGGCAGGTGGCAAATGACGTTCTGATACAACTTGGCGATGGCACCTGTCAGATCTGACAGTAGACCGGATGTCAGGGGCAGACTTAGCCTGAGTGAGTGGAATCCGCTGCTGAAGGTGCAGATTCCGCTCCACTCACAAGGAGTTCAGACGATGAAACCTTCCGACGCCACTGATGCAAACCCCACGCTTCCTGGGGAAGTAACACCTGGGCAAGCTCTGGTTCTGAAAAATGAAAATACGCACTCGCTGACGGGGATTTTTCGCGTTCTTTTCAAAAATGGAGAGGTCGAGAATTCGGTTTCGGTCTGTAGATTCGAGCCAGATACAATGTTCTTTAGCGTTCCTAAAGTCATGGCAAAGGGAGCCTACGAAGTCATAGGCAAGTATGCCAGCACGACTTCCCCTCTGCCGGAAGAACGCGTTTTGGGAACAGTGCAAGTCCGCACTTCAGATACCTGAATAAAAAAAGGGGAGCACATGCTCCCCCGAGGTTTAAAGCGTTGTATCGATGCTGTTATCTCAGCCTTCGATCTCGATCAGGATTTCGCCCGGGTTGACCCGGTCGCCCTTGGCAACGTGGATGGCGGTGACCTTGCCGGCAATCGCCGCCTGGACTTCGGTCTCCATCTTCATCGCTTCGGTGATCAGCACAGCCTGGCCGGCCTTGACGGTGTCGCCTTCCTTGACCAGCACATCGACGATGTTGCCCGGCATGGTAGTGCTGACGTGGCCCGGTGCAGAGGCTTGCTTGCGCTTGCTGCTGCCGCCGCCGACGAATTCGTTGAGCGGTTCGAACACCACTTCTTCCGGCATGCCGTCGATGGACAGGTAGAAGTGACGCTTGCCCTCAGCCTTGACGCCGACACCGGTGATGTCCACGCGGTAGGTTTCGCCGTGGACGTCGATGACGAACTCGGTCGGTACGCCTTCGCCACCGGCCGAAGCCACCTTGCCCGCTTCCGGGATCGGCAGCAGCACTTCCGGGGTGAGGGTGCCGGCGGCACGCTCCTCGAGGAACTTGCGGCCGATGTCCGGGAACATCGCGAAGGTCAGCACGTCTTCTTCGGACTTGGCCAATGCGCCGATATCGGCACGCAGCTTGGTCATTTCCGGCTTGAGCAGATCGGCCGGGCGTACGTCGATCACCTCTTCGCTGCCAATGGCCTGACGACGCAGCTTCTCGTTCACGGTGCCCGGCGCTTTGCCGTAGCCGCCTTGCAGGTAGAGCTTCACCTCGTTGGTGATGGTCTTGTAGCGCTCGCCGGCCAACACGTTGAAGAACGCCTGGGTGCCGACGATCTGCGAAGTCGGGGTCACCAGCGGCGGGAAGCCGAGGTCTTCACGTACGCGCGGGATCTCCGCCAGCACTTCGCCCATGCGGTTGAGAGCGCCCTGCTCTTTCAACTGGTTGGCCAGGTTGGAAATCATCCCGCCCGGCACCTGGTTGACTTGAACACGAGTGTCGACGGCAGTGAATTCGCTTTCGAACTGGTGGTACTTCTTGCGCACGGCGTAGAAGTACAGACCGATCTCTTGCAGCAGCTCCAGATTCAAACCGGTGTCGAACTCGGTGCCTTTCAGCGCAGCAACCATCGATTCGGTGCCAGGGTGACTGGTGCCCGACGCGAAGCTGGAGATCGCGGTGTCGATGTGGTCGGCACCGTTTTCAATGGCCTTGAGCTGGCACATCGCTGCCAGGCCGGCGGTGTCGTGAGAGTGGATGAACACTGGCAGCGACTGCTCGGCTTTCAGTGCACGCACCAGCTCACCGGTGGCGTACGGGGTCAGCAGACCGGCCATGTCCTTGATCGCCACCGAGTCGCAACCCATGGCTTCCATTTGCTTGGCCTGGGCAACGAACGCGTCGATGGTGTGCACCGGACTGGTGGTGTAAGCAATGGTGCCCTGGGCGTGTTTGCCGGCAGCTTTCACCGCTTCGATCGCCACGCGCAGGTTACGCACATCGTTCATCGCGTCGAAGATGCGGAACACGTCGATGCCGTTGACCGCGGCCTTGGCGACGAACGCCTTGACCACGTCATCGCTGTAGTGGCGGTAGCCCAGCAGGTTCTGCCCGCGCAGGAGCATTTGCAGACGGGTGTTGGGTAGCGCGGCGCGCAGCTGGCGCAGGCGCTCCCACGGGTCTTCTTTCAGGAAACGTACGCAGGCGTCGAAGGTTGCGCCGCCCCAGCATTCCAGTGACCAGTAGCCGACTTTGTCGAGCTTGTCGCAGATCGGCAGCATGTCTTCGGTGCGCATGCGGGTGGCGAGCAGCGATTGGTGGGCGTCGCGCAGGATGGTGTCGGTTACGAAAATCTTTTTAGTCATTGTTCTATTCCTCACAGGCCTGCGTGGGCGGCGATGGCGGCGGCGATGGCCAGGGCCAGCTCTTCGGGTTTGCGCTTGATCGAGTAGTTGGTCAGTTCGGGGTGGCTTTCGACGAAGCTGGTATTGAACTGGCCGCTACGGAATTCCGGGTTGCGCAGGATTTCCTGGTAGTACGCGGCGGTGGTCTTCACGCCTTGCAGGCGCATGTCGTCGAGGGCGCGCAGACCACGGTCCATCGCCTCTTCCCAGGTCAGTGCCCAGACCACCAGTTTCAGGCACATCGAGTCGTAGAACGGCGGAATGGTGTAGCCGGTGTAGATCGCCGTGTCGGTACGCACGCCAGGTCCGCCGGGGGCGTAGTAACGGGTGATCTTGCCGAAGCTCGGCAGGAAGTTGTTCTTCGGGTCTTCGGCGTTGATCCGGAATTGCAGGGCAAAACCGCGATGCTGGATGTCCTCCTGCTTCACCGACAGCGGCAGCCCGGAGGCGATGCGGATCTGTTCGCGGACGATGTCGATCCCGGTGATTTCTTCGGTGATGGTGTGTTCCACCTGCACCCGGGTATTCATCTCCATGAAGTACACCTCGCCCTCGGCGAGCAAAAACTCCACGGTGCCGGCGTTCTCGTAACCCACGGCCTTGGCCGCACGCACCGACAGGTCGCCGATGTAGGCGCGCTGTTCCGGGGTCAGCTGCGGGCTCGGGGCGATTTCGATCAGCTTCTGGTTACGGCGCTGGATCGAGCAGTCACGTTCGAACAGATGCACGACGTTGCCGAAGCTGTCGCCGAGTATCTGCGCTTCGATGTGCTTGGGATTGACGATGCATTTTTCCAGGAACACTTCCGCCGAACCGAAGGCCTTGGTGGCTTCGGAAATGACGCGAGGGAAGTTCTGTTCGAGTTCTTCGCGGCTGTTGCAGCGACGGATACCGCGACCGCCACCACCGGAAGTGGCCTTGAGCATCACCGGGTAACCGATGCGGTCGCCCTCGCTCAATGCTTCCTCGATGCCGGAGACGTTGCCTTCGGTGCCCGGCGTGACCGGCACGCCGGCCTTGATCATGCTGCGGCGCGCTTCGGTCTTGTCGCCCATGCGGCGGATGACTTCCGCCGACGGGCCGATGAATTTGATCCCGCGTTCGGCGCAGATGTCTGCCAGCTCGGCGTTTTCCGAGAGGAAACCGTAGCCGGGGTGCAGCGCATCGCAACCGGTTTCCACGGCCAGGTTCACCAGCTTGCGCGGGTTCAGGTAACCGGCCAGCGGCTCGGCACCAATGCTGTGGGCCTCGTCCGCACGCTTCACATGCAAGGCATGCCGGTCGGCGTCGGAGTAGATCGCGACCGAGCGGATGCCCATCTCGGCGCAGGCACGCACGATTCGTACGGCAATCTCACCACGGTTGGCGATCAGGATCTTTGTTATCACTTGGAGGTTCCCTTGAGCCGGTGGCACCACGACCTGCTAGACCAGGTCGGCACGTGACCAAATGTTTCAATCTGGTCTCGGCTCCACACTAGCGCTGCCAAGGGATTAACAAAAATGAATAAAAATTGGGTCAGGCATAAGTAAAGACTTATAGTCAGCGCATCAGCCAACGGCCAGAGTCGGTAGAAAATGCGTAAGTCCTTGATGCGTATGACATTGCGTCAATTGCAGATCTTCAACGAAGTGTGTGATTTGCGCTCCTACAGCCGCGCTGCCGAAGAAATGTCGCTCACACAACCGGCCGTCAGCCTACAGATTCGTCAGCTAGAAGAGCTGATCGGCCAGCCATTATTCGATTACGTCGGCAAAAAGCTCTACATGACCGAAGCGGCCGAAGCACTTCAGCGCGCCAGCCGGGACATTTTCGGCCGCCTGGAAAACCTCGACATGCAACTGTCGGACATGCAGGGCTCACTGCAGGGCCAGTTGAAGCTGGCGGTGGAATCCAGCGCCAAATACTTCGTGCCGCACCTGTTCGCGGCGTTCAAGCGCCAGCATCCCGAAGTAAACCTGCAACTGACGGTGGTCAACCGTGGCCAGGTCATCCGCCGGCTCTCCGACAACCGCGACGATCTGGTGATCATGTCGATGGTGCCACAGGACATGGGCCTGGAGTTCCTGCCGTTCCTCAACAATCCGATCGTCGCCGTGGCGCGTCCGGATCATCCGTTGGCACACATGGGCCCGCTGCGCTTGCAGGATCTCGAACCGTATACCTTGCTGATCCGCGAACCCGGCTCGGGCACGCGACTGGCCTGCGAGGAGTATTTCAAAGAGAAGCGCGTGCACTTCACCCAGACCCAGGAAGTGGCGTCAGCCGAAGCCCAGCGTGAATGCGTGGTGGCGGGTCTGGGCCTGGCGCTGTTGACACGCCACGCCCTGAACCTGGAGCTGGCGACCGGCGGCCTGGTCGAGCTGCCAGTCGAAGAGTTGCCGCTGTTTCGCAGTTGGTGCCTGGTGCAAGCCAAAGCCAAACGGCTGTCACCGGTGGCGCACGCCTTCCTGGCGTTTATCCGCAGCGAACGGGTGCAGATCAGCGCGCTGGTTGAGCGCTTCGACGGGAAGCTGCCGGTGCTGCCTGCCAGTGATTGATGTCCTCGGGAAAATCGCCGATTTCGGCCTGAAGCTGGCGGAGTTCGAAGCGATCTTCGATAGCGCGGCGAAACTCCATGCGGCGCTGGTCTTCCTGCTGACGACGGGTTTTCGCGGCGCTGTTGCGTTCTTCGTAAGGCTGAGCCATTTCGAGTCTCCCAAGGCGATTACGGGAGTTTCACGATAGGCTTGGGGGATGACGGTTTAGCTTCGTCGGGGTTACAGGCAGATGAAGATTGCCGTCACCCCAAGACAATCAGTCGTCCAGCGCTTTTACCGATTTTGGCGACAGCCGCAAGCTGCGCAGGCTGCGCTTGACGCTCTTGAGGTGGTTGACCAGGCTCGGCCCGCGCGCCATGGCCACGCCCATCGCCAATACGTCGATCACCACCAGGTGAGCGATACGCGAAGTCAACGGGGTGTAGATTTCGGTGTCTTCGTGAACGTCGATCGCCAGGTTGACGGTCGACAGCTCGGCCAGCGGCGTCTGGCTCGGGCACAAGGTAATCAGCGACGCCCCGCTCTCGCGAACGAGGTTGGCGGTGATCAGCAGGTCTTTGGAGCGGCCGGACTGGGAAATGCAGATCGCCACGTCGGTGGGCTTCAGCGTCACCGCCGACATCGCCTGCATGTGCGGGTCGGAATACGCCGCTGCCGTCAGCAGCAGACGGAAGAACTTGTGCTGCGCATCCGCCGCCACCGCGCCCGACGCACCAAAACCATAGAACTCGACGCGCTGGGCCTGGGACATCAGCGTCACCGCCCGTTGCAGCTCCAGAGGATCGAGCTTTTCGCGAACCTCCATCAGCGTGTGCAAGGTGGTGTCGAAGATTTTCAGGCTGTAGTCGGCGACGGAATCGTCTTCATGGATCGCGAACTGACCGAAGCTGGCGCCGGCCGCGAGGCTTTGCGCGAGCTTGAGTTTCAGATCCTGGAAACCGGAGCAACCAATGGCCCGGCAGAAGCGCACGATGGTCGGCTCGCTGATGCCGACGCTGTGGGCCAGGTCGGCCATGGAACTGTGCATCACCGCCGCAGGGTCAAGCAGCACGTGGTCGGCGACCTTGAGCTCCGACTTGCGTAACAGGTGACGTGACTGGGCGATGTGTTGCAGCAGATTCAAGGGGCTGGACTCTTGTTATGGAAAGATGTGCTTTGGCCAGATGCCGGGGATGTAGCAAGCTTGTAGTTATACTACATGAATCGGCTTTTTGCCTGCTCAATGCGTAACTGGATCCCCCCGGATCAGGCGACATGCGCTGCATGTAGCCCTTTACAGCGGTTTTTCCTGTTCACGCAGCAACGCGGCAAGGCCGACCGCCTCCACCGGACGGCTGATCAGATAGCCCTGCACCTCGTCGCAACCTTCAGCTTTCAGAAACGCCAGTTGCTCGGAACGCTCGACACCTTCGGCGACAACTTTCAGTGACAACCCGTGAGCCATCGCAATGATCGCCCGGGTGATCGCCGCGTCTTCGCTGCCCTCGCCCAATCCACGGATAAAGGCCTGATCGATCTTCACGTAGTCCACCGGAATCCGTTTCAGATAGCTCAGCGATGAATAGCCGGTACCGAAATCGTCGATGGCCAGCTTCACCCCCAGATCCCGCAACTGCTGGAACGTGGCGATGATGTGTTCGACGCTGTCGAGCAACTGGCTTTCGGTCAGCTCCAGTTCGAGGTAGTGCGGCGCCAGCCCGGTTTCCTCCAGCACCTGGCGCACCAGACTGACCAGTTTGCCCTGACGCAGTTGATGCACCGACAGGTTCACCGAAACCCGGATCGGCGCCAGCCCCTGACGCTGCCATTCGCACGCCTGCCAGCAGGCCTGGCGCAGCACGAACTCACCGATCGGCCCGATCAGCCCTGTCTCCTCCGCCAGACCGATGAAATCCCCCGGCGGTACCCGGCCCATGGTCGGGTGATCCCAACGCACCAGCGCTTCCGCCGCGTTGAGACGGCCGGTCGCCAGGCACAGTTTCGGTTGATAGAAGACGTTGAGCTGCTTGTCCTCGATGGCTTTGCGCAGCTGGTTTTCCAGTTGCAGGCGTTCCAGCGTGCTGGCCTGCAGGCTGTCGGTGTAGAACTGGAAGTTGTTGCCGCCCAGGTGCTTGGCATGTTGCATGGCCATGTTCGACTGGCTGACCAGCGCGGAAATCTCCCGCGCATTGTCCGGCAGCATGCTGATGCCCATCGAGGCACTGACCACCAGTTCATGCCCTTCGACCGTCAACGGCAGTCGCAGCTTGCTCGACAACCGGGTAGCGACCCGCGCCAGGCTCGACAGGTTGCCGTAGGCGTCGAACAGTACCGCGAACTCATCGCCGGACAGCCGGGCGATGGTGTCGGCTTCCGGAAGAGCATTGACCAGACGCCGGGACATCTTTTGCAGCAACTGGTCGGCGATCTCGTGACCGAGGCTGTCGTTGAGCAGCTTGAAGCGATCCAGATTGATGTGCAGCAACGCCAGACTCCGACGCCCGCCCTGTCGCACGCGCTGATGGGCTTCGTGCAGGCGTTCGCGAAACAGCGAGCGATTGGCAAGGCCAGTGAGCTCGTCGTAGTGGGTCAGGTAGCGCATGCGCTCTTCGGATTCGCGGCGCGCCGACAGATCGGCGAAGAAGCCGACGATATGGCTCACATTGCCCCGACTGTCGCGCACGGCATTCAGCTGCAGCCACTGCGGATACAGCTCGCCGTTCTTGCGGGTTTCCACCAGTTCGCCCTGCCAGCTGCCGTGCTGCTCCAGCGCGTGGCGGATCGCGACGTAGTGCCGACGGGCGTCGCGACTGCAAGGCAATTCGACGACGTTGCGCCCGAGCATGTCGCCGATGTCATAGCCGGTGACCCGACTGAAGGCCTGATTGATGGCGATCAGCGAATAATTCGGGTCGAGGATCACGATGCCTTCGCTGGCGGCCTCGAACACCGTCGCAGCCAGCTGCTGCTGGGCTTCCAGGCTTTTGCTGACGCTGATGTCGCGGCGGGTGCCGACCATGCGGATGACCCGACCGTTCTCGTCGCGCTCTACCGCCCGCCCACGGTCTTCGATCCAGACCCAGTGGCCGTCGCCGTGGCGCACGCGGTACTCGATCTGATAGTCCTCGGTGCGCCCCTTCAAGTGCTCGATCAACGCTCGCTTGAGCGGCGGCACGTCTTCCGGGTGCAGGCGTGGCCGCAGGTGCCTGAGCAGCCCGGTGACGTATTCCGGATCAATACCGAACAGTTCCTGAATCTGCGTGTGGTGAACTTCGTCGGTTTGCAGGTTCCAGTCCCACAGCCCCAGCTCACTGGCCTTCAACGCCAGGGCCAGGCGCGCCTCGCTCTTGCTCAGGGCCTGGTTGGCGACGTCCAGTTCCCGGCTGCGCTGGGCGACCCGGTCTTCCAGTTCGACCTGGGCTTCGCGCAGCTTGCTCTCGGCGCAGCGCCGGTGTTCGATTTCCTTCGCCAGCTCCTGATTGAGCTGTTCGCTGCGGGTTTGCGCTTGTTGCAGGTGTTCGATCAGGTGCTGGTTCTGGAAGCGCCGCAGCAAACCGCGATCGATCAGCCGATTGACCTGCCACGCCACCACGCTCAGCGAGCCGAGCAGGATCAGCCCGAGCCAGCCCCAGCCGCGCGCCAGTTCGTCACCGCCCCAGAACAGATAGCCGATGGCCGGCAACAGGCACGGCAAGGTAAAGGAAAGAAAGGCCGGAATGCTCACGGCGTAGGCCACGCTGGCCGACAGGGTCGCGGCGCCGATCAGGCCGAACACCCAGGCCTGCTGCATGAAGTTGTCGGCCGGAACCAAAGCGATGCCGGCACCGGCCAGGGTCAGACCGGTCATGGTCGAGCCGAGCAGGAACATCCGCCCCCAGATCGGCTGGGCCTGGCGATCGGGAATCGCCGAGTCGAACGCAGCGACCTGAATCACCCGCAACGCCACCAGCGACAACAGCCACACCAGCCAGACGCTGACCACAAAGTAACGCTGCGGGCTCCAGAGCAGGCCGGCGCAGACCAGACCATTGATCAACATGAACAGGGTGGGCAACAGCGAACCCTGATAAAGAAGGCGCGTGCGCTCGACCGCCATCTGGGTGGCGTAAAGCTTGCGGATCACCCGAGGCTCCAAGGAGGGGCCCGACAGGTCGAAGCTGAGGGTCATAGGCAACGTTCTTGTTCTTATAAGTGTGAGCATGCGCCCGGAAACGTGGACGGAGCATACACAAGCCGAACCACTTGCCAAACTGCCCCAGATCATAATTTCACCGAAACTTTTCCACCGCTCGTCACCCGCCAAAGCCCCGATGCCAGGCGGGCCAACGCCTGTAGCCGGTGACCGACCGGTCGTCATCGGCAGCACTTTCATCGGCTAATGCAAAGCTCGGTTTGCCCGGGCCTGCGGCGCACCCTAGAATGCCCCGATGCGCGATGATCTCTCCCTTCTGCTGAACTCCCTCAACGATGCCCAACGCCAGGCCGTAGCGGCTCCCGTTGGTCGTCAATTGGTCCTGGCCGGTGCCGGCTCCGGCAAAACCCGAGTGCTGGTGCACCGTATCGCCTGGTTGATCCAGGTCGAGAACGCCTCGCCCCACTCGATTCTGTCGGTGACCTTCACCAACAAGGCCGCTGCCGAGATGCGTCACCGCATCGAACAATTGCTGGGCATCAATCCGGCCGGCATGTGGGTCGGCACCTTCCACGGCCTGGCGCACCGCCTGCTGCGGGCGCACTGGCAGGAAGCCGGGCTGAGCCAGACCTTCCAGATTCTCGACAGCGACGACCAGCAACGCTTGGTCAAGCGGGTGATCCGCGAGCTGGGGCTGGACGAGCAACGCTGGCCGGCCCGTCAGGCCCAATGGTTCATCAACGGGCAGAAAGACGAAGGTCTGCGTCCGCAACACATTCAAGCCAGCGGCGATCTGTTCCTGGCCACCATGCGCGGCATTTATGAAGCGTACGAGGCCGCATGCCAGCGTGCCGGCGTCATCGATTTCTCCGAACTGCTGCTGCGCGCCCTCGACCTGTGGCGCGACCACCCGGGCCTGCTGGCGCACTACCAGAAGCGCTTCCGACACATTCTGGTGGACGAATTCCAGGACACCAACGCCGTGCAGTACGCCTGGTTGCGTCTGCTGGGCAAGGGCGGCGACAGCCTGATGGTGGTCGGCGACGACGACCAGTCGATCTACGGCTGGCGCGGCGCGAAAATCGAGAACATCCACCAGTATTCTTCGGACTTCCCGGACTCGGTGACCATCCGTCTGGAGCAGAACTACCGCTCCACGGCCGGCATCCTCAAGGCCGCCAACGCCCTGATCGCCAACAACACCGGGCGTCTGGGCAAAGAGCTGTGGACCGATGGCGGCGATGGCGAAGCGATCAATCTTTACGCCGCCTTCAACGAGCACGATGAAGCACGCTACGTTGTCGAAACCATCGAAAGCGCGCTGAAAACCGGCTTGGCCCGCAGCGATATCGCGATTCTCTACCGCTCCAACGCCCAATCGCGCGTTCTGGAAGAAGCCTTGCTGCGTGAACGCATTCCGTACCGCATCTATGGCGGCCAGCGCTTCTTCGAGCGGGCGGAAATCAAGAACGCCATGGCTTACCTGCGTTTGCTGGAAGGTCGCGGCAATGATGCGGCCCTGGAGCGGGTGATCAACGTCCCGGCGCGCGGCATCGGCGAGAAAACCGTCGAAGCGATCCGCGACCATGCCCGTCACAGCGATGTGTCGATGTGGGAAGCCATGCGCCAGCTGGTGGCCAACAAAGGCCTGACCGGTCGCGCCGCCGGTGCGCTGGGCGCGTTTATCGAACTGATCGAAAACCTGGCTGCCAAGTGCGCCGAGATGCCGTTGCACCTGATGACCCAGACCGTCATCGAGCAATCCGGACTGATCGCCTACCACGAAGCGGAAAAAGGCGAGAAAGGCCAGGCCCGGGTGGAAAACCTTGAGGAACTGGTCAGCGCTGCGCGCAACTTCGAGAACACCGAAGAAGACGAAGAACTGACGCCACTGGCGGCATTTCTCGGCCACGCTTCACTGGAGGCCGGTGACACCCAGGCCGACGAGCACGAAGACAGCATTCAGTTGATGACCCTGCACAGCGCCAAGGGCCTGGAATTCCCTTACGTGTTCCTGGTGGGCATGGAAGAAGGCTTGTTCCCGCACAAGATGAGCCTGGAAGAGCCGGGACGCCTTGAGGAAGAACGGCGCCTGGCCTATGTCGGCATTACCCGGGCGATGCAGAATCTGGTGATGACCTATGCTGAAACCCGACGCCTGTACGGCAGCGAAACCTACAACAAGGTGTCGCGTTTCGTACGGGAAGTACCGAAAGGCCTGATTCAGGAAGTACGCCTGTCCAACAGCGTCAGCCGGCCGTTCGGCGGTAACCAGTCGATGGGCGGCAGCAACCTGTTCAGCGGCAGCGAGATTCCGGAAACCGGCCTGAGCCTTGGCCAGGCTGTCCGTCACTCGATCTTCGGCGACGGCGTGATCCTCAACTTCGAAGGCGCCGGCGCCCAGGCCCGGGTGCAGGTGAATTTCGCCGAAGGCAGCAAGTGGCTGATGCTCGGGTACGCGAAGCTGGAAGCCATATAAGTCACCGTTCGTTCCCGCCCCCGGCGCGGGAACGAACACTGGAGGCAACGTCGATGGGCACTGGCTTCTTTTCCTCCTGGACATTCTGGGCCCTGCTCTCGGCCACCTTCGCCGCACTGACGGCCATCTTCGCCAAGATCGGCATCGAAAACGTCAACTCCGACTTCGCCACCCTGCTGCGCACAATCGTCGTATTGGTCAGTCTGGCCTTGATTTTGTACGCCACGGGCCAATATCAGTCCCTGGGATCGATCTCCGCCAAGAGCTACCTGTTCCTGCTGTTGTCGGGCCTGGGCACCGGCGCTTCATGGTTGTGCTACTTCCGGGCGTTGAAAGTCGGCCCGGCATCGCTGGTCGCCCCGGTGGACAAGCTCAGTGTGGTCTTCGTGGCGGTGCTCGGTGTGATCCTGCTGGGCGAGAAACTCGACCTGCGCCAGTGGGGCGGCATCGGCTTGATCACCGCCGGTGTGGTGATGCTGGCCTTGCGGCGCTGATCCATTTCCTGCTGAACCTATCTCCTTTTCCTACAGACAAAAGTACATGGCCTTATTGTCCTGACCGAGCTGAACGTAACCTGTCAGGCAAAAGCCCGAAACACTCTCTCGCTAGCCAGTAACACTTCAGCTGTGCAACATGGCGCGCGTGTCTCCACAAACGGGAATTCCCTTTATGAAACGTTTTCTTAGCATCGCCATGGCGTTGTGCATCGGCCTGACGATGAGCCTCGACGCCAACGCCAAGCGCTTTGGTGGTGGCAAAAGCGCCGGCGCTGCGCCGACGCACCAGACCAGCCAGATGGCTCCTTCTTCCCCAGGCATGGGCGGCGCTGCGGCGACCGCTGGTGCTGCCGGTGCCGCGGGCGCTGCGGCCAAGGCCGGCGGTGCTTCGAAATGGCTCGGCCCTCTGGCCGGCATCGCGGCCGGTGGCCTGCTCGCTTCCATGTTCATGGGCGGCGGCTTCGAAGGCATGCAGTTCTTCGACATCCTGATCATGGCCGTGATCGCGTTCGTGATCTTCCGCTTCATCGCCGCCCGTCGCCGCAAGCAGCAGGAGCAGTTCGCTCCGGCCGGCGCGCCGATGCAGCGTGAAGTGTTCGAACAGAAACCGGCAGCCATGGGTTCGATCTTCGGTGGTTCGGCCGCGCCTGCTGCCACCCGTCCGGTGATCAACGCGCCGGCCTGGTTCAACGAACAGCGCTTCCTCGAAGCTGCCCGCAGCCACTTCCAGGCGCTGCAGCAGCACTGGGACGCCAACGAAATGGACAAGATCGCCGAGTTCGTGACTCCGCAGATGTTCGAGTTCCTCAAGCGCGAACGCGCGGAGCTGGGTGACGCCTTCCAGTCCACCTACATCGACAATCTCCAGGTGCAACTGGATGGCGTGGATGACCGTGCGGACAAGACCATCGCCACCCTGACCTTCAACGGCGTGTCGAAGACCTCGCGTTTCGACCAGCAGGGCGAAGTGTTCAGCGAAAGCTGGAACATGGAACGTCCACAGGGCGACAACCAGCCTTGGCTGGTCGCCGGTATCCGCCAGAACGGCTGATCACCTACGACGTTTTACGTGTAGCAATGAAAACCCCGGCCTCGGCCGGGGTTTTCTATTTCGCGGTTGCATCTATAGCGAGCTACTGTATAAACCGCCCCATATAAACCGCGCCATTCAAGCAAGAGGATCCCGGACGTGGAAGAAATCATCGAACAACTGCGCGAAGCCAACGAACCCGTACCGGTTCCTTTGGAGTTGCCCGACGAAGACCAGTTGGTGGAAATCGAAGAAGAACTCTTCATCAACATCCCGTTCGTCTTCAAAGAGTTTCTGCTGACCGTCAGCGACGTGGTTTACGGCAGCCTGGAGCCAGTGACCGTCACCGACCCGCAATCCCACACCTACCTGCCGGACGTCGCTGCCAACGCCTGGGATGCCGGCGTGCCGCGGGACCTGATCCCGATCTGCCAGGACGGTGACGACTACTACTGCGTCGAAGAAGACGGCACCGTGGTGCTGTGGTCGGGCGAAGAAGAACTGATCACCGAAGAGTCCTGGGAATCGGTCTGGCACTGGGCGCGGGACGTTTGGCTGGAAAGCTGAAACGCCCCACTTCCATGGGTGGTCAGTGCCCCGACGGCTCCTTGTGGTTGTCGAGGGTTTCCAGCAGGGCCACCTGCATCCGCGTGTGCACCCGGATGAACCAGCGCCAGAGCAGCGCCGCCACGGCGGCCGCGACCACGGCGATCAGCACCAGCAACTTGTTGGTCGGCAAGATACTGGCCGACAAGGCTGCCAGCAGCAGGAAAATCACCAGCAGCGAGATGATCGGGATCACTTCGGCGATCACCCGGCGCACTCGCTGTGTGTGACGCCCGGCCATTTCCGGCTTCACACCCATCTCCGCCAGCAACATCGACAGCGCCTTGAGCTTGCGATAGGCCGCGATCAGGAACGGCAACGACACCAGCAACGCCCCGCCCCAGATCAACGCCTTCTGCCAGCTTGGGTCGATGATCCATTCCTGCATCCAGATCGAGAGGCGCCCGGCAAAGAAAGCGCCGGCAAAGAAGATCGCGATCACCAGCGCCAGATTGACCCCGACCTGCAGCAGGATCCGCCGGATCATCGACGCCAGCATCGCGCCCTCACCCTGCGGCTGAATGCTACGCAGCCATTCGCCGTACATTCCGAACACTCGACCGAGGCGCTGCGGCATCGCGGCTGACAGCTTGATCGACAGCGGATCGGCAGCCCGGATCAGGTACGGCGTCAGCAACGTAGTAATCACCGAAACCGCCACGGCCACCGGATACAGGAAGTTGCTGGTGACCTGCAGGGTCATCCCCAGCGCCGCGATGATGAAGGAGAATTCGCCAATCTGCGAAAGCCCCATCCCGACCCGCAGTGAGGTGCGTCCGTCATTACCCGCGATAAAGGCACCCAGACCGCAGGACAGCATCTTGCCCAGCACCACGGCCACAGTGATCACCGCGATCGGCCACGCGTACTGCAGAAGAATCATTGGGTCGAGCATCAGGCCGATGGCGACGAAGAAGATCGCGCTGAACAGGTCGCGAACCGGCTCGATCAGGCGCTCGATTTTCAGCAGTTGCCGCGACTCGGCCATGATCGCGCCGATCAGGAACGCGCCGAGCACCATGCTGTACTCAAGCTTGACCACCAGCAGGCAGAAACCGAAACACAGGCCCAGCACGGTGATCAGCAGCATCTCGTTGCTTTCGAACCTGGCGACGTAAGCCAACAGACGCGGCACCAGCAGAATGCCGACTACCAGGGCGACGATCATGAACAGCGAGAGCTTGCCGACCGTGGAAAACACTTCGCCGGAGCTCACCGTGCCGCTGACCGCAATGCTCGACAGCAAGGCGATGATGCCGATGCCAAGAATATCCTCGACGATCAGCACGCCGAAGATCAGCTGCGCGAAGCGCTCGTTTTTCATCTTCAGGTCGTTGAGCGCCTTGACGATGATGGTGGTCGAGGAAATCGCCAGGATCGCGCCGAGGAACAGCGAATCCATGGTGTTCCAGTCGAACCAGCGGCCGATTTCGTAGCCGATCCAGATCATCAGGACAATTTCGAGGAACGCCGCGATGAAGGCCGTGGCGCCGACCTTGAACAGCTTGCGCAGGCTGAACTCCAGACCCAGGCAGAACATCAGGAAAATCACCCCCAGCTCGGCGAGTGTCTTGATGGTTTCTTCGTCGTGGATCAGGCCGAACGGCGGCGTGTGGGGGCCGATGATGAAACCGGCGACGATGTAGCCGAGCACTACCGGCTGCTTGAAGCGGTGGAACAGCACGGTCACCACACCTGCGACCAGCATGATCACCGCCAGATCCTGAATAAAGCTGATGGCATGCATGGTGTGGGCTCCTTGAATGACGAGGCTCACGCAGGCATGGGAAATGTCTGGGCGAGCTGAGTAAAAATCCGCTTTGGGTGTAGGAATCGCCCTTGGGGAGGCGCTTTTGCAGGGTAACACCGCGACTTCCGGCTGAAAGGCGGTGCAATATATGGAAACAGATCGCTTCGGGCGTGACGGCGACCAGCTGCCTGGCGTCCCGATATCGGTGCTTTTGAAAAGCGACCAGGCACCCGCAGAGGTGTTTCTTCCAGCAACCCTGCCTTGACCCGTGAGAACGTTATGGAACCCGGAAACGCCCAGCTGTCGATGACGGTACTGATGACCCCTGACATGGCCAACTTCTCTGGCAATGTCCACGGCGGCACCCTGCTCAAATACCTCGACGAAGTGGCCTACGCCTGCGCCAGCCGTTATGCCGGCCGCTACGTGGTGACCCTGTCGGTGGATCAGGTGATTTTCCGCGAGCCGATCCATGTCGGCGAACTGGTGACCTTCCTGGCGTCGGTGAACTACACCGGCAACACCTCGATGGAAGTCGGCATCAAAGTGGTGACCGAGAACATCCGCGAGCGCTCGGTGCGCCATACCAACAGCTGCTTCTTCACCATGGTCGCGGTGGACGATCAACGCAAACCCGCCGCCGTACCGCCGCTGCAACCGCAGAACAGCGAAGACAAGCGCCGCTACATGCAGGCACAACAACGCCGGCAGATCCGTCAGGAGCTGGAAAAGCGCTATCAGGAAATCAAGGGCGACGCCTGAGTGAAAGCACGCTCGCGGACGTGGTCCGCGAGTGCTGCAATGATCAGAGGCTGATCGGCGTAGCCTCGAACTTCACCCGCGGGTGCGCAATCCGGTCCTGCGCTCGCACCAGCTGCAGCTCGTAACTGGCGCAGGCCTGGGTTTCCAGCAGCACTTCATGCACCGCTGCTGCGGTGAATTCAAACGCCGCCACCAGGTTGTCACCGAGCAGCACTCTCGCCAGGAACAGGCCGGACGTCAGATCGCCCACACCGACCGGCTGACGCGGAAACGCCAGCAGCGGACGCCGCAGATGCCAGCTGCCCTCGGCCGTTACCAGCAACATTTCAAAGCCATCCGCCGGTTTGCCCGGATAATCCAGATGTTTGACCAGCACCGCTTTCGGCCCACGCGCCAGCAGCGCCCGCGCCATCGCCAGGCAATCGAACAGCGACTGCGGCTTGCGCCCGGAGAAGCTGTCCAGCTCCAACTGGTTCGGGCACATGAAATCCGCAACGGCAGCGGCTTCTTCCAGCAGGAAGTCACTGACCTCGGCGGGAACGCTGCAACCCTTTTCCGGATGCCCCATCACCGGGTCGCACAGATAAAGGGCTTTCGGGTTGACCGCCTTGATCCGCTCGATGCCACTGAGAATCGCCCGGCCCTGCGCCGCGCTACCGAGATAACCTGACAGCACCGCATCGCAATTACCGAGCTCACCGATGGCGGCAATGCCTTCGACCAGTTCGGGGATCCGGTGCGGCGCCAGCACTTCGCCGGCCCACTGACCGTACTGCGTATGGTTGGAAAACTGCACCGTATTGAGCGGCCAGACATTCACCCCGACCCGCTGCATCGGAAAAACCGCAGCGCTGTTGCCGGCGTGGCCGAACACCACATGGGACTGGATGGCGAGCAGATGAGGCGTACGTTTCATTCGGGTTTTTCCGTAAAACGATTGAAATTCAAGCCGCGCAGTATGCGACGAAACGCAGCCTGTACGACAGACCGGCGACGCAGTTAAGCTGACGCCATCATTTGGAGTTTCGTGTTGATGCTCACCCTGGAAAACATTTTCGTGCTGATGCTGTTCGCCGTCGCCGGTGCGTGGCTCTGGCACAACCACGGCTTGCGCGAGCGGGCACTGGAGCGGGTCAAACAACATTGCGCGAATGTCGGCGTCGAGTTGCTCGACGGTAACGTGGCGCTGAAGAAGATCGGCCTGATCAAGGACGCCAGCGGTCGGCGACGCCTGGCCCGGGTCTACAATTTCGAATTTACCGTGACCGGAGAAACCCGGCACAACGGCACCATCACCCAGTTCGGTGCGCACAGCGCGCAGATCGAACTGGCGCCCTACCCGGCACCGTTCGATGACACACCGCCCGTGGTGGAAGTGACCAAGCCACGTGGTGAAGTGATCGAGCTGAGCCAGTGGCGCCAGGAACACACCAAGTGGAAGCCTTGAATCAGCCTGTGTGAAGCCGACACCTGGCAAGACCGGCCTGTAATTCACTGACCGCCTGCGGTTCGTCGAAAATCAGCTCGATCCGGGAATCCTTGCGCCATTCACTGGGCAGCCAGCTGAGCTCGGCATTATCCAGCGCATTGGCTGACTGCCAGCCGTCCGGTTGGTGAATCACCAGTTTGGCCCGGCGCCAGTTCAGGCTTTTCAGCCATTGGGTAATCCCCGATACATCGAATACCTGGCTCGGATGCCAGCGCCAACCGATGCTCCAGCCACTCTCCTGCGCCTGGCTCAGGCAGATCGGCAATGCCGGATCGCTCCAGATGGCCGGCATTTGTGCCAGCCCCTGAGGCACGATCAACTTATCCACACCGGCCTGCGCCTGTACTGCCAGCCCCGGCAATTCGCTGAGCGGCAACATCGCCTGCTGCGTCCAGATCAGTCGGACAGGCGGCAACTGTCGGGCGATTCGCTCACGCGTGGGCTCGTCGAGGTTTTCTGCCTTGTTCAACAGCAGCAGGCCTGCGCTGGACAAGGCTTCCTGCTGCGCGTCCGGTAGCGGTTTGCCCTCGGAAAGGGCCTGGGCGTCCAGCACCAGCACGCAAGGTTGTACGGCGAGTACGCCTTGCCACGGCGCCTCGTTCAGTTGCTTCAGCAACTGCGCCGGATGCCCGAGCCCCGAGGGCTCGATGAACAGGCGATCCGGCCGTGCCTTGCGCAACAATCGCCCCAAACCAATCTGGAACGGCGCACCGTTCACGCAACACAAACAGCCCCCGGCCACTTCGCCCAGTGCGATACCATCGGCTTCGCAGGTCAACAGCGCAGCGTCGAGACCGATCTGGCCAAACTCGTTGATCAGCACCGCCCAGCGTTCGCCCTCCGGTCTCTGGGCCATGAGCTGGCGGATCAGGCTGGTCTTGCCCGCGCCCAAGGGGCCGGCGATGACGTGGGTGGGAATGTTCTGCAACATGATCAAGGTTTCTGGAGGTCAAAGATGCGGTGGATGGGATGGTCGTTGCTGCTGACGCTGGTATCTGGCCAGGCATTGGCACAGGCCTGCGTGGTGCACAGCCAGGCGGAGCGGCTCGACGTGAAGGTCTGCCAGCAGAACCGCAACATCCCGGAAAAACTGTTCAGCGACGGCTTCTGCCAGCCGACCCTGGCCGGGCAGAAAGTCGAGGTTCAATACGTCGAGCAGTGCCCCGCCGGCGCGTTCGGCGTGTGCAGCAACGCGCAAGTCGCCAATATGCCTTATCGCCAAGATATCCACTATTACGGCGTGGCCACCGATGCGGCGTATTTGCAGCCCTATTGCGAGACTCAGAGCCAGGGGAAATGGCTCAAGCCCTGAGGCGCTATCCGAGCCAGTCGAGGGTCAGCATCAGCCGCCGCTCACCCGGCGCCGGTTGCGGCGAGCGATGGATCAGGCCGAAACCTTCGTTGCCGTGCCATTTCTCGCCCTTTAGCAACGCCACTTCGCCCCGATTCAATTGCTGAATCCGTGAAGTTTCCTGCGGCTCGGCTTGCGGCTGTCCCAGTTGCCGACGGTCCATTTCCCCTTCCCTGAGCCATTCGCTGCCAACGCCTGAATAGGTCGTGATCAACCGCACCGGCACATGATCGACGTGAAAACGCGGACACATGGCCTTGTCCAGCACACGCAGGCGCAAGCCGATCCGCCGCGCGCCGAGCAAGCAGGCGAAGGCACTGACCAGCCATTTCAAGTCGCTGATAAACCCTTCGTAGCCTTCCAGATCGCGAAAGCCGCTGGCCAGCCCAGTGAGATCCGGTTCGGCGTCTTCGTCCAGCAATTCCAGGCAAAGCGCCTCGGCGTAAGGCTCGTTCAGAGACAACAACAAGTCAGCGAACTCGGCAATGTGCATCGGAAGCTGGCGCTGCCAGACCGCGAGGTTGGTCTCGTCGTCGAGAATGTTCGCCAGTGCCTGCGGGGTCTTGCCGAAAGACTGATGACGAATGCTGCCTGGCAGCGATGTCAGGGCGAGCATCAGGCGACCTCGTCGTGCCATGAGCCAAACGGATCGCGTAGTTGTAGCCAGCCTTGAGTACCGAGCGCCATTTCGTCATCGGTCAGCAGGCAATCATCCAGTTCCGACGACAGCTGTGCGAAATCGATGTTCTGTCCGATAAACACCAGCTCCTGGCGACAATCGCCTACGCTGGCGATCCAGTTTTCCATGATCGCGGCGGTACTTTCCTGATCCTGCGGCCACTGTTCCTTTGGCACGAAGCGCCACCAGCGCCCGGCGAAACCGTGGCGCATCAGGCCACCTGCCTGAGACCAGCTACCGGCGTCGGTGGGTTTGCTGGCCAGCCAGAAGAAGCCTTTGGAGCGCAGCAATTTGCCGTTTACCCAAGGACGATCGATGAAGTCGAAGAAACGCTGCGGATGAAAGGGCCGGCGCGCCCGATAGGCCGTGGATGCGATGCCGTACTCATCGGTTTCCGGCACATGTTCGCCACGCAATTCCTGCAACCAGCCTGGGGCCTGGGCGGCCTTTTCAAAATCGAAACGACCGGTGTTGAGAATTTTCTCCAGCGGTACCTCACCCATGACCATCGGGATGATCTCGGCCTGAGCGTTGAGGCGTCTGAGAATGGCCATCAGCTCTTCCCGCTCGCGGCTGCTGATCAGGTCGATCTTGCTGATCAACAGGACGTCGGCGAATTCGATCTGCTCGATCAGCAGATCGGTGATCGAGCGCTCATCTTCTTCACCAAGAAATTCGCCACGGGAGGCGAGGTTTTCGGCGGCCTGGTAGTCCGGCAGGAAATTCATACCGTCGACTACAGTGACCATGGTGTCGAGGCGAGCGATGTCGGTAAGGCTTTGCCCCTGTTCATCACGGAAAGTGAACGTCTCGGCGACTGGCAACGGCTCGGAGATTCCCGTGGATTCGATCAGCAAGTAATCGAAGCGGCCTTCGCGGGCCAACTGACTGACCTCTTCAAGCAGGTCTTCGCGTAACGTACAGCAGATACAGCCGTTGCTCATTTCCACGAGCTTCTCTTCGGCACGGTTCAGGCTGACATCACGCTGGACTTCGCTGCCATCGATGTTGATCTCGCTCATATCGTTGACGATAACGGCGACGCGCAAATCATCTCTGTTACGTAGTACGTAATTCAAAAGTGTACTTTTTCCGGCACCGAGAAAGCCGGACAAAACGGTCACGGGAAGTCGGGAAGACATTGGATAAACCTCATCAGACGGTCGCTAAACAGCGCAGGAGGCTCTCGAGGCGAGCGTTCTTGGGCTTCGATGGGGTCACCAGGGAAACGGACGCTTGAAATGGAAGCCACGGAAAGCCTTGTCCGACTAATGTTATAGTATAACAACAAAATCAATCCACTCTCTTCTTGCTCAAAGTGACAAAGGGCTGGAAGCTGCAATCAATTCATCGCCGAGTCACATCATGAAAACCGCGCTGAAATACTCGTTTATCTGCCTGGCATTACTGACGCTGAAAGCCGAAGCACAAGTGCCGGGACTCGCCAATTGCACGCGCAGCGCAAACCTGTTGGCGTGCATTGATGGCAACGGCAACGCGTATAGCGTCAACACCGTCGGCAGCACGATTTACCTGCGCGGATTCGAGAAAGCGGGAAACCGCTATTGGGCGCAAACCAACAGCCGCTACGGGCAACTGACCTTTTTCACCGGCATCGCTTCCGATGGTGAAGCCTGGGTTGGCTACAACCGCCGTGTGGGCTGGACGACGATCAATCGGTTCTCCAGCTCAGGCGGCAGCAGTGCAAAGTTCACCTGCAGCCGGATCACCGGCTGCTAAACCCGATATCCTTCTTGCTCTTGTTGCCAGGCCATATAGCTGTCGACAGGCGGGTTTTTCTGGAAGTAACGCTGCAAGCCCTCAAACAAACCGTCCGCCACGGCCTGCTGATGACGCGCGGTCACCAAGCGCTGACTGTCCCGTGCGTTGGAAATAAACCCGGTTTCCACCAGGATTGACGGCACATCCGGCGATTTCAGAACGGCAAATCCAGCCTGTTCCACGCGCTTTTGGTGCAGCGTGGTAATGCCAGCCAGACTGCTCAGCACTGTGTTTCCGAGTTGCAAGCTGGCGGCGATGGTTGCGTTCATCCACATGTCGAGGATCACGCCAGCGAGCATCGGATCCTTGTCTTTGAGATTGAGCAGGCTGGTTGCACCGAGCAGATCCACACCGTTCTCACGCTGCGCCATGAACCGCGCGGTGGCGGACGTCGCGCCGCCTTCCGACAGGCAATACACCGACGCCCCGGAAGCGGTCAGACGCGGCGCAGCATCGGCGTGCACCGAGATGAACATGTCAGCCTTGTGCTGACGCGCGATTTCCACACGCTTGCGTAACGGGACGAAGAAATCTTCGTTACGAACCAGCTTCACATCAAAGCCTTTCTCACGTTTAAGCCGACGTGCGAGCAGTTGCGCGATGGACAGCACCACATCCTTTTCTCGCTCGCCTTTGGCGCCGATTGCACCCGGATCTTTCCCGCCATGACCTGGGTCGACCACCACCATGATGTCGCGCTTGGGGTGAGATTTTTCCTGGAGTGTTTCACGTGGAACGCTCGCCGGGACTCCTGCTGATGCGCTCATCAAGTCCAAAACCAGGCGATGTCCTTGCCCATCCTGAGGCGCCAACAAGAATGAATTGAGCTGAACCGGACTGCTTAAATCCAGCACGATCCGTGTGTTCCCTTGGCCAAAATGGCCGGAGCGGATCGAATGAATAGGGGTGCCGGATAACGTCAATTGGCTGAAGTCCCCAATCAGGCTGGCGCCGTTCAAATCGATGATCAACCGCTCTGGTGCACTCAAGGTAAACGTCTCGTAGCTCACGGAACCACTCAGATCGAACACCAGCCGAAGCTTGTCATCCGAACGCCAAAGCCGCGCATTGCGTATCTGCGTAGCGGACACCGAAAAAGGCAAAACAAAGGCCGCGCTGGCCAGCATCAGGTTGAGCAAGTGACGTCTGTGCATATGAAAGCCTGTTCATGAAAAAGGCATCGTGGTTTGAATTGTTATAATGTAACATCAAATTCAATTACCATGATGGAACTGCTCATGAACGCGCTGACTTTGCCGGATGTCGCGGCTCAAGCCGCCCGCCAGGCCCTGCCTCTCGAATGGGTGGGGATGTGCGGCATCGCATTACCTGTGTTTATCGAAGGCCAACGCTTGGCTGCCAAAGCGGATGCAGGCGTCAGCCTGGATGATGGAGACGCACGCGGCATTCACATGTCGCGGCTCTATCTGGGGCTGGAAGCGATGGAGCAGCAGAACCTTTCTCCTGCCCTTTTACGACAAGTTTTGCAGCGCTTTCTCGACAGCCACGAAGATCTGTCCGAAGCCGCCTATCTTAATATCCATATTGATTTGCTCCTCAGAAGGCCCGCGTTGGTCAGCCCTTTGGCGGGATGGAAAAACTATCCCGTCACTGTTTCAGCCCAGCTAAAAAACAAAGTGTTCCACGTGGAACTGAAAATCGACGTCGCGTATTCCTCAACTTGCCCGTGCTCTGCGGCATTGGCGAGGCAGTTGATCCAGCAACAATTCGTCGACGACTTCGCCAACAAACCACTGCAACACGCCGATGTGTTGGCGTGGCTCGGTTCGACCCAAGGCATCGTGGCCACACCTCACAGCCAGCGCAGTACTGCCCAGCTACATTTGCACCTGGATGAATTCGTCGACGAACTACCGCTGACGTCCATCATCAACGACGCCGAAGCAGCCCTCGGCACCGCCGTGCAAACCGCTGTGAAACGCGCCGACGAACAAGCCTTCGCCCTCGCCAACGGCCAGAACCTTATGTTCTGCGAAGACGCTGCACGACGCCTGAACCTGGCACTGCGTGGCTCACCCGGTATCAGCCAATTCCACGTACGAGTCATCCACGCCGAAAGCCTTCATGCTCACGACGCCGTCGCCGAGAGTCATTGGCGCCGGGAGCAGCCATGATTCGCTGCCACAACCTGAGCTGGGGAATACCCGGCCAACCGCTCACTGCACCGCTCAGCCTAAGGCTGGAAAGCGGCAGCATGACGGCAATCATCGGCATCAACGGCAGTGGCAAAAGCAGCCTGCTCAAAGTCATCGCAGGTTTACAGCGACCGTTGGCCGGCAAGGTCGAGTTGGGTGTCCCACGCCAAAGCGGTTTGTCCTTCCTGCCTCAGCAACAGCATCTGGATCGACAGTTCCCGATCAGTCTTCAAGAGTTGGTGGCAGCCGGTTTCTGGGGACGCCGACTGTCGTCGCAACTGAGAGCCCAACGTCTCGAATCCGCACTGGAAGACTGGCACCTGAGCGGACTGGAACATCGTCCCCTGATGGCCCTCTCCGGCGGGGAACTGCAACGCGCCCTGCTCGCTCGACTGAGTCTGGCAGACACACCGTTGCTGCTGCTCGACGAACCCCATGCCGCGCTCGACGAACTGGGTCAGACATTGTTGTGGCAACACCTGCACGCCTGGCATGAACAAGGACGAACCCTGGTCGTGGTTTGCCATGACCTCGCCGCCGTGCGCCAACACATTCCACAGACCTTGCTGATCAAACCGAGCGGCTGCGCATACGGCAGCAGCATCAATCTCATCCAGCAAACGCCTCACACGCAGGTAGCCTGATGCTGACGCTCAGCCATTTATGGCAACCGTTCCACGAGTTCGTCTTCATGCGTCGCGCCCTGCTCGGCGGTCTGGTATTGGCGTGCAGCACGGCACCACTGGGCGTGTTTCTGATCCTGCGCCGGATGAGCCTGATCGGCGACGCCGTCGCCCACGGCATCCTCCCCGGCGCCGCGTTGGGGTTCTGGTTCGCCGGGTTGAGTCTGCCGGCGCTGACCCTCGGCGGACTCGGTGCCGGTCTGAGCATGGCCGGACTCGCCGCGTGGATTACCCGACGCACCGGCCTGCGCGAAGACGCCAGCCTCGCCGCGATCTATCCCATCTCGTTGGCCAGCGGTGTGCTGATTCTGGGGATCGCCGGCAAGCGACTCGATTTGCTGCACCTGCTGTTCGGCTCCGCACTGGCGGTGGACGGCGCGACCCTCCACGGCATGTTGTGGGTATCGGCGCTCAGCCTGATGGCCATGGCGCTGATCTATAAACCGTTGCTGCTCGACACGCTCGATCCGTTTTTCCTGCGCACGGTCAGCCGACTCGGCCCCGTCGCCCATGGCGTGTTCCTGACGCTGGTGGTGCTCAATCTGGTAATCGGTTTCCAGGCGATCGGTGCCTTGATGGTGGTCGGCCTGATGATGCTGCCCGCCGCCGCGTCTCGCTTCTGGAGCCGACGCCTGCCGATCCTGATCGCCATCGCCGCGCTCATCGGTTGCGCCTCGGTATGGCTTGGACTGTTGCTGTCGTTCTACTACTCGCTGCCCAGTGGCCCGGCCATCGTGCTGGTCGCCGGTGCCGGCTACTTGTTGTCCGTGGTGTTCGGACCGGTTCACGGTCTGTTGCGCCGCCCGCCTTTGCTCACATCCCAATGAGGTGTTTCCCGATGCGCGCTCTACTCGTGCTGTTCAGCCTGATGCTGTCGATGTCGTTATCGGCGGCGGAAAAACTGCCGGTGGTCACCAGTTTCAGTATCCTTGCCGACATGGTGCATCAGGTCGGCGGCGAGCATATCCAGATCACCAACATGGTCGGCCCTGACGCCGATGCCCACACTTACGAACCGACGCCGGATGACGCCAAGGCCCTGCTCAAGGCGAAACTGATCGTAAAGAACGGGCTGGGTTTCGAGCCCTGGCTGGATCGGCTGGTCGCCAGCACCGACACCAGAGCCCCGGTGATCAGCACCAGTCGCGGCGTGATTCCGCGCTCGCTGGATGAGGACGGCGAAACCGTCCCCGACCCTCACGCGTGGCACAACCTGGCGAATGCCGAGCTGTACGTCGCCAACATCACCAAAGCGCTGATCGCTGCTGACCCGGCCAACAAAGCTGACTACGAGCGCAACAGCCAGGCTTACCTGAAACAGATCTACGCCCTCCTCGCCCAAGCGAAAGCCAAGCTCGGTTCACTGCCGCCGGGCAACCGCAAGATCGTTACCAGCCACGACGCCTTCGGTTATCTCGGTCAGGCCTACGGCATCGACTTCATGGCGCCACAAGGTCTGTCCACCGAACGCGAACCCTCCGCTGCCGAAGTCGCCGCGCTGATCACCCAGATTCGCCAGGCCAAGGTCAAAGCGGTGTTCATGGAAAACATCAAGGACGCGCGCCTGCTGAAACAGATTGCCGACGAAAGCGGCGCACACATCGGCGGCACGCTGTACTCCGACGCCCTCGCCGCCAGCGGCCCGGCCAGCACCTTCACCGGGCTGTTCGAATACAACCTCAACACCCTTTACCAAGCCCTGAGCCAACCATGATCCGTAAAAATCCTTCCGGTGATTTGCCACAGATTGCCGAGTCTGCCTACGTCGATAAAACCGCGATCATCTGCGGCAAAGTGGTGATCGGCGAAAACGTGTTCGTCGGCCCGTACGCGGTGATCCGCGCTGATGAAGTGGACGCCACGGGCGAGATGGAACCGATCACCATCGGCGCCAATTCGAACATCCAGGACGGCGTGGTGATCCACTCCAAATCCGGCGCGGCGGTGACCATCGGCGAATTCAGCTCGATCGCCCACCGCTCGATCGTGCATGGCCCGTGCACGGTCGGCGACCGGGTGTTCATCGGTTTCAACAGCGTTCTGTTCAACTGCGTGGTCGGCAACGGTTGCGTAGTGCGCCACAACTCGGTGGTCGACGGTCGGGATCTGCCGGACGCGTTCTACGTGCCCTCCACCACCCGCATCGGCCCGGGCACCGACCTCTCACAATTCCCGCCAGTGAGCGTCAGCGCTTCGGAGTTTTCCGAAGACGTGGCGCGCACCAACGTCGACCTGGTGCGCGGCTACAAAGCCCTGCAGAACGAGTTCTGAATCATGAGCAGTGTGCTGATTCGCAATGCGCGGCTGGTGAACGAGGGGCGTGAGTTCGACGCCGATCTGTTGGTCAGCAACGGGCGCATCGTCAAGATCGCCGGCAGCATCGAAGGTGAAAACGCGACCCGGGAAATCGACGCCAACGGCCAATGGCTGCTGCCGGGAATGATTGACGACCAGGTGCATTTCCGTGAGCCGGGTGCGCCGGCCAAGGGCAGTATCCACACCGAATCCCGTGCAGCCGTGGCCGGGGGCATCACCAGTTTCATGGACATGCCGAACACCAACCCTGCCACCCTGACCCTTGACGCGCTGGCCGACAAAAAGCGCCGGGCAGCGATCAGCTCGGTGGCCAACTACGGTTTTCACTTTGGCGTCAGTCACGACAATCTGGACACGGTCGCAGCACTCAACCCGAGCGAAGTGGCCGGGGTCAAAGTGTTCATGGGCGCGTCCACCGGCAACATGCTGGTGGACGACCCGCACACCCTCGAGCGCCTGTTCGCTGAAGTGCCGACGGTTCTGCTGGCCCACTGTGAACACACACCGAGCATCGAGGCGAATGCCACAAACCTGCGCGAACGCTTCGGCAACCAACTGCCGCCCGATGCCCACGCGCAGATCCGCAATGCCGACAGCTGCTTTCGTTCATCGTCTCTGGCGGTGGATCTGGCCCGACGTCACGGCACTCGCCTGCACGTCCTGCACCTGACCACGGCCCGCGAGCTGGCCCTGTTCGAAGATAAACCGCTGACGCAAAAACGCATCACCGCCGAAGTCTGCCTGCACCATTTACTGTTCGATGACCGTGACTATCCGAACCTCGGCAACCTGATCAAATGCAACCCGGCGATCAAATCCCAGAGCGATCGTGACGCTCTGCGCCAGGCACTGCTGAGCAATCGACTGGACGTGATCGGCAGCGATCACGCACCGCATACCTGGGCAGAAAAACAGCAAGCGTATGAGCAGGCACCGTCCGGGCTGCCACTGGTGCAGCACGCTCTGCCGGCGTTGTTGGAACTGGTGGCGGATGGCGTGCTGCCGATCACCACGCTGGTGGCCAAGATCAGTCACCGGGTTGCGGATCTGTTTGCCATTCCGGATCGAGGCTATTTGCGTGAGGGGTATTGGGCGGATCTGGTGTTGATTCAACCGGAGCCAAAAGGTGTCGCGGTTTCACGCCAGCTGGTTCTGTCGCAATGCGGCTGGACGCCGTTCGCTCAGCGCAGCTTTCGGCATAGGGTCAGCACGACGATAGTGTCGGGGCAGATTGCATGGCATGACCAACGGATCCATGACAATTGCCAGGGATTGCCGCTGCGGTTCATGCGCTGAAAAAAAACCGCCTCCACTCGATGTGGAGGCGGTTTCGACAGTGACGTTACGCTCGCGGTTTGACTGTGCCGCAATCCTGACCCAACCAGACTGCCCGGGTTTCCAGACTGCCCTTCTGGTTGATCCCGATGGCATTGAAAGTACCGTTGGCGACGGTGGTGAACTCACGGTCACTGAGGAACGTCGCGACGCCGGTGCCCTGGGCTTTCGGGCAACTGAAGCGGAATTTCCACTGGTTGCCGACACGCTCGGTGATCTGCTGTTTGCAGCCCGACTGCGGATCCGCCAGCGGAATATCGTTGGTCGCCACCTGCTGCGGCGTCAGGCAGGCGCGGATGCCCTTGCCGCCGATGTTGATCCCCTGCTTCTCCAGTTCAGCCCGCTGCTGCGGGGTGATCTGGCCTTGAATCTGACCGAGGATCGATTGCACATCCATCACCTGATCGTCGACCTTCACATTGCTCGACGTCATTTCCCACAATCCCGGCTGCAGCATTTGCGCCTGAGCAACCACCGGCAAGGCCAAACCCAGGCCCAGCGCTAAACCCAGCAGACGAACGTTCATTGAAAAACTCCTGATCAGTAGTGGCCGTTAGACGCCGGCCGTCTGTTTCGGTTCATGACCGGCGCTGGCAGCTTGAAAACAAATAGCGACAATCGCCATGGAACATGGTCTGTTAAGCATTGAATCTTCAGGAGCAAGGTTGCCCCATGGATTATTTCGGACCGCACATTTTCGGTTATCTGATCGCCCTGATACACACCCTCGGCTCGATCGCCGCGATCCATGCCGTATTGACCGTACGCACCGCTCAAGGCTCGATCGCCTGGGCGTTGTCGCTGATCTTCATTCCCTACCTCACCCTCATCCCTTATCTGGTGTTCGGCCGCAGCACCTTCGATGGCTACATCAAGGCCCGCCGCCAGGCCAACGAACAGATGCGCCAGGCGATTTCCGAACTCAACTGGCGGCCGTGGGTGGAAGAAGCCCTGACTGCCCGCGCCTCGAATGCTTATGACTCGTTACGGGCGATGCCGAAGCTGGGGCGCATGCCGTGCCTGGCCAACAATGAAGTGCGATTGCTGATCAATGGCGCAGCCACCTTCGAGGCGATTTTCCATGCAATCGACCAGGCGCGGGAAGCGGTGCTGATCCAGTTTTTCATCATTCACGACGATCGTCTCGGTCAGCGCCTGCGTGACTTGCTGCTGAAGAAAGCGGCCGAAGGCGTGGTGATTCATTTGCTCTACGACCGTATCGGCAGCCACGCCCTGCCCCACAGCTACGTTCAGGCGCTGCGCGACGGCGGCGTCGAGGTCAAGGCGTTCGCCACCCGCAGCGGCTGGCTCAATCGTTTCCAGGTGAATTTCCGCAACCACCGCAAGATCGTGGTGGTCGACGGGCTGATCGGGTTTGTCGGCGGGCACAACGTAGGCGACGAATACATGGGTGAAAAGCCACCGCTGGCACCGTGGCGCGACACTCACGTTCAGGTGCGCGGCCCGGTGGTGGCGTGCATGCAGGAGTCATTTGCCGAAGACTGGTTCTGGGCCGCGCGGTCATTGCCGCCGCTGATCCTGCCGGACGCGTACCCAGAGGACGGCGTGCTTTGCCAATTGCTCGCCAGCGGCCCGGCGGATGCTTACGAAACCTGCTCGCTGTTCTTCGTTGAGGCCATCCACGCCGCCACCGAACGCGTGTGGATCACCAGCCCCTACTTCATTCCTGACGAAGCCGTGTTCGCGGCGTTGCGCCTCGCAGTTTTGCGCGGGGTCGACGTGCGCCTGTTGCTGCCTTCGCGTCCCGACCACCGCATCGTCTACGCAGCCTCCAGCCTGTACGCCTTCGAAGCGGTACGCGCCGGCGTGCGGGTATTCCGCTATGAACCGGGTTTTCTGCATCAGAAGGTGGTGTTGATCGACAGTGAAATCAGCGCCATCGGCAGCGCCAATCTGGACAATCGTTCGTTCCGGCTTAATTTCGAGGTGATGCTGCTGACCGTCGACAGCGAATTCGCCGCCAGCGTGGAACAGATGCTCAACGACGACTTCGCCCAGGCCTACGAGGTCGCCAAAGAAGAAAGCCGGGAGATCCACCGCCTGCAACAGGTCGGCATGCGGATCGCCCGGCTGATTTCACCGATTCTATAGGTTCAAGGGTTGTAGATGTCGTCCCGGGTCCATGGCAGTTCATGGCTGCCGTCGGCATGGGCCTTCACGGCGAGGATCTGGTGCAGGTTGATCCAGCCGCGAGCGAATGCATAAGCGCAGCCCGCCAGGTACAGACGCCAGATACGCAACGCCTGGTCCGGCACCAGTTTCGCGGCGGCTTCAAGGTTGTCCTCCAGCCGTTCGCTCCAGTGGTCCAGCGTGCGTGCGTAATGCAGGCGCAAACTCTCGACGTCGACAATCTCCAGACCCGCTTCGCTGATCTCAGCCGAGATCATCGCCAAATGCGGCAACTCGCCGTTGGGGAACACGTACTTCTCGATGAAATCCCCGGCACCGCGTCCCACCGGGCGGCCATCGGTGTGCTTGGCGGTGATGCCATGGTTCATCACCAGACCGCCCTCTTTCACCGCGCCGAACAGGGTTTTGCAGTATTCGGCGAGGTTGGCGTGGCCGACGTGTTCGAACATGCCGACGCTGACCACTTTGTCGAAACGCCCGTCCTGGGGCAGATCTCGGTAGTCGAGCAGTTGCAATTCGATCTGATCTTCCAGCCCCTCGGCTTTGACACGCTCGCGGGCCAGCGCCAGTTGCTCTTTGCTCAGGGTGATACCGAAGACCTTGGCGCCGAACTCACGGGCGGCATAACGCGCCAGTCCGCCCCAACCGCAACCCACGTCCAGCAGATAGTCGCCGGACTGCAGACGCAGCTTGCGGCACAGGTGCCGGAACTTGGCTTGCTGGGCTTGCTCCAGGGATTCGCTGCCGGTTTCGAAATACGCACAGGAATACGCCATGTCGCTGTCCAGCCACAGCTGGTAGAACGCGTTGGACAGGTCGTAATGGTAGGAAATGGCTTTGGCGTCGGTTTCCTTGTCGTGGAGCGTGCGCACCGGCTGACTGTCATCGTCTTCATCGAGTAGCGCGGAGCTCAGCTCATCGCACACCCGGATGACTTCGCTGATCGAGCCCTCCAGTTCGAGTTTGCCCTCGACGAACGCCGCCCCCAACGCGTCGAGACTTGGATGGGTCAACTGGGACACCATCAACGGGTCCTTGACCACGATGGTGACGCTGGGCGTCGGGCCCAGATTGAATTCATGGCCGTCCCAGAGTCGCAGGCGAAGCGGAAGCTGCAGATTCTGTAAGGCCGGTGGAAGTTGCGCGAGCATGGAATATCCCCCTGGTTTCAGACGTCTGATCTGAGGGTAGACCATCCTTGAAAATTAGCAGGCTATCGATTTGATAGTCGCCGACTATCAGCCGCAGTGGCTGTAATGGCGCTGTCATCCCTGGTTCAGTGCGCCTTCTCAAATGACTGCGAGAGCGGCGCACAGTTCGAAAATTGATCAGTCCGACGCTTTCAGCTTCAGCAGTGGTTCCTGAAAACGCAGCAGGCGTCCGGCATTGCCCAGCACCAACAGCGTGCTCAGGTTGTGCAGCAATGCGGCGATCATCGCCCCCGCCGCACCGAGCCAGCCGAAAGCAGCGAACACCACGATGGCCAGCGTCCAGCCCAGACCGATGATTACGTTAACTTGTAAAGTCCGTCGGCACTGACGACTCAGGCGCACGCAGGTGCCGAGCCGACGCAGGTCACTGCCAATCAGCACAATGTCGGCGGACGCCAGCGCGATGTCTGCGCCGCCCGCGCCCATCGCCACTCCGACCACGCCCGCCTTGAGCGCCAGCGAATCGTTGATCCCGTCGCCGACCACCATCGGCCGGAAGCCGTTGTCGATTTCCTTGAGCACTCGGTTGAGTTTGTCTTCGGGCAACGCCTGGGCTTCGACTTCGTGCAGGCCGACATCCTTGGCCAGTGTCTGCGCGACGCTTTGCCGGTCGCCGGTCAACAGCAGTTGTCGTCCCAATCCGAGGTCACGCAGTTCACTCAGGGCAAATCGAGCTTCCGGTTTGACGGTGTCGGCCAGCAACAGCCAGGCAAGGAATTCGCCGTTCAGCGCCAACCCGGCAATCGGGCCATCGTGTTCGGGGATCGCCGTGGTCGGGATGCCCAACTGTGCAAACAGCTCCGGGCGCCCGAGCGCTGCTTCACCTTGCGCGGTCTTGGCCACTACGCCCAACCCCTGCCGCTCATGAATATCGGTCAGCACCAGCACCTCTTCCGCGCTGACCAGTCCGGCCAGCGCGCGGCTGACCGGATGGCTGCTCGCCGCACCCAGGCTTGCAGCCAGCGCCATCACCGACCCATGATCCGCTCGCGGGCTGTTGATCGACTGCAAGCGCAGCGTGCCGTACGTCAGGGTTCCGGTCTTGTCGACGACCAGCGAAGTGAGATCCGCCAATTCCTCAAGGAATGCCGAACTGCGGATCAGGATCCCGTGCCGCGCCGCCACTGCCACCCCGGCAATCGCCGTGGCCGGCGCCGACAACACCAGCGCGCATGGGCATGCCGCCACCAGCACCGCGAGCATCGCCTGTGCATCGTTGGTGATAAACCAGGTCACCGCCGCGAGCAGCAACACCAGCACCATGTAACTGCCGGCATAACGTTCGAGCAAACGCGTGATCGGTGGCTTGGAGCGTTCGGCGTTCTGCATCAGCGCGATGACCTTGCCGAGGGTGGATTCATCCCCGGTACGGGTCACTTCGATTCGCAACAGCCCGTCGAGGTTGATCGCACCGCCGAACACCGCCATGCCGACACCCGCCTCCACCGGCACCGATTCACCGGTGATCGACGCCGTGTCGAGGCTGGCCTGGCCGGATAAAACCCGACCGTCCGCCGGCACCCGATCCCCGGCGCGCACTTCCACTTTGTCTCCAGCTTTGAGCGTGCCGTTGTCGACCTCGATGATCGAGCCGTCCGCCTGCACCTTGCGCGCATGGCTGCGCGTCAGTTGGCCGAGGGCATGAATCGCTTCCTGGGAGCCGATCACACTGCGCTCTTCCAGCACGTGGCCGAAGATCATGATGATCGGCAACAACGCCGCGGTGAGCAGATCGCCCGTGGCCCAGGCCCCGATCATCGCCAGGGCGATCAACTGATCGGTGATGCCGTGCAGGCTCGGATAACGCAGGCTGAACCAGGCCGAACGCATTACCGGCACCGCGACTAATAAAGAAGCGAATCCGAGCAACAACTGACTGACGCCCGACTGTTCCGGCATCAACCAGCGCCAGATCAACCCCAGACCAAGCAAGCCGAGGGCGAGCATCGCCAGGGTCAACTGGCGGGCGGCGCGGCGTTGTTCGGCCGAGGACAACAGGCTCGGAGCTGAGGTAATGGCAGTCATTTACTGGCTCCCTGAATGATCAGGCGGGAATCGTCTTTCGGATCGACCGTGGTGACCGAACCGGCCTGCCCGAGAATCTTCGGCATCCGCTCACGGTACAGACGCAGCAGCATTTGCGGGTCCGTACCCTGCTGTTGCGCCTTGGCCAGGCTCAACACCGTCGCCGTGTCGGCGGAGGCCTTGGCCAGGCGCTCACCGGCCTGGGCGTGGGCGACTTGCAGGGTGCGGTCGGCCTGTTCGTTGGCGGACTGGGTAAGTTTCTCGGCCTCGGTGCGGGCATTGGCAACCGCCTTGTCGGCTTGCTGGCTGGCAGTGAGGACGGCGTTGAACGCACTCACCGCCGGCTCCGGCAGACTCGATTGCACATCGACCCGCGCCACTTCGATGCCGATGCCCTGCCCGCTCGCCTTCAACTCGGCGAGACGTCGGTTGATGCCTTGCACCAGATCACCGCGCAACCGTTCGCGGCGTTCGGCCGCCTGATTATCAGCGCCGATCAACTCCGGCCGCGCCACCAGAATGGTGTCCAGATCCCGCGCCGCCGTCAGTGCGACTGCGCTGCGCGTTACCACTCGATCCAGCGCCGGCAGCACATGTTCGCCTTGCAGTACGAAGTCATAAGGATCGGTGACCTTGTAAAACACCCGCACATCCAGCTGCACAACACCGGCGTCACCGGTGAGCAGATAACCGGAACCGGCCAGCGCATCACTCAGCGGCGTGGCGAAGGTTGCCACGCGATCCGCCTGCAGGGCCTGATCGCTGCGCAGCAAGTTTTCCACTCTGCGCTCGATCACCCGATCCGCCGCCGGCAATAAAACCACCTGTTCGAACGGCTGCGGCCACGCCAACAACAGCCCGGCATTCTGAATGCGATCCAGCGCTCCGAAATGCAGAACCACCGCCCGGTTTTGCGGATCGATCTGCCGGACATTGGAAAATGCCCAGGCTAATGCCGCCAGAACGGTTACCGCGTAAAGGGAAAAGAATGCCAGACGTCCCGCCTGAATCCACGGACTGTTCAGCGAATGTGTTCCACGTGGAACTTCATTCATGGCTGCGATCCGCTTTTGTTGTCGAGATTCGGCGGACCGTCGACCAACACCCGGAATGGCGCGGCGTCGGTGCGCAGGATCAGTTTGGTGTCCGGTGAAACAATGGTGCCGAGGGTGTCCAGCGAGCGCAGCAAGTTGTACAGCTGCGGCGAACCGCCGTAAGCACGCCCATAAATCTGCGCCGCTTCCACTCGCGATTGGGCTTCGATATCGGCGGCTTTCACCGTGGCATCGGCTTGCACGATGCGCGCATCGCGTTCGGCGGCGGAGCGGATTTGCGCTGCTTCACGTTTGCCAATGGCGGTGCGTTCGGTGGCGATGGTTTCACGCTCGGCGCGCATCCGGTCGACCGTTGCGGTCAGGGTCACCGATGGCAAGGTCAGCCGTTCGATGCCCACCTGCACCACGCGCACGCCGTAAGTCGCGAGCAGTTGCTGATCGATTTGCTGACGCAACTGCGCTTCAAAATCGGCGATTCGAACCTGACTGGCATCGGTATTGACCAGATTGGCCAGATCAAAACTGCTGGCCGTGGTTTCCAGTGCCGAGCCGACAAACGTGCGAATCTGCCGCGCCGCTTCGTCCGGCTGGTTCTGCACCGCGCGCATGAAGCGCTGCACGTTGTCGGGATCGCCCTGCACCTGCCAGGCCACGTACGCCTGCACGATGATGCGCAGACCGTCGCGGGTGCCGACATCCTGCAAGCCGCTGGAGGTCGTGCGCAAACGCAGGTCCACCGGAATCGCTGCTTCGAACGGCGCCGGCCAACGCCAGCTCAGCCCCGGTTCCAGCAACACGCGGGACGGGTTGCCGAACCGGGTGATGACCGTGGCTTCACCGGAGCGCACTTGCACCAGGCTCGCCGCCGCGATGGCGAACGCCACCAGCAATCCCGCCCAGCCCATGCGTTTCCACGGAAAAGGCCCCGCGTCTTCCGGCGCACCGTGGTGATGGTGATGATGCCCGTGATGGTGATGACCGCTGCCATGAGCATGATCGTGGCCGCTGTGGTCATGGTGATCGTGAGTGTGCGACTGGCTCAATGGCTGGCTCCTGGCTGAGCGGTGGTGCGCGCCGGATCTGCCGGCAGCGTGAACGTACGCAGGTCGATGGTCGGTGCGTTACTGCTGCCGCCCAGACGATGGTCGAGTACCAAAAGTTTGGCTTTGCTCAAACCCTGGCTGAGTTGGCTGAGGTATTGCTCCAGCAGGAAGGCCTGGCCTGCGCTGGCGTAAGCCTTTTGTTCAGCGCTGAATTTCAGATCCGCCGCCCGGGCCGTGGCGTTGATTTCATGGGCGTTGGCACTGGCCTGATCCCGAGCGAGGCTGGCCTGCAACTGCGCCTGATTACTCGCTTCGGCAGCGGCACCGCGCTCGCGGGAGATCAACGCCTGAGCACCGATCTGAGCCGCCTGCACGCTGTGATAGGCATTGGCCGCCCCGGCCGGCGGGTGAATTGCTTCGACCACCGTGGCGAGAATTTCCACGCCGCTGTCGAGCTTCTGCAAATCGCTTTGCACGGCGCGGCCAATTTCTTCAGCGAGCCCGGTCCTGTCCTCGCCGAGCAATCCGTCGAGGGTGCGCGAAGCAAAGTCGTGCACCAGAATCCGGCTGGCGGTACTGCGGATCAGCGTCGGCACGTCGGCGCTGTTATAGGTGGCGGCCAACGCGGCTTGATCGCTCAGACCGATGCGATAGACGAAGCGCACGTCCATGTTGACGATCTGAAAGCTCTGCTGATCGCCACGGCTGCTGGCGATCACCTGTGACTTGTCATTGACGTGGCTGGCGTCCCACAAACGGTTGGCGGTGAGTGGCGCCGGGCCTTCTGCCGGGTCCAACTGCACGGGCGCCGGGTTCTCGCCGACGCTGGTCGCCAGTTCATGCACCACGCCGTTTTCAACACTCAGCACCCGCCCCAGCGGCCAGGGCAAACCGGCGTGCAGCCCCGGCCCGAACACCTGCACCGGTTTGCCGAAACGCTCGTAAATGCCACGGCTTTGCATCGGAATTTCGTGAAGGCCGGTGAGCAACCAGCCTACCGCTGCCACCAGTACCAACACCGGCAAGAACGCGCGACGCATGTAACTGAAGGCCCAGATCTGACGCAGATCGATGCCGAAGCGGTTATGCAACTCATGCTGCAACGCGAGCAACGGTTGTGGCGGCCAGCGCAGCAGATCGGCGACGAAACTGCGCGCCAGCAGCACCGGTTCGAGTTGTTCACGGCGCGGGCTGAACAACGACAGCAGCGCACGCAGCAGCAATTCCAGGGCAACCAGCCCCGGCAAAATGCCAATCAACACTGCCAGCCGCACCGGCCAGATTGCACTGTCACTGACGAACAACAAACACAACGCGCCCAGCACCAGACTGATGATTGCCACTCGAGTCAGCTGCGCCAGCGCTCCGGCCTCGGGCCATTGCGCCGGATTTTCCTGGGCCAGCTGTCGCTCCAGCACCAGCAGACCGAACGCCAAGAGCAACGCGATGGCCGCGCCGACCGTGGCGGACACCCCCACACCCGCCGCCGGCAGCGTCAGATTCCACGTCTGTTCGACGCTCAGCAGCACCAGCAACGACCACCCGCCCAGCCACAACGTGGCTGCGCCGATCTGCCCGAGCAGTTGCAGACTGCGCTGGCTCATCCGATCCAACAGTCGCTCGTACCAGCCTTCTGGCGCAGGTTCTTCAGCAGCCGTCATCGGCACGACGGGATTGATCACCCGCGCCCGCCATTGCGTCACCCACCACGCCGATTGCAGGCTAGCCACCAGCACCAGCAACGCCGCGCTCTGATTGACCAGCAGCGCGGGCCACAGCGATTGCGGCGCAAACAGTCCGACAAAAAACGCCAGCACCCACCCTGCCCCGGCCAACGCACCCAGACCGATCGCCAGGCGACGCAAACGCCGGCCCTGCGTCGCCGCTTGCTGAAAGCGCGGCAACCCGGTGACCGGCGTGCCTTCATCCAGATCGACTTGCATATCCCCCCAAAACACTTGGCTCACTGCACATATCGTTACGATATAACGAAAGTCGTGAAATATTTGTACTCATTTGCATCATTCAAAGATGCGCAACCTGTCGCTTGCCTGAAGCCTTGACCGAAATGTCGGGAAACGCTCATATTACGTTCGTAATTTTTAGCACGAACTACTTTTACTGATCCGCATCCTTCAGCCAGGAGCAAGAGCATGAGCAACTATGACGTGGTGATTCTGGGCGGTGGCCCCGGCGGTTATAACGCAGCGATCCGCGCCGGCCAGTTGGGCCTCAAGGCCGCGTGCGTCGAGGGCCGCGCCACGCTGGGTGGCACCTGCCTGAACGTCGGCTGCATGCCGTCCAAGGCGCTTTTGCATGCGTCAGAGCTCTACGAAGCGGCGCTGGGCGCGGAGTTCGCCAACCTCGGCATCGAAGTCAAACCCACGCTCAACCTTGCGCAAATGATGAAGCAGAAAGACGAAAGCGTGAGCGGCCTGACCAAAGGCATTGAATTCCTGTTCCGCAAAAACAAGGTCGACTGGATCAAGGGCTGGGGCCACATCGACGGCCCCGGAAAAGTCAGCGTGACCGGTGATCAGGGCAGCCGCATCGAACTGACGGCCAAGGACATCGTCATCGCCACCGGCTCCGAACCCACTCCCCTGCCCGGCGTGGAGATCGACAACAAGCGCATCCTCGACTCGACCGGTGCGCTGTCCTTGAGCGAAGTGCCCAAGCATCTGGTGGTGATTGGTGCAGGCGTGATCGGCCTCGAACTCGGTTCGGTCTGGCGCCGGCTCGGCGCGCAGGTGACGGTTGTGGAATACCTCGACCGCATCTGCCCCGGCGTCGACGGCGAAGCCGGCAAAACTCTGCAACGCTCGCTGAGCAAACAGGGCATCAGCTTCAAGCTGAGCTCGAAAGTGACCAGCGCCACTTCATCGGCCAACGGCGTACAACTCAGCGTGGAGCCCGCCGCTGGCGGCAGCGCGGAAATCCTTGAAGCCGATTACGTGCTGGTGGCCATCGGTCGTCGTCCGTACACCCAGGGCCTGGGCCTGGAAAACGTCGGCCTGAGCACCGACAAACGCGGCATGCTCGCCAATAAACAGCATCGCACTGAAGCGCCTGGCGTGTGGGTGATCGGTGACGTGACCTCCGGGCCGATGCTCGCGCACAAGGCCGAAGACGAAGCCATGGCCTGCATCGAACAGATCGTCGGCAAGGCCGGCGAGGTCAATTACGACCTGATTCCCAACGTGATCTACACCCGCCCCGAGCTGGCCAGCGTCGGCAAGACCGAAGAGCAGCTGAAGGCGGAAGGCCGGGCGTACAAGGTCGGCAAATTCCCGTTCACCGCCAACAGCCGGGCGAAGATCAATCACGAGACCGAAGGCTTCGCCAAAGTCATCGCCGATGAGCGCACCGACGAAGTCCTCGGCGTGCACCTGGTCGGCCCGAGCGTCAGCGAAATGATCGGCGAGTTCTGCGTGGCCATGGAGTTCAGCGCCTCGGCCGAGGACATCGCGCTGACCTGTCACCCGCATCCAACCCGCTCCGAAGCGTTGCGTCAGGCAGCGATGAATGTCGAGGGGATGGCGACGCAGATGTAAGCACTGTGCGAATACTTCCCGCGCAATGCGGGAAGTATCAGGACGGCAGATGCCCCAGCGGCAACGCGCCGGGTGTCTTCACCGTGTGGATCGCAAAATTGCTGCGGATATCGCTCACTCCCGGCAGCTTCAACAGGCAACCGGTGAGAAAGCGGTCATAGGCGCGCAGATCCGGCACCACCACTTGCAGCAGAAAGTCCGATTCCCCGGACACCAGAAACGCCGAAATCACCTCCGGTAACGCCGTGACCGCCCGATGAAACGCCTCGGCCTGTTCGTCGTTGTGCCGCTCGACCTTGACCCCGACAAACACCGTCAGCCCCAACCCCACTTCATCACGATCCAGGTTGGCCTGATAACCGCGAATCACCCCGGCCTCCTCCAGCATTCGCACCCGGCGCAGGCACGGCGATGCCGACAGACCGATTTCGTCGGCCAACTGCACGTTGCTCAGGCGCCCGTCCCGTTGCAGCGCGGCGAGAATCTTGCGGTCGAAGGCATCGAGTTTCATGGTTGGCAGATCCTGATGGTTTACGCAGTGAAAGAGCGCAGATTATGCCAATTCAGAGGCCTTTAGAAGCTGACTACGCAACCACCTGCCCTGCCTTTCGGCCCTAGACTGAGGCGACCGAATCGACAACGAAAGGGGTGCGACATGGCAAGTCTCTGGCTGTTTTTCCTGGCGCTGGCAGTGGTCTTTCTGTTGCCCGGCCCGGACATGATCCTGCTGTTGCAAACCGGTGCCCGTCAGGGACGCGGCGCAGCGCTGGCCACGGCGGTGGGTCTTGCGATTGCCCGAGGTTGCCACGTCGCGTTAGCAGCATTGGGGCTGGCGGCGCTGTTCAAGGCGGCGCCGTGGACGTTCGATGCCGTGCGGATTGCCGGCGCGGCGTACTTGCTGTGGATCGGCATTCAATGCCTGCGCACCACGTTGCTGCCGGATCTGAACGCCGGCACCCTCACGGACAGTCATGCGCAGTGGTACGCCGCCATCCGTCGCGGCCTGTTGACCAACCTGCTCAACCCGAAAGCGTTGCTGTTCTGCTCGGTGTTGCTGCCGCAGTTCATCGTGGCAAATGGCGCACCGGTGCTGACGCAATTCGCCGTGCTTGGCGCGATGCTGGTGGGCGCCGGTCTGTTGTTCGACAGCGCCTACGCCCTGACCGGCGCTGCGCTGGGCCGCTGGCTGAAACACAGCCCGACGGCCCAACGGGTGCAACAGTGGCTGTTCGGCAGCCTGTTGATCGGCTTCGCCGTGCGCCTGACCTTCGTCCAGCAGGCTTAGGCTTTGCGGGCCTTGCGCTGGCGGCGGGTGATCAGCAACAACGCCACAGCGGTGAGGGCTACGATCGCTCCGATCTGAACCGGCCACTTGTACGGCCGCAGTGTCGAACGCACCGAGTCGGTCACCTGAGTGACGTAGCGCTTGTCGGCACTTTCGAAGTCCGGATAAGGACACTGATGGCCGAAATCTACGGCCCACGGCACGTACGGCCCTTCGTCGACATAGCGTTTGTACAAGGCGCTCTGCTCTTCCAGGCTGCTGTTCCAGCCCGCCGCCGAGCACAACACAGCGGCGAACGCCTGGCTGGTGTGCGGCAGATTGTCTGCCGCACGGCTGGCCAGCGCCGTGGCGACAAAACGATAGTGATAACGCTCATCCGGCTGCGCTTCACTGGTCTTCTGACGCTGCACTTCGGCTTCGCTGACCAGCGGGCCGACTTTCAGCTCGGTCTTTTCCAGGCTGTAGTTGCCGCCGAAGGTCGCGTAATCCGGGGCCATTTCGTAGCCCAGGATGTCCATGCCCCACTCACGGGCCGTCCACGCGGCATTGAACAGCGCGCTGGCACGCTTGGTCGGCCACCAAGCCGAGTCGGCCTTGAGACGTTGCTGGCCATAGAGCCGGGCCTTGTTCTGCAGATCAGCATTGTCGAAATAACCGACCGCTTCTTCGTAATGCCCCTCACGCAACAGGCGCCGACCCAGCAGATTGCGCAGGCTGGCGGCCACTGGCAGTGGCACGTAATTGTCGCGATCCTGCTGGCTCAGCGCGGGCGGTGCCGGGACGTTGGTATCGACATAGTTTTTCAGCTCATCGACCGTCAGCACTCGCTCGGCCACGGTCGCAGCGTCGAACCAGTAAATATGCTGGCTGCGATACAACTGGTCGAAAGCCTGCAGGTACTCGCCACGTTGCAGCGCAAGAATTGCGCTTTCACCTTCGACCCGGCATTTGGGCTGCACGGTTTCGAGATTCCAGTCGGCGGTGCGCCGCTCGCCCCAGGATTCGCCCTGCGGGAACGCTTGCGCAGCCTTCGCGTAGGCCGCAGCCGCTGCGTTCCGGTCGCCATCGCGCACCGCCAGTTTTGCCCGCAGCCACCACGCCAGACCGCTGTCGCCAGCGTGTTCGAGGAACGCCTTGGCGCTGGCGTAATCACCCTGTTGATAATTCATCGCCGCCAGTCGATCGGCGTTATCGAGGCTGCCGCGCGTGCTCGCTTGCAGGGCCTTGACCAGCTTCTTCTCGTTCGGCGGTTCATCGCCGAACGACCAGCCAATGCGGCTAATCAGCGAGGCGGTCACCAGTTGCTGCACCGCTTCGCGGCGCAGCAATTTCGCCAGCCGATCTTCGGGCTCCTCGGCCAGTTCGTTCATCAACTGCTTCAGCGAGGTGTAACCGACGTTCGAGCCGTGCAGGTTTTGCGCGGCATACAGCTTGATGGCGTTGTTCCAGTCACCCGCCATGCGCAGCGCCCGCGCCTCTTCGCCGAGGCTGGCCACGCCCAGCTCCAGCGGATCGCTGAAGCCGTCGATGCTCAGTTGCCGCGCCTGGCGGAACGCGTCGATAGCGTTTTCCCAGGCTTCGAGCGCGTCGCCCGCTTCGCTGCTCATGGCAAAGTACGCCCGGCCCAGAGAATAGGCAGCCCAGGTGCTGCGCAACGCCCGCTGATCGGCCGGCAGCGCCAGCAACTGACGGAAATACTCGACCGCCAGTTGATGGTCACCGGCGCCGAACGCCACCGCGCCCGCCACATACAGACGCAGTTCCGCCGGCAGGCTCGCGCCCTGCACGTCAACCTGATGCGCATCGGTCAGGCTGCGCAGTTGCTTGACCAGCGCTTGCTGTTCAGGGGTCAGGCCGATCTGCTCGGCCTTGTCGCGCACCTCGGCGGGATCTGGCGCCTCGGCGTAGATGTCATCCGGATTGTGGGTGGCGGCGGTAACGTTCTTCAGCCCGGCAATGGTTTTGCCGAGGCGACTGATCTCGAACCTGAAGTTGCCCTCCGGCAGCTCCGCCAGCGATTGCCCGCGATCGTCGAGCAGGCGCATCGGGAAGTCCGGGCCACAGGCCAGCGCCGAGCCCAGCGGCAGGCTGAGGCTCAGGCAAAGCAGATGGCGGGGCCAGTTACGGGTCAACATGCGAACCTCCTTGATCAATATTTGCGCAGCGTGCCCAACCGATCGCCCGCTGCCCGCCCGCCGGCAGGCGGCCGTCGCGCAGGCGGGTGAAGGTAAGCAGATCCGCCGTCTGTTGCAACGCATAACCGGCGAGCGCATCGGCCCCTTCGCAGCCCCGGGCCTTGAGGGTGATGCGGGCGGGCCAGGCGCTGTCGAGGTTACCGACATTACGCAGGGCGATGTCTTGCAGGCCATTCTGATTGGTGAACGTCAGGCCGAGCTGGCTGCTCAATGCATCGCCTCGGGCGACCGCACGCAGCGTGCTCAGGCTCCAGGCTCTGCGATCGTTGGCCAACGGCAGGCGAAACCAGATCAGACCGGCCAGATGCGCCGGGCGATCCTCGCGAAGTTCAATGGCCAGCCGGCCCAGTTGTTGCGGATCGGCGAGCAATTCGCGCCGCTGGCCACCGCGCTCGAGCGGCACTTCGCTTTCCACCACCGGGGCGCCATCGGCCTCCGGCAACAACGCCACGCCATAAGCCGGCAGCGCCAGGTAAAACGGTTTGTCGGTCACCTGCCCCCAGGCCTTGGCCCAGCGCCGCGCCTGCTCGGGATCGAACAGACCGCGACGCGGATCGCTGACGGCATGCACCTGCAACGCGCTGCTGTCGACGGTCGCCAGCAGCGCCGGCAACTGCGGGCTGTCGAGCCAGGCAGGTAACGCAGTGATGCTCAGAGGCAGGCTGGCCGGCAATGCGCCGCGCAAGTGAGCGAGGAATTCGGCATAGGCCGACAGTCGAGCACTGCCGGCGTCATGATCGATCTCGACCCCGGCCAGCGTGAGCCCCTGCCCTTGCCAGTCAGCGAGCACTTGAAGGATTTGCGCCGTAACCGCTTGCGGGTCGAGCGCCTTGAGCTGGCCGTCGAGGCGAATCACCGCGATCAACGGCCGGGCATCGTGTTTCAGCAGCGCGGTATCGATTCGTGCCCGGCTCCATCCGGCATTCGGGAACGCCTGCAACGCCAAGACCCGCAACGTCGAAAAGTCGCTGCGACTGTCGTTCAGGGCTAGCTCATGGGCCGGCGTCCATTGCCGTTGCCAGACGTAAAGCTGCTGGTCGAGCGGCACTGCGTCCTGTCGTTCACAAGCACACAGCAACAACATAGCGACCAGAGCTGCCCACCCGATGATAAAGCGCATACCTTGCAGATCCCTGAGACATCAGGCTGCAAGGTTACACAAAAGCGCTCAGGGCTTGCGGGCAATGATGACCTGACTTTTCGCCACCACCGCATCCAGCGCCTGCTTGATCTGCGCGCCGCGCGGCGAGTCGAGCACCGCTTGCCAGGTATCGGCCCAATGATTGAGCAGCGGATGATCCGGGTTGCTGAATTCGACCTTGGCCTCCCAGAACAGCATCATCCACATCGACCAGTAAAAGCCGTACTGACTGTGGCTGATGATCTCGAGTCCCGCCTCACTGACCATCGCCTTGAACTGCTCTTCGCTGATGATGCGAATGTGGTTGGGCTTCTGGAAATACTCCGGCGCGGCGATGTCCTTTTGCAGGTCTTCGGAGCTGGGGTGCGGCACGCTCAGCAAATACAGCGCGCCCGACTGGCCGACACGCACCAGTTCGGCCAGGAACTGCGCCGGGTCGTCGACGTGCTCGATGACTTCAGTGGATACCACGCGAGTGGCGGTGCCATCGGCGATCGGCAGCGGATTGCAGTCGGTGACATGGCATTCGACCCCACGCGCCGGCGTATCGCTCAGGCGCTGGCGGGTCGCTTCGACCTTGGCGCCATCGATATCGGCAATGATGATCTTCGCCCCGCGCATGCCGCAGAAATGCACGTTGCCACCGTCGCCGCAGCCAACGTCGAGCAAGGTGTCATCGGCGGTTACCGGGAAGCCTTTGAACAGCTCACCGGTTTGCTGGTTGAACCAGCCGCTGAGCATCGCGTCGTGCAGGCCGAGCATATAAGGGTCGACCTTGTCGGCGACCGGTGCGACAGCTTGTGCGGGGGCCGGAGCCGCCGTGAGTTTTTTCAAAAGGCTCAGCATGAGGTGGCTCCAGAGGACGAGACGACGGTTCGCGAGGTGCCGAGGCGTTTCACCAGCGTGGCGCCTCGATTGCGCATGGGCATTTCGATCAAGCGGTAATTGAGTTCGCTGAGCAGCACGATCAGGCCACCGGCAATCAGTAGCGTCACGATCGGATGCCCCGCCGGGCTCGGAAGATCGGCGCTCTGCAAACGAAAGGTCAGTTCCCGCACCAGTTGATAGGCCGGGATGTGGATCAGGTAAATGCCGTAGGAGCGGCTGCCGATCCAGGCCATCAGTCGTTGCAGGCCACCGGCCGGCAGCAGGTAATTGCGGTCGTACGAAGCGATCCACACCAGCACGGCGCTGAGCACGGCGATAGACCCGATGCGGTAACCGGCAAAGGTGAAACGGTCGGTGGCCATGAAGCTCAGCAGCGCTGCGAGGCCGATCAGCGCCAACACTCCGGCCCATGGCCGACGCAGGAATACCGGCTCCCAACGGCAGTAACCCGGCTGCACGCTCCACATCGCCAACAGCACGCCCAACGCCAGCGCATCCGTGCGAATCACCATCAGCAGCGGCGTACGCACCGTGAACAACTGCACCGCCACCAGTGCCAGCAATGCCCACACCAGATGCTTGCGGCACAGCAGGATCAATAGCGGGAACAACAGGTAGAACTGCTCTTCCAGCGCCAGACTCCAGTAGACGAAACTGCTGCCGTACTCGTAATGAAAGAACGCATCGGCAAAGCGGAAGTTGGCGTACTGCAGCACCCCGGCCAGAGTGGCCTGGACGTTGGCGGACCACGTGCCGAACGCCCCTGATCGATTGAGAAACACGCACGCCAGCAGCATCAGCGCCAGCCACAGCCAGGCCGAGGGCAACAGACGAAACGCCCGACGCAGCCAGAAATTGCGCGTCTGCTCCCAGTATTCCCGGCGGTTGCTGCAACCGCGCAGCGCCGGGATCAGGCTGCGGGCGATGACAAACCCCGAGATCGCAAAAAACAGGTCAACGCCCCACCATGGCTGCGCCCAGGCATGGATCCTTTCAAGCAGCGGCACCGGGTCGGTGAACAGGCTGCCTTGCAAGTGATGAAACAGCACGCCGAGTACCGCAATAGCCCGCAGCACTTCGATGTCCATGATCCGCTTGCCGCTCATGACACTCGTCCTGCATCGAGCGGTTTGCGGGCGATGATTACCTGACTCTTGGGCATGAACCGGTCCAGCATCTGTTTGATCGCCAAGCCATCGGGCTGCGCCAGCAAGTCCTGCCAGGTTCTGGCCCAACTCTCCATCAACGGTGGATACGGCGCCTGGATCCGGTCGCGCACGGCGCCACCGAGGTCACGGCCGGCAGCGCGTTCGCTGGCCCAGAAAAAAATCATGCCCATGACCCAGAAAAACCCCGTGGCCTGACGATGCTCGATCACCAGACCGGCCTCCTCCACCAGTGCCGCGAAGCGTTCCGGGGTAAAGATCTGCACATGATTGGGTGACTGGTAATAACCCGCCGGGGCAATGCCCTGCTGCAAATGCTCGCCGACCGGCGCCGGCACACTGAGCAGGTACAGCGCACCGGGCCGGCCCATGCGTACCAGCTCGGCCATGAACGGCTCGGGCTGGTCGATGTGTTCCAGCACTTCCATGCACACAACCTTGCTCGCACAGCCGTCGCTCAGCGGCAATGGCAGGCTGTTGCTGACCAGACCGAGGCTGGCGTTGCGGCTCTGCGCCTCGACTTGCCGGGCGAGATCGCGGACTTTGTCGTGCTCGCTGTCGGTGAAGATCACCGAGGCCCCCTGGCGCACGGCGAACAATGTCGCCACGCCCTCACCGCACCCCACGTCGAGCAGGGTGTCGTCCGCGTCAATGGCAAAGCCCTTGAGCAACTCGCCACTGTCGCCGTGAAACCACCCGTCGAGCATGGCATCGTGCAGGCCGACGTCCCGCGGCGACACGCTGACGGACACAGGATCCGGCAGAGAGTCCGGCACCGATGGCGCAACCGGACGCAAACGCCTCAGCCATGCGCGGATCATGCGCCCGTGACTTCCGTTGCAGCGATAGCGCGGAGTTCGTGCACTTGAGCGAGAAAATCGCGCAAACGCTGCTCGGCCACCGCCTGACTGCAGAACGCCTGGAGACTGGCAACGGCTTGCGCCGACATTTGCGCATAACGCCCGGGATCGTTCTTCGCCACCTCATAGCTGTCGCGATAGGCCACGCAGACCGATGCCCAGTTGGTCATGTAGCGCAACGTACGGAATGCCCTGCGCGGGTCGTGCGGCCAGGCCGTGAGTTCATCGGTGGACTCGACCAGGAAGGCGTTGTCGGTGCTCAGGTAATCGATCATCGCCGTGGTACGCGGCGCCACTGCCGGTTTGCCGCAGGACATGAATTCCATCAGCGGCAGGCACTGGCCCTCGCCGTAGGAAGTGTTGACCACGTAACGGGTGGCCTGTACCAGACGCTCGTAGTCGGCGTCCGCGAGGTAGCCGTAAATCAGCACGATGCGGCAGCGGTAGGTCTGGTTTTTATACAGGTGATGAAGAATGTCGCCGAGCGCTTCTTCGGCATCGTGGTGCGTGAGCTTGAGCACCAGCGTCGCGTCTTCGACGTCGCGGAACGTCACGCAGAATGCGCTGAGCATGTCTTCCCAGTTCTTGCGTCCGTCACCGGGGTTGAACACCGATGTGTAGACGACACCGTCCAGCAGCAACTCCTGCTCGCGCACCGGTGCCTGGAAATCGATGCCCTTGCCACGGCGCAGGTGTTTCGGGCCGAACGCATTGAGATCGAGCTGACGACTGTCGGCGACCAGCCCTTTGATCGTCAGGCGCACCGGCCCTGTCGAGGGCTGCCCCTGAAGCTGCGCGCCCCGGGCTGCAAAGCGATCCCACACCGGCGCCGGCACCGCGACAATCGGGTAATCGGCGCCCATGGCCTCGCGCACGGCGTTGACCGTGTAGCTGGAATGGGTGATCGCCGCGCCGCAGGCCCGGAGCACCGTGCGCCAGTCATTGCGCGGCTCGTTGTCGAAGGGTTCGTTGGGGATGGTGCTGAATTCCCAGGCGAACACCGGCAACGTCGGGCACGCCAGGTGGATCGGCGTGCGGTGCGGCGGCGAGAACGACAGGAACACGCAGGGCTCGCCACGGGACAGGCACTCCAGGTACAGCGCATCGACTTCGCGCGCCGGATCGACGACTTCCACCACACGCCCAAGGCGTTCGAGCACCGGCCGGTATTCCTTGAGCACGAAGTAATAGCTGTACTCCGAACGACCGAGGTTCTGCGCAATGGTGTGCTGGTTGGTTTCCGAATGAATGATGATCAGCATGAGGCGTTGTCCGTCACGGGGGCGGCATCGACGGTCAGTGGCGCGAGGCCGAAAAAGTCCGCCATGCGCTGCTGCACTGGGGCAAACGCGCAGTAGTCGTGCATGCGCTCGACAGCAGCGGCAGACATCCGCGCGTACTCCTGCGGCTGCGCCTTGGCCATCCGGTAGCTGTTCTCATAGGCGCTTATGAGCGAAGACCAGTCCGGCCGATAGCGCAAAGTGCGGTAGATGATGCGGGTGTCCTGGGGCCAGATCGTCAGCTCTTCGCTGGATCGGACGACGAAGGCCACGGTGTCGTCGATGTAGTCTTCCATGGCCGTGTGATCCGGGGCGATCACCGGTTTGCCGCTGGACATGAATTCCATCAACGGCAGGCACAGCCCCTCGCAGCGTGAAGCGTTGACGTAAAAACTGGCCGCCTGGTACAGCCGCGCGTATTGCGCATCGTCCAGATAACCGTGCATCACCAGCACCCGGCAGGCGAACGGTGTCAGTTGTGCGAGCAGGGTCATCAGTTCGCTGTAGTAGGACGCCAGATCGTTCTGGGTGATCTTCAGCACCAGCGTCGCGTCAGGCGTTTCGCGAAAGGCCCAGCAGAAAGCGGTAACCAGATGATGCCAGTTCTTGCGGCCGTCCCTGGGGTTGAACACGGTCACGTAGATCACGCCTTCTACCATGGCCTCGACCACCGAGGACGTGTCCGGCAGATCCAGCGGCGGTGGCTCGGCTACGGCCACCGCATGCGCTGCGGCAATGGCCGGCAGGCGTTTCTCGAGCCAGGCGTGTATGCGATCCGAGAGCAGATCCTGCACACCTTCCCAATACCAGTGATGCAGGAACTTCACCCGGTCTTCACCCGCCCCCAGCCACCACAGACGCAGATAATGGCGGGCAATCACCAGGCGGCGTTTGAACGTCAGCGGTGGTGGGCGTAGCGCCTCGATTTCGGCCAGTTGTTCGGCAGTCAGGGGCTTGCGCAACAGATCGTCGGCAGATAACGCCAGCGTGCGACTGTCGAAAATGCAGCCCTTGATGGCCAGGGTCGCGCCGGGATTGATCGGCGCACTGACATGTTGCTCACGAATGGCGGAGAAGTTTTCCCACAAGGGCGTCGGCAGCACGAGTACCGGAAAGTCCTCGCCCATGGCGCGGCGAATCGCGCGGGCGGTGTGGCTCGACAGCGTAATGACCCGTCCCTGTCGGGCGAGCATCTGCGTCCAGTCGTGGCGCGGATCATCGTCCCACGACTCGTCGGGGATCGAATCGAACTCCCATGCGATCACGCAGATCGTCGGGCACTCAAGATCGGTCGGGGTATTTTGTGGCGGCGTGAAGGACAGGAAAACGCTGCTTTCACCGGCGGCGAGCAGTTGCCGATAGAGTGGATCAACCTCGGCGCTGGTAGACACCACATGCACCCGCCCCAGGCTTTCCAGCACCGGGCGATAGGCCTTGAGCACGAAGTAGTAGCTATATTCGGGACGCCCCAGACTCTGGCTGATGGAGCGGTCGTTGACGTCCGAGTAGAGAATGAAATTCATGGCATCCCACGGTGCAACCGCCATCCCGGCAGCTTCACGCTATGACGGCCGAGCGTCGGATCGAACCGGCATCAGCGCGGTTCGTCCTGCATCATCGGGCACGTCTCTGTTCTTGTTTTAATGGTCGGTTTTACCCTGTCGCACGATCCTTGCGAAAAGCCGCCGGGGATCGCGACGAGGGGCATTCTAAACACATCCGTCGCGCCTTCGGGAACCGCCCGGCGAGAAAAACCCGACTACTCTGACGAGAACTGACCGGTCACGATTTGCCCTGTTGAAATTGCTGCGCAATTGGCACAGATTGGCAACCAAACAACTACAACAACGACTTCACCTACGGTTCTGCCGAATTATTCCTACGATCCGACAGCTCATTCCCTATAAGCCTGTGGGAAAGGTGAACGTTAAAGACCAAGGGGTCGCTGTTTGAAAAAAAGTCTGTTCATCACGGGTCTCAGTGGATTCGTGGGACAACACATCCAGTCACGCCTGCAGGGGGAAGACGCGTCGTGGGAGCTGCTGTCTGCCGCCTCACCCTACGACCTGACAAACCCGGACAGCCTCATCGACCTTTGGCCGCAACTGCCCGATGCGGTCATTCATCTCGCCGGCCAGACCTTTGTCCCTGAAGCGTTCCGCGATCCGGCACGTACCTTCGACATCAACCTGCTCGGCACCCTGAACCTGTTGCAGGCCCTCAAGGCGCGCGGCTTCAAGGGCACGTTCCTGTATGTCAGCTCGGGCGATGTCTACGGCCAGGTCGAAGAACCCGCGCTGCCGATCACCGAACAACAACCACCCTGCCCGCGCAATCCTTACGCCGTGAGCAAACTGTCGGCGGAATTTCTCAGCCTGCAATGGGGGTTGAGCGAAGGCTGGCCGGTGCTGGTGGCGCGTCCGTTCAATCACATCGGCACCGGGCAGAAGGACAGCTTCGTCATCGCCAGCGCCGCACGGCAGATCAACCGCATCAAGCAGGGGCTGCAAGCGCCGCAACTGGAAGTCGGCGATATCGATGTCACCCGCGATTTCCTCGACGTCGGCGACGTGGTCTCGGCCTATTTTGCGCTGCTGGAAAAAGGCACGCCGGGACAGGTCTACAACATTTGCTCAGGTCATGAGCAAAGCATCCGCAGCCTCATCGAACAGATGGGCGACCTGGCCCAGGTCAAGCTGCAACTGGTTCAGGATCCGGCACGCATGCGCCGCGCGGATCAGCGTCGCGTCTGCGGCAGCCACCAACGGCTGGCCCGGACCACAGGATGGACGCCGCAAATCACTACACAACAATCCCTGCGGGCGATCCTGTCCGACTGGGAGAAGCGAGTACAACAACAATGACAAAAAGTGCATTGATCACCGGGATCACCGGCCAGGACGGCGCGTATCTGGCCAAGCTGTTGCTCGACAAGGGTTACAAGGTTCACGGCCTCGTGGCACGGCGCAGCAGCGACTCGCGCTGGCGTCTGCGCGAGATGGGCGTTGAAGCCGACATCGTTTACCTGGACGGCGACATGGCCGACGCCTGCTCGGTGCAGCGCGCGGTGATCAAGTCGGCGCCGGACGAGGTGTATAACCTGGCGGCCCAGAGCTTCGTTGCCGCCTCCTGGGACCAACCGGTAACCACCGGCATCGTCGATGGCCTGGGCGTGACTCACCTGCTCGAAGCGATCCGTCAGTTCAGCCCGCACACGCGTTTCTATCAGGCGTCCACCAGCGAAATGTTCGGTCTGATCCAGGCCGAGCAACAGGATGAGAACACCCCGTTCTACCCGCGCAGCCCGTACGGCGTGGCCAAACTCTATGGCCACTGGATCACCGTCAACTACCGTGAAAGCTTCAACCTGCACGCCAGCAGCGGCATTTTGTTCAATCATGAATCACCCCTGCGCGGCATCGAATTCGTGACCCGCAAGGTCACCGATGCCGCCGCCCGGATCAAACAGGGCAAACAGCAGGAGCTGGCCCTGGGCAACATCGATGCCAAGCGCGACTGGGGCTTCGCCGGTGACTACGTCGAGGCCATGTGGCTGATGCTGCAACAGGACAAGCCCGACGATTTCGTGGTCGCCACCGGCGTCACCACCACCGTGCGCGAGATGTGCCGCATCGCCTTCGATCACGTCGGCCTCAACTATCGGGATTACGTGAAGATCGACCCGGCGTTTTTCCGCCCGGCCGAAGTCGAAGTGCTGCTCGGCAATCCGGCCAAGGCCCAGCGCGTGCTGGGCTGGAAACCGAAAACCGACCTCGACACCCTGATCCGCATGATGATGGATGCGGACATGAAACGCGTCGCCAAGGAGTAGGCCATGCTGATCCCCGTGATTCTGTCCGGCGGTGCCGGCACCCGTTTGTGGCCGGTGTCCCGGGAGGGCCATCCCAAGCCGTTCATGACCCTGCCCGACGGCCAGTCGCTGCTGGGCAAGACCTACCGGCGCGCCGCCGCGCTGCTGGACGGCTGGGGCGACATTGTCACGGTGACCAACCGCGAGTATTACTTCCAGAGCAAGGATCACTATCAGGCCGCGCACCTGTCCCGCCATCGCGGGCACTTCCTGCTTGAGCCCACCGGGCGCAACACCGCGCCGGCCATTGCGGCGGCGGCACTGTCGCTGCAAGCCCTGCACGGTGATGCGGCAATCATGGTGGTGATGCCCGCCGACCATTTGATCGTCAATGAAGAGGCGCTCAAAAGCGCGGTCGAACACGCGGTCAATCTGGCGAAGGACGGCTATCTGGTGACCTTCGGCGTGGTGCCGACCGCCCCGGAAACCGGTTTCGGTTACATCGAGACCGGCGCACCGCTCAACGACCGGGGCGCGGCCAAGGTGCAGCGTTTCGTGGAAAAACCCGACCTGCAAACCGCCACCCATTACCTGGAAAGCGGCAACTTCCTGTGGAATTCGGGGATGTTCTGCTTCTCCACCGCAACGGTGATTGCCGAACTGGCGCTGCACGCCCCCGAGTTGCTGGAACAGACGCGCGCCTGCATGGCCGCCAGCGAACCGGTGGAAACCGCCGGTTGTCTGCAACAGGAATTGTCCACGCAGCTGTTCGCCGAGATCACCGACATCTCCATTGACTACGCCTTGATGGAACGCTCGGAGAAAGTCGTGGTGGTACCCGCCGGTTTCGACTGGAGCGACATCGGATCGTGGAGCGCGGTCGCCGCGCTGGTGCCGGCCGACACCGATAACAACCGAGCCAGCGGCGAGGCGATCTTCATCGACAGCCGCAACAACTTCGTTCAGAGCGAAGGCCGGCTGGTGGCCGCCGTCGGTGTGGAAGACCTGATCGTCATCGACACCGCCGACGCGGTACTGGTAGCCCACGCCGACCGTGCGCAGGATGTGCGGCGGGTGGCCAAGCAGCTCAAGGACAAATCCCACGAAGCCTATCGCCTGCACCGCACGGTCAGCCGTCCGTGGGGCACCTACACGGTGCTCGAGGAAGGCCCGCGCTTCAAGATCAAACGCATCGTGGTCAAACCCGGCGGCAAGCTGTCGCTGCAGATGCACCATCACCGCAATGAACACTGGGTGGTGGTCGAAGGCATGGCCAAGGTCACCAACAACGGCAGCGGCACGACCCTGGTGGCGAAGAACGAATCGACGTTCATCGCCGCCGGTCACAAGCACCGTCTGGAGAACCCCGGCGTGATCGACCTGGTGATCATCGAAGTGCAAAGTGGCGAATACCTGGGAGAGGACGACATCGTCCGCTTCGAAGACCAATACGGCAGGACGGTGTGAATGCTGCTTTCCCTGTACCGCTCGCTGCACGACTATCGGGGTTTCATCCTCGGTAGCGTCAAGCGGGAGTTTCAAGCGCGGTATCGCAATTCGCTGTTCGGCGCGCTGTGGACGGTACTCAACCCGCTGTCGATGATCATCGTGTACACGGTGATCTTTTCCCACATCATGCGCGCCCGTCTGCCCGGCGTGGACGACGGCATGGCCTACAGCGTCTACCTGTGCGCCGGGCTGCTGACCTGGGGCCTGTTCTCGGAAATCACCCTGCGCAGCCAGAACATGTTTCTGGAAAACGCCAACCTGCTGAAGAAAATCAGCTTCCCGCGCCTCTGCCTGCCGGTGATCGTGCTGCTCAATGCCGGAATCAACTTCGCGATCATCATCGGCCTGTTCCTCGGCTTTCTGCTGATCACCGGACGCTGGCCGGGCATGGCCCTGCTGGCACTGGCGCCGCTGCTGGCGCTGCAAGTGCTGTTCTGCGCCGGATTGGGGATGATCCTCGGTGTGCTCAACGTGTTCTTTCGCGATGTCGGGCAATTGTTCGCCATCTGTCTGCAATTCTGGTTCTGGCTGACGCCGATCGTGTACCCGCTGAGCATCCTGCCCGAGTGGGTGCAGCGCCTGTTGCAGCTCAATCCGCTGACCAACCTGATCGGCAGTTACCAGAATCTGTTTCTCTATGGTCAGTGGCCGGTATGGAGTTCGCTGCTGCCGATCTTCGTGATCGGCCTGCTGTTGTGCGCGGTCGGCCTGCGCCTGTTTCGCCGGCGGGTCGGCGAAATGGTGGATGAACTCTGATGGGGCACATACGCGTCACAGGCCTGGGCAAGGCCTACAAGCAGTACCCCACCCGCTGGAGTCGCCTGGCCGAATGGCTGATTCCGTTTTCGCCGATGCGCCATCGCCAGCACTGGGTGCTGCAGGACGTGAATTTCGAAATCGCCCCCGGTGAAGCGGTGGGCATTGTCGGGGTCAACGGCGCCGGAAAAAGCACCTTGCTCAAGATGATCACCGGCACCACCCAACCGACCTGCGGCCAGATTCAGCTCGAGGGCCGGGTCGCGGCGCTGCTGGAACTGGGCATGGGTTTTCATCCGGACTTCACCGGTCGGCAGAATGCAGTGATGGCCGGGCAACTGCTGGGCATGCAGGTCGAAGACATCGAAGCACTCATGCCGGACATTGAACGCTTCGCGGAAATCGGCGAGGCCATCGATCACCCGGTGCGCACCTACTCCAGCGGCATGCAGATGCGCCTGGCCTTCAGCGTCGCCACCGCGCGACGCCCGGACATTCTGATCGTCGACGAAGCGCTGTCGGTGGGCGATGCCTACTTCCAGCACAAGAGCTTCGACCGCATCCGCAGCTTCCGCAAGGCTGGCACCACGCTGCTGATCGTGTCCCACGACCGCTCGGCGATCCAGTCGATCTGCGACTCGGCGATCCTGCTCGAAGGCGGCCACATGGTGATGCACGACAAGCCCGAAGCGGTCATGGATTACTACAACGCCCTGCTTGCTGAACGCGAAGGCCAGACCGTGCGCCAGGAACTGCTCGACGGCGGACAAGTGCGCACCGTGTCCGGCACCGGCGAGGCCGGGATCCTCAGCGTACGCCTGCTCGATGAACGCGAACGTTCCATCGACGCTGCCGAAGTCGGTCAGCCGGTGACCCTGGAAGTCGAGGTAGAGATTCGCCAGGACATCGAGCGGCTGGTGCTCGGCTTCATGATCAAGGATCGCCTGGGCCAGGCCATGTACGGCATCAATACCCACCGCCAGAATCAGGCGCTGGAAGACCTGCGTGCGGGCGAGCGCATCACCTATCGCTTCGCGTTCGTCATGGGCCTGGGCAAGGGCAATTACTCCGTGGCCCTGAGCCTGTCGCGACTGGACTCGCACCTGGACCGCAACTTCGAATGGCGTGACTACGGGCTGGTGTTCCACGTGATCAACAACCGTCAGGAAGATTTCGTCGGCTGTTCCTGGCTGGGCGCCAGCACCTCGATCACCCGCCACGCGGACAGCCTCGCGGAGCGTGCGCCATGACCCGCCTGCTGGTCGAATGCACCCACGTGTTCAAACACCCGAAGGTCAATTCGGGGATTCAGCGGGTGGTGCGCAACGTCATCAAACAGCTGCCGCCGAGCGCCGAAGGGGTCGAATGCGTGCCGGTGGTTCTGCTCAAGGGCCAGTTGTACCGAGTGAAGCGTCTGGCGCCGCTGGATTCGCCGCTGTTCAATGCCATCGTCACGTTTGGCGAGCGTCTGGAACGGCTGGCTCATCGTTTCTGGCAGCTGCATCAACGGCTGGACACCCGTTGCCGCACAAAACTGGCACGACGCGTGTTGTACGTCGGCTATCGCCTGACCTCGTTCGGTGCATTCGGGCTAACGCTGCGGCTGGTCGGGCTAGTCAATCGCTATCAAATGCCCCAACGCTGCGAGCCGCTGCAACACCAGCCGGGCGATCAACTGGTGCTGCTGGATTCGTCCTGGCATTCCGACTTTTTCCTGCATGCCGAGCGCCTCAAACAGGAAGGCATGGGCATCGTTGCGGTGATCTACGACCTGATTCCCTTGTCCCACCCGCAGTTCTATGACACGCGGCTGGTCGAGGTGTACAGCGAGTGGTTCGACTGGATCGCCCGCAACGCCGACGGCTTCATGGCCATTTCCGCCACCGTGCGTGATCAGCTGCGTGCAGAAATGCAGCGTCGCCTCGGGTCGGCACAAGTCGGCAAACGCTGGTTCGACTACTTTCACCTCGGTTCGGAGCTGGATCTGCAGAGCGTCGAAGCCGCCGTCGAACCACGTTTGCAACAGCTGTTCGCGACACCGGAGCCGATGTTCCTGATGGTCAGCACCATCGAGCCGCGCAAGAACCACGACTATCTGCTGGATGCCTTCGACCATGCCTGGGCGAACGGCTCGAACGCCCGGTTGTGCATCGCCGGGCGCATTGGCTGGAAGTGCGACGCACTGCTGGCCCGGATCCATCATCATCCCGAACTGAACCGACGCCTGTTCATGTTCAACGACTTGAGCGACACCAGCCTCGAACACGCCTACGCCCATGCCAGCGCGCTGGTGTTTCCCTCGTTCGTCGAAGGGTTCGGCCTGCCGCTGGTGGAAGCCATGCAGCGCGGGCTGCCGGCGATGGGCAGCGATATCCCGGTGTTTCGCGAGATCGGTGGCGAGTTCATGGCCTATTTCGACCTGCAGTCGCCACAAAGCCTCGCCGATCTGCTGCAGAGCTTTGAGCGCAGCGGTCGATTCCCCGCCGCCCGCGATGTCAGCGACTGGCAATGGATCGGCTGGCGTGAAGCCAGCGCGCAATTGGCCGAGCGTACCGCGCGCCATGTACTGGAGGCACCTCAGGTGCTGGCGAGGCAACATGCGCATAGCCCTTAACGCCCGCATTCTCCAGGCACCACGCACCGGTATCGGTCATTACGTGGCCGAACTGGTGAATGCCTTGCACGCTGAAACCGATATCGAAGTGGCGCTGTTCCACGGCTGGGGCTGGAGCTCGCAACTGCCGGAAGCGGCGATGCCCGGTTATTCGCGCCTCACGCCGCTGCTGCGACAGATTCCCGGGGCCTATCAGGCGCGCCGCTGGCTGGAGCAGAAGCGCTTCGATCAGGGCCCTGCGCAACCGGTCGATCTGTATCACGAACCGAGCCTGTGGCCGCTGGCCTTCGATGGCCCGACCGTGATTACCCTGCACGATCTTACGCACCTGCATTTCCCCGAGACTCAGCCGCCGGCACGGCTGCGGGAAATCGAACGGCGGCTCGCCGACGGCGTACGCCAGGCGCGGATCATTCTGACCGACTCGCAAGCCATCGCTGACGAGGCCCGGGACTATTTCGGACTGCCTGCCGAGCGCTTCGTGGTCGCGCCGCTGGGTGTTGCCGCGCGTTTCCATCCGCGCGATCCGCAAGACATCGATGCGGTGCTCAAGGCCCATGCGGTCGAGTACCGGGAGTATTTCCTCTGCGTCGGCACTCTGGAGCCACGCAAGAACCTGAACCTGGCCCTGCGCGCCCACGCGCTGTTACCGGACCCCGTGCGCCAGCGTTTCCCGCTGTTGATCGTCGGCATGGCCGGCTGGCAGCGCGACCAGTTCAGTGAGGAATTGAATCAGGCCCTGGCTTGCGGGCACATGTGCCTGCTCGGCTATCTTCCCGATGAGCAAGTCGCGCAATTGCTGGCCGGCGCCCGGGCGCTGATTTTTCCGTCGCTTTATGAAGGTTTCGGCCTGCCAGTGCTGGAAGCGATGGCCAGCGGCACGCCGGTGGTGCTCACCCGTTCTTCGGCCATGCCGGAAGTGGCGGGAGACGCCGGCAACTATATTGAAGCTGACGATGCAGACGGCTTGTGTAATGCGATGAGCCGACTGATCGATGATCAAGCGCACTGGCAGGCATGCCGGGAAGCCGGATTGCAGCAGGCACGGCTTTTTTCCTGGAAGCGTTGCGCGCAGGCCACGGCCGGCGCCTACCACCAGGCCATGGGAGGTTGAATGCGAGTTCTTCATTTCTTCAAGACGTACCTGCCTGACTCGGTCGGCGGTATCGAACAAGTCATCTTTCAACTCTGCGAGAGTGGCGCCCAACACGGTATCGAAGGCCAGGTGCTGACCCTCAGCGCCCATCCAGAACCTGCGGTGGTGCGTCTCGGCCAGCACGAGGTGCATCGGGCAAAACTGGATATCCAGTTCGCCTCTACCGGTTTTTCCTGGAGCGTGTTCAAACAGTTTCGCGAACTGGCCGCCGAAGCCGACGTGATCAACTACCACTTCCCGTGGCCGTTCATGGATCTGGTGCATTTCGCCAGCGGCGTAAACAAACCGACGGTGGTGACGTATCACTCGGACATCATTCGCCAGAAGCACCTGCTCAAACTCTATCGCCCGCTGATGAACCGTTTTCTCGCCAGTGCCGACCGGATTGTCGCGGCCTCGCCAAACTATCTGCACACCAGCGATGTGTTGCAGCAGTTCCAGGACAAGACCCGGGTCATTCCCTACGGTTTGAACAAGGCCGGTTATCCACAGCCCGACGTCGAACGCATGAACCGTTGGCGGCAGCAGCTTGGGGATAAGTTTTTCCTGTTTGTCGGGGTGATGCGTTATTACAAAGGCCTGCACATCCTGCTCGATGCCTTGAAAGACGTCGATTACCCGGTGGTGATCGTCGGCGCCGGCCCGCTGGAGCAGGAACTGCACGCCCAGGCCGCCGCGCTGGGTCTGCGTAACATTCATTTCCTCGGTCGTTTGAGCGACGAAGACAAGGTCGCCCTGCTGCAACTGAGCTACGCCATCGTCTTCCCGTCGCACCTGCGCTCGGAAGCGTTCGGCATTTCGCTGCTCGAAGGCGCGATGTATGGCAAACCGATGATTTCCAGCGAGATCGGCACCGGCACCAGCTACATCAATATCCACAACGAAACGGGACTGGTGGTGCCACCGAGTCATCCACAGGCGTTTCGCGAAGCAATGCGCAGCCTGTGGGAAAACCCGGCCCGCGCTGCCGAAATGGGCTTCAAGGCCGAGGCCCGCTATCGGCAGTTATTCACAGCCGATGAAATGGGCCGTAAATGGACCGAGCTGTATCAGGAGCTGCTGGAGGAAAAGGCATTGTCCTACGCCTGATCCGTTACAGATCCAGCACCAGCGGCTGGGCACTCTGGGCCGGCACCGCGCAGCAGATCAACACCTGCCCTTCCTCCGGTACTTCAGCCGGAGGCTGTGGATAATTCACCGCGCCGCTGATCAGCCGCGTCCTGCATGTGCCGCACGAACCACCGCGGCAACTGAATTCCGGCCGCAGGCCGCGGCTTTCCGCCAGCTCCAGCAGACTGCCGCCGTCGGGCTGCCAGCGCGCCTCCTTGGCCGAACGGTCGAACACCACCGGTACTGACGTGGTCGCGGCCGGCGGTTGTTCCATCACGATCGCGTCCGGATCGGCTTGGCGCTTGAGGGTCGAAGGACCAAAGGTTTCCGCGTGGATCTGCCCGTCACGCACATCCAGTTCGCGCAAGATGTCGTAGAGGCCTTGGGTAAAGCCGCCGGGACCGCAGAGCACGAAGTCGACCTGATCGAAGTCCTCGTCGGTCAGCAGATCGCGCAACAGATCGCCATCGATACGGCCACGCAGGTCGAAGTCTTTTCCTTCGACCAGATCGTCTTCCGGCTGGCTGAGCACTCGCAACACTTTCACGGCATCACCGGCATCCTCCAGCAAACGATCCACCTCTGCGCGGAACGGCTGGTCGGCGAGGCTGCGGGAACTCTGAACAAACAGGGTCGGGCGAATCCGCCGTGTCCGCAGGCCTTGATACACCACCTCACGCAGCATCGACAGCAACGGCGTGATGCCGACCCCGGCCGCCAACAGCACCAGTGGACGACGCTCCAGCGCCGCGACCGTGAAATGCCCCTGGGGCAAGCGCGCCTCCAGCACATCGCCCACACGAATCTGCTCATGCAGATGCGTCGACACCCGACCTTCACGTTTGACGCTGATCCGGAAGAAATCGTCCGACGGCGCACCCGACAGGCTGTAGGTGCGAATGTGCATCTCACCATCGAGGTTGAACCGCAGCGGCAGATGCTGCCCGGCGAGAAACACCGGCAGCCCCGCACCATCGTCCGGCTCCAGGTAGATCGAGCGGATGTGACGGCTTTCCATTTCGACTCTTGCCACGCGCAATGGCCGCCAGCTGTCCCCCAATGCCTTGGCCTGCAATCGTGCATCGGCCTGGGCCCAGTTACCGGTCAGCAGGCTGGTGGGCGACATCCCGTCGAAGCGCCAGCGCAGTGCCAGTGCCGCAGGACGCCGGACCAGTTTTTCCACCTCGAAAGTCCACAACCGTTCGGCGCCCTGGAAGGCCTCGATCTGCGGCGCCTCGAGAATGATCTCGGTGCGACCGCTGAGCTGCAACACATCACCTGTGGAAAAGTCGATGAACAGCAAGCCGGCCAAGGGATTGAGCAACAGATTGCCGAGGGTATTGAAGTGCAGGTTGCCGGCAAAATCCGGAATCGTCAGGCGATTGCCTTCGATCCGCACAAAACCGGGCTGACCACCGCGGTGGGAAACATCGACTGAACGCTCACCGTCGACATCAACGTAACTGGCTACGAAGAAGGTGTCGGCACTTTCAATCAGCGCAATGGCGGCGTCATCAAGGCTGTCACGGTGTTCGGCTTTGCGGGTCTGCGGGTCCGTCAGCGGCACTCGCTGAAACTGGCGCAACTGAATGTACTGCGGGCAGTTGCCGAACGACTGATCGACCGTCAGCCCGAAGCCGTTCGCGTCGAGATGATCGATGTGGCCATTGAGCCGATTGCGCCGGCGGGTGTGCAGTTCGATCCCAAGCAGACCGATCGCGGCGCCGGCGTGCAACTGTGCAGGATCATCAGCAGCCGGCAGACTGGCGAACTGCAGTTGCGTCGGCTCGGGAGAGTGAGCAAAGCCCGGCTCCCCCTCCAGCACACTGGCCCAGGGGCGACCTTCGGCATCCACCGCGCCGTACAGCATGAATGGCAATTGCTGATAGAACTGGCGGTGTTGATCCGGCATCCAGGTGCGAATCACCTTACGACCGAATTCCTCCATGCGCTCGGCAACGCCGACATGGGCCTGCAACTGTTGCTCGCCAGCGTGCCACGGTGAACGTTCCATCACGGTCTCTCCCCTGCGCCGTCGGCGCAGATTGAATGTCAGACGGTGGTTTGCAGGCCGGCAACGGTGCGCGGCATGCCGACAAAACCGGGCAGCGCTTCGATACGCGAGAGCCAGGCGCGAACGTTAGCGTAGTCGTCCAGCGATACATTGCCTTCCGGCGCGTGGGCGATGTAGCTGTAGGCCGAGACATCGGCAATGGTCGGCTCAGTGCCCGCCAAATACGGGGTTTTGCCCAGTTCCAAGTCCATCACCTTGAGAAAATTGTGCGCGCGGGTGATGACTTCCTCAGCGTTGAACTTCGCCCCGAACACCGTGATCAGGCGGGCGGCGGCAGGACCGAAGGCAATCGGCCCGGCGGCTGCCGACAACCAGCGCTGCACATGCGCGGCGCCGACCGGATCGCTTGGCAGCCAGCGGCCATTGCCGTATTTCTGTGCCAGGTAGACGAGAATCGCGTTGGAGTCGGCCAGTACCACGCCGTTGTCATCAATGGCCGGTACTTGCCCGAAGCTGTTGATCGCCAGGTAGCCGGGCTGTTTGTGCTCGCCTTTGGCCAGATCGACAAAGATCAGCTCGGTCGGCAGTTGCAACAGTGACAACATCAGCTCGACACGATGGGCGTGGCCGGAACGCGGGAAGTTGTAGAGTTTGATCGCTTGCATGGTCGACTCCGCTGGATGATGGCGCCGTTCAGGGTGGACGGCGGCCGTGGGAGCCATCTTCCACCTATCGTGAAAACAACAGAATCACCAGCAAATGCAATCCATTATTTCTCTGGATGAAATAAAGCGGCATTTTTCAAGGCGGGATGCTCACGCAATGCGTTCACCATGAAGTCGACAAAACTGCGCACCCGAGCCGGCGCCTTGCGCCCGCCCTGATACACCACGTGGATCGGCAGCGCAGGCAGTTCGAACTCGGCGAGGACGATTTCCAGTTCGCCGGAGGCGACCTTGCTGGCCACCTGATAAGACAGTACCCGGGTCAGCCCCAGGCCTAGCGACGCCGCCGTGATTGCAGCCTGATTGGCGGTGACCACCAGACGCGGCTCCGGTTTTACCCCAATCAGTTCACCGTGCTCCATGAACGGCCAACTGCGCTGCTGGCCGATGGCCGACGTCGCCACCACCGGCGCCCCGGCCAAGGCCTGCGGATGGGCAGGCCGACCATGGACCGCGAAGTATTCCGGCGAGCCGCAGATCACCCGCCGCACCTCACCGACCCGGATCGCATGCTGATTGCTGTCCGGCAACTCGCCGATTCGCACCGCGACGTCGACGCCCTCCTCGACCATGCTCACCACCCGGTCGAGCAACAGGGCATTGATGGAAACGTCCGGGTATTGCGTCAGATAACGCGCCATCACCGGCGTGACAAACAGTTCACCGAATAAAACAGGCGCCGTCACCGTCAACTGCCCGCGGGGCTGGGCATGACTGCCGGCAGCGGAATCCTCCGCTTCCTGCACCTCGGCGAGAATTCTCCGACAGTCTTCCAGATAACGCAGGCCCGCTTCGCTCAAATGCACACTACGAGTGGTGCGGATCAACAACTGCGTACCGATCCGCTGCTCCAGCCCCGCCACCGCCCGGGTTACGCTGGCTGCCGACAAACCCAGGCGCCGCGCGGCAGCGGAGAAGCCCTGCTCCTGGGCGACGATGGCGAAAACCTGCATTTCCTGGAAGCGATCCATGGTGCCCTCGATCCGGATAAAAAAATCGCAGCCGAAGCTGCGATTTTATGGGGTGATCAACTGTGGATAACTTATTCCACCGTCACCGACTTCGCCAGGTTACGCGGCTGATCCACGTCAGTGCCCTTGAGCACAGCGACGTAGTACGACAGCAGTTGCAGCGGAATGGTGTAGAGAATCGGCGACAGGATGTCGTGGATGTGCGGCATCTGCACCACGTGGGTGCCTTCGCCGTTGGTCATCCCGGCTTTTTCGTCGGCGAACACGATCAGTTCGCCGCCGCGGGCACGGACTTCCTGCAAGTTGGACTTGAGCTTCTCCAGCAGTTCGTTGTTCGGCGCGACGGTGACCACCGGCATGTCGTTATCCACAAGCGCCAGCGGGCCGTGTTTCAGTTCGCCGGCCGGGTAGGCTTCGGCGTGGATGTAAGAGATTTCCTTGAGCTTCAAGGCTCCTTCCATCGCCACCGGGAATTGCGCGCCACGACCCAGGAACAAGGTGTGGTTCTTCTCGGCGAACAGCTCGGCAATCTTTTCCACGGTGCCGTCCATCGCCAGGGCTTCGCCGAGGCGGGTTGGCAGACGGCGCAATTCTTCGACCAGTCTGGCTTCAACGCCATCGGCCAGCGTGCCACGTACCTGGCCCAGGGACAGCGTCAGCAACAGCAGACCCACCAGTTGCGTGGTGAAGGCTTTGGTCGAGGCCACGCCGATTTCACGACCGGCCTGGGTCAGCAGGGTCAGGTCCGACTCGCGCACCAGCGAACTGATGCCGACGTTGCAGATCGCCAGGCTGGCGAGGAAGCCCAGTTCCTTCGCGTTGCGCAGGGCGGCCAGGGTGTCGGCGGTTTCGCCGGACTGGGAGATGGTGACGAACAGGGTATCCGGCTGCACCACCACCTTGCGGTAGCGGAATTCACTGGCGACTTCGACCTGGCATGGAATCCCGGCCAGCTCTTCGAGCCAGTAACGGGCAACCATGCCGGCGTGATAGCTGGTGCCGCACGCCACGATCTGCACGTTGCGCACCTTGACGAACAGCTCGGCGGCCTGCGGGCCGAACGCTTGTACCAGAACCTGATTCTCGCTCAGGCGACCTTCGAGGGTACGTTGCACCACGACCGGCTGCTCGTGGATTTCCTTGAGCATGTAGTGGCGGTACTCGCCTTTTTCTGCCGCTTCGGCGCCATCGCTGTACTGCACGGTCTGGCGCTCGACCGCCTGGCCGTTCACGTCCCAGATCTGCACGCTGTCACGGCGAATCTCGGCGATATCGCCCTCTTCCAGGTACATGAAGCGGTCGGTCACCTGACGCAGGGCCAATTGATCGGAGGCGAGGAAGTTCTCGCCCAGGCCCAGGCCGATCACCAGCGGACTGCCACTGCGGGCAGCGACCAGACGATCCGGCTGCTGCGCGTTGATTACCGCCAGACCGTAAGCACCGTGCAGTTCCTTGACGGTGGCCTTGAGGGCAACGGTCAGATCGTGCAGATCCTTGAGCTTGTGGGTGAGCAGGTGTGCAATGACTTCGGTGTCGGTGTCCGAGGTGAACACGTAACCCAGCGCCTTGAGTTGTTCGCGCAGCGCTTCGTGGTTTTCGATGATGCCGTTGTGCACCACGGCGATGCCGCCGGAGAAATGCGGGTGGGCGTTACGTTCGTTCGGCGCACCATGGGTTGCCCAGCGGGTGTGGGCAATACCGAGGCGACCGACCAGTGGGTGCTCGGCCAGCGCAGCATCCAGTTCACTGACCTTGCCCACCCGGCGCGTGCGCTCGAGGGTTCCGTCGTTGGTCAAGACAGCGACGCCTGCACTGTCATAGCCCCGGTATTCCAGACGCTTGAGGCCTTCGAGCAGGATGGCGGTGATATTACGTTCAGCAACGGCGCCGACAATTCCACACATGCTTATTTCTCCTGACTGACAGTCGCGCAAATCAAGTTGATACCGCGAGCCTGAATCTGATCGCGTGCATCTAAAGGCAGGCGATCATCGGTAATTAGGGTATGGACACTGCTCCATGGCAGCTCCAGGTTGGGAATCTTGCGGCCGATCTTGTCGGCTTCGACCATCACGATCACTTCCCGCGCCACTTCCGCCATCACCCGGCTCAGGCCGAGCAATTCATTGAACGTGGTGGTACCACGTACCAGGTCGATGCCATCGGCACCGATAAACAACTGGTCGAAGTCGTAAGAGCGTAGTACCTGCTCGGCGACCTGGCCCTGAAAGGATTCCGAGTGCGGATCCCAGGTGCCGCCGGTCATCAGCAGCACAGGCTCGTGCTCGAGCTCACTCAGGGCGTTGGCCACGTGCAGGGAGTTGGTCATCACCACCAGTCCCGGCTGCTGGCCGAGCTCGGGGATCATGGCGGCGGTGGTGCTGCCGCTGTCGATGATGATGCGGGCGTGTTCACGGATGCGTTTGACCGCAGCCCGGGCAATCGCCTGCTTGTATTTGGAAACGTTGAGGCTGGTGTCTGCCACCAGCTCCTGCGGCATGGTGATGGCTCCGCCGTAGCGACGCAGCAGCAGGCCATGACTTTCCAGGGCAGCGAGATCCTTGCGAATCGTAACTTCGGAAGTTTCGAAGCGCTTGGCCAGTTCATCCACACTCACCTCGCCCTGCTCATTGAGCAAAGCCAGAATGTTGTGACGGCGCTGAGGTGTGTTGCGTTTCGACATGGCTGACTAAGTTTCGATTCGAAAGATAACGGAAGCAATCAAAACCTATCAGCTGCAAATCGTCAAGCCGACGCCCATAAAAAAAGACCGCTGGCGGCGGTCTTTTTTGATTCCAGCGTTGTGGATAACTCAGCTCTTCTTGATCTTCTCTGGCCGCTTCCAGCCATCGATGTTCTTCTGCCGCGCACGACCTACGGCCAATTGCGCGTTATCCACATTCTGGGTGATGGTTGAACCGGCTGCGGTGGTTGCACCGGCAGAGATATCCACAGGCGCCACCAGCGAGTTGTTGGAACCGATGAACACATCCTCACCCAGCACGGTTTTCCACTTGTTGGCGCCGTCGTAGTTGCAGGTGATGGTGCCGGCGCCGATGTTGGTGCGGGCACCGATCTCCGCATCGCCCAGATAAGTCAGGTGGCCAGCCTTGGCGCCCTCCCCCATCCGGGCGTTTTTCAGTTCGACGAAGTTACCCACATGGGCGCGGGCCTCCAGCACAGTGCCCGGACGCAGACGGGCAAACGGGCCGGCATCGCTGCCTTCGCCCAACACCGCACCTTCGATGTGGCTGTTGGCCTTGATCACCACGCCTTTGCGCAGGGTGCTGTCCTTGATCACGCAGTTCGGGCCGATGACTACGTCGTCCTCAATGACGACCTTGCCTTCGAGAATCACGTTGATGTCGATCAGGACATCGCGACCCACGGTCACTTCGCCACGTACATCGAATCGGGCCGGGTCGCGCAGGGTGACACCCTGAGCCATCAGTCGACGACCGGCGCGCAACTGGTAATGACGCTCCAGCTCGGACAGTTGTTTGCGATCGTTGGCGCCCTGCACTTCCATCGGGTCGTGAGGTTGTTCGGTGGCGACCGTCAGGCCGTCGCTGACTGCCATCTCGATCACGTCGGTCAGGTAATACTCGCCCTGCGCGTTGTTGTTCGACAGGCGACTCATCCAGTCCGCCAGGCGATTGGCCGGCACCGCCAGGATGCCGGTGTTGCCTTCAGTGATCGCCCGCTGTGCTTCGCTGGCGTCCTTGTGTTCGACGATCGCGGCGACCTTGCCATCGGCATCGCGCACGATGCGACCATAACCGGTCGGGTCGTCCAGCTCGACGGTGAGCAAACCCATCTGCCCGGGTACAACGTGCATGAGCAGACGCTGCAGGGTCTCGACTTCGATCAACGGCACATCGCCGTAGAGAATCAGTACGGTATCGGCGGTGATGAACGGAACAGCCTGGGCGGTGGCGTGGCCAGTGCCCAGTTGCTTGTCCTGCAGCACGAAATTCAGATCGTCAGCGGCCAGACGCTCGCGTACCACATCAGCGCCGTGACCGATGACGACATGAATGCGCTGTGGATCAAGTTGACGGGCGCTGTGGATAACATGGCCAAGCATGGAATCGCCGGCAATCGGGTGCAGCACTTTTGGCAGCGCGGAACGCATGCGGGTGCCTTGACCGGCCGCGAGGATAACGATTTCAAGAGACATGACTGGCTACCAATCCTGGGTGGTCAGCAACTGCGACCGGGTTTGTAGAATTCTGAAAAGAAAAAAGGGTAGCCGAGGCTACCCTTTTTTATCAATCGCACAACAAGTGGCTGACGGATTAACCGCCAAACTTCTTGCGGATCTGCTGGACGGTGCGCAGCTGAGCTGCAGCCTCGGCCAGACGTGCGGACGCAGCTCCGTAGTCGAAATCTGCGCTCTTCTCATGCAGAGCAGCTTCGGCAGCCTTGAGAGCTGCTTGAGCCTGAGCTTCATCCAGGTCGGCGGCACGTTGCACGGTATCGGCAAGCACCTTGACCATGTTCGGCTGAACCTCGAGGAAACCACCGGAGATGTAGAACACCTCGGCTTCCCCGCCTTGCTTGATCAGGCGGATCGGACCTGGCTTCAGATTAGTGATCAGCGGCGCGTGGCCCAGAGCGATACCAAGATCACCCAGAGCACCGTGCGCAATCACCATCTCGACCAGGCCGGAAAAGATTTCTCCTTCCGCGCTGACGATGTCGCAATGGACTGTCATAGCCATCTGATTGCCTCAACCTAAATTAGCGCCCGTTGCCGGGCGCCTGGATTACAGTTTCTTGGCTTTCTCGATCGCTTCTTCGATGCCGCCGACCATGTAGAACGCTTGTTCTGGCAGGTGGTCGTAGTCACCGTTGAGGATGCCTTTGAAGCCAGCAATGGTGTCTTTCAGGGAAACGTATTTACCCGAAGCACCGGTGAAGACTTCAGCCACGAAGAACGGCTGCGACAAGAAGCGCTGGATCTTACGAGCACGGTTTACCAACTGCTTGTCGGCTTCCGACAGCTCGTCCATACCCAGGATCGCGATGATGTCCTTCAGCTCTTTGTAACGCTGCAGCACGTACTGAACACCACGAGCGGTCTCGTAGTGATCGTTGCCGATCACGTTCGGGTCCAGCTGACGCGAAGTCGAGTCCAGTGGGTCTACCGCCGGGTAGATACCCAGAGAAGCGATGTCACGGGACAGAACGACGGTGGCGTCCAGGTGAGCAAACGTGGTCGCTGGCGACGGGTCAGTCAAGTCGTCCGCTGGTACGTATACGGCCTGGATCGAAGTAATCGAACCTTGCTTGGTCGAAGTGATGCGCTCTTGCAGCACGCCCATCTCTTCAGCCAGGGTCGGCTGGTAACCTACTGCCGAAGGCATACGGCCCAGCAGTGCGGATACTTCGGTACCGGCCAGGGTGTAACGATAGATGTTGTCGACGAACAGCAGAACGTCGTTACCTTCGTCACGGAACTTCTCGGCCATGGTCAGACCGGTCAGCGCTACGCGCAGACGGTTTCCCGGTGGCTCGTTCATCTGACCGTAGACCAGGGCTACCTTGTCGAGAACGTTGGAGTCCTTCATCTCGTGGTAGAAGTCGTTACCCTCACGAGTACGCTCACCCACACCGGCGAACACGGAATAACCGCTGTGCTCGATGGCGATGTTACGGATCAGTTCCATCATGTTTACGGTCTTGCCTACACCGGCACCACCGAACAGACCGACTTTACCGCCCTTGGCGAACGGGCAAACCAGGTCGATAACCTTGATGCCTGTTTCCAGCAGCTCGTTGCCACCGGCTTGTTCAGCGAAGGAAGGAGCGGCGCGGTGGATACCCCAGCGCTCTTCTTCGCCGATCGGGCCAGCTTCGTCGATCGGGTTGCCCAGTACGTCCATGATCCGGCCCAGAGTCGCTTTACCGACCGGTACGGAGATGGCTGCGCCAGTGTTGTTGACGTCCAGACCGCGCTTCAAGCCTTCGGTGGAGCCCATCGCAATGGTACGAACCACGCCGTCGCCCAGCTGCTGCTGAACTTCCAGAGTGGTTTCGGCGCCTTGAACCTTCAAGGCGTCGTAGATGCTCGGTACGCTGTCGCGTGGAAATTCCACGTCGATAACGGCGCCGATGATTTGAACGATACGTCCGCTACTCATAGCTGGATCCTCTGAATATTTGAACCGTTAAACCGCGGCAGCGCCGCCGACGATTTCCGAGATCTCTTGGGTGATCGCAGCCTGACGCGCCTTGTTGTAGATCAGCTGCAAATCGCTGATCAAATCACCGGCGTTGTCGGTAGCGTTCTTCATCGCGATCATCCGCGCAGCCTGTTCAGCCGCGTTGTTCTCGACCACCGCCTGGTACACCTGCGACTCCACGTAACGCACCATCAAGCCGTCAAGCAGCTCTTTGGCGTCTGGTTCGTAGAGGTAGTCCCAGTGGTGCTTGAGTTCTTGATCCGGGGTCGCCACCAGTGGAATCAACTGCTCCACGGTAGGCTGTTGCGTCATGGTGTTGATGAACTTGTTGGATACCACGGACAGGCGGTCAATACGGCCGTCCAGATAGGCATCCAGCATCACCTTGACGCTGCCGATCAGATCATTGATCGACGGCTCTTCACCCAGGTGGCTGATAGCTGCAACGACGTTACCGCCGAAGTTGCGGAAAAAGGCCGCACCCTTGCTACCAACGACACACAGATCGATCTCGACGCCGTTTTCGCGGTTTACCGCCATGTCCTTGACCAGGGCCTTGAACAGGTTGGTGTTCAAGCCGCCGCACAGACCACGGTCACTGCTCACTACGACATAACCGACGCGCTTTACTTCGCGATCGATCATGAACGGGTGGCGGTATTCCGGGTTGGCGTTGGCCAGATGCCCAATTACCTGGCGGATACGCTCCGCATAAGGACGGCTAGCAGCCATGCGCATTTGTGCCTTGCGCATTTTGCTGACCGCCACTTTTTCCATGGCGCTGGTAATTTTTTGCGTGCTTTTGATGCTCGCAATCTTACTGCGAATCTCTTTTGCGCCTGCCATGTAACACCTATCAGGTTAGCAAGCGGGAGCCTTGCGGCTCCCGCTGCGGCTTACCAGGTTTGGGTGGCCTTGAACTTCTCGATACCAGCCTTCAGGCCAGCGTCGATTTCGTCATTGAAGTCACCTTTAACGTTGATCTTGGCCATCAAATCGGCGTGATCGCGGTTGAAGAAAGCGATCAGCGCTTGTTCGAAGCTGCCGATCTTGGTGATTTCGATGTCGGTCAGGAACCCACGCTCAGCGGCATACAGCGACAGCGACATGTCGGCGATCGACATTGGCGCGTATTGCTTCTGCTTCATCAGCTCGGTAACGCGCTGACCATGCTCAAGTTGCTTGCGGGTCGCTTCGTCCAGGTCAGAAGCGAACTGGGCGAATGCCGCCAGTTCACGGTACTGAGCCAGAGCGGTACGGATACCACCGGACAGCTTCTTGATGATCTTGGTCTGAGCGGCACCACCCACACGGGATACCGAAACACCGGCGTTCACTGCAGGGCGGATGCCCGAGTTGAACATGGCCGATTCCAGAAAGATCTGACCGTCGGTGATGGAAATCACGTTGGTCGGAACGAACGCGGAAACGTCGCCAGCCTGGGTTTCGATGATCGGCAGTGCGGTCAGGGAACCGGTTTTGCCGGTCACTGCGCCGTTGGTGAACTTCTCTACGTACTCTTCGGAAACGCGGGATGCGCGCTCCAGCAGACGGGAGTGGAGATAGAACACGTCGCCTGGGTAAGCTTCACGGCCTGGTGGACGGCGCAGCAGCAGGGAAATCTGGCGGTAAGCCACTGCTTGCTTGGACAGATCGTCATAAACGATCAGCGCGTCTTCACCGCGGTCGCGGAAGAATTCACCCATGGTGCAACCGGAGTACGGAGCCAGGAATTGCAGTGCTGCAGATTCCGAAGCGCTCGCTGCAACGATGATGGTGTTAGCCAGTGCACCGTTTTCTTCCAGCTTGCGAACCACGTTGGCGATGGTCGATTGCTTCTGACCGATTGCCACGTAGACGCAGAAAATGCCGCTGTCTTTCTGGTTGATGATCGCGTCGATCGCCAGAGCGGTTTTACCGATCTGACGGTCACCGATGATCAGCTCACGCTGGCCACGGCCGACAGGGATCATGGCATCGACAGCCTTGTAGCCAGTCTGTACAGGCTGGTCTACCGACTTACGCCAGATCACGCCCGGAGCAACTTTCTCGACCGCGTCGGTCTCGGTGTTGCCCAGTGGACCTTTGCCGTCAACAGGGTTACCCAGTGCGTCGACAACGCGACCCAGCAGTTCCTTACCAACCGGAACTTCGAGGATGCGGCCGGTGCACTTGGCGCTCATGCCTTCAGCCAGAGTCGTGTATGCGCCCAGTACAACGGCACCTACGGAGTCTTGCTCCAGGTTGAGGGCCATACCGTAGACGCCGCCCGGAAACTCGATCATCTCGCCGTACATGACGTCGGCCAGACCGTGAATCCGCACGATACCGTCAGATACGCTGACGACAGTGCCTTCGTTACGGGCTTGGGAGGTCACATCGAGCTTTTCGATGCGGCCCTTGATAATTTCACTTATTTCGGAAGGATTGAGTTGCTGCATTGCTCTGCTGCCCCTTCAAACTCAAGATTTCAATGCTTCGGCAAGTTTCGCGATTTTGCCGCGAATCGAGCCATCGATAACCAGGTCGCCGGCGCGGATGACCACCCCCCCGATAAGGGAGCTGTCTTCCTCGACTTGCAGGCGCACTTCCCGGTTGAGTCGTGCACTGAGAACCTTGGCGAGTTTGTCTTGCTGTTCTTGGTTCAATGCAAAAGCACTGGTCACTTCAACGTCTACCGATTTCTCTTGCTCGGCCTTGTACAGGTCAAACAGAGCGGCGATCTCCGGCAGAAGCGGGAGACGGTCGTTTTCGGCAACGACATTGATGAAGTTCTGTGCCTTGGCATCAAACTTGTCGCCGCACACGTCAATGAACGTGGCGGCCTTTTCTGCGCTCGTCAGTCGCGGGGCCTTGAGCACGCGCTGCATGGTGTCGTCTTGCGACACCGCTGCTGCCAGGCCGAGCATGGCTGACCAATTGGCCAGTTGCTGGTGGGCCTGAGCGTGCTCGAAGGCCGCCTTAGCGTAAGGTCGGGCCAACGTGGTCAGTTCTGCCATGATCGCCCTCGCTTAGATTTCAGCAGCCAGTTGGTTAACCAGCTCTGCGTGCGCGTTTTGATCGATTGTGGCACCCAGGATCTTCTCGGCGCCGCCGACAGCCAGCAAGCCCACTTGGGCGCGCAGCTTGTCTTTGACGCTGTTCAGTTCCTGTTCGATCTCGGCTTGAGCCTGAACCTTCACACGGTCAGCGTCGATGCGGGCCTTTTCAACGGCCTCTTCGACAATCTGGTTACCGCGTTTCTTGGCTTGCTCGATGATTTCAGCTGCCTGAGCTTTCGCTTCGCGCAGTTGCTGACCCGCTTTTTCTTGGGCCAACTCCAGGTCGCGAGCTGCACGGCTGGCAGCGTCCAGACCATCAGCGATCTTCTTTTGACGTTCGTGCAGAGCTGCGATGACCGGAGGCCATACGAACTTCATGCAGAACAGTACAAAAATCAGGAACGCAACGGACTGGCCAATCAGGGTCGCATTAATGTTCACGCCAACACCTCGCAGTTACGTTGTCCATCACACCAAATCACTCGGAGATCCGAATGATTAGCCAGCGATCTGACCAACGAACGGGTTCGCAAAGGTGAAGAACAGAGCGATACCAACACCGATCATGGTTACGGCGTCGAGCAGACCGGCAACGATGAACATTTTAACTTGCAGCATTGGAACCATTTCTGGCTGACGCGCTGCGCCTTCCAGGAACTTGCCGCCCAGCAGGCCGAAACCAATTGCGGTACCCAGTGCGCCCAGGCCGATCAACAGTGCAACAGCGATAGCGGTTAGACCAACTACAGTTTCCATCTTTCCTCCCGACTTTTACGTCGTATGGTTTAGGTTTTTTAGATTAAAGCGGTAAAACAAATCGTTTCATGGTGCCCCGTGAGGAGCCCCTTCCCGTTTGACCGGGAAGGACATCAGACTAGTCGAGACTGGTCTTAATGGTTTTCTTCGTGCGCCATCGACAGGTAAACGATGGTCAGCATCATGAAGATGAACGCCTGCAGGGTGATGATCAGGATGTGGAACACAGCCCACGCCCACTGCAGGACAACACCCAGGCCGCTCAGCCAGAGCAGGCCGCTGCCGAACATCACAGCGATCAGGATGAACACCAGCTCGCCGGCATACATGTTGCCGAACAGACGCAGAGCCAGAGAGATCGGTTTGGCGATCAGGGTCACGAATTCCAGCAGGAAGTTCACCGGGATCAGCAGAGCCTGAACGAAGATGTTCTTGCTGCCGAACGGGTGCAGGGTCAGCTCGCCGATGAAGCCGCCGAGGCCCTTGACCTTGATGCTATAGAAAATGATCAGTGCGAAAACCGAGAACGCCATGCCCAGGGTCGCGTTCGGGTCGGTAGTCGACACGGCGCGGAACGGGATGTGGTGATCGCCGGAGATCAGGATGGCCAGCTGAGGAATCCAGTCGACCGGTACCAGATCGACGGCGTTCATCAGAAACACCCAGACGAAGATGGTCAGTGCCAGCGGTGCGATCACCGGGCTACGGCCATGGAAGCTGTCTTTCACGCTGCCATCGACGAATTCGACCAGGACTTCAACGAAGTTCTGCAGTGCACCCGGCTGACCGGAAGTCGCCTTCTTGGCCGCCATGCGGAAAAGAAGAACGAAGATCAGACCCAGCGCGACCGACCAGCCGAGAGTATCGACGTGGAAAGCCCAGAAGCCCATTTCCTTGGCTTCTGCTGCGGTGTGGGCAAAGCCCCAGCCGCCGTTGGGTAGCTGACCGAAGGTCAGGTTCTGCAAGTGGTGCTGGATATAGCCCGAAGCGGTTGTTTCTGCCATGGTTGCCTCAAACGCCCTAAGGTCTCGAAAGTCTTGTTCTCATCAGCAGGGGAGCGAACCAGCTGACCGACTGAGTCAGCACGAAGGCGCCGAATACAGCGATCGGCGCCAGTGGCTTCACACCTGCAAACACCAGTGCAAACAGCACTGCCGTCAAAATCAGTTTGCCTGCCTCGCCGGCATAGAAAGACCGGACGATGGACTGGGCTGCTCGGGCGCCGGAAAACCGAAATGCCTTGTGAGCGAAATAAACATTGGGCAGCAAGGCTATCAGGCCTCCGCAAAGTCCCGAGTATCCGGCAACGACTCCGTGCCATTGCCAGAGCGCCAAAGCGCCAATGAGCAAAATGACAAATTGAGCCATCAACACCGGAAAAACCGCCAGGCGATGGAACGGCAGGCGGTTTGGCTTGCGGGTTTCCATCACTATTGCTCTCCAATGGTCGGCTGCCGAAATTCAATAACTTGGCATAATTTGTGCCGACAAAATGCGCGCAGAGTATAGGGGCGGTTCTGCCCCTATTCAACTGTCAGGTAGTGATTTCCGACTGCGCGCTACAAGAGGAATTGTTTCAGCGGATGTGTGCGAGCACACCTTGAAGCTCGTCGAGGGAGTTGTAACCGATCACCAACTGACCCTTTCCCTTCTTGCCGTGGCGGATCTGCACCGCAGAGCCTAGGCGCTCGGCCAGACGCTGTTCGAGGCGGGCGATATCCGGGTCAGGTTTGGCAGGCTCTACCGGCTCCGGTTTGCCACTCAACCATTGGCGAACCAGTGCCTCAGTTTGGCGCACGGTGAGACCGCGTGCGACAACATGTCGCGCCCCTTCCACCTGCTGATTGTCCGGCAGACCGAGCAATGCACGGGCATGACCCATCTCCAGGTCGCCGTGGGACAACATGGTCTTGATCACTTCCGGCAGCGCAATCAGGCGCAACAGGTTGGCCACGGTGACGCGGGACTTACCCACAGCCTCGGCAACCTGTTGTTGAGTAAGCTGGAATTCCTGCTGCAGGCGCTGCAGGGCCACCGCTTCTTCAATCGGGTTCAGGTCTTCGCGCTGGATGTTCTCGATCAGCGCAATGGCGATCGCCGTTTCATCCGGCACGTCGCGGACCATCGCAGGAATGGTTTCCTGGCCGGCCTGCTGACTGGCGCGCCAGCGACGTTCGCCGGCAATGATTTCAAAACGACCACCACCAATCGGGCGAACCACGATCGGCTGCATTACGCCCTGGGCCTTGATCGACTGCGCCAGCTCTTCCAGCGCCTGCGGATCCATGTCCCGGCGTGGCTGATACTTGCCGCGCTGCAGCAGGTCCAGCGGCAGGTGCTGCAACTCACGGCTGTCGGCCTGCGCCGCTTGTTCTTCCAGCGAGCTGACAGTCGGACCGCTCAGCAGTGCATCCAGTCCTCGTCCGAGACCTCGTTTCTTGACGGCCATGGGGATTCCTTAAGTTGGCTGAGCGGCGGCGATGCGTGAATTTTTGCGCTGACGGCGAACCATCTCGCCCGCCAGGGCCAGATAGGCCAGCGCGCCACGCGATTGCTTGTCGTAGGCCAGCGCCGGCATGCCGTAGCTCGGGGCTTCAGCCAGACGGATGTTGCGCGGGATCACCGTGTCGTACAGCTGATCGCCAAAGTGTTCCTTGAGCTGGGCCGAGACGTCGTTCATCAGACTCAGGCGCGGGTCGTACATGGTCCGCAGCAGGCCTTCGACTTTCAGGTTCGGGTTCAGCAGTTCGGCGATGCGCTTGATGTTATCCACAAGGTCGCTCAGACCTTCGAGCGCAAAGTACTCGCACTGCATGGGGATAATGACCCCGTCAGCGGCGACGAGTGCGTTCAGTGTGAGCATCGACAGCGACGGCGGGCAGTCGATCAGGATGTAATCGTAGTTTTCACGAATCGGCGCCAGCGCGCTGCGCAGACGGCTTTCCTTCATCTGCATTTCCAGCAACACCACTTCGGCCGCCGTCAGGTCGCGGTTGGCCGGGAGCAGTTGATAACCGCCGTGTTCCGAATAATGCATGGCCTGGGCCAGATCGCATTCGCCGATCAGGAGGTCGTAGACCGAGTTTTCCAGGCCATGTTTATCCACACCGCTACCCATGGTGGCGTTGCCCTGTGGATCAAGATCGATCAACAGCACCCGGCGCTTGGTCGCGACCAGGGATGCTGCGAGGTTGATACAGGTGGTGGTCTTGCCCACACCACCCTTCTGGTTCGCTATCGCGAATACCTTAGCCATTCTTGCTTGTGTTCCCAATCATGCCGTGCGGCGCAGTATCAGCAGATGGCGTTGGCCTTGGCAACCGGGTACGGCCAGGGCGTGTTCGCTATCGAGTTTGAAGTCTGCCGGCAATGCTACCAGCTCATCGGCCGGATGAACGCCCTTCATTGCCAGCCAGCGCGTATCGGCGTCGCCGAGGTGGCGAGTCCAGTTGGTGAAGTTCTCCATGCTGCTGAACGCCCGGGAAATGATCCCGTTGAACGGCTGTGCAGGCTGAAACGCTTCGACGCGACTGTGGATAACTTGCAGGTTATCCAGTTTGAGTTCGAGTTTGACCTGGGTCAGGAAGCGGGTTTTCTTGCCGTTGCTGTCCAGGCAGGTCACTTGCGAGTCTGGATACAGGATCGCCAGAGGGATCCCTGGCATGCCGCCGCCGCTGCCGACATCCAGCCAGCGGCCGTTTTCGATGAACGACATCACGCTGAGGCTATCGAGCAAGTGACGGGACACCATTTCGTCCGGATCGCGAACGGCGGTCAGGTTGTAGGCCTGGTTCCATTTGATCAACAGGGCCAGATAACCCAGCAGCAATTCGTGCTGGGTTTCAGTGAGATTGACACCGAGCGTGCGGGCTCCTGTGGATAACTCTTCGGCGTGTTGCGAGGTGACCTTAGAACTCAAGCGCTTTGCTCCAACTGACGGCCCGCGCCGCGTTTTTTCAAGTGAATCATCAACAGCGAAATCGCTGCCGGGGTCACGCCGGGGATCCGCGAAGCCTGGCCAAGCGTCTCGGGACGCGTGGCGCCCAGCTTGCTCTGGATCTCCTTGGAGAGACCGGAAATGTTGGTGTAATCGATATCCACAGGCAGTTTCGTGTCTTCGCTGGCGCGCAGACGGGCGATTTCGTCCTGTTGACGGTCGATGTAACCGGCGTATTTGGTCTTGATCTCGACCTGTTCGGCCACCTGTGGATCTTCGGCGCCCAGTCCGGTCACTTCGACCAGACCAGCGTAGTCGATTTCCGGACGGCTCAAGAGATTGAGCAAGTTGTATTCGTGAGTCAGCGGCGTGCCGAACTTCTCGGCAATCGCATCGCCCTGCTGAGTGCCCGGGCGAACCCAGGTGCTTTTCAGGCGCTGCTCTTCGAGTTCGATGCTTTCACGTTTCTTGCAGAACGCCGCCCAGCGCGCATCATCGACCAGACCCAGTTCGCGACCTTTTTCGGTCAGACGCAGGTCCGCATTGTCCTCACGCAGGATCAGGCGGTACTCGGCGCGGGAAGTGAACATGCGGTACGGCTCTTGGGTACCGAGGGTGATCAGGTCGTCGACCAATACCCCGATGTACGCTTCATCGCGACGCGGGCACCAGGCTTCTTTGCCTTTCGCACGCAGTGCAGCGTTCGCGCCAGCCAGCAACCCCTGAGCACCGGCTTCTTCGTAACCGGTGGTGCCGTTGATCTGGCCAGCGAAGAACAGACCGCCGATGACTTTGGTTTCCAGGCTGTACTTCAGGTCGCGCGGATCGAAGTAGTCGTACTCGATCGCATAACCCGGACGCACGATGTGTGCGTTTTCCATGCCGCGGATCGATTGCACGATCTGCAATTGCACGTCGAACGGCAGGCTTGTGGATATCCCGTTCGGATACAACTCATGGGTGGTCAGGCCTTCCGGCTCGATGAACACCTGATGGCTTTCCTTGTCGGCAAAGCGGTGGATCTTGTCTTCGATCGACGGGCAATAACGCGGGCCGATGCCTTCGATTTCGCCTGCAGCGGAATACATCGGCGAACGGTCGAGGTTCGCGGCAATGATTTCGTGGGTGCGCGCGTTGGTGTGGGTGATCCAGCAACTGACTTGCCGTGGATGCTGTTCCTTGTTGCCCATGAACGACATCACCGGGATCGGCGTATCGCCTGGTTGCTCGGTCATCACCGAGAAATCCACAGACTTGCCGTCGATACGCGGTGGCGTACCGGTTTTCAGGCGACCTACGCGCAGCGGCAGTTCGCGCAGACGATGCGCCAGGGCGATCGACGGTGGATCTCCGGCACGACCGCCGGAAAAATTCTGCAAACCGATGTGGATAAGTCCGCCCAGGAACGTACCGGTGGTCAACACCACGGAATCCGCGAAGAAACGCAGACCCATTTGGGTGACAACACCGCGTACTTGTTCCTGCTCGACGATCAGGTCGTCAGCGGCTTGTTGAAATATCCACAGGTTCGGCTGGTTTTCCAGAATTTCGCGGACAGCGGCCTTGTAAAGAATACGGTCGGCTTGCGCACGGGTTGCACGTACGGCCGGGCCTTTGCGGCTGTTCAATACGCGAAACTGGATACCGCCCAGATCGGTGGCCATGGCCATCGCGCCGCCGAGGGCATCGATTTCCTTGACCAGATGGCTTTTGCCAATGCCGCCGATGGCCGGGTTGCAGCTCATGGCACCGAGGGTTTCCACGTTGTGCGTCAGCAAAAGGGTTTTTGCACCCATACGTGCTGAGGCCAGTGCTGCCTCGGTACCGGCATGACCGCCGCCGATGACGATCACTTCAAAACGGGAAGGGAAATCCACCACGCACCTCGTGCCTGCTTAAGTAGGTCATTCAGGAATAGTTTGAGATCAGGTTTCTGGACCTGGTCGGCAAGTATAGGGACTTCGCCCTTCCTAAAGAACCCTTTGCACAAAATTTAACCAGCTGTGGATAACTCGCGATTAAAAGAATAAAAAAGAGAGAAATTTATAAAACCTTTGTTTTAAAGCTTATTCTTACTGCCCATGCTTTCTGTGGATAGATTTCTACAGACCTTTATTTTCAACGTGTACAGAGATTAAAAACCCTGTGTCCATGTGACCATGAGGCCCTTGGATAACCGGTGTAAGCCTGTGGATGAATGAGATGGTTATCCACAGCGGCAGTTATGTTCAGTTTTCAGGCCCTGTTATCAACTGCCCTTAGCGGCAGTTATTCACAGGGCTTAATCCACAGAAATCGGATGAATGAAGGAATCGCGGACACGGAAAATCTACTCAGGAATAGAAATCTGTCCGGCACTGGAGGAAGGAAATACGAGGGAGGGAGAACAGACAGGTCGCGAACGGACCTGTCTGTGGACAACGGAAGGGTTATTTACCGATGCAGAAGCTGGAAAAGATTCGTCCCAGCAAATCATCTGAACTGAAGGCGCCGGTGATTTCCCCAAGAGACTGTTGGGCCTGACGCAGGTCTTCGGCCAGCAGCTCACCAGCACCCGCCAACGTCAGTTGGGCACGTCCATGTTCCAGGGCATCACTGGCATGACGCAGGGCTTCCAGGTGCCGGCGGCGTGCGCTGAAGCTGCTTTCCGATGTTTGTTCGTAGCCCATGCAAGCCTTGAGGTGATCACGCAGCAGATCCAGACCCTCTCCCGCAGATTTGGCGCTCAGGCTGATCGTCACATGGCCATCGTCACTGACTTCCAAGGCAATGGGCTCACCCGTGAGATCGGCCTTGTTACGGATCAATGTAACCTTCGCCGGATCCGGTCGGGTTTCGAGGAATTCCGGCCACAGGGCGAACGGATCAGCGGCCTCAGGCGCCGTGGCATCGACGACCAGCAGTACTCGATCAGCCTCGCCGATGGCTTTCAACGCTCGTTCAACGCCGATCTTTTCCACATGATCATCGGTATCACGCAGACCTGCGGTATCCACGACATGCAGCGGCATGCCATCGATGTGGATATGTTCACGCAGGATATCCCGAGTGGTACCGGCGATTTCGGTCACGATCGCGGCTTCACGGCCGGCCAGTGCATTCAGCAGACTGGATTTGCCGGCATTCGGACGACCGGCAATCACCACGGTCATGCCGTCACGCAGCAACGCACCCTGCCCGGCTTCGCGCAATACGGTGGATAACTCGTTACGAACCTTGTCGAGCATGCTCAGGACATGGCCATCGGCGAGGAAGTCGATTTCTTCTTCCGGGAAGTCGATGGCAGCCTCGACATAAATCCGCAAACCGATCAGCTGTTCGGTGAGGTTATGCACACGTTGGGAAAATGCACCTTGCAACGAACGCAGAGCGTTTCTCGCGGCCTGTGCAGAACTGGCTTCGATCAGGTCGGCAATGGCCTCGGCCTGGGCCAGGTCGAGTTTTTCATTAAGGAATGCTCTTTCGCTGAACTCACCGGGCCGCGCGAGACGGCAGCCCAATTCCAGACAACGCTTGAGCAACATGTCGAGGACGATCGGACCACCGTGGCCCTGCAGTTCCAGTACGTCTTCGCCAGTGAACGAGTTCGGCCCGGGGAAATACAGCGCCAGGCCTTCATCCAGCACCTGTTGATTGTCACTGAAGAACGGGCCGTAGTGGGCAAACCGCGGTTTCAGCTCGCGGCCGCTGATGGCTTTGGCCGCAACACTGGCCAGCGGCCCGGAAATTCGAACGATGCCCACGCCGCCACGGCCCTGGGCGGTGGCGACAGCTGCGATGGTTTCACGAGGTGCGCTCATAAACCGGTATCCAGAACAAAAATGGCAGATAGCAAAACGCCCCACTAGGGGGGCGTTTTGAGTGGTGTTATCCACAGAGTAAGTTACGCCTCGGCTTTTTTCGTCGCCGCTTCGATCTTACGCGTGATGTACCACTGTTGGGCAATCGACAGGCAGTTGTTCACAACCCAGTACAGCACCAGACCTGCCGGGAACCACAGGAAGAAGAAGGTGAAGATGATTGGCATCATTTTCATCACCTTGGCCTGCATCGGATCCGGAGGTGTAGGGTTCAGACGCTGCTGGATGAACATGGTCGCGCCCATGATGATCGGCAGGATGAAGAACGGATCCTTGATCGACAGGTCGGTAATCCACAGCATGAACGGCGCCTGGCGCATTTCCACGCTTTCCAGCAGAACCCAGTACAGGGAAAGGAAAACCGGCATCTGCACCAGGATCGGCAAGCAGCCGCCCAGCGGATTGATCTTCTCTTTCTTGTACAGCTCCATCATGGCTTGCGACATTTTCTGCCGGTCATCGCCATGTTGCTCTTTCAGTGCAGCCAGTTTCGGAGCCACGGCGCGCATGCGGGCCATCGACTTGTAGCTGGCGGCCGACAGAGGGAAGAAGATCCCTTTGATCAGCATGGTCAGGAAGATGATCGACCAGCCCCAGTTGCCGACGATGCTGTGGATATGTTGCAGCAGCCAGAAGATTGGCTGGGCAATGAACCACAGAATGCCGTAGTCGACGGTCAATTCCAGACCAGGGGACAACTCTTTCAGCACCGCCTGGCTTTTCGGACCGGCGTACAGAACAGCGCTGGTTTCGACTTTCGCACCCGGTGCAGCGGTCAGCGAAGGACCGGTGTAACCGATGATGTAGTTGCCTTTGCTGTCTTTACGGGTCTGGACGATGTTGTTTTCGCCCTTCGGAGCAACCCATGCAGTCACGAAGTAGTGTTGCAGCCAGGCTACCCAGCCACCGGTGACGGTTTCCTTGAGCTGAGCCTTGTCCATGTCCTTCATGGACACTTTCTTGTATGGCTCGGAACTTGTCCACAGGGCGGCGCCCAGGTAGGTCGCGGTACCGGTAGCAGTCGTGGAAGAAGGATCGGCGCTGGCGTCGCGTTTCAGCTGGGCGAACATCGAACCGGACCAAGGCTGAGCGCTCTGGTTGTCGATCAGATAGGTCACGGTCACGTCATACAGGCCACGTTTCAGAGTGAAACGCTTGATGTAATTGACGCCGTCCTTGCTGAATTTCAGGTCGACGATCAGTTGGTCCTGACCGTCAGCCAGTTGATAAGTCTTCTTCTCCGAAGAGTAGATCGGGCGACCGGCCGGGTTTGCATCCGGACCGTTGGTGCCAATCAGACCGCTCTGTGCCAGATAGGTACGTTCGCCACCGTTGTCGAACAGCTGGAACGGAACGTCCGGACGATCCTGACGACGTGGATACAGCGGCAAGGTCAACTGAGCAACATCACCACCTTGTGGATCGATCGACAGATCGAGCACGTCGGTCTTGATCTGGATCAGATCCTTGCTGGCGGCGACCGGCGTTTCGGCAGGTGCGCTGGTATCGCTTGCGGCACGCGGAATATCGTCACTGGCGGGGGCGTTATTGCCAGTGGCGGTGTCCGGCAAACCGGATGTAGTCGTACTGGAAGCAACATTCTGAGTCGGCAGGGCAGCCTGGCCGTAGTCCTGGTTCCATTTAAGGACCATGACGTAGGACACGATTGCCAGGGCGACGATCAGGATCGTGCGTTTGATATCCATGATTACTCGGCCATCGAAGAAGAACGGGAGGTAGGGATAGGTGGAACCGGGTCATAACCACCGGAATTCCACGGATGACAGCGACCTAAACGACGAAAGGTCAGCCAGCCACCGCGCAGAAGGCCATGATTTTCGATGGCTTCATACGCGTAGCAAGAACAACTGGGGTAGAAACGACAGTGACTGGCCATCAGGGGACTAATGGCATAGCGATAAAACTGGATCGGAACGAGTGCCAGTTTACGCATCTGGACTGTCTACCCCTACAGTTTCGGTTTTGACTGCTGGTACCGGCTTGTTGCGTGCCAGACGCTTCCAGAGTTTGCCGAAATGCTGAATCAATTCGGGGTTTTCTACGTCACCCAAACCTTTGCGCGCGACGATAACAATGTCCCAGCCGACCAGTGAATCCTGGTGCAGGCGAAACGATTCGCGCATCAGACGTTTGAGGCGATTGCGCTCGACGGAGAGCTTGACGCTCTTTTTCCCGATAACCAGCCCGAGACGGGGGTGATCGAGATCGTTGTTGCGCGCAAGGAGCAGGAGATTTTTCCCCGGAACCTTGCCGGTAGGGGAGTCAAAGACTGCCTTGAAATGCCGGGGAGTAAGCAGACGCTTTTCCCGACTGAAGTCCTGACTCACCTCCAGTGCCGGATTATCAAACTGCCAGACGTGCGCGGCCTTTGGCGCGACGACGCGACAGTACGGCACGACCGTTCTTGGTAGCCATGCGAGCACGGAAACCGTGGGTACGAGCGCGTTTGATAGTGCTTGGTTGGAAAGTACGTTTCATGTCGTGTTACCTGGTTCGTCCACAACGGGCCGGAATGGCCCCCGTTTTAAGAGACCGGGGATTCTAGAGAAAGCAAGCCAATAGGTCAATTTCCAACCAACGTTTCCTTATAAATAGATCTTCGGAGCTGCCGGGACCTGATTACCCGGTTTGCCAAAGATAAAAATAAAGAAGGGAATTATTTAAAGCTTTTCTGTAAAGCTTGTAAAAGCTAGGAACGCCACTGTCTGTGGATAACTTGCTCAAGGCCTTGTTTCAAGCGATGTACAGAGAATGACAACTACAGTGGAAAACCGTGTTCAGCCTGTGCTGCGCTGTCGGATAACCTGTGTGTGGAAAGGGTTGTTATCCACAGGCTGGTTATCCACCGACTTTCGCGCCCAGTTGTCCAGTGTGCTCAGATAGGGTTATCCACAGAGCTTATACACACACCGTCGGTCGCCTTTTTCTCGTTTAACGCATTGATAAATCATGTCCACCGGGCAACCTGCATGTGGATAAGTGGACGACTGGCCGCTACAATGGCCGCTTGTTTTTGCCTCACCGGCTTTCAACTTAGGGGATATCCGTGTCAGTGGAACTTTGGCAGCAGTGCGTGGAGCTTTTGCGCGAAGAGCTGCCTGCCCAACAATTCAACACCTGGATCCGTCCACTACAGGTCGAAGCCGAAGGCGACGAGTTGCGCGTCTACGCACCGAACCGTTTTGTTCTGGACTGGGTCAACGAAAAGTACCTGGGGCGCGTCCTTGAACTGCTGGATGAGCACGGCAACGGTCTGGCACCGTCGCTCTCCTTGTTAATAGGCAGCAAACGCAGTTCGGCACCGCGTGCCGCACCGAATGCGCCATTGGCTGCTGCGCAAGTGTCCCAGGCTCAGGCCAACGCGGCGCCGGCCAGCGCACCAGCGCCAGCCCATACGCCTGCACCGACCAAGCGTTCGACGCAGAAAACCGAAGAAATCAGTGAAGAACCGTCCCGTGACAGCTTCGATCCGATGGCTGGTGCCGCTTCGCAACAGGCGCCGGTTCGCGCCGAACAGCGCACCGTGCAGGTCGAAGGCGCGCTCAAGCACACCAGCTACCTCAACCGCACCTTCACCTTCGAAAACTTCGTCGAAGGTAAATCCAACCAGCTCGCTCGTGCGGCGGCCTGGCAAGTGGCAGACAACCCGAAGCACGGCTACAACCCGCTCTTCCTTTATGGAGGCGTAGGTCTTGGTAAGACTCACTTGATGCACGCGGTGGGTAACCACCTATTAAAGAAGAACCCGAATGCCAAGGTCGTGTACTTGCATTCCGAGCGTTTCGTGGCTGACATGGTCAAGGCGCTGCAACTGAACGCGATCAACGAGTTCAAGCGTTTCTACCGTTCGGTGGACGCTCTGCTGATCGACGACATTCAGTTCTTCGCCCGCAAGGAACGTTCCCAGGAAGAGTTTTTCCACACCTTCAACGCCCTGCTTGAAGGTGGCCAGCAGGTCATTCTCACCAGTGACCGCTACCCGAAAGAAATCGAAGGCCTTGAAGAGCGCCTCAAATCCCGCTTCGGCTGGGGCCTGACGGTTGCCGTCGAGCCGCCGGAGCTGGAAACCCGCGTAGCGATCTTGATGAAGAAGGCCGACCAGGCCAAAGTCGAGTTGCCACACGATGCGGCGTTCTTCATTGCCCAGCGCATTCGCTCCAACGTCCGTGAGCTGGAAGGCGCGCTGAAACGCGTGATCGCCCACTCGCACTTCATGGGCCGCGACATCACCATCGAGTTGATTCGCGAATCCCTGAAAGACCTCTTGGCGCTGCAGGACAAACTGGTCTCTGTGGATAACATTCAGCGCACAGTCGCCGAGTACTACAAGATCAAGATCTCCGACTTGCTGTCCAAACGCCGCTCGCGTTCGGTCGCTCGTCCGCGTCAGGTGGCCATGGCATTGTCCAAGGAACTGACCAACCACAGCCTGCCGGAAATCGGCGATGTGTTTGGCGGCCGCGACCACACGACCGTGTTGCACGCCTGCCGCAAGATCAACGAACTTAAGGAATCCGACGCGGACATCCGCGAGGACTACAAGAACCTGCTGCGTACACTGACCACTTGATGAACACCAGCGCAGCTTATTAAGGCAAGGGACTAGACCATGCATTTCACCATTCAACGCGAAGCCCTGTTGAAACCCCTGCAACTGGTCGCAGGCGTCGTCGAGCGCCGACAGACCTTGCCGGTACTGTCCAACGTGCTGCTGGTTGTCGATGGCCAACAACTGTCGCTGACCGGTACCGACCTGGAAGTCGAGCTGGTCGGTCGCGTGCAACTCGAGGAGCCGGCTGAAACAGGTTCCATCACCGTGCCGGCGCGCAAGCTGATGGACATCTGCAAGAGCCTGCCGAACGATGCGCTGATCGACATCAAGGTCGACGAGCAGAAGCTGGTGGTGAAAGCCGGCCGTAGCCGCTTCACCCTCTCGACGCTGCCGGCCAACGACTTCCCGACTGTGGAAGAAGGCCCGGGGTCGCTGACTACCAGTCTGGAACAGAGCAAGCTGCGTCGCCTGATCGAACGCACCAGTTTCGCCATGGCCCAGCAGGACGTGCGTTACTACCTCAACGGCATGTTGCTGGAAGTGTCGACCGGTGTGATCCGTGCCGTGGCTACCGACGGTCACCGTCTGGCCATGTGCTCGATGCAGGCCGACATCGGCCAGCAGGATCGCCACCAGGTGATCGTGCCGCGCAAAGGTATTCTCGAACTGGCACGTCTGCTCACCGAGCCGGACGGCAACGTCAGCATCGTCCTGGGCCAGCACCACATCCGTGCGACCACCGGCGAATTCACCTTCACCTCGAAACTGGTCGACGGCAAGTTCCCGGACTACGAGCGCGTTCTGCCAAAAGGTGGCGACAAGCTGGTACTGGGCGATCGTCAGGCGCTGCGTGAAGCGTTCAGCCGTACCGCGATTCTGTCCAACGAGAAGTACCGCGGTATCCGTCTGCAACTGGCCAGCGGTCAGTTGAAGATCCAGGCCAACAACCCGGAGCAGGAAGAAGCGGAAGAAGAAGTAGGCGTGGAATACAACGGCGGCTCCCTGGAAATCGGCTTCAACGTCAGCTATCTGCTGGACGTGCTGGGCGTGATGACCACCGAGCAGGTTCGTCTGATCCTGTCCGACTCCAACAGCAGTGCGCTGGTGCAAGAGTCCGACAATGACGATTCGGCTTACGTTGTCATGCCGATGCGTCTGTAATCAGCTGATTCTGGATGTCGCTAAGTCGCGTCTCGGTCACCGCGGTGCGCAATCTGCACCCGGTGACCTTCTCCCCCTCCCCCCGAATCAACATTCTTTACGGCGCCAACGGCAGCGGCAAAACCAGTGTTCTGGAAGCCATTCACCTGCTGGGGCTTGCCCGTTCGTTTCGTAGCACGCGGTTGTTGCCGGTCATCCAGTACGAGCAACTCGCCTGCACCGTGTTCGGTCAGGTTGAACTTGCCGAGGGTGGCCATAGTGCATTGGGGATATCCCGCGATCGTCAGGGCGAGTTCCAGATTCGCATTGACGGTCAGAATGCACGCAGTGCGGCACAACTGGCGGAGATCCTGCCTCTGCAGTTGATCAACCCCGATAGCTTTCGCCTGCTGGAGGGGGCGCCGAAGATTCGCCGGCAGTTCCTCGACTGGGGCGTGTTCCACGTTGAACCGCGGTTCATGGCCACCTGGCAGCGTTTGCAGAAGGCCTTGCGCCAGAGAAACTCCTGGCTGCGGCATGGTACACTTGACGCCGTTTCGCAAGCGGTTTGGGACAGGGAACTGTGCCAGGCCAGCGCTGAAATCGATGAATACCGCCGCGCTTACATCAAAGCCTTGAAACCAGTCTTTGAACAAACCTTGAGCGAACTGGTTGAGCTCGAAGGTTTGACGCTCAGCTATTACCGAGGCTGGGACAAAGACCGGGAATTGAGCGCTGTACTCGCCGGATCCGTGCAACGGGACCAGCAGATGGGTCATACCCAGGCTGGGCCACAACGGGCTGACTTGCGTCTTAGATTGGGCGCACACAACGCCGCGGACATCTTGTCCCGGGGGCAGCAGAAGTTGGTGGTCTGTGCATTGCGGATTGCCCAGGGGCATCTGGTGAGCCAGGCCCGACGCGGCCAGTGTATTTATCTGGTGGATGACTTGCCGTCCGAACTGGACGAGAGCCACCGTCGCGCGCTGTGCCGTTTGCTGGAAGACTTACGCTGCCAGGTTTTTATCACCTGTGTAGATCACGAATTATTGAGGGAAGGCTGGCAGACGGAAACGCCAGTCGCTCTGTTCCACGTGGAACAGGGCCGTATCACCCAGACCCACGACCATCGGGAGTGAAGGCATTGAGCGAAGAAAATACGTACGACTCATCGAGCATTAAAGTGCTGAAAGGCCTGGATGCCGTGCGCAAACGTCCCGGTATGTACATTGGTGACACCGACGATGGCAGCGGTCTGCACCACATGGTGTTCGAGGTGGTCGACAACTCGATCGACGAAGCCCTCGCCGGCCACTGCGACGACATCAGCATCATCATCCACCCGGATGAGTCCATCACCGTTAAAGACAACGGTCGTGGCATCCCGGTAGACGTGCACAAAGAGGAAGGCGTTTCCGCCGCCGAGGTCATCATGACCGTCCTCCACGCCGGCGGTAAGTTTGACGACAACTCCTACAAGGTATCCGGTGGTCTGCACGGTGTAGGTGTTTCGGTCGTGAACGCGCTGTCTGAAGAACTGGTCCTGACCGTGCGCCGCAGCGGCAAGATCTGGGAACAGACCTACGTCCACGGCGTGCCTCAGGCACCGATGGCGATCGTTGGCGACAGCGAAACCACTGGCACCCAGATTCACTTCAAGGCTTCCAGCGAAACCTTCAAGAACATTCACTTCAGCTGGGATATCCTGGCCAAGCGCATTCGTGAACTGTCTTTCCTCAACTCCGGTGTAGGCATCGTCCTCAAGGACGAGCGCAGCGGCAAGGAAGAACTGTTCAAGTACGAAGGCGGCCTGCGTGCGTTCGTTGAATACCTGAACACCAACAAGACTGCGGTCAACCAGGTGTTCCACTTCAACATCCAGCGTGAAGACGGCATCGGCGTGGAAATCGCCCTGCAGTGGAACGACAGCTTCAACGAGAACCTGTTGTGCTTCACCAACAACATTCCGCAGCGCGACGGTGGCACTCACCTGGTGGGCTTCCGCTCGGCACTGACGCGTAACCTGAACAACTACATCGAGCAGGAAGGCCTGGCGAAGAAGCACAAAGTCGCCACCACCGGTGACGATGCCCGTGAAGGCCTGACCGCGATCATCTCGGTGAAGGTGCCGGATCCGAAGTTCAGCTCCCAGACCAAAGACAAGCTGGTTTCTTCCGAAGTGAAGACCGCGGTCGAACAGGAAATGGGCAAGTACTTCTCCGACTTCCTGCTGGAAAACCCGAACGAAGCCAAACTGGTCGTCGGCAAGATGATCGACGCTGCTCGTGCCCGTGAAGCAGCGCGCAAGGCCCGTGAGATGACCCGCCGCAAAGGCGCGCTGGACATCGCCGGCCTGCCGGGCAAGCTCGCTGACTGCCAGGAAAAAGACCCGGCGCTGTCCGAACTGTACCTCGTGGAAGGTGACTCCGCGGGCGGCTCTGCCAAGCAGGGACGTAACCGCAAGACCCAGGCCATCCTGCCGCTGAAGGGCAAGATCCTCAACGTCGAGAAAGCCCGTTTCGACAAGATGATCTCGTCCCAGGAAGTGGGCACCCTGATCACCGCGCTGGGCTGCGGTATCGGTCGCGAAGAGTACAACATCGACAAGCTGCGCTATCACAACATCATCATCATGACCGATGCTGACGTCGACGGTTCGCACATCCGTACCCTGCTGCTGACCTTCTTCTTCCGTCAGTTGCCTGAGCTGATCGAGCGTGGCTACATCTACATCGCCCAGCCGCCGCTGTACAAGGTCAAGAAAGGCAAGCAAGAGCAATACATCAAAGACGACGACGCCATGGAAGAGTACATGACGCAGTCGGCCCTGGAAGATGCGAGCCTGCACCTGAACGAAGACGCCCCGGGCATTTCCGGCGAAGCGCTGGAACGTCTGGTGAACGACTTCCGCATGGTGATGAAGACCCTCAAGCGTCTGTCGCGCCTGTACCCGCAGGAGCTGACCGAGCACTTCATCTACCTGCCGGCCGTCAGCCTGGAAATGCTCGGCGACCACGCGAAGATGCAGGACTGGCTGGCCCAGTACGAAGTCCGTCTGCGCACCGTCGAGAAGTCGGGCCTGGTCTACAAGGCCAGCCTGCGTGAAGATCGTGAACGTGGCGTTTGGCTGCCAGAGGTCGAACTGATCTCCCACGGTCTGTCGAACTATGTCACCTTTAACCGCGACTTCTTCGGCAGCAACGACTACAAGACCGTCGTCACCCTCGGCGCTCAACTGAGCACCCTTCTTGATGAAGGCGCATACATCCAGCGTGGCGAGCGTAAAAAAGCGGTCACTGAGTTCAAGGAAGCCCTGGACTGGCTGATGGCCGAAAGCACCAAGCGCCACACCATTCAGCGATACAAAGGTCTGGGCGAAATGAACCCGGATCAGCTGTGGGAAACCACCATGGACCCAAGCGTGCGCCGCATGCTGAAAGTCACCATCGAAGACGCCATTGGCGCAGACCAGATCTTCAACACCCTGATGGGTGATGCGGTCGAACCTCGCCGTGACTTCATCGAGAGCAACGCTCTGGCGGTGTCCAACCTGGATTTCTGATCCTGGTCAGCACCAACGAAAAGGCCAACGCACCAGCGTTGGCCTTTTTTATTGCCTGCGATTCACTCGCCTGCCGCCACACTCTCCAAACGATACCCATACCCATAAATCGTCAGTAACTGCCAACCCCGATCCGCCGTCAGCCCGAGCTTGTTGCGCAGGCGATAGATATGCGTGTCCAGCGGTCGCGACGTGGACATTTCTTCGTGGGGCCAGAATCGTTCGTACAGGTAATCCCGTGAAAGCGGTCGGCCAAGATTGCTGAACAGGCAGTGAGCGAGTCGATACTCGCGCTCGGTCATGACAATCGGTTTCCCGTCGCGGGTGACAGTCAGCTCGGCGTCGTCGAACACCAGGTCATTGAAACGCAGGACGTCGGCCGCGGCGTTACGTTGCAGGCTGTGCCGACGCAGTACCGCTGCAACCCGGGCTTTCAATTCATTGGGCCGAAACGGCTTGCTGACGTAATCGTCGGCCCCGGCATTCAGGGCCTGGACGATATCGCTCTCACCATCGCGGCTGGTCAGCATGATGGCCGCTGGCGGCGCTTCCATGTGTTCGCGGGTCCAGCGCAGCAGCGCCAGGCCGGTCAGGTCGGGCAATTGCCAGTCGAGGATCAGCAGGTCGAAGGTTTCTCGACGCAACTGACGCAGCAGGTCTTCACCGCTTTCGAAGCTGTGCAGTGACCAGGGCTGTCCTCCGGCCTCGGCCATTTGTTGCAGGGTCTGCTCGACCCGGCGCAGTTCGGCGGGTTCATCGTCCAGTATCGCAACGCGCATACGCGGTGGTTCCTTGTCGCTCGGGTGGTGTGCCGACCGGATCGGCTCACTCCATGCAGTGAAAGTAAGCGGCACGCCTTGGAGTGAGCCGCTATGATTCTTCGGGTCTACGTCCTCAGACCGGCCGCCTATGAAACCATTCAACCTGCCCTGCCCTGTTTCCCATGAATAACCAGCGCCGACACGAAAGCCGCGTACCCAGCCAGGTTCAGCGGTTGTTCCGGCAACTGGTGCGCGAGTGGGTGTGGATAAGTCTAGTGCTGTTGCCGCTGACTGCACTGCTTTCCTGGCGTGCGCAGATCAATTTGCATGACCCGGTGCCGTTGATGGGCGCAGGACTTTCGGTAGCCATGGTTGCGTGCGTACTTGGGTTGCTGCTGTGGCGCCCGCGACTGGCGTTATGGCTGACATTGGGCGGGATTGCCTGCGTGCTGCTGACCAGTGCAGGCCTGGCTGAAACGCGGCGTTGGTGGTCACCCACGCCTGCGGCGCTGGGCATGCTGTTCGGCTATCTGATCTGGAACTGGCGTCGCTTGAGTGTGGTGCTCACCTACTTCGGCTGGGAGTTGGCGCGGCTGGACAGTGAACCGAAAGTCTTTCCCGAACGACGTCGGGCGCAGTTTCCCAGCGCCGACCGCTTGCAGGGGCAGATCATGGCGCTTGAGCAAGCCATGAGCCGAACCCGCGATACCCGCCGATTCATTGCCGACGGGCTGGAATATCTGCCGGTCGCAACGCTGATCAGCGATCCTCGAGGACAGGTCCTGTTGGGCAATCGCAAGGCCCGGAACCTGTTCGATCACACTCTGGTGGGCGAGGATGTGCTCGATCAACTGGCGAGCCTGGGCTATCCGGAGTTGTCCACAGAGCCGCGCCCGCCACTATCCGAGCTGCCTCTGCTGGAGTTTCGTGACCACAAGGAACGTAGCCTGCGTCTGGAACGCGCCGCGTTGTTGCCAGTGGATGGCGACATACCGATTGGCTGGCTGCTGAGTCTCACTGACCTGAGCGCCGAACGCGCCGCCGAGGAACAGCGTGGCGTGCTGTTGCGCTTTCTGTCCCACGACCTGCGCGCTCCTCATTCGGCGATTCTTGCCCTGCTCGAGGTACACCGGCATCAGATGGGAACGGATTCACCGCTGTTCGAACAGATTGAGCGCCAGGTACGTCGGGCGCTGGAACTCACCGACGGCTTCGTTCTGTTGGCCCGGGCCGAGTCCGAGGCCTATCAGTTTCAACCGAGCCTGTTCGGGATGCTGGTCATGGACGTGCTGGATCAGGCGTTGCCGATCGCTCAGCAAAAGCTCATCGAGCTCTCGAGCGACATGGACGAACAATCACACGAGCGCCTGATCATGGCCGATCAGGGCTTGCTGACCCGCGCGCTGTTCAACCTGCTGGAAAATGCAATCAAGTACAGCCCGGCCGGTTCAACCGTCGATCTGCGTGTCAGCTGCCACGACGACTGGCTGCGTTGTGAACTGATTGATCAAGGCAAAGGCATCGCTGCAGAGGAACTGCCCGATCTGTTCAGCCAGTACCGGCGCTTTTCTTCTGCACAAGGTATCGACGGCGTGGGCCTGGGGTTGTCGATGGTCAAAGCCGTGGTCGATCACCATGGTGGCCGGATCGAATGCGTGAGCGTGGTTGATCGAGGCACGACGTTCCGTCTGGAGCTGCCGCTGATCGCTGAAGAGCAGGCATAAAAAAACCGGCTATATCAGCCGGTTTCCTTACTTCCGAAAAAAACTTATGCACCTTTTACGGTGTTTTATCAGATTCGGAAATATATAAATAAATCAGTCACTTAGTTTGATGATTCGGCGCTTTGCGAACAAACCGTACACAGGTTATCCACAAATCTCAGACAGCGATCTGATCGTTCGCAGCCGGTGCCTCAGGAGCCGGGGGCAGCGAGCCCATTTCCCGTTGTGTCTTCTCGTTCCACGCCTGCACCCGATCATTCAGATCGGCGATGGCGCGAGGTCCACTGCCCTCGGCGTACATAGGCTCACCAATCACCACGGTGATCACACCGGACTTTTTGCCCCAGCCGATTTTCGGCCAGAACTTGCCGGCATTGTGTGCAATCGGCAGTACCGGAAGCGCTGCATTCACCGCCAATGCGCTGCCACTGCGGGAGAACTTGCCGATGGTGCCGTGGGGAACGCGAGTGCCTTCCGGGAAGATCAGCACCCAGACATCGTCCTTGAGCAGCTCGTCACCTTTCGCCGCCACCTGCTTGAGGGCGGCTTTCGGGTTGTCGCGGTCAATCGCGATCGGCCGCAGCATGGCCATGGCCCAGCCGAAGAACGGCACGTACAGCAGTTCGCGCTTGAGCACCTGGCTCAAGGGCGAGAAATAAGCGGAGAGAAAAAACGTCTCCCACGTGCTCTGGTGGTTCGATTGAATCACGCACGGCCGGTCAGGCACGTTTTCCGCGCCTTTGACTTCGTAACGGATACCGAGAAACACCTTGGTCAACCACAAGGCGCAGCGGCACCAGTACACGTTGATGAAACGATAGCGCGCCTTGAACGACAGAAAGGGCGCGATAAAAAAGCTCAGGCTGCACCACAGCAGAGCGGTGGTGCCCAGCAGCAGGTAAAAGAGGAAGATTCTGATGGCCTGCAGTATCGACATGGCGACGTTTACCGTTACGGGCAATGCCCGACTGTTCAAGCGCACTCCCGATCAATCCCTGGTCAGGAACTTCAGAAGCACTCTAGTTGTGGATAAGTTCTGCGGCAATCGCCGCGAGATCGTCAAAAATCAGGGTGCCCACCGGCAAGGTCTTGGCCTGAGTCTTTTCGCCTTTCCCGGTCTTTACCAAAACGGGCTGTGAATCGACGGCTTTGGCGGCCTCCAGGTCACCAAGGCTGTCGCCGACGAACCAGACATTCGTCAGCGCGACGTCGTAATGCTGCGCGATGGTTCTCAACATCCCCGGTTTCGGCTTGCGGCAGTCGCAACCCTCGTCCGGCCCATGCGGGCAATACACGATCAGCCCGACTTCACCGCCCTGCTCCGCCACCAGTTCGCGCAGGCGCGCGTGCATGGCATCGAGGGTGGCGAGGTCGTAGTAGCCGCGAGCAATGCCCGACTGGTTGGTGGCGACCGCCACCGTCCAGCCGGCCTTGCTCAACTGCGCAATCGCTTCGATCGAGCCGGGCAGCGGAATCCACTCCTCCACCGACTTGATGTAAGCGTCGGAGTCGTAATTGATCACTCCGTCCCGATCGAGAATCAGCAGTTTCAACAGCAGTCCCTCAACCCAGCAGCGAAATGTCGGCAACGCCCAGGAACAGGCCACGCAGACGCGCCAGCAGCGCGTAACGGTTGGCTCGTACGTTGGCGTCTTCGGCATTGACCATCACCGCGTCGAAGAACGCGTCCACCGGCTCGCGCAGGGCGGCCAGGCGTGCCAGCGATTCGTTGTACTGACGCGCCGCGGCCATTGGCTGTACAGCCTGGTCCGCTTGCTGGATCGCCGAGTACAGCGAGAACTCGTTGGCGTTGTCGAAGTACTTGGCCTGGACTTCGGTCGGCACCGAGCCTTCCACCTTGCTCAGCAGGTTCGACACACGCTTGTTCACCGCCGCCAGCGCTGCCGCTTCCGGCAGTTTGCGGAAGGCCTGCACCGCTTGCACACGTTGGTCGAAGTCCAGCGCCGAACCCGGCTTCAGGGCACGTACCGACAGGTAGGTGGCGACATCCACGCCTTCGTCTTCGTAACGCGCACGCAGACGGTCGAAGATGAACTCCAGCACCGCGTCGTTCAGGCCGGCAGCCTTGACCTTGGCACCGAACGCATTCACGGCGAACGCCACGGCATCGTTCAGGTCCAGATCCAGTTGTTTCTCGATCAGGATCCGCAGCACGCCCAGTGCCGCACGGCGCAGGGCATACGGGTCTTTGCTGCCGGTCGGCAGCATGCCGATGCCGAAGATGCCGACCAGGGTGTCGAGCTTGTCGGCGATGGCCACGGCCGCACCGGTCAGGGTGGCTGGCAGTTCAGCGCCGGCACCGCGTGGCATGTATTGCTCGTTCAGCGCCAGGGCGACGTCTTCCGGCTCGCCGTCATTGAGCGCGTAGTAGTAGCCGGCGACACCTTGCATCTCCGGGAACTCGCCGACCATTTCGGTGGCCAGGTCGCACTTGGACAGCAGGCCTGCGCGGGCAGCCCACGAAGCGTTGCCGCCGATGCGTGCGGCGATGTACGCGGCCAGTTTCGACACCCGCTCGGCCTTGTCGTAGACGCTGCCGAGTTTTTCCTGGAACACCACGTTCTGCAGGCGATCGTTGAAGGCTTCGAGCTTCTGCTTCTTGTCCTGCTTGAAGAAGAACTCGGCGTCGGTGAGGCGTGGGCGAACCACTTTCTCGTTACCGGCGATGATCTGCTGCGGGTCTTTGGATTCGATGTTGGCCACGGTGATGAACCGTGGCAGCAACTTGCCGTCGGCATCCAGCAGGCAGAAGTACTTCTGGTTGTCCTGCATGGTGGTGATCAGTGCTTCCTGCGGCACGTCGAGGAAACGTTCCTCGAACGAGCACACCAGCGGCACTGGCCACTCGACCAGCGCGGTCACTTCGTCGAGCAGCGCCGGCGGCACGATCGCAGTGCCTTCCTGACGGGTCGCCAGTTCTTCGGTGCGTTTGCTGATGATTTCGCGACGCTCGTTGGCATCGGCCAGCACGTAGGCGGCACGCAGGTCGGCCAGGTAGCTCGACGGCGAACCGATGCGCACGCTTTGCGGGTGGTGGAAGCGGTGGCCACGGGATTCACGGCCAGCCTTCTGCGCGAGAATCGTGCAGTCGATGATCTGGTCGCCGAGCAGCATCACCAGCCATTGGGTCGGACGTACGAACTCTTCCTTGCGCGCACCCCAGCGCATGCGTTTCGGGATCGGCAGGTCGTTCAGCGAGTCTTCGACGATGGTCGGCAGCAGGCTGGCGGTCGGCTTGCCGGCGATGTTCTGGCTGTAGCGCAGTTTCGGACCGCTCTGGTCGATTTCGCTCAGCTCGACGCCGCACTTCTTGGCGAAGCCCAGTGCCGCTTGAGTCGGGTTGCCGTCGGCATCGAACGCAGCCTGACGTGGCGGGCCGTCGAGGTTGATGCTGCGATCCGGCTGCTGGGTGGCCAGCGCGGTGATCAGCACAGCCAGACGACGCGGCGCGGCGTAGACGGTTTTGCTCTCATAATTCAGGCCGGCAGCTTGCAGGCCCTTGTCGATACCGGCCAGGAACGCTTCGGCCAGGGTGTTCAGGGCTTTGGGTGGCAGTTCTTCGGTGCCCAGTTCAACCAGAAAATCTTGAGCACTCATTGTGCAGCCTCCAGCTTGGCCAGTACTTCGTCACGCAGGTCCGGGGTTGCCATCGGGAAGCCCAGCTTGGCGCGGGCCAGCAGGTAGGCTTGGGCGACGGAGCGCGCCAGGGTGCGAACGCGCAGAATGTATTGCTGACGCGCAGTCACCGAGATCGCCCGGCGCGCATCCAGCAGGTTGAAGGTGTGCGAGGCCTTCAGGACCATTTCGTAGCTTGGCAACGGCAGCGGCTGGTCGAGTTCGATCAGGCGCTTGGCTTCGCTTTCATAGAAGTCGAACAGCTCGAACAGCTTGTCGACGTTGGCGTGTTCGAAGTTGTAGGTGGACTGCTCCACTTCGTTCTGGTGGAACACGTCGCCGTAGGTCACTTTGCCGAACGGACCGTCAGCCCAGACCAGGTCGTAGACCGAGTCCACGCCCTGCAGGTACATGGCCAGACGCTCCAGACCGTAGGTGATCTCGCCGGTCACCGGGTAGCACTCGATGCCGCCCGCCTGCTGGAAGTAAGTGAACTGGGTCACTTCCATGCCGTTCAGCCAGACTTCCCAGCCCAGACCCCAGGCGCCGAGGGTCGGCGATTCCCAGTTGTCTTCGACGAAGCGGATGTCGTGGACCAGCGGGTCCAGGCCGACATGCTTGAGGGAGCCCAGGTACAGCTCCTGGAAGTTGTCCGGGTTCGGCTTCAGGACTACCTGGAACTGGTAGTAGTGCTGCAGACGATTTGGGTTTTCGCCGTAACGGCCGTCAGTCGGACGGCGGCTTGGCTGCACGTAGGCGGCGTTCCAGGTTTCCGGGCCGATGGCGCGCAGGAATGTCGCGGTGTGGAAAGTGCCGGCGCCTACTTCCATATCGTAGGGCTGAAGTACCACACAACCTTGCTCGGCCCAGTATTGCTGGAGCGCGAGGATCAAGTCTTGGAAGGTACGCACGGCTGGCGTAGGCTGGCTCACGAAATTCACCTGTTTCTTGGGCTGCGATTTAAAGAGCGGGAGTATACCCGATTCAGTCGCACCTCCACCCCCTGGAGCCTTATGCCACGCTGCTTTTGGTGCAACGAAGATCCGCTGTACATGGCTTACCACGATCAGGAGTGGGGTACGCCGCTACGCGATGCGCAGGGTTTGTTCGAGTTGCTTTTGCTCGAAGGGTTCCAGGCCGGGCTGTCGTGGATCACCGTGCTGCGTAAACGTGAGCGGTATCGCGAGGTGTTGTTCGGCTTCGACGTACAGCGCGTGGCGCAGATGAGCGACGCGGAAATCGATGAATTGATGCTCGATCCGGGGATCATCCGCAACCGCCTCAAGCTCAATGCCGCCCGGCGTAATGCCCAGTCGTGGCTGGCGCTGGAGGATCCGGTGGCGTTTCTCTGGTCGTTTGTGGATAACCGCCCGGTGATCAATCATTTCAAGGATCGCAGCGAAGTCCCGGCCATCACCCCGCAAGCCGTGGCCATGAGCAAAGGCTTGAAAAAGGCCGGTTTCACCTTCGTCGGTCCGACCATCTGCTACGCGCTGATGCAGGCCTCGGGCATGGTCATGGATCACACTCAGGACTGCGACCGCTACGCGCAGCTGGTCAACGCCGGTTAGAATGGCCGCCTCGCGCACAGCACAAGATCAGGAGTGACCTGTGGAAAAGTTTAAAGGCGCCATGCTGGTTGGCGCTCTGCGGCTGTTTGCCCTGCTTCCGTGGCGGGCCGTGCAGGCCGTGGGTTCGGCGATCGGCTGGATCATGTGGAAAACCCCCAACCGTTCCCGCGATGTGGTGCGGATCAACCTCGCCAAATGTTTTCCACAGATGGACCCGGCCGAACGCGAGCGTCTGGTCGGCCAGACCCTGAAAGACATCGGCAAGTCCCTGACCGAAAGCGCCTGCGCCTGGATCTGGCCGGCCCAGCGTTCCATTGACCTGGTGCGCGAAGTCGAAGGCCTCGAGGTGCTGAAAGAAGCGCTGGCCTCGGGCAAGGGCGTGGTCGGCATCACCAGCCACCTGGGCAACTGGGAAGTGCTCAACCACTTCTATTGCAGTCAGTGCAAACCGATCATTTTCTACCGGCCGCCGAAGCTCAAGGCTGTGGATGAATTGCTGCGCAAGCAGCGGGTGCAACTGGGCAACAAAGTCGCCGCGTCGACCAAGGAAGGCATCCTCAGTGTCATCAAGGAAGTGCGCAAGGGCGGTCAGGTGGGGATTCCCGCGGACCCGGAGCCGGCCGAATCCGCCGGGATCTTCGTGCCGTTCTTCGCCACCCAGGCCCTGACCAGCAAGTTCGTGCCGAACATGCTCGCCGGCGGCAAAGCCGTCGGGGTGTTCCTGCATGCCCTGCGTCTGCCGGACGGTTCCGGCTACAAGGTGATCCTGGAAGCGGCGCCGGAAGCGATGTACAGCACCGACACCGAAACCTCCTGCGCAGCGATGAGTAAAGTCGTCGAGCGTTACGTGGCGGCTTACCCGAGCCAGTACATGTGGAGCATGAAGCGCTTCAAGAAGCGTCCGCCGGGTGAGGCGCGCTGGTACTGATCGGCGATGTGCAATTGTGGATAATCCGACGATAAGGGTTATCCACAGCCGTCACGGTTTCTGCCGATCGAGCTTCTTCAGAAACACCGTCATTTCCTTCTCGGCCTGCTTGTCACCATGGGCCCGGGCCGCTTCCAGACCCTGCTCCCACGCCTGCCGCGCAGCCGTCAGGTCACCCAGCGCCAGTTGCGCCTTGCCCAAAAGTTTCCACGCTGCCGAATACTTCGGATCGAAGCCGACACACCGCTGGAAATGCTCGGCCGCCTTCGCGTTTTCTCCCAGATCCAGATAACCCTTGCCCAGGCCGAAGCGCAGCAATGAGTTATCCACACCCTTGGCGAGCATTTTTTCCAGGGATTCGATCATCGGTTTCGCCTCTCGGTCGATCAGAAGAAACTCAAGCCCACGTGGAACAGCTTCTCCACATCGCGAATATGCTTTTTATCCACAAGGAACAGGATCACGTGGTCGCCGGCGGCGATCACCGTGTCGTCGTGGGCAATGATCACTTCTTCATCGCGGATGATCGCGCCGATGGTGGTTCCCGGTGGCAGCGCGATGTTTTCGATGGCCTTGCCGATGACCTTGCTCGACTTCGAATCGCCATGAGCCACCGCTTCGATGGCTTCCGCCGCGCCCCGACGCAATGAGTGCACGCTGACGATATCGCCACGCCGCACGTGGGCCAGCAAGGTGCCGATGGTCGCCAGTTGCGGGCTGATGGCGATGTCGATGTCACCGCCCTGGATCAGGTCGACGTAGGCCGGGTTGTTGATGATCGTCATCACCTTCTTCGCGCCCAGACGCTTGGCCAGCAGCGACGACATGATGTTGGCTTCGTCATCGTTGGTCAGGGCAAGGAAGATGTCTGCGTCGGCGATGTTCTCTTCCAGCAGCAAGTCGCGATCCGACGCGCTGCCCTGCAGCACCACGGTGCTGTCGAGGGTGTCGGAGAGGTAGCGGCAGCGCGCCGGGTTCATCTCGATGATCTTCACCTGGTAGCGGCTTTCGATGGCCTCGGCCAGCCGTTCGCCGATCTGCCCGCCACCGGCGATGACGATGCGTTTGTAGCTTTCGTCGAGACGGCGCATTTCGCTCATCACTGCGCGAATGTTCGCACGGGCGGCGATGAAGAAGACTTCGTCGTCTGCCTCGATCACCGTGTCGCCCTGGGGAAGAATCGGTCGGTCGCGGCGGAAAATCGCGGCCACTCGGGTTTCCACATTCGGCATGTGTTCGCGCAACTGGCGCAGTTGCTGACCGACCAGCGGCCCGCCGTAGTAGGCGCGCACCGCGACCAGTTGCGCCTGGCCTTCGGCGAAATCGATCACCTGCAAGGCGCCGGGGTGCTGGATCAGACGCTTGATGTAGTTGGTCACCACCTGCTCGGGACTGATCAGCACGTCGACCGGAATCGCCTCGTTCTGGAACAGTTGCTCCTCGCGGGTGAGGTACGACGCTTCGCGCACCCGGGCAATCTTGGTCGGGGTGTGGAACAGGGTGTGAGCAACCTGGCAGGCGACCATGTTGGTTTCGTCGCTGTTGGTCACCGCCACCAGCATGTCGGCGTCGTCGGCACCGGCCTGACGCAGAATGTTCGGCAACGAGCCACGGCCCTGCACGGTACGGATGTCGAGGCGGTCGCCAAGATCGCGCAGGCGGTCGCCGTCAGTGTCGACCACCGTGATGTCGTTGGCCTCGCTGGCCAGATGTTCAGCCAGCGAACCGCCGACCTGTCCCGCACCGAGGATGATGATTTTCATCCAGTCACTCCATTGAATCCGTTTAGCCGCGCGCGGCAGCGATCTTGATCAGCTTGGCGTAATAGAACCCGTCATGCCCGCCCTGTTGGGCCAGCAATTGGCGACCATGAGGCTGTTTGATTCCGGCGGTGGTAGCCAGATCCAGCTCCCGGGCGCCCGGCGTGCGCTCAAGAAACGCGCCGATGACTTCGGTATTTTCGGTCGGCAAGGCCGAGCAGGTGGCGTAGAGCAGGATGCCGCCCACTTCGAGGGTTTTCCACATCGCGTCGAGCAACTCGCCTTGCAGTTGCGCGAGGGCTGGGATGTCGTCGGCCTGGCGGGTCAGCTTGATGTCCGGATGGCGGCGGATCACGCCGGTTGCCGAGCATGGAGCGTCGAGCAGGATGCGCTGGAACGGTTTGCCGTCCCACCAGGCTGCCGTGTCGCGACCGTCGGCGGCGATCAGTTTGGCGTTCAGGCCGAGACGCTCAAGGTTTTCCTTCACTCGCACCAGACGTTTGGCTTCCAGATCCACCGCCACCACGCCGGCCAGTGCCGGTTCGGCTTCGAGGATGTGGCACGTCTTGCCGCCCGGTGCACAGCAGGCGTCCAGCACCCGTTGGCCCGGTGCGAGGTCGAGCAGGTCGGCGGCCAGTTGTGCGGCTTCGTCTTGCACGCTGATCCAGCCTTCGGCGAAGCCCGGCAGGCTGCGCACGTCGGCGGCGGCCTCCAGCACGATACCGTCGCGGCTGAAAGTGCACGGCTGCGCGGCGATACCCGCTTCAGTCAGCAGACCCAGGTAGGCGTCACGGCTGTGATGACGGCGGTTGACCCGCAGGATCATCGGCGGATGCGCGTTGTTGGCCTCGCAAATCGCTTCCCATTGCTCAGGCCAGAAGGCCTTCAGGGATTTTTGTAGCCAGCGCGGGTGGGCGGTGCGCACCACCGGATCGCGCTCCAGTTCGGCGAAGATCGCCTCATGTTCGCGCTGGGCATTGCGCAGCACGGCGTTGAGCAAGCCTTTGGCCCACGGCTTTTTCAGCTTGTCGGCGCAACCGACAGTTTCGCCGATCGCGGCGTGCGGCGGGACGCGGGTGTAGAGCAGTTGATAGAGACCAACCAGCAACAAAGCCTCGACATCGGCGTCCGCTGCCTTGAACGGTTTCTGCAGCAGTTTTTCCGCCAGCGCCGACAAACGTGGCTGCCAACGGGCGGTGCCGAACGCCAGGTCCTGGGTGAAACCGCGATCGCGGTCCTCGACCTTGTCCAGTTGCGTCGGCAGGGAGCTGTTGAGCGAAGCCTTGCCGCTGAGGACAGCAGCGAGTGCCTTGGCGGCGGCCAGACGCGGGTTCATTGCGCACCCACCGCTGTACCCAGCACGGTGCCGGTGGCGAATTTCTCACGACGGCTGTTGAACAGATCGCTGAAGTTCAGCGCCTTGCCGCCGGGCAATTGCAGGCGGGTCAGACACAGCGCCTGTTCGCCACAGGCGACGAGCAGACCGTCCTTGCTGGCGTCGAGAATGGTGCCCGGTGCGCCTTTGCCTTCGGCCAGTGTCGCCGCCAGCACTTTCAGCGCTTCGCCGTTGAGCGTGCTGTGGGTGATCGGCCATGGATTGAAAGCTCGGACCAGACGTTCCAGCTCGATGGCTGGGCGGCTCCAGTCGATGCGTGCTTCGTCCTTGTTCAGTTTGTGCGCGTAGGTGGCGAGCTCGTCGTTCTGCACTTCGCCTTCCAGGGTGCCGGCGGCCAGACCGGCAATCGCTTGAACCACGGCGGGCGGGCCCATTTCGGCCAAGCGATCGTGGAGGCTGCCGCCGGTGTCTTCGGCGCTGATCGGGGTCACGACTTTAAGCAGCATCGGCCCGGTATCGAGGCCGGCTTCCATGCGCATCACGGTCACGCCGCTCTCGGCGTCGCCCGCTTCCACGGCGCGCTGGATCGGCGCCGCACCGCGCCAGCGCGGCAGCAGCGAGGCGTGACTGTTGATGCAACCCAGGCGCGGAATATCCAGCACCGCTTGCGGCAGGATCAGGCCGTAGGCCACCACCACCATCAAATCCGGTTTCAGCGCAGCGAGCTCGGCCTGAGCGTCAGCATTGCGCAGGGTCGGCGGCTGCAACACCTGGATATTGTTTTCCAGGGCGAGCTGTTTGACCGGGCTCGGCATCAGTTTTTGCCCACGACCGGCCGGACGATCCGGTTGGGTGTAGACCGCAACGATCTCGTAAGCGCTGTCCAGCAGGGCCTTGAGGTGTTCGGCGGCGAATTCCGGGGTGCCGGCAAAAACGATGCGCAGTGGCTCAGTCATGGGGGAGTCTCATAAAAAGAAAAAGGCTTGCCGCAGCAAGCCTTTGGAGAGGGGCATCAAGCGTTCTGGCGGTGCTGCTTTTCCAGTTTCTTCTTGATCCGGTCGCGTTTGAGCGTGGACAGGTAATCGACGAACAACTTGCCGTTGAGGTGGTCGCATTCGTGCTGGATGCACACGGCGAGCAAGCCTTCGGCGATCAGTTCGTAAGGCTTGCCGTCGCGGTCCAGAGCCTTGATCTTGACCTTCTGCGGGCGGTCGACGTTTTCGTAGAAACCCGGCACCGAGAGGCAGCCTTCCTGGTATTGCTCCATTTCGTCGGTCAGCGATTCGAACTCGGGGTTGATGAACACCCGCGGTTCGGTGCGGTCTTCGGAAAGGTCCATCACGACGATACGTTTGTGCACGTTGACCTGGGTCGCGGCAAGGCCGATGCCCGGCGCTTCATACATTGTTTCAAACATGTCATCGACCAGCTGACGCACTTCGTCGTCCACTACAGCCACAGGTTTGGCGATAGTGCGCAGACGCGGGTCCGGAAATTCGAGGATGTTCAAAATGGCCATAAGCTTGATTGCTGCACGTGTGAGGTAAAGTCGGGCGATGGCCTGGCGGGTCCGAAGATGCAGGCTACCGTTGTGAAACGTAGCTCCTTGATTTTCAGCATAGAGCAGGGAGCGAGCCACGGGGGCTCTGGCGTTTCACGCGAACGCACATAATAAAGGGATTCACCGCATGAGGAAATCACTACTCGCCCTGCTGTTTCTGGCCTCGGCCGGCGCCGCGCACGGGCAAGTGCAACTCAAGGAAGGTTTTCCACAGCAATACACGGTGGTTTCGGGGGATACACTCTGGGACATCTCCGGTAAATATTTGCGCGAACCCTGGCAGTGGCCGCAGCTGTGGCGAGCCAATCCGCAGATCGAAAACCCCAACCTGATCTACCCCGGCGACACACTGACGCTCAGTTACGTCAACGGTCAGCCGCGCCTGACCGTCAATCGCGGCGAGTCGCGCGGCACCATCAAGTTGTCGCCACGCATCCGTACCAGCCCGGTGGCCGAGGCGATTCCGAGCATTCCGCTCAAATCCATCAACAGCTTTCTGCTGAGCAACCGCATCGTCGACAAGGTCGAGGACTTCGACAAGGCGCCGTACATCGTCGCCGGCGATGCCGAACGGGTGCTCAGCGGCACCGGCGACCGGATCTTCGCCCGTGGACATTTCGACCCGAACCAGCCGGTCTACGGCATCTTCCGCCAGGGTAAGGTCTACACCGATCCGCAGAGCAAGGAGTTTCTGGGGATCAACGCCGACGACATCGGCGGCGGCGAAATCGTCGCCACTGAAGGAGACGTCGCCACCCTCGCCCTGCAACGCACGACCCAGGAAGTGCGTCTCGGCGACCGCTTGTTCAGCGGCGAAGAGCGTTCGATCAACTCGAACTTCATGCCCAGCGCCCCCACCACCGACATCAACGGCCTGATCATCGATGTGCCGCGCGGCGTCACACAGATCGGCGCGATGGACGTGGTGACCCTGAACAAGGGCAAACGCGACGGCCTGGCCGAGGGCAACGTGCTGGTGGTGATGAAAACCGGGGAAACCGTGCGCGACCGGATCACCGGCCAGCCGCTGAAAATCCCGGATGAACGTGCTGGACTGCTGATGGTGTTCCGCACCTACGACAAACTCAGTTACGGCCTCGTGCTGAACGCATCGCGCTCGCTGGCGGTGCTGGACAAAGTGAGAAATCCTTAGCTGGCTTCACAAGTTACCAACAGAGTTATCCACAGCTTGTTCCGAAAGGTTCGGGCTTTATAACGATCAAGGATGATCCATGATGATGCCTGTCTCTGCGTCGGTTTCCCCGGCGGAACTGGAAGCGCGCCTGCGCCTGCACCGCTTGCCGGAAATCGGTCCCAAGCGTTTCACCAAACTGCTCGAAGCCTTCGGCTGTGCCTCAAAGGCGATCAGCGCACCGGCCAGCGCCTGGCGCTCGTTAGGATTGCCGGCGACCAGCGCCGAGGCCAGACGCTGCCCTGAAGTTCGGGACGGCGCCAGCCATGCATTGCGCTGGCTAGAGCGTCCGGATCAACATTTGCTGATGTGGGATCACCCGGATTATCCGGCCTTGCTGGCGCAGATTCCCGATCCACCGCCCCTGCTGTTTGTCGCTGGCGACCCACGGATTCTGGAAAAACCGCAACTGGCGGTGATCGGCAGTCGCCGCGCTTCCCGCCCGGGCATGGACACTGCCGCTGCGTTTTCCCGCAGTCTGGCCGGGGCCGGATTTGTCATCACCAGTGGGCTGGCGCTGGGCATCGATGCGGCGGCGCATCAAGCTGCTGTCGACGTCGGCGGGCAAACGGTCGGCGTGCTCGGTACCGGTCTGGAAAACTTTTATCCACAGCGCAATCGGCGGTTGGCGGACGTGATGATTGCGTCCGGCAGTGCGGTGGTTTCGGAATTTCCTCTGGACACCGGGCCGACGGCCAGCAACTTCCCAAGACGCAATCGGATCATCAGCGGTTTGTCCCTCGGCGTGCTGGTGGTCGAGGCCAGCGTGGCCAGCGGTTCGTTGATCACCGCGCGGCTGGCGGCGGAACAGGGTCGCGAGGTGTACGCCATTCCGGGTTCGATCCACCACCCCGGCGCCCGGGGCTGTCATCAACTGATCCGTGACGGCGCCGTGCTGGTGGAAACCATCGAGCACATTCTCGAAGCCCTGCGCGGCTGGCAACATCTGCCGGTATCCACAGCCGCAGCGAATCCGGACAACCCGTTGTTGCGTCTATTGCACGCCGCGCCGCACACCAGCGAAGGGCTGGCCGACAGCAGTGGCTGGGCGTTACCCAAAGTCCTGGCGGCATTGACCGAATTGGAGATGGATGGCCGCGCGGTGTGCGAAAACGGCCGCTGGTTTGCGCGCGTGAGCTAGGTTTTACATTGAAGATCGGTAAACTGCGCGAAACCTGTTTGCGGAGAGTTTTTCATGGTCAACAGTTGGCGTGTGCAACAAGCCGCACGAGAGATTCGCGCCGGGGCGGTGATTGCCTATCCAACCGAAGCCGTCTGGGGGCTGGGGTGCGATCCTTGGAATGAAGAAGCGGTGGATCGCCTGTTGGCGATCAAGAACCGTTCGGTGGACAAGGGCTTGATCCTGGTCGCCGACAACATTCGTCAGTTCGATTTTCTGTTCGAGGATTTCCCCCAGGACTGGATCGACCGCATGGCCAGCACGTGGCCGGGTCCGAACACCTGGCTGGTGCCGCACCAGAACCTGCTGCCGGAATGGGTGACCGGGGTGCATGACACCGTGGCGCTGCGGGTCAGCGATCATCCGCAGGTGCGGGATCTGTGCTCGCTGGTGGGACCGTTGATTTCGACGTCGGCCAACCCACAAGGGCGGCCTGCGGCGCGAACGCGCTTGCGGGTCGAGCAGTATTTCCGTGGTCAGGTCGATCTGGTGCTCGGCGGAGCGCTTGGCGGTCGCAAGAACCCGAGCCTGATTCGGGATCTGGCCACCGGCAATATCGTGCGCCCGGCCTGAGGCCGGGTGCCTTCAATCGCCGGCTTGCCGGCGATGACGCCTTAAGGCAGTAAAACAGTCGAACCTGTCGTGCGCCGCGCCGACAGCTCGGTCTGCGCTTTCGCCGCATCAGCCAGTGGATAACGCTGGCTGATATCCACTTTCAGCTTGCCGCTGGTGATCATCCCGAACAGCTCATCCGCCATGCGCTGAAGGTTTTCAGCGTTATTGGCGTAGGTCGCCAGGGTCGGCCGGGTGACGTACAGCGAACCTTTTGCCGCGAGAATACCGAGGTTCACCCCGTCCACCGCACCCGAGGCGTTGCCGAAGCTCACCAACAGGCCACGGGGCGCCACGCTGTCCAGCGACGCTGGCCAGGTGTCCTTGCCGACGCCGTCGTAGACCACCGGGACTTTTTTTCCGTCGGTCAACTCCAGTACCCGTTGGGCGACGTTTTCGTGGCTGTAGTCGATGGTTTCCCAGGCGCCGTGGGCCTTGGCGAGATCGGCTTTGGCTTTCGAGCTGACGGTGCCGATCAGCTTCACGCCCAGGGCTTTGGCCCATTGGCAGGCAAGCAAGCCGACGCCGCCGGCCGCTGCGTGGAACAGAATGGTTTCGCCACCCTTGAGTTCGTAGGTCTGGCGCAGCAGGTACTGCACGGTCAGGCCCTTGAGCATCACGCCGGCGGCGGTTTCGAAGCTGATGGCGTCCGGCAGGTGCACCAGATTCGCTTCCGGCAGGACGTGGACGTCGCTGTATGCACCCAGCGGGCCGCTGCCATAAGCCACGCGGTCGCCGACCTTGAACCGGGTGACTTCGCTGCCCACCGCCTCGACAATGCCGGCGCCTTCCGCACCCACGCCCGACGGCAAGGCCGGTGGCGCGTAAAGACCGCTGCGGTAGTAGGTGTCGATGAAGTTCAGGCCGATGGCCTTGTTGCTCACGCGAACCTGCTGCGGACCGGGCTCGGCCGGTTGATAGTCAACGTACTCGAGCACTTCGGGGCCGCCGTGGGCGCGGAACTGGATTCGCTTGGCCATCTGCCTACTCCTTGGGTCATTTGGGAAGGTCCCTATCGAACGCTCATGCTTGATCTTCGTCAACTGCGGCGTGCCGGTTTGCGATGGTATGCTACGCGCCCATTTGCGCGGGGCGCCGCGCAGTTCCGCCCGATCCAAGGTGAAGCCATGACGACCCGCACCGACGCCGTAAAGGCCTATCTGCTCGACCTGCAAGACCGCATCTGCGCCGCGCTGGAAACTGAAGACGGCGGCACGCGCTTCGTCGAAGACGCCTGGACCCGTCCGGCCGGCGGTGGCGGTCGGACCCGGGTGATCGAGAACGGCACGGTGATCGAAAAGGGCGGCGTCAACTTTTCCCACGTCTTCGGTAGCGGTTTGCCACCGTCTGCCAGCGCCCATCGGCCGGAGCTGGCCGGGCGTGGTTTCGAAGCCCTCGGCGTGTCGCTGGTGATCCACCCGCACAACCCGCATGTGCCGACGTCCCACGCCAACGTGCGCTTTTTCATCGCCGAGAAGGAAGGTGAAGAACCGGTCTGGTGGTTCGGCGGTGGTTTCGACCTGACCCCGTACTACGGCAACGAAGAAGACTGCATCCACTGGCACCGCGTCGCCGAAAAGGCCTGTGCGCCGTTCGGTCCGGACGTCTACCCGCGCTACAAGGCCTGGTGCGACACCTATTTCCACATCAAGCATCGCCACGAGCCGCGCGGCATCGGCGGCCTGTTCTTCGATGACCTGAACGAGTGGGATTTCGACACCAGTTTCGCCTTCATGCGCGCCATCGGCGATGCGTACATCGACGCTTACCTGCCGATCGTGCAGCGCCGCAAGAACGACGCCTTCACCGCCAGGCAGCGTGAGTTCCAGGAATTCCGCCGCGGCCGCTACGTCGAGTTCAACCTGGTTTACGACCGTGGCACCCTGTTCGGCCTGCAATCGGGCGGGCGCACCGAGTCGATCCTGATGTCGCTGCCACCGCAAGTGCGCTGGGCCTACGACTGGAAAGCCGAACCGGGCAGCGAAGAAGCGCGCCTGACCGAGTACTTCCTGCAAGATCGCGACTGGCTGGCCCAGGCCTGAGGACTTCTCATGGATCGTTACGTCGTTTTCGGTAACCCGATCGGCCACAGCAAGTCGCCGATGATTCACAAACTGTTCGCCGAACAGACCGGGCAGAGCCTCGACTACAGCACCCTGCTGGCGCCGCTCGACGATTTTTCCGGCTGCGCCACGGCGTTTTTCCAGGAAGGTCGCGGCGCCAACGTGACCGTGCCGTTCAAGGAAGATGCTTATCGCCTGGCCAACAGCCTGACCGCCCGCGCCGAACGCGCGGGTGCGGTGAACACGCTGAGCAAACTGGCTGACGGCAGCCTGCTCGGCGATAACACCGACGGCGCCGGGCTGGTGCGGGACCTGACGGTCAATGCCGGGTTCAGCCTCACCGGCAAACGCATTCTGCTGCTCGGCGCCGGTGGCGCGGTGCGCGGTGCACTGGAGCCGTTGCTGGCGGAGAAACCGGCCTCGGTGATCATCGCCAACCGCACAGTGGACAAGGCCGAGCTGCTGGCTGAACTGTTTTGTGATCTGGGGCCGGTGTCGGCCAGTGGTTACGACTGGTTGCGTGAACCGGTGGACGTGATCATCAACGCCACCTCCGCCAGCCTCACCGGCGATGTGCCGCCGATTGCAGAAAGCCTGATCGAACCCGGCAAGACCCTGTGCTACGACATGATGTACGGCAAGGAACCGACCGCGTTCTGCCGCTGGGCCAGCGAGCATGGCGCGGGCGTGGTGATGGATGGCTTGGGCATGCTGGCGGAACAGGCGGCGGAAGCCTTCTTCCTGTGGCGCGGTGTGCGTCCCGACACTGCGCCGGTTCTGGCGGAGTTGCGTCGACAACTGACGCTGTAAGGCGCTTTAGTCTTCGAAGCGGATCGGGCATTTCTCCGGCCCTTCGAGTTTGCGCAACTCCTCCACTACCTGTGGTCGCGCCTGACGCAAGGTCAGGCTGCGATCCTGACGCAGCAGGCGCCGGGCCTCCTGATGAAGCATTTCCACGCCTGAATAGTCGATGAAGTTGATCTGCTGCGCCTCGATCACCACCCGCGCGCCCTGCATCCGTTGCAAGCGCACTTGCAGATAGTGGCTGGCGCCGAAAAAGATCGACCCGCCGACCCGCAGCACATCGTCTTCGCCATCGCGCCAGTGCTGCACCCTCGGCTGTGAAGTGCGCTTGAGGTAGAAAAACAGCGAGGCCAGCACGCCGGCATAGATTGCCGTCTGCAACTCCAGCAGCAACGTGGCAACGCAGGTCAGGCTCATCACCACGAATTCCGCCCGGCTGACCCGCAGCAACGCGCGAATGCCGCGATGATCCACCAGTCCCCAGGCGATCAGCAGAATGCTGCCGGCCATGGCCGGAATAGGAATGTGCGCGATCAGCCCGGCACCGAAAATCGCAAACAACGCCACCCACAACGCCGAGAACACCCCGGCCAGCGGCGAGCAGGCCCCGGCCTCATAACTCAGCCCGGAACGGGTGAACGAGCCGGCGGACAGCGATCCCGAAAAGAACGCCCCGACAATGTTCGAAAGACCTTGCGCACGGACTTCCTGATTGGCGTCGAGCAACTGTTGCGAACGTGCGGATATCGAACGGGCAATCGACAGGCTGGTGACCAGCCCGAGCATGCCCACCGCCACGGCGCTGGGCAGCAGGCGCAGGGCCAGGTCCATATCCAGCGGCAATCCACTGAACGGCGGCAAGCGCCCGAAAAACGCGCTGACCAGTTGAACATGGCCGAACATCGCCGGCCACAGCCACACCACCAGACTGCCGAGGACCAAGGTCATCAACAGCGTCGGCCAGCGCGGCAGCCATTGTTTGAGCAACGCACCGACCACCACCGTCGCCACACCAAGAACCAGCGACGGTTTATCCACCGCCCCGAGATGGCGCAGCAGATCCATCAGACTGTCCAGCGCCGTGGCCTTGGCCGGCAGCTCCAGCCCCAGCAGGTTCGGCAATTGACCGATGGCAATCACCACCGCCGCGCCGAGGGTGAAACCCAGCACTACGGAATGTGAGACGAAATTCACCAGCGCGCCGAAGCGCAACAGGCCGAGCAGCCACTGGAAAATCCCGGCAAGGAAGGTCAGCAGCAGGATCAGGGTGATGTAGTCCTGTGATTCCGGCACGGCCAGCGGACTGACACTGGCGAACAGCACAATCGAGATCGCTGCTGTCGGGCCGCAGATCAGATGCCACGACGAGCCCCACAGGCAGGCGATCAACACCGGAACGATGGCGGCGTAGAGCCCGTATTCCGGTGGGAGACCGGCGATCAGGGCGTAGGCAATCGACTGGGGCAACGCGAGAATCGCCCCGCTGAGCCCGACGACCAGGTCCCGCCCGACGCTGGCGCGGGTCTGCCGCGGCAGCCAGGTCAGGAAGGGGAAAAGTGAGCGACGGCTGGGGAGGGCCATGGATCCTCGCGGGTGAAATTTTGCGCATTGTACGCAGCCCGGGACGCGGAGCGTCCATTGCGGCATTCCCACGCAGAGCGTGGGAACGATCGGCCCGCGCAGTTACAGTTTGGCTTTAACTGCCGGCAACGCATCTTTGCCATCCACAGTCTTCACTCCGTCAAGCCACTTATCCAACACCCCCGGATTCGCCTTGATCCACGCCTTCACCGCCTCCGCATTGCTGACCTTCTTGTTCACCACCTCGGCCATGATGCTGTTCTCCATCTCCTGAGTGAACGCAAGATTGGTCAGCAATTTACCCACATTCGGACAGGCTTCGGCGTAACCCTTGCGGGTCAGGGTGTAGACGCTGCCGGTGTCGCCAAAGTACTTCTCGCCGCCCTTGAGGTAATGCATTTTCAGCTGCACGTTCATCGGGTGCGGGGTCCAGCCGAGGAAGGTGACGAATTTCTGTTTCTTCACTGCCCGCGACACTTCGGCGAGCATCGCCTGTTCGCTGGACTCGATCAGCTTCCACTGGCCCAGGTCGAAGTCGTTCTTCTTGATGATCTCTTGCAGCGAGATGTTCGCCGGCGCGCCGGAGCCGATGCCGTAGATCTTCTTCTCGAATTTATCGGCGTACTTGTTCAGGTCGGCAAAGTTATGCACACCCGCGTCCCACACGTAATCCGGCACGGCCAGGGTGAATTCGGTGCCGTCGAGGTTCTTCGCCAGTTGCGTGACGTCACCGGTGGCGACGAACTTGTCGTAGAAGCCCTGCTGCGCCGGCATCCAGTTGCCGAGGAACACGTCGACCTGTCCATCCTTCAAGCCGCCGAAGGTGATCGGCACCGCGAGGGTGTCGACCTTGGCCTTGTAGCCCATGCCATCGAGCAGAAACCCGGTGATGGCGTTGGTCGCGGCAATGTCGCTCCAGCCGGGATCGGCCATTTTCACCGTGTCGCAGCTCTCGGCGAACGCGGATGCGCTGCCCAGTGCCAGCAGACTGACCGTCACGACTGTGGATAACTTGACCATGGACTTCCCCTTAACGTTATTGGTTTTGGCAGGGTTGTGGATAACGGGCCTTGCGCTCCAGGTCATCGAGGTCGATGTGGTTGCGCATGTATTGCTGACTGGCGTCCACCAGCGGCTGGTGATCCCAGCTCTTCAGTTTGCCGATCGTCAGCGCCTCGGCGACGAAACGCCGACGGCGCTGGCTTTCTAGGACTTTGCGGTGGATGGCCGGGATGTCCCACTTGGCCCGCGCTTCGGCGAGAAAATCGTCGAACAGTTGGCGATGTTGTGGCGATTGGCTGAGTTCTTCCTGCTCGCGTGGATCGTTATCCACATCGAAGAGTAGGCAAGGGTCGGTTTCGCTGTAGATAAATTTGAAGGCGCCACGGCGGATCATCATCAGCGGGCTGACGGTGCCTTCGGCCATGTATTCGCCGAACACTTCGTCGTGACCGCCCTGCCCGTTCAGGTGCGGAACCAGCGAGCGGCCGTCCAGCGGCAGATTCGGTTCCAGGCTGCCGCCCGCCAGCTCGACGAAGGTCGGCAACAGGTCGGCGGTGGAGACGGCAGCGCTGACACGGCCCGATTTGAACTGACCGGGTGCACTTATCAACAGGGGAACCCGCGCGGCCATTTCGAACCAGTGCATTTTGTACCAGAGGCCCTTCTCGCCGAGCATGTCGCCATGGTCACCGGAAAACACGATGACGGTGTCATTCATCAGCCCACAATCTTCGAGGGTTTGCAGAAGTTTGCCGACGTTGGCGTCGATATAACTGCAAGCACCGAAGTAGGCACGGCGCGCGTCGCGAATCTTATCCACAGGCAGCGGCTTGTCCCACAGGTCGTAGACCTTGAGCAAACGCTGGGAATGCGGATCGAGTGAATGCTGATCCGGCGTCGTTGGAAGCGGTATATCCGCATCGTCGTACAAATCCCAGAATGCCTTGGGAATCGTGTACGGATCGTGCGGGTGAGTCATCGACACGGTCAGGCAGAACGGCTGGTCGCCGTCCTCGCGAATATGGTCAAACAGATATTGCTGAGCCTTGAACACCACCTCTTCATCGAAGTCGAGTTGGTTGGTGCGCACGCACGGCCCGGCCTGCAACACCGAAGACATGTTGTGATACCAGCTCGGCCGCACGTCGGGTTCGTCCCAGTTCACCGCCCAGCCGTAGTCGGCCGGGTAGATATCACTGGTCAGGCGCTCTTCGTAACCGTGCAGTTGATCGGGGCCGCAGAAGTGCATCTTGCCGGAGAGCGCGGTGCGGTAACCGAGGCGGCGCAGGTAATGGGCGTAGGTGGGAATGTCGGCGGGGAAATCGGCGGCGTTGTCGTAGGCACCGATCTTGCTCGGCAATTGCCCGCTGACCAAGGTAAAACGCGACGGTGCGCACAGCGGGCTGTTGCAGTACGCGGCATCGAACACCACGCCTTGTTCGGCGAGGCGGCTGAGATTCGGCAGTTTGATCGGCGACGGGCCGTAGAACGGCAACGTTGGCGCGGCCATTTGATCGGCCATGATGAAAAGAATGTTCTTGCGCTTCATGTGATCGCGGCATTCCATAGTGAATATTTATGCGACATTGCTGCGATCGAGCATGGATTCCCCGCGATATCCGGTAAAGCCCGCGCCGGACAATGACTAGGATAAGCACAGCTTATGTATGACGCCCTCGGTGATTTGTCGCTGGACCTGCTGCGCGCCTTCGAGGCGGCGGCCCGTCATCGCAGTTTTACCGCTGCGGCGGTGGAGCTCGGCACGACCCAACCGGCCATCAGCCAGCAGATCAAGCGGCTTGAAGAACAACTCGGCACGCGGCTGTTCGACCGCATCTACCGGGGCATCGAACTGACCGAGGTCGGCTCGATCCTGTTCGAGCAGGTTACCCTCGGTTTGCAGAATATCGACGCAGGATTGAGCGCGATCAGCACGCAGCAGCAACATGAAGTACTGCAGGTCGCCACCGATTTCGCCTTCGCCGCGTATTGGCTGATGCCGCGCCTGCACCGCTTCCATGAAGCTTATCCACAGGTGGACGTGAGCCTGGTCACCAGCGAGCGCAATCACAACATGCTGCGTCCGGATATCGACGTTGCCGTGCTGTTCGGCGACGGTCGCTTCAAGCAGGGTGAAAGTCACTGGTTGTTCAGCGAAGAAGTGTTTCCGGTGTGCAGTCCGCAATTGCTCAAGGATCGCTCCCTGCCCTTGCCGGCCCAGGCATTGATGGAGTTTCCGCTGCTGCACCTGCGCGGGGAAAACAGCAGCAACTGGTTCGACTGGAGCGGTCTGTTCCGCGCGCTGAACATCAGTACGCCGCCGGCCCCGGGCCAGTTGCGCTTCGACAATTACACTTTGTTGATTCAAGCGGCGATTGGCGGTCAGGGCGTGGCCATCGGCTGGCGGCACCTTGTGGATAACTTGCTCACCCAGGGTCTGCTGTGCCGACCGATCGCCGAGACCACCCTGTCGCGTCTCGGTTATTACGTGGTGCTGCCGCAGCGCAAACGCCGGGGCGCGTTGATCCAGACCTTCGTGGATTGGCTGATGGCCGAACAGGCGAGCAGCGCCGAATCCCTGGCCGGGCTACCGTTGCCGTCGATTGCTGTGTAACGGATCAAGAAGCGGCGACAAAATCCACGTGCTGGCGCAGATGCAAATTCAGCCGCAGCTCATCGGCAATGCCCACCGCCACCCGGTTCAGGCGCTCCAGCGGTTCGGCCAGACCCGGTTCAAGCGTGCGGCCGACCTGACTGAAATGCTCGATCGTCAGCCCGGCCACGCTGCGCGGTGCATTCACCAGCGTCCAGTGCAGCGGGCTGCTTTGCAGGGCTTCGCGAACCTCTTGAGCGGCGTGGCGTTGCAACGGGTCGGCGTTTTCCGGATCGTCCAGGGCTTCGAATTCGCCGATGACAAACAGCCGCGAGACGTTCGCCGCCTGCAGTCCGTCGATCAGCGCATCCACCGCCAGCACCTGTTCCACAGGCCCCAACACCACGGATTTCTCGACATGATCGCTGCTCAGCGGCAAGCCCGGCGCATTGAGCAGGCAGATCACTGCCGAGCTGCCGGCGACACTCTGGTTGACCCGCTCGGCATCGAGCAGATCGCCGCTTTTGGTGCGCAGCCCCGGCCGTGGGGCGAGCGCCGTCAGATCGTCGAGGATGGCAATGACTTCGTGCTGGCGACGCAGCAGTTCAGCCATCAACGCACTGCCCAGGCTACTCATGGCACCATAGAGCACCACTTTCACCGCCGGGGTTTCGGCATTTTTCATGGCTGAGTTCCCTTTTGTTTTCCCTTGTATGGCGTGTGACATACGGTCAACGGCGAGGGTTCGAACCGATTCAGAGGGTTTGCGATGCAGACGATCAAGGGTTATCACGCCCACGTTTATTACGACGCCAGCACGATCAAACAGGCGCGGGCACTTTGTGAGCAGGCAGCAGCGCTGTTTCCATTGAAGATGGGCCGCGTGCACGAACGCCCGGTGGGCCCGCACCCGGACTGGAGCTGCCAGCTGGCCTTCGGCCCGGAGCTGATCGGCGACGTGCTGCCGTGGCTGGCGCTCAATCGCAAAGGGTTGGTGGTGTTCCTGCACCCGGACACCGGCGATGACTTGCTCGATCACACCGAACACGCGATCTGGATGGGCGCGATGCGGCCGCTGGATCTGTCTGTTTTTTAATCAGATGGTTTCTTCGGGTTCGCCCGGCAAATGCTCGTCCAGATGCAGCCACGGTAACTGGCTGTCGGTCCAGATATGCCGCTCGGCGGCGGCCTGCTCTGGATGATCCAGTGTGGCAATCGTCAGATCGATGCTCTCGGGGCTGAGCAGCGTCACCAGCGCAAGGTGTGCGCCGCAGTTCGGACAGAAAAACCGTGCGCAACTGGTCGACGAGTCATAGCGCGAAGGTTTCCCTGTCAGCCACTGGAAGTTCGCCGCCGGCAGCGTGATCCAGGTGGTGACGATGCCGCCGCTGACCTTTCGACAGATCGAACAATGACAGTGGGCGATGTCGTGCAACGGTCCGCTGAACTGATAGCGGATATGTCCGCAGTGACAGCCACCGCCGTGCAACTCAGTCATCGCCCTGCCCTCCGCTTCCCGTGTTCATTGACTCTAGCCCGCATCCGACGGCCGGTTGGCCGTTCGCCCAAAGCTTTCTTGCGCGAAAGGTAGCTGAAAGGTTCCCCGATTAGGATCGCCCCCACTGCCGGCAACAGACCGGTTGGCCAACGCGTGTGATTGCTCGCACGACAGGCCCAATTAACAACAACAATGGTGATTCTGATGTCCTCTGCAACCCGCCTCTTCGCTGCAACTCCGCCCGTACGCCTCGTGCTTCCCGTTCTGCGCTGATCCCGCCCGATCCGCTCACTTACCTAGCCGCGCTACGCCTGGAGTATTCCCATGCTGACTTTCCTTGGCTTCGCCATGGTCATCACGTTCATGTTCCTGATCATGACCAAGCGCCTGTCTGCGCTGATCGCTCTGATCATCATCCCGATCCTGTTCGCCCTGTTCGGTGGTTTCGCGCCGAAGATCGGCCCGATGATGCTCGAAGGTATTACCAAGCTTGCGCCGACCGGCGTGATGCTGATGTTCGCGATTCTGTATTTCGCCCTGATGATCGACTCCGGACTGTTCGACCCGGCCGTGCGCAAGATCCTCAAACTGGTCAAGGGCGACCCGCTGAAAGTTTCGGTCGGCACCGCCGTACTGGCGCTCGTCGTTTCCCTCGATGGTGACGGCGCGACCACATACATGATCTGCGTGGCCGCGATGCTGCCGCTGTACAGCCGCATCGGCATGAGCCCGCGGATCATGGCCGGTCTGATCATCCTCGCCGGCGGCGTGATGAACATGACCCCATGGGGTGGCCCGACCGCCCGTGCGGCGAGCGCGCTGCACGTGGACCCGTCGGACATCTTCGTACCGATGATCCCGGCGATGGCTGCCGGTGTGGTAGCGATCCTGATCATTGCCTACTTCTATGGCAAACGTGAGCGTGCGCGTCTGGGCGAGCTGCACCTGATCGGCGACGAAATCGATCACAGCGAAATCAGCGTCTCGCAATTCCCGGATGCCCGCCGTCCGAAACTGATCTGGTTCAACGGCCTGCTGACCCTGGCGCTGATGTGCACCCTGATCGCCGGCCTGCTGCCGCTGCCGGTGCTGTTCATGGTGGCGTTCAGTATTGCCATGATCGTCAACTACCCTTGCCTGCAAATGCAGAAGGATCGCGTCGCGGCCCACGCCGGCAGCGTGCTGTCGGTGGTCAGTCTGATCTTCGCGGCGGGCATTTTCACCGGTATCCTGTCGGGCACCGGCATGGTCGACGCGATGTCGAAAAGCCTGCTGGCGGTGATCCCTGATTTCCTCGGCCCGTACCTGGCGGTGATCACGGCGCTGGTGAGCATGCCGTTCACGTTCTTCATGTCGAACGACGCGTTCTACTACGGTGTGTTGCCGGTGTTGTCCGAAGCGGCCAGCCATTACGGCATCACCGCAGTGGAAATGGCCCGTGCCTCGATCGTCGGTCAGCCGGTTCACCTGCTGAGCCCACTGGTGCCGTCGACATACCTGCTGGTGGCACTGGCGGGGATCGAGTTCGGCGATCATCAGCGTTTCACCCTGAAGTGGGCAGTGCTGGTCTGCCTGTGCATACTGGTCGCTGCCTTGCTGTTGGGCACTTTCCCGCTGTTCAGCACGTTGTAACGGCACCAAACTCACCAGGACGCCAGCTGATTGCTGGCGTCCTGGTTTAACACTCGCTCAAAGGAATACACATGGAATGGCTGACCAACCCTGAGATCTGGGTTGCCTTCTTCACCCTGACCGCCCTGGAAATCGTTCTGGGCATCGATAACATCATCATGATTTCGATCCTGGTCAGCCGCATGCCCAAACACATGCAGCAGCGCACCCGGATCTTCGGTCTTGGCCTGGCCATGATCACGCGGATCCTGTTGCTGCTGTCGATCACCTGGGTCATGCGCCTCACCGCCGACCTGTTCGAAGTGTTCGGCCAGGGCATTTCCGGTCGCGACCTGATCCTGTTCTTCGGTGGCCTGTTCCTGCTGTGGAAAAGCTCCCAGGAGATGTACCACGCTCTGGAAGGTGAAGACGAAAGCGACGAGACGCCCGGCGGCAAGGGCGGCAATTTCCTCTACACCATCATCCAGATCGCGATCATCGACATCGTGTTCTCGCTGGACTCGGTGATCACTGCTGTCGGCATGGTGTCCCACGTGCCTGTGATGGTCGCGGCGATCATCGTGGCGGTGCTGGTGATGATGCTGGCCTCGGGCAAGATCAGCGAGTTCATCGACAAGCACCCATCGCTGAAAATGCTCGCGCTGTCGTTCCTGCTGGTGGTGGGTACCGTGCTGATTGCCGAATCGTTCGACGTGCACGTACCGAAAGGCTACGTCTACTTCGCCATGGCGTTCTCGCTGGCGGTCGAAGCGATCAACATCAAGATGCGCACCGCCATCGCGAAAAAGAAGAAACAGCAGGATCCGGTAAAACTGCGCAAGGATATTCCGGGTCAGTAACCCGAATGCTGCACTGATGATCAAAGGGCCTTCGGGCCCTTTTTTCATGGCTGCATGAACCTGTTTTCATGACACTTTTGTTTCAATCCCCGCTTTAGCTGTGCAATGCTGGCGCCCAGACCGTTAGCCAACTACAGCTTAAGTATCAGAACGTAGAAATTGCGCGGTACCGTCAACTTGCCCCTCTGGGGCGCTGCCATTACAGGGGGTCTGCATGCTCACCCTGCTCAATTTGCTGTCTGCCGTGGCCCTGCTGATCTGGGGCACGCACATCGTTCGTACCGGCATCCTGCGGGTGTACGGCACCAATCTGCGCCACGTGATCGGCCAGAACATGTCCAGGCGCTGGCTGGCCTTTGTCGCCGGCATCGTTGTCACTGCGATGGTGCAGAGCAGCAACGCCACCGCCATGCTCGTGACGTCCTTTGTCGGTCAGGGCCTGATGGCGTTGACCCCGGCCCTGGCGACCATGCTCGGTGCCGATGTCGGTACGGCGCTGATGGCGCGGGTGCTGACGTTCGACCTGTCGTGGCTGTCGCCGCTGCTGATTTTTATCGGGGTGATTTTCTTTCTGTCGCGCAAACAGACCCGGCTCGGGCAGATGGGCCGCGTGTCCATTGGGCTTGGGCTGATCATTCTGGCGCTGCAATTGATCGTCGAGGCCGCTGCGCCGATCACCCATGCCCAAGGGGTGAAGGTGATTTTCGCGTCGCTGACTGGCGATATCCTGCTCGACGCTCTGGTGGGCGCGCTGTTCGCGATGATTTCCTACTCCAGTCTGGCGGCCGTGCTGCTGACCGCCACGCTCGCCGGCGCTGCGGTGATCAGTCTGCCGGTGGCGATCGGTCTGGTGATTGGTGCCAACATCGGCAGCGGCGTGCTGGCGTTCATGAGCACCAGCATGCAGAACGCCGCCGGCCGGCAGGTGGCGCTGGGCAGCCTGCTGTACAAACTGATCGGGCTGCTGCTGATCATCCCGGTGCTCGACCCGCTGGTGCACTGGATCGACAGCCTGGATTTCAGCCCTCAGGAAATGGTCATCGGCTTCCATCTGCTCTACAACACCGCGCGCTGCCTGATCCTGCTCCCGAGCGTCGGCCCGATGGCGCGGCTGTGTGCCTGGCTGCTGCCGGAGCGCCCCGAGGTCAATGGCACCGCCAAGCCCCGTCACCTTGATCCCACCGCGCTGGTCACGCCGAGTCTGGCGCTGGCCAACGCCGCCCGGGAAACCCTGCGCATGGGCGACCTGATCGACAACATGCTCGACGCGACCCTCGACGTGCTGCGCGGCAAGCAGACCGCCGTCACCCAGGAAATGCGCAAGCTGACCGATGATGTCGAAGCGCTGTACAGCGCGATCAAGCTGTACCTGGCGCAGATGCCCCGCGAGGATCTCGGCGAACAGGACAGTCGGCGCTGGGCGGAAATTATCGAGCTGGCGATCAACCTTAAACTCGCCAGCGACCTGATCGAACGCATGCTGCGCAAGGTGCAGCAGCAGAAGACTTCGCAACGCCGGTCGTTTTCCGAAGACGGGCTGGAAGAATTGGCCGGCCTGCACCAGCAATTGATCGCCAACCTGCGGCTCGGGCTGTCGGTGTTCCTCAGCGGCGACAAGGAGAGCGCCCGCCAGTTGCTGCGCGAGAAACGGCGCTTTCGCGCACAGGAACGACGTCTGGCCCACGCCCATGTCAGCCGGTTGCAACGCAAGATCGTGCAGAGTATCGAGACCAGTTCGTTGCACCTGGAGTTGATTGCCGACATGAAACGCCTGAACTCGCTGTTCTGCAGCAGCGCCTATGTGGTGCTGGAAACTTCCGATACCGGCGCGCTGGCGGCGGACGATATGGCGGACATCACGCATTCGCCTTGAACGTCTGGGGTTGCGGTCAGTCAGTAACTCAAGGTTTGGCCTCGCGGCCGGACTGACGACACGGATCTCCAATTCAGCCGTATGGAAGCTCGTTATGCGTTGCCTGTTGTTCGCCTGTCTGCTGCTCGGTTCCCTGCCCGCCTTCGCCCTGGATCGTTTTCAGGTCGAAGGCTATGCGCTGCCCAACGGTTTGCAATTGCTGCTCAAGCCCGGCACCGAGCGTGGGCACGTGGCGATCCGGCTGGTGATCGGTGTCGGTCTCGACGATTTCGACTGCAATGAAAAGGAGCTGCCGCACCTGCTCGAACACTTGCTGTTCAGCGGCATCGACGCCACCGGCGAAGGTGGCCTCGAAGAACGCATGCAGGCCCTCGGCGGTGACTGGAACGCTTTCACCAGCAACGCCGATACCACGTTCGTCATCGAAGCCCCTGCGAAAAACCAGCGCAAGGTCCTCGACCTGCTGCTGGCACTGCTGACCCAGACCCGCTTCGACGACAACGCGATCAACGCCGCCAAGCGGGTGGTCGAGCGCGAGGACGGTGGTCACTACACCCGCCTGCAGCGCTTTCTCGACCGGCAGGACCTGGGCCACACTGCAAGCAATCAACTGGCGGTCGAGCTGGGCCTGAAATGCCCGCAGCGGGCCGAAGTCGATGGCCTGACCCGCGAGCAGCTGGATAAGGTGCGCAAGGCCTGGTACGCGCCGAACAACATGACCCTGATCGTCGTCGGTGACCTCGACAAACTGCTGCCGGCCTATCTGGAACGGGCGTGGGGCGCGCTCGAAGCGGTCGAGCCGAGCGAGCACCGTCCATTGCCTGACATCCGCGCCAGCGCCGCCCACGAACGCACGATCACTCGCGGCTTCATCGGCAACAGCGCCAAGCTGCACTGGCTGGTGCCGGAGCCGGTGCTGGACGATCAGTACGATGAAACCTTCGACCTGCTCAAGGAATACCTGGAGTGGGCGCTGTACCGCCAATTGCGCCTGAACCACGGTTTGTCCTACGGGCCGTGGGCCGAGCGCGAAGTGTTCGGCGGTGTCGGCTTCATGAGCCTCAACGCCGATCTGGATCGCGGTGACATCGCCGAAGCCGAACAAGTGCTGGAAGACCTCAAGGCCGGCCTGCTGAAAAACGGCCTCGACGCCGACACCTTCAATCGCTTGAAACAAGCCGCCATCGCCCATCAGGCCTGGGCCGTGCAAGGCACCAGTGCATTGGCCGATTACTACTGGAGCGCGCTGGGCGACTACGAGGATGGCCGCTTTGCCGATCCTGCGCGGGAGCTGCAAGGCGTGACGCTGGAGGCGGCGAACAAGGCCATGCGCGAGTTGTTGCTGCAACCGGGTTATCTGCGGATCGAGAAACCGCTGCTCAGCGACGATCAAGTGTTGTGGCTGCTGGCGGGCGGATTGGGCGTGCTGGTGCTGATTCTGCTCGGCTGGCACCTGCATCGGCGCAAATCCGTGGATCCGGAATGACCGGCAGCCTCGCCACGGGGCCCGGCGGGCGGTACTCTGTCGAGGTTTTTTTCCTATCCAGTCGTGAACCGCCCCCATGTCTAAATTGACCCTCCTGATTCAGCGCATTCTCGAACTGATGAAGCGCTACCCCGGGGTCATTGCGCTCGGCGGTTTCATCTCCGGGGTCGGCAGCTTCATTCTGGTCGACCGGCAACAGGGGCTGGCGAGCTGGATCACCACGATCATGCTGCTGAGCTGGATCTGGCTGATGCTGGAAAACAGCCTGACCAGGCTGTTCACAAGGATCTTCAAACGGGAAATCCCCCAGCCGCTGCTGCGTTACGCGACGCAGATGATCCACCAGGAAAGCCTGTTTTTCGTCCTGCCGTTCTTCTTCATCACCACCACCTGGAACAGCGGCCAGCTGTTTTTCACCGGGCTGTTGTGCATCGCGGCGCTGATCTCGATCGTCGACCCGCTCTACTACAAGTGGCTGGCGCCACGGCGCTGGGCGTTCCTCGCGCTGCATACCCTGACCCTGTTCGCCGCCCTGCTCACGGCGCTGCCGGTGATCATGCACCTGACCACCTCGCAGAGCTTCAAATGGGCACTGGGGATTGCGGTGCTGCTGTCGTTCCCGAGCCTGGCGTCGATCTTCCCGATCCGCACCGTACGCAATGCCTTGGCGATCCTGTGTATCACGGTCGGCATCGGTGGCGTGGGCTGGGTCCTGCGTTCGTGGGTGCCGCCGGCGACGCTATGGATGACCGACGTGGCGATCAGCACTCAGGTGCAGGACCGGGTTCCGGGCGCCAGCCTCAAGGAAGTCAGCGCCGAGCAGATCCGTGGTGGCGGGCTCTACGCCTACACCGCGATCAACGCGCCGCGCGGGCTCGACGAGCGGATTTATCACGTCTGGCAGTTCAACGGCAAAGAGGTCGACCGCATCGCCCTCGACATTCACGGCGGGCGCAAGGAAGGCTACCGGGCCTGGACCCACAAGCAGAACTTCCCCGGCAACCCGGCGGGCAAGTGGCAGGTGCGGGTGTTGACCGAGGACGGACAGGTGATCGGCGTGCTGCGCTTCGAGGTCACGGACAGCACACCGACCAAAGAAAAGTAACCGGGTTCGTGCTATTACGTAGGTTCGTCTCAAAAGCCGAACAAGCACGGAGCTTATGACCAGCAGCCCAACGACCGGCAGTGCCCGCCTGGACACCTCGATCACCCCTGCCCGCCTGCGGGTGACCGGGGACTGGACGCTTGCCCATTACGCCGAGCTCAAGCAACTGAGCGAAACGCTCAACGGCCAGTACGACGCCAACACCCCGATCGATCTAAACGGCCTCGGCGCCCTCGACACCGCCGGCGCGTCGTTGCTGGTGGAACTGCTCGGCTCCGAGCGGCTGGGCAAGTCCGCCGAACACCCCGACTGCACGATTTCCAGCGCCGACCGCGCCTTGCTGCAAACCGTGTATCGCTCGCTGACCGACTTCTGCGTGCCGATCAAGGAACCGGAAATCAGCGTCAGCGTGCAACTGCTGACGCGCATCGGCCGGGCCGTCGATACGGTCTGGCAGGACACCCTGCAGTTGCTCGGCTTCGTCGGCCTGATCCTCGAAACCATCGCCCGCAGCCTGTTCCGGCCCAAGCGCTGGCGGATCACGCCGATGATTGCGCACATCGAACAGACCGGCCTCGACGCCGCGCCCATCGTGGCGTTGCTGACCTTTCTGGTGGGGGCCGTGGTGGCATTCCTCGGGGCGACGGTGCTGGCCAGTTTCGGCGCCAGCGTGTTCACCGTGGATCTGGTCGGCTTCGCCTTCCTGCGCGAGTTCGGCGTGCTGCTCACGGCGATTCTGATGGCCGGCCGCACCGCCAGTGCCTTCACCGCGCAGATCGGCTCGATGAAGGCCAACGAGGAAATAGACGCGATTCGTACCCTCGGCCTCGACCCCATGGAATTGCTGGTGGTACCGCGGGTGTTGGCGCTGCTGGTGGCGCTGCCGATGCTGACGTTTCTGGCGATGATCTGCGGGATCGTCGGCGGCGCGGTGGTCTGCGCGGTGTCGCTGGATATCTCGCCGGCGATGTTCCTGTCGCTGCTGCAAAGCGACATAGGGATTCAACATTTCCTGGTGGGCCTGGTCAAAGCCCCGATCTTTGCGTTCCTGATCGCCGCCATCGGCTGTCTGGAAGGCTTCAAGGTCAGCGGCAGCGCCGAATCGGTCGGCGCCCACACCACCTCAAGCGTGGTGCAATCGATTTTCGTGGTGATCGTGCTCGATGCGGTCGCCGCGCTGTTTTTCATGGAGATGGGCTGGTGAGTCGTCTACCCCGCACGCCCTCCGAGGCGGTGATCGAAGTTCGTGGCCTGTGCAATCGCTTCGGCCACCAGAGCGTGCACGAGAACCTCGACCTCGACTTGTACAAAGGCGAGATCCTGGCCGTGGTCGGCGGTTCCGGCAGCGGCAAGTCGGTGCTGCTGCGCAGCATCGTCGGCCTGCGCCGGCCCAGCGAAGGCATGGTCAAGGTGTTCGGCCAGAACCTGCCGAGCCTGCCGGAGCATGAGCGTTCGCTGATCGAGCGGCGCTTCGGTGTGCTGTTCCAGAAGGGCGCGCTGTTCTCGTCGCTGACCGTCACCGAGAACGTCGCCCTGCCCCTCATCGAACACGCCGGGCTGAGCCGCGACGACGCCGAACATCTGGCGGCAGTGAAGCTGGCGCTGGCCGGGCTGCCGCTGTCGGCGGCGGACAAGTACCCGGCCTCACTGTCCGGCGGCATGATCAAGCGCGCGGCGCTGGCCCGGGCGCTGGCGCTGGATCCGGACATCCTGTTTCTCGACGAACCCACCGCCGGCCTCGATCCGATTGGCGCGGCGCAGTTCGACCAATTGATCCTGACCCTGCGCGACGCGCTGGGCCTGAGCGTGTTTCTGGTGACCCACGACCTCGACACGCTCTACACCATCACCGACCGCGTCGCGGTACTGGCGCAGAAGAAAGTGCTGGTGGCGGGCCCCATCGACGTGGTCTCGGAAACCGACGACGCGTGGATTCACGAATACTTCCACGGCCCTCGCGGCCGCTCGGCGCTGGACGCCGCCACACAGCTCAACGAGGTCTGACATGGAAACCCGAGCCCATCATGTATTGATCGGCCTGTTCACGGTGATTGTGGTGGCAGGCGCCCTGCTCTTCGGTCTGTGGCTGGCCAAGTCCAGTGTCGATACCGAGTTCAAGGATTACGAAGTCGTGTTCAACGAGGCGGTCAGCGGTCTGTCCCGGGGCAGTCCGGTGCAGTACAGCGGGATCAAGGTCGGCGACGTGGTCAGCCTGCGCCTCGACCCGAAGGACCCGCGTCGAGTGCTGGCACGGATTCGCCTGGCTGGCGACACGCCGGTCAAGGAAGACACCGAGGCCAAACTGGCCTTGGCCGGGATCACCGGCACCTCGATCATCCAGCTCAGCGGGGGCACGCCGCAAAGCTCGAAACTCAAGGGCCATGACGGCAACCTGCCGACCATCGTCGCCTCGCCTTCGCCCATTTCGCGGCTGCTCAGCGACAGCAACGATTTGATGAGCGGGGTCACGACGTTGCTCAGTAATGCCAATCAGATGTTCTCTGCCGACAACATCGAGCGCGTGAGCAAGACCCTCGAGCATCTGGAGCAGACCACTGGCTCGATCAACGATCAGCGCGGCGACCTGCGTCAGGCCATGCAGCAACTGGCGACGGTCGGCAAACAGGCGGGCAACATGCTTGAACAGACGTCCGCGTTGATGCGCAACGCCAACGGCCTGCTCAACGATCAGGGCAAACAGGCGCTCGGCAGTGCCGAACAGGCGATGAAATCCCTGGAGCAAAGCAGCGTCACCATCAACGGCCTGCTCAGCAAGAATCAGAATTCCCTCGACAGCGGCATGCAGGGCCTCAACGGCCTGGCCCCGGCGATCCGCGAACTGCGCGAAACCCTGAACTCGCTGCGCGCCATTTCCCAACGCCTGGAGGCCAACCCCAGCGGTTACCTGCTGGGCAGTGACAAGAACAAGGAGTTCACGCCATGAAGCTGACTCGCCTCGCCCTCCTAGCCGGCTTCACGTTGATCAGCGCATGCTCGATCCTGCCCAAGTCCGAACCGCTGGACGTCTACCGTTTGCCAGCCGCACAGGCGCCCGCCTCGGCCGGTTCGTCGGCGACTCAGCATTGGTCGCTGCGCCTGAACAAACTGCAGGCCAGCGAAGCGCTGAACCGACCAAGCATCGCGGTGATTCCTCAGGGCGATGTGATCAGCAGCTACAAGGCCTCGCGCTGGAGCGATCCGGCGCCGGTGCTGGTGCGTAACCGCTTGCTCGATGGTTTTCAGCGCGATGGCCGGGTATCGCTGTTGAGCACCGACGACAGCAATTTCCAGGCAGACCTGGAACTGGGCGGCAGCCTGCAGGCGTTTCAGACCGAGTATCAGGGCACACAGGCCAGCGTGGTGGTGCGTGTCGATGCGTTGCTGGTGCGCGGTTACGACCAGCGGATTCTCGCCAGTCGCCGCTTTGAAGAGCGTCAGCCGCTCAGTGATGTGAAGGTTCCGGCGGTGGTGGCCGGATTCGGGCAGGCCAGTGATCGTCTCACCGCGAAAGTCGTGGCGTGGGCGGTGGAGCAAGGGCAGAAGGTTGCCCCACCTGCCCGGCCTTGAGGCTTAACCGAAGAACCAGTAGCAGACACCGATAGCGCCGAGCACGCCCGCGAGTTCGGCCAGCAGCGCGCAACCGACGGCATGCCGGGCGCGCTGGATGCCCACCGCGCCGAAGTACACCGCCAATACGTAGAACGTGGTTTCGGTGCTGCCCTGGATCGTTGCGGCCACCAGCGCCGGGAAGCTGTCCACGCCCGAGGTCTTCATCGTCTCGATCAGCATCGCCCGGGCGGCGCTGCCGGAGAACGGTTTGACCATCGCAGTCGGCAGCGCATCGACGAAGCGCGTGTCCCACCCTGCCCACTCCACCAGATGGCGGATGCCGTCGAGGCCGAAGTCCAGCGCGCCCGATGCGCGCAATACGCCGATCGCGCAGAGCATCGCCACCAGGTACGGCAGCAGGTTCTTGGCCACGTCGAAACCTTCCTTCGCACCTTCGACGAAGGCCTCGTAGACCTTCACTTTGCGCAACGCGCCGATCACCAGGAACAGCATGATCAGGCCGAACAGCGTCAGGTTGCCGAGGATCGACGACAGCCCCGCCAGTGCAGTGGCCGACATCGTCGCGAGCAACGCCATGAAGCCGCCGAGGATCAGCGCGCCGGGAATCAGATAAGCCAGCACCACCGGGTCCCAGACCCGCAGGCGCTGCATGAACGCCACCGACAGGAAGCCGACGATGGTCGAGCAACTGGTCGCCAGCAGGATCGGCAGGAACACCAGCGTCGGGTCCGGCGCGCCTTGTTGGGCGCGGTACATAAAGATCGTCACCGGCAGCAGGGTCAGGGAAGACGCGTTGAGCACCAGGAACAGGATTTGCGCATTGCTGGCGATGGTCGAGCTGGGATTGAGCTCCTGCAGCGCCTTCATGGCTTTGAGGCCGATCGGCGTGGCGGCATTGTCCAGGCCCAGGCCGTTGGCGGCGAAGTTCAGGGTGATCAGACCCAGCGCGGGATGTCCGGCTGGAACTTCCGGCATCAGGCGCAGGAACAGTGGCCCGAGCACTTTGGCCAGCCACTCGACGATTCCGGCCTTCTCGGCGATGCGCAGGAAGCCCAGCCACAGGGTCAGCGTGCCGAACAGCAGCACCATGACTTCGACCGACAGCTTGGCCATGGCAAAAATGCTTTCCACCATCGCCGCGAAGATCCCGGCGTTGCCGCCGATCAGCCATTGCCCCAGCGCCGAAACGGCTGCCACGACGAAGAAGCCAAGCCACAGGCCATTAAGCATCAGTCAAATCCCCCCGGAAGATGCGGCGAATGATAGCGGGGTCGCCAGAAACGACAAACCCCGGATTTCTCCGGGGTTTGTCAGGGTGCCTTGCGGGCGGGATCAGTTTTTCGAAACGTCACCGGCCGGCAGTTTTTCCTTGCTGCGCCAATGCGGCAGCGAGTTCCAGTAGCGCTGGCCCTTGGCGTCGTCGTACATGCCTTCCCAACGGGCGATGACCAGTACGGCGAGGGCGTTGCCGATCACGTTCAGGGCGGTCCGCGCCATGTCCATCACACGGTCGACACCGGCGATGAAGGCCAGGCCTTCCAGCGGAATACCCACGCTGCCCAGGGTGGCCAGCAGCACCACGAAGGACACGCCCGGTACGCCGGCGATGCCTTTGGAGGTAACCATCAGGGTCAGGACCAGCAGCAGTTGCTGGCTGATCGACAGGTCGATGCCGTACAGCTGGGCAATGAAAATCGCCGCGATGGACTGGTACAGGGTCGAGCCGTCGAGGTTGAACGAGTAGCCGGTCGGCACTACGAAACTGCAGATGGCTTTCGGTGCGCCGTAGGCTTCCATCTTCTCGATCACCCGTGGCAGCACGGTTTCCGAGGAAGCGGTGGAGTAAGCCAGCACCAACTCATCCTTGAAGATGCGCATCAGCTTGATCACCGAGAAACCGAACATCTTGGCGATCAGGCCGAGAATCACGAAGGCGAAGAAGGCGATGGCGACGTAAACCAGGATTACCAGTTTGGCCAGCGGCAGCAGTGAGGCGAAACCGAAGTTGGCCACGGTCACCGCGATCAGGGCGAATACGCCGATCGGGGCGTAGTTCATGATCATGTGGGTGACTTTGAACATGCTTTCCGAGACGCCCTGGAACATCTTTACCAGCGGCTCGCGCAGGTCCGACTGCAGGCTCGACAGACCGAGACCGAACAGTACGGAGAAGAAGATGATCGGCAGCATCTCGCCGCGGGCCATGGCCGCGAAGATGTTCGACGGGATCAGGTTGAGGATGGTCTCGATGAACGCGTGTTCATGCTGCACTTCGGCGGCGGTCGCCTGGTACTTGGAGATATCCACAGTGCCCAGGGTGCTCATGTCGATGCCGGCACCCGGGTGGAACAGGTTGGCCAGCAGCAGGCCGACAACGATGGCGATGGTGGTGACGATTTCGAAGTAGATGATGGTCTTCAGGCCGATGCGCCCGAGCTTCTTGGCGTCGCCCACGCCGGCGATGCCGACGATCAGGGAAGAGATAACGATCGGGATCACGATCATTTTGATCAGACGGATAAAGATATCGCCTGCCGGTTGCAGGACATTGCTGATCCACCAGGCCTTCTCGGCACTGAAATGGTTGAGCAACGCACCGATTGCAATTCCCAATACCAGACCGATGAGGATCTGCCAGGCGAGGCTAAGCTTTGCCTTCTTCATTATCTTTACCCTTACTTGCGTTTGACTCAGGCACATGCAGGAACTGGAACGCTCATCAGCGGAAAAGTCTGTGCATCTGCCTCCGTATAAGGTGCCCCGAAGCGCGTGTTTACGGCTCTCCGGCAGGCGAAAAAAGGCGCAACTATTCCGATGCAAGGTTGCGCCGTCTAATGCCGTAAACGCCTACCCTATGCCGAATCGGCATGAGCTTTTTTAAATGAAACTGGCGTCCCAACCGGTTCGAATACGACATTTCGGCAGGCATAAGTGCCGTGAACCGGCCATTACAGCGTAGGTTGGTTGTTTTTTGAACGAGTGATTTCGACGAAAAATTTAGGAAAAAGCCTACGTACGGAAACTAAATGTCCGACTTGGTGGATCGACTCTTTCTCGATATACGGTCGCCAGGAAACACCGCGAAATGCTTTCGCACGCAGTGTGGGCGATAAAAATGAAGACCAGAACGCTCTGGATCAACGTTTTGTCACGTTGAAAGCTCAGCGCAAGTCCGTCGAACCGCTTCGGTTGGCGGACTTGCGTCGCAGCTTTTACCCTGACCCGGCCCTCATCGCAGGCACTCCCTGTACCCGTAGGTCACTCCGACCCTGCAACAGTCAGAACGTCCCGGCCCCCTGGTCATGCACCGGCCTTCCTCGGGCCGACGCAATGGAGGACAGCTTTTCGGCTGCCCTCGTGTTCAATACCAGTTCGGATCTTTCTTCAGCGTTTCCATCAACAGATCCTGCATGCCCTGGTCGGGCTTGCCGAGGAAGCGGTAGGTGGCATGTCGCGTTGGCGACTTGTCGGCCGGCAGTCCTTCGGGCACATCGACCAACATGGCGTAAGCATGTTTCTTGTCGAAGCTGAAGGCGACGATCAGACGGTGGTTGAGGCATTTGTCCTGCGATTCGCAGAGCGGCCCCACCAGATACTGATCGCCATCTTCAGTCACGGCATTCATCTGTTGGTCCGGCGCGCCGGAGAGGTTCATTACCCATTCCGGCAGGCGTTCTTCCTTCTTCACCACGCCTTCCCAGGTTTCCCTGTATTGCGGGTCGGAACTCAGCAGTTCGTTGACCCGCGCCTGGCCGTCATTGGCCGCCATCGCCATGGCACTACCGCCCAGGAGCAGGGCGGCTGCCAATGTCTTTAAACCCTTCATGTTCAACCTCGACCGCGACGGCCAAAGAAGAAGGAAGCGATGAACATCACCAGGAACACGACAAAGAGAATCTTGGCGATACCCGTGGCGGTGCCCGCGATACCACCGAAGCCCAGTACTGCAGCGATGATGGCAATGATCAGGAATGTGATTGCCCAGCTCAACATGGTGATTCTCCTTGCTTCTATTTAGGGATGTTGCCGGTCTCGGCGCGGGGGCGCCCAGATTCGTTGATCAGAAAACCCAGCGTTCTTCGCGGGGCATGTCGCCCAGTGGCTGTGGCTGGTCGACGTCCATCATGCGCATCGCGCCGTTGTCGGCCTGGCTGCTGCTGACGGCGCTGAAGTGCGTCTGCGTCGCGTGTTGCATCGAGATCAAAGGCTCAGGTTGCTGACTGTGTTCCCAGCGCAGGTATTGCTGGCAGGCGATCAAAGTGATCAGCAGCGCAAGTGCGCCAAACAGGGCCTGCTGCAAGTGCAGTGGCGAGATACGCATTTGGGCGGCACGTGGGCGAGTCATCCTGGGTTCCTCACTCTTGTTCGATTGGGGCAGTGCATATCTGCCCGGGCTGAAAGAGGTATTGCAGCCTGCGTGCCAGCTTTTTTGTTTGAAAAAAACCAACAAAATCAGCTAGTTACAAACGGTATGAAAATTCCTGACGACGCATCCTGCACGATGGTCCGCATAGGGTCGTGCGTAATGCACGATTATTTCGTAGGAGAAATCATTATTTTTGAATTGAGGACAGGGTACGGATGTCAGAAAAGTAGGCAGGAAACCGACCTGAAACTGTGCGATGTGTAAAAAACTAATGAAATCAGTGGATTAGCCGTTAGGGCAGGAGAGAGCTACCCTGCTATGACTGGAATCGATCAGAATCAACCATGCAACTTGCCCGATTTTTCCGGGACTAACCCAAGACATTCACTTATGGAGCGTAGGAAAAATGGAATCAGCCACTGAGCACCAAGGCCGCATTCTGCTGGTGGACGATGAATCCGCCATCCTGCGAACCTTTCGTTATTGCCTCGAAGACGAAGGTTATACCGTCGCCACCGCCAACAGTGCGGCTCAGGCTGACGCGCTGCTGCAACGCCAGGTGTTCGACCTGTGCTTCCTTGATTTACGCCTGGGTGAAGACAACGGCCTCGATGTACTCGCGCAGATGCGCATTCAGGCGCCGTGGATGCGGGTGGTCATCGTTACCGCCCATTCGGCCGTCGATACCGCGGTAGACGCGATTCAGGCCGGCGCTGCCGATTATCTGGTCAAACCGTGCAGCCCGGATCAATTGCGCCTGGCGACCGCCAAGCAGCTTGAAGTGCGCCAGCTGTCGGCGCGTCTGGAAGCCCTCGAAGGCGAGATCCGCAAACCCAAGGACGGCCTCGATTCCCACAGCCCGGCGATGAAAGTCGTACTGGAAACCGCGCGGCAAGTGGCGGGCACCGACGCCAACATCCTGATCCTCGGCGAGTCCGGCACCGGTAAAGGTGAGCTGGCCCGGGCGATTCACGGCTGGAGCAAGCGCGAGAAGAAATCCTGTGTGACCATCAATTGCCCGTCACTGACCGCCGAATTAATGGAGAGCGAGCTGTTTGGTCACAGTCGTGGCGCCTTCACCGGGGCCAGCGAAAGCACGCTCGGTCGGGTCAATCAGGCCGATGGCGGTACGCTGTTTCTCGACGAGATCGGCGATTTTCCGCTGACATTGCAACCCAAGTTGCTGCGGTTCATTCAGGACAAGGAATATGAGCGGGTAGGGGATCCGGTCACCCGCCGCGCCGATGTGCGCATCCTCGCCGCCACCAACCTCAATCTTGAGGACATGGTGCGCGACGGCCGTTTCCGTGAAGACCTGCTCTATCGCCTGAACGTCATCACCCTGCATTTGCCGCCGCTGCGCGAGCGGGCCGAAGACATCCTGACCCTGGCCGACCGTTTCCTCGCCCGTTTCGTGAAGGAGTATGCGCGTCCGGCACGGGGCTTCAGCGACGAGGCTCGCGAAGCACTGCTGGGCTACCGTTGGCCCGGCAACATCCGTGAGCTGCGCAACGTGGTCGAGCGGGCGAGCATCATCTGCCCGCAGGAGCGCGTGGAAATCAGCCACCTCGGCATGGCCGAGCAACCGGCCAACAACGCGCCACGGGTCGGCGCCGCGCTGAGCCTCGACGAGCTGGAAAAGGCTCACATCGGCGCAGTACTGGCGACCGCCGGGACCCTCGATCAGGCTGCCAAGACTCTGGGGATCGACGCCTCGACCCTGTATCGCAAGCGCAAGCAGTACAACCTGTGAGCATCCGCCGATGAAACTGGCGATGAAGTTGCGGACTCGCTTGTTCCTGAGCATTTCCGCGCTGATCACCGTGGCCTTGCTCGGGTTGATGCTCGGGCTGGTCAGTGTGATGCAGATGGCCGGCACTCAGGAGGCGCTGATCCGCAACAACTTTGTCACCCTGGATCTGGGGCTCAAGCTGCGCCAGACACTCGGCGATCAACTGATCATGATGCTCGCCGAAAAGCCCGACCCCGTGGCGTTCGAAGCGTCCAAACAGCATTACTTCCAGTTGCTCGACGAGGGCATCGCCCAAGAGCAGAAAGACGACGATCGCCAGTATGGATTCAGTCAGGCCAAAGCCGATTACCTGAGCTTCCTCCAGGCGTTCGACATCTCCCGCGACCCGGCTGCTGCCCTGAGCGGCGGTGGCGACTTGCGTGAGCGCTTCAACACCTTGCGCAACGGGTTGATCACCGAACACAAACACGCGCTGAACAACATCAATTCGGTCCAGCACGCCGCTCGCGACCGCGCGTTGCTGATCGCTGGCCTGTTGGGACTGGTGGGGCTGGCGGTGCTGATCATTGGCTTCGTTACCGCCCAGGGCATTGCCCGGCGTTTTGGTGCGCCGATCGAAGCGCTGGCCAAAGCGGCGGACAATATCGGCCAAGGCAATTTCGAAGTGACCCTGCCAGTGTCCTCGGCGATGGAGATCAACCTCCTGACCCGGCGCTTCGGGCTCATGGCCGAAGCCCTGCGCGAACATCAGGCGACCAACGTCGACGAATTGCTTGCCGGCCAGCAGCGTCTGCAAGCGGTACTCGACAGCATCGATGACGGCTTGTTGATGATCGACCGTCAGGGTCGACTGGAACACTTGAACCCGGTGGCCCAGCGGCAACTGGGCTGGGACAGCGATCGCTTCGGCGAGGGCCTCGGCACGGCGCTTCAGCGACCCGAGCTGGATGCACAACTGCAATTGGTACTGCGCGGCGGTACCCTTGAACGGGCACCGGAAGATTTGAGCATCGAGGTTGATGGCGAATCGCGCCTGCTGACCTACAGCCTGACGCCCGTCAGTCATACCCAGGGACATATCCTCGGTGCTGTGATGGTTTTGCATGACGTCACCGAGCAACGCGCCTTCGAACGGGTACGCAGCGAGTTTGTCCTGCGTGCGTCTCACGAATTGCGCACACCGGTCACGGGCATGCACATGGCGTTCGGGCTGTTTCGCGAACGGGCCAAGTTTCCTGAGGAGTCTCGGGAGTCCGACCTGCTCGACACGGTTAATGAGGAAATGCAGCGCCTGATGCAGCTGATCAACGATCTGCTGAACTTCTCGCGCTATCAGAGTGGTTTGCAAAAACTTACGTTGGCGCCTTGCTCCATCGAGGAACTGCTGGAGCGGGCGCGTTTGCGTTTCGCCGATTCAGCAGCGCAGAAGGGCGTTGCCCTGAATGTCGAAGCGCAGGGCTCGCTGCCACGCTTGCAGGCGGATCAGGCGCAGCTTGATCGAGTCCTCGACAACCTGATCGACAACGCCTTGCGCCACACCGCGCGCGACGGGCTGATCCGCTTGCAGGCCCGGCGCCATGGCGAGCGGGTGATCATCAGCGTCGAAGACAACGGTGAAGGGATTGCCTACGGTCAGCAGGGGCGGATCTTCGAACCCTTCGTCCAGGTCGGCAGGAAAAAGGGCGGGGCCGGGCTCGGTTTGGCGCTGTGCAAGGAAATCGTCCAGCTGCACGGTGGGCGAATGGGTGTTTACTCGCGGCCGGGGCAGGGCACGCAGTTCTACATGGCGCTGGCGGTCTAGGCCTCATCGTCCAACCGGCGCCCGGCGAGTCGCCGTCCACGTGTTATCAGCTCGATGAACTGCACCGCGCTCAAGGCGTGGGCGAACAGCCAGCCTTGGCCGAACTTCACTCCTTCGCTGCTCAGCAGTGCCGCCTGGGACTCGAATTCGATACCTTCGGCGATCACTTTCAGGTCCAGGGCCTGGGCCATGTGAATGATGTGCGGCGCGACACCGCTGCTGGCGGCGTCATGGCCGAGGGCGTCGATGAATGCCTTGTCGATCTTCAGGCAGTCCACCGGCAAGGTTTGCAGGTACGCCAGGCTGCAATAACCGGTGCCGAAATCGTCGATCAGCACTTGATGGCCGACATCCCTCAGCGCTTGCAGGTTTTCCCGGGCCACCACCACATCGATCAGGCCACGTTCGGTCACCTCAAAAGCAATCTGCCGCGCCGCGACCCGGTGCAGGGTCAACAGCCGCGCCATGACCTGGCCGATGCGCGGCACCATCACGTCGCAGGCGGCCAGGTTCACCGAGATGTACAGTTGCGGATTGGCTCGCAGCAGCTGGCCGAGCTGCTCGAGCAAGCGTTGCAGGACGAAGTCGGTCATCTGGCGAATCTGCCCGGTGTTCTCGGCCATCGGGATGAACAGGTCAGGGCTGGTCAGCGTGCCGTCCGGCCGGCGCCAGCGCAGCAGGGCTTCGGCGCCGACGCAGTTGCGACTGTCGAGATCGAAGATCGGTTGATACAGCACCTGCAATTCGCCCCGGCGGATCGCGCCGTGCAGCTCTGCGTCCAGCGATTGGCGCTGGCGGACGATCCAGAACACCAGAACTCCGACAAACGCCCCAAGCACGAGGCAGAACGGCACCATCCACCACCAGAGCTCCGGAATGTGCATGCCCGTGCGTGGGCTGATCAGCACCAGTTGGTATTCCGGGTTGTCGGTGGGCATGCGATAGATCAGGTGCGACTGGGTAACTTGCAGCGCATTCGGGGTTTTCGGCGGCCAGGGCTCGGTGGGTGGCCAGGCCTGTGGCACGCCAAGTACCGGAATCGCTCGGGTTCCATGATCGAGCACCACCAGCAGACTGCTGCCGGGCGACAGATCAACCATGTCGGTCAGATGCCCGCGTGAGGTGGCCACGCGAAAGTTGCCGCGCCCGAGCATCAACGCTGCGCGATTTTCATCGGGTTCGGTGGTGGTGTTCAGCCAATAGCTGTACGTCGGGCCTTTGATGTCCGGAGGGCGGATCACCGACAGGCCTTCCTGACGCGGGCGGTTCGAGCAGATCCGCGTGGCATCCATGTAGGCCGCTTCATAGACGAAGCGATAGTTGAACGTCACTTGCTGCAACGTGGCGATCATTTCGTCGTCGCAACTTCGCAAGGGCTGGGCTTCGAGGTCGTCGAGGCTTTCGCGCAACTGGCCGAACAGTTGCTCCAGACGCGCCAGGAACCGCTCGCCCTGAGCGTTCATTTCCTGGCTTTCGCTTTGTTCGACCTGGCGCATGGCCACGAACAGCCCACCGGTGATCAGCAGGCTCGCACTGAGGACAGCCGCGATCATCGCCAGAAACCAGGGGCGATAAAACCAGCTACGCAGCGTCTCTCGGGTAGCAACCATCATGGATATCCGAAGAATTACCAATGAGTTATAGCTGCTGATTGCATTTTCGCCCTGACCGTCGGGCGGGCGTCATTATTTTGTCTGATTCAGCACCAGCAGCAACGCTGCCGTTTGCGCATCCGGCGTGCCGTCAAAGCGCGCAGGGCGGTAGTGCATCTGGAAGGCCGCGAGCACGTGCCGGGTCGCCACATCCAGCTCGCCGGTCTGCGGCGTCGAGTAGCCCAGGCGCGCCAGTTGGCTCTGGAACCAGGTGATGCTCGGCAGTTCGGCGTCGAACTGCGCCTGTTGGCGTGCCACCGCTTGTTCATTGGGCCAGAGCCCCAGCCCTTCGGCTGCCAGGCGCTTCCAGGGGAACAGCGGCCCCGGGTCGAGCTTGCGCAACGGGGCGATGTCGCTATGGCCGATGATGTGGCGCGGGCTGATGCCCTGGCGTTTGCTGATGTCCTTGAGCAGAACGATGAGCGATTGCACCTGGGCTTCGCTGTAGGGATACCAGAGGCGACCGGTCGGTGTGTCCTTGAAGCCCGGATTGACGATCTCGATACCGATCGAGCTGGAGTTGAGCCAGGTCCGGCCTTGCCATTCGCTTTCTCCGGCATGCCAGGCCCGCAGGTTTTCGTCCATCAGCTTGTAGATGGTGGCGCTCTTGTCGTCGCCGATCAGGTAATGACTGCTGACTTCGCCGTGGGTCAGCAACTGAAGTGAGCGTTCAAGCGAGGCGGAGGTGTAGTGCACGATCACAAACTGCACGCGACTGTCGTGATTGACCGAAGGATGGCTGGTGTCAAAACGCGGGCCGCTGGCACAACCGGCCAGTAAGAGGAGCGACGCGAGGAGGGTAAAAAATTTCATGGCAGAGGGCAGTACACGCAAGACGATAATGCAACAGTGTAACGTATCGCCTTGCGCTTCGACGCTTAAAGGGCTGATTTAAACAATATGGAACAATTGCCTCAGCCCAGCTCCACCCGGTTACGTCCCGCGTTTTTCGCCCGATAAAGCGCCTGATCGGCTCTTTTGAGCACCAGATCGCTGTGTTCTCCCGGCCGAAACGCCGCCAGTCCCATTGAGATCGTGATCGTGACGCGCTCGCCCTTGAAGTGAAACGGGCAGGCCTCGATGGAGGCGCGTAGGTTTTCCAGGAGTTTGGCGCCGACCGCTGGTGGGGTGGCTGGAAGCAGCAGGACAAACTCCTCACCGCCGAAACGAGCGATGAAATCGTTGCCACGCATACGCTTGCGCAGGACTGTGGCGATGATCTTCAACACCTTGTCACCGGCCAGGTGCCCGTAGTTGTCGTTGATCCGCTTGAAGTGATCGAGGTCGAGCATGGCCAGGCTCAGAGTGTTGCCGTGCTGCTGCCACTGGGCGATTTCATGTTCGAGCCGTTCGGTCCAGGCCGCGCGGTTGGGCAGGCCGGTGAGCGGATCGATCAGGGCTTTCTGGCGCTGCTCTTCGAGGTGTTCGCGATAGCCCAGCGCTTCCTGCTCCATGTGCGCGACGCGCTCGGCCAGGCTTTTCAGGCGTCCGGCGACTTCCTGTTCCCGAGCGTCGCGCTGCTTCTGGTGCTGATCCATGGTGCCGAGCAGGCCCTCGAGGTGGTTTTCCAGCACTTGCTTGAGATCATTCAGATCCGCCGCCTCCTGGACGCTGGTCTGCAAGCCGTCGACCTGTTCGCGGATCTGCGTGTCCATTGCTCTCGCGGCGGAGCTGTTGTCGGCGTGTCCTTCGCTGGCAGCCTGCAAGTTGCTCTGGAATGCCTCGAGGCGTTCATTGAGTTGCTGCAGATAAGCTTCGAATTCGTGCTGGCCGCTGTCTGTGATGGCCAGCATCAATGTCGCAAGATCGTCGAGGATCGGTAGTAGTTCGTACCAGTTAAGGCCATTTTTCAGCCGGTCGCGCATGGCTTCGGCTTGCGGGCGGTGGCGCTCCGGCAGGGTCAGGTCATCCAGCAAGCCAATCAGCGTGTCTTCGATGTGTCGGGCGACCGAGCTGTAGGACGGCTCTGGCGAGTCCGGCAGGGCATAGAGAATGTCATGCTCGGATTGTTCCGGATCGATGGCGGCCAATGCCTGGGCGATGGGTTCGGGCAGGGGCAGGCTGTCGAGGATCACGGGCGGAGGGGTATCGCCGGGGAGGATCAACTCGTCGGGGTTAATGGCCGTGGGCACTGCCGGCGCGAAAACCGGAGGAGGCGTGAAGGGTTGCAGCTTTGATTCCGGCTCGACGGGTTCTGGTTCGCTGGGAGCGCTGGGCGCTTCGGTGAGGATTCTGGCCGGCTCAAATGCGACCACCTCCGGCTCTGTAAAGTCTTCTGGGATTGGCTCTGGAGCTTTGGATGGTTCGGCCACGGGGGCGGCGATCAGCGCTGGGCTGACGGGCGCAGTGGCGACCTGTTCAGCGCTTGTAACAGGCGCTTGCGGCGCTGGCACAGCTTCATGTGTGACGGGTGGTTGCTCTGGCTGCACTGACGGGGTCACCGCAGGAGCCTGGGCCACTTGAGCAGGGGTTTCCTCGCTGTCGCGGCTGCCGAACAGGCGCTGCAACAACCCGGGACGCCCCGGTTCCGTCGGCGTCGCCAGCTGACTCAAGGCCTTGCCCTGCAGGCCGCTGAGTTCGCTGAGCAGCAGCGGCATTTCCCTTGCCTGACTCACCCGGCCGTCCAGCTGCTTGGCGAACTTCTTCAGCGGCTGGGCCACTTCTCGGGGCAGCGGCAGGGATTGCAATTGAGTGACCAGTGCAGTCAGTGCGGTGCTGACCTGCTCGATCCGGGTTTCCCGGCGCTGCTCGGAATCGAGCACGGCTTTTTCCAGACGTGGCAGCAGGGCGGCGAGGCCGGCGTCCATGTCATCGGTGCGCACCACGTCGCGCATCTCTTTCATGCACTGATCGACCACGCGGTCGGTGCCTTCCGCCGCCAGGGTGCTGCGCACCAGGCCGCGGCGCAGCAGGTCGAGCCGGGCGTCCCATCGACGTTCGAGCTTTTCCTGTTGTTCGATGCTTTTGAGGTATTTCTCTTTCCAGCGCTGGGCTTCGTCGCTCATTCAGGGGTTCCGCGAAGGGCAGTGCTCAACGCGGGCAATGCATCGGCCGTGAGCGAACCCGGCAGACGAATCTCTACCGCGACCGGCAGGTGATCGGAAATCGGTTGTGCCAGCACTTCGACCTTTTCCAGGGTCAGGGTCGGGCTGAGCAGAATATGGTCCAGGCAGCGCTGCGGGCGCCAGCTGGGGAATGTCGCTTCGAGTTGCGGGGCCAGCAGGCCGAGGTCGCGCAACGGTGAATGTTGCAGCAGATCGCTGGCGTGGGTGTTCATGTCGCCCATCAGCACCTGATGCTTGTAGCCGCCGATCAGCTCGCGGATATAGGCCAGTTGCATGCTGCGGACCCTGGCGCCGAGCGCCAGGTGCATCATCACTACCACCAGCGCTTCAGGGCCTTCGCCAAAACGCACCAGAATCGCCCCGCGTCCCTTCGGACCCGGCAGCGGGTGGTCTTCGATCGCCCACGGCCGCAGGCGACTGAGCACGCCATTGCTGTGCTGGGCCAGTCGGCCAAGGTTGCGATTGAGTTGTTGATACCAGTAGGGGAAGGCACCGAGCTGGGCCAGGTGTTCGACCTGATTGACGTAACCTGAACGCAGGCTGCCGCCATCGGCTTCCTGCAGGGCGACCAGATCGAAGTCGCCAAGCAGATTGCCGATCTTTTGCAGATTGCTCGAACGCCCGGGGTGCGGCAGCAGATGCTGCCAGCTGCGGGTCAGGTAGTGCCGATAGCGCTCGGTGCTGATGCCGACCTGAATATTGAAGCTGAGCAAGCGCAGACGGCTGTCTGCGGGCAGGCCCGTCGACTCCAGGTGATGCTCGTTGACCTGCGGTTCATGCAGGCCAACGACGCGTTCGGTTCCCCAGCGGCGCATGGCGATTGCCGCGCTTAGTTGGCGGCTGCCTTGTTGGTCGCTCGCTCTTTGGCCACCAGTTGGTCAGCCAGTTTCAGCGCCTGTTCGGCACCGCCGGCAGAGCCGATGTCGAAGCGGTACTTACCGTTGACGATCATGGTTGGAACACCGGAGATTTCATACTTCTTGGCCAGTTCGCGGGCTTTCACGATCTGCCCTTTGATGGCGAACGAATCGAAGGTCGCCAGGAACTTGTCCTTGTCCACGCCTTGAGTGGCGAGGAAGTCGGCCATGTCGTTCTTGTCGGTCAGCTTCTTGTGTTCTTTCTGGATCGCGTTGAAAACGGCAGCGTGCACGTTGTGCTCGACGCCCATGGCTTCCAGGGTCAGGAACATCTGGCCGTGAGCGTCCCACGGGCCACCGAACATCGCAGGAATGCGTACGAAGTTGACGTCGGACGGCAGTTTTTCAACCCACGGATTGATCACCGGCTCGAACGCGTAGCAGTGCGGGCAGCCATACCAGAACAGCTCGACCACTTCGATCTTGCCAGGCACGGCGACCGGTACCGGGTTGCTCAGCTCGACGTAAGGGGCAGCAGGGGCTTCGGCGGCCTGGGCGGTGACGCCGAACAGGCTGGCAGCGACGAGGGCGGCGCTGATGATCAGATTACGCATGCTTTACTCCTGGACAATTTTGGTCGCCTCGCGCGACCTGTTTTCAGACAGATCCTGGCGGGCATGAGTTCTGTAGTGTAACGGCAGCGGCCACAAAAAAGGGCGGCCAAAGCCACCCTTTTTATACTTCCTGCGACGGATTAATCGAGCGTTAACGTGGCAGGCGTTGGCCATTGCACGCACCGCTCGAATCGCATGTCTTAGTGCAGACCCTGAATGTAGCTGGAGACTGCCGCGATGTCTTCGTCGCTCAGCTTGCGGGCGATGGTACGCATGGTCATCGCGTCGCCGTCGTTGTTGCGGCCGGCTTCTTCCTTGCGGAAATCGGTCAGTTGCTTGGCGATGTACTGAGCGTGTTGGCCACCCAGGTGCGGGAAGCCGGCAGCTGCGTTGCCGGCACCGTTCGGCGAGTGGCAACCAGTGCAGGCTGGCAGGCCTTTCTCGAGGTTGCCGCCACGGAACAGGGCTTCACCGCGAGCGACGATCTTCGGATCGGCGGCGCCGACGCTGCCTTTCTGGCTGGCGAAGTAGGCGGCGATATCGGCCAGGTCCTGATCGCTCAGGTTGGTCAGCAGGCCGGTCATTTCCAGAACGGTGCGCTTGCCCGACTTGATGTCGTGCAATTGCTTGGTCAGGTAGCGTTCACCCTGTCCGGCCAGCTTTGGAAAGTTTGGCGCCATGCTGTTGCCATCCGGGCCATGGCAGGCGCCGCATACGGCGGCTTTTGCCTGGCCTGCGGCTGCATCACCGGAAGCATGGGCGAAGCCTGAGATTCCCACGGTCAACAGCAGACTCACGATCAGTTTGTTCATCAGCTAATCCAACTACGGCTAAGGGTTAAGAGTTATGGACCGGGCTTACTCTCGCTCATCCAGAGGATGAGGGCCTGGTAATCCTCGGCACTGCAGTCCATGCACAAACCACGCGGCGGCATCGCCTTGAAACCCTGGGTCACGTGTTGCACCAGCGTCTCCATACCTTTCGCCAACCTCGGCGTCCAAGCTGCCTGATCGCCTCTTTTGGGCGCCATGGGTAGTTGGCCGGAATGACAGGCTCCACAAACACGGTTGTACACGGCTTCCGGATCCTGTGTAGCCTGTGCGCTGTAAAGCGGCATCAAGACTCCGGCAGCCAGCAGCCATTTCGTCATAAAACGACCTTTTCAGGGTTGAGAGCGTTCTGCGTTCTAATGCGCAATCAAGGTCTGTCGCTCTCGTGAACTTCATCCTTCGCTGGGACAAAGCACACACAAAATCTGCGGCATTATATACTGGCGTCACTGAAACGGAAGCGACACCGCGTTCCGCGCCTAATCCCGGCGCCGCCCACATCGGAAATCCCATGCAACTCAAGAATCCCATCCTCGGCCTGTGCCAACAGTCCACGTTCATGCTCAGTGCCGCCAAAGTCGATCAGTGCCCCGACGACGAAGGCTTCGAAGTGGCGTTCGCCGGTCGTTCCAACGCCGGTAAATCCAGTGCGCTGAACACTCTGACTCACGCCAGCCTGGCGCGCACCTCGAAAACCCCGGGTCGCACACAGCTGTTGAACTTCTTCAAGCTAGACGATGAACGGCGTCTGGTCGACCTCCCGGGCTACGGTTATGCAAAAGTACCAATCCCGCTGAAGCAACACTGGCAGCGTCACCTTGAGGCTTACCTCGGTGGCCGCGAGAGTTTGAAGGGGCTGATTCTGATGATGGACATCCGTCATCCAATGACCGACTTCGACCTGCTGATGCTGGACTGGGCCGTTGCCGCCGGCATGCCGATGCACATTCTGCTGACCAAGGCAGACAAGCTGACCTACGGCGCAGCCAAGAACACGCTGCTCAAGGTGCAGTCGGAAATCCGTAAGGGTTGGGGCGATCAAGTGACGATCCAGCTGTTCTCCGCACCAAAACGCATGGGCCTGGAAGAGGCTTACACTGTGTTGGCGGGCTGGATGGAGTTGGCGGATAAAGGCGCTGAATTGCCTGCTGAGTAAATCGCAGGCAAAAAAAGCCCCGGACTTCATATGGGGAGGGAGAAGTTCCGGGGTTTAAGTTCCGAACCGCTAGGGCGGGGTTCAGATATCTGCCAACACTTAACACAACATAGGAGCATCGAAGGGCTTCACCAGCCATTCAGTATCTCTGAGTACCCTGGCGCAAGATTAGTTCAGATTCTTTTCAAAAAACTTTGGAATAAGCTCAAGAACAATCCGACCTAAGCCCCACTCGATGCCTTTGCCGCGACGCACTGTCGCGGCAAAATCCCGGCCCAGAGGCCTCAGTGCGCCTCGTCCCAGTTGTTGCCGATTCCCACTTCCACCAGCAACGGCACATCCAGTTTCGCGGCTTCGCTCATGTGCACGCGAATTTCTTCGCGAACCTGATCGACCAGATCCTCGCGGACCTCCAGCACCAGTTCGTCGTGCACCTGCAGGATGACTTTGGCGTCCAGCCCGGAAGCGCACAGCCAGTTATCCACTGCCACCATGGCTTTCTTGATGATGTCCGCTGCGGTGCCCTGCATCGGCGCGTTGATTGCCGTGCGTTCGGCGGCCGCGCGTTCCTGCGGCTTGTTGGAGTTGATGTCCGGCAGATACAGGCGACGACCGAAGATCGTTTCCACAAAGCCCTGGTCTGCTGCCTGGGCGCGGGTGCGATCCATGTATTCGCGAACGCCCGGATAACGCGCGAAGTAGGTGTCGATGTAGGCCTTGGCGGTCTTGGTATCGACGCCGATGTCCTTGCCCAGTTTCTGCGCGCCCATGCCGTAGATCAGACCGAAGTTGATCGCCTTGGCGCCCCGGCGCTGGTCAGACGTCACTTCATTCAGCTCGACCTTGAACACTTCGGCCGCCGTGGCGGTGTGCACGTCCAGGTTATTGCGGAAAGCATTCATCAGGCCTTCGTCGCGGGACAGGTGGGCCATGATCCGCAGTTCGATCTGCGAGTAGTCCGCTGCCAGCAGTTTGTAACCTTTCGGCGCAACGAACGCCTGACGGATGCGTCGGCCTTCGGCGGTGCGCACCGGGATGTTCTGCAGGTTCGGATCGCTCGACGACAAGCGACCGGTCGACGCAACGGCCTGATGGTACGAAGTGTGGATACGCCCGGTACGCGGGTTGATCTGCTCCGGCAGGCGATCGGTGTAGGTGCTTTTCAGCTTGCTCATGGAACGGTGTTCCATCAGCACTTTCGGCAAGCGGTGATCGTCTTCGGCCAGTTTCGCCAACACTTCTTCGGCGGTGGACGGCTGGCCCTTGGCGGTCTTCTTCAGCACCGGCAGGCCAAGTTTTTCGTAGAGGATCACGCCCAGCTGCTTCGGCGAACCGAGGTTGAATTCTTCACCGGCAATCTCGAAGGCTTCACGCTCCAGCGCGATCATTTTGTTACCCAGTTCAATGCTCTGGATGCCGAGCAGTTCAGCGTCGACGAACGCGCCCTGGCGCTCGATGCGAGCAAGCACTGGCACCAGCGGGATCTCGATATCGGTCAGTACACTCGCCAGGCTCGGGATAGCGCTGAGCTTGTCGAACAGCGTCTGGTGCAGGCGCAGGGTCACGTCGGCATCTTCGGCGGCATACGGCCCGGCCTGTTCCAGGGCGATCTGGTCGAAGGTCAGTTGCTTGGCGCCTTTGCCGGCGATGTCCTGAAAACTCACGGTGGTGTGATCCAGGTACTTCTGCGCCAGGCTGTCCATGTCGTGGCGGGTGGCGGTGGAGTTGAGCACATAGGACTCAAGCATCGTGTCGAAGGCAATTCCGCGCACGGTGATGCCTTCGTTCTGATCGCCACCGATGGCGCAGTTGGCCAGGATGTTCATGTCGAACTTGGCGTGCTGGCCGACCTTGAGCTTGTTCGGGTCTTCAAGGATCGGCTTGAGTGCGCGCAGCACAGTGTCGCGATCCAGCTGCTCCGGCACGCCGATGTAGGAGTGGGTCAGCGGGATGTAGGCCGCTTCGTTGGCCTGCACCGCGAAGGACAAGCCGACCAGCTGCGCCTGTTGCGCGTCGATGCCGGTGGTTTCGGTGTCGAAGGCGAACAGTTTGGCGTTCTTCAGCTTTTCCAGCCAAACGTCGAATCGCGCCTGATCGAGGATGGTTTCGTACGCGGCTTCAGCCGGAGCGGCGGGCGCTTCCTCTTCGGCAGGCGCGCTGAACAGATCACCGGCCGGCACAGGCTCGGCGGCCGCGCTCAGTTCCTGGCGCTTGGCATCGCGATCCAGGTCATTCAGCCAACTCTTGAATTCCAGCAGGGTGTACAACTCGTAAAGCTTGGCCGGATCTTCCGGACCCATTTGCAGGTCGTCGAGGCCGATATCCAGCGGCACGTCGACCTTGATGGTCGCCAGTTGATAAGAGAGGAAGGCCATTTCCTTGTGTTCTTCGAGCTTGGCCGGCAGGGTCTTGGCGCCACGGATCGGCAGGGTCGGCACGATGTCGAGCTGCGCATACAGCTCGGTCAGGCCGCCGTTGACGCCTACCAGCAGGCCGGAAGCGGTTTTCGGGCCGATGCCGGGAACGCCCGGGATGTTGTCGGAGGAATCGCCCATCAGGGCCAGATAATCGATGATCTGCTCTGGAGCGACGCCGAATTTCTCCTTCACGCCGTCCACATCCATCGAACTACCGGACATGGTGTTGACCAAGGTAATGTGGCCGTCGACCAGTTGCGCCATGTCCTTGTCGCCGGTGGAGATGATCACCGGGCGGTCGGCGGCCGCGCTGCTGCGGGCCAAGGTGCCGATCACGTCATCGGCCTCGACGCCTTCGACGCATAGCAGCGGGAAACCGAGGGCGATCACGCTCTGGTGCAGCGGCTCGATCTGCACGCGCATGTCGTCCGGCATGCTTGGGCGGTTGGCCTTGTATTCGGCGTACATCTCATCGCGAAATGTCCCACCCTTGGCGTCGAACACTACCGCGAACGGGCTGTCCGGATACTGCTTGCGCAGGCTCTTGAGCATGTTCAGCACGCCTTTGACCGCACCGGTCGGCAGGCCTTTGGAGGTGGTCAGCGGTGGCAGCGCGTGAAAGGCGCGGTACAGGTAAGACGAACCGTCCACCAGGACGAGGGGGGCTTGGCTCATGAGCAGAATCAACCTTTTCGGCGGGCCCGGCGCTAGAATAGCGGGACCGTTGACGACAAAGGGACAAGGTTATCATGCGTACGTTAAATCGCTTGCTGCTGGTCAGTCTGATTGCTGTCTCACCGCTGGCCGCGATCGCGGCGGATGATGCGCCATCGTCGGAGCCGGAAGTTACCATTAGCACGCACACCGAAGGCGACAAGGTCATTCAGGAATACAGCCGGAGTGGGTTCGTGTATGCGATCAAGGTCACACCGAAGGGCGGTAAACCCTATTTCCTGGTGCGCGCCGATGGTACGGACGCGAACTACATCCGGTCCGACCAGCCGGATATGCTGATTCCGTCGTGGGAAATCTTTACCTGGAAGTAAGTTTCCTGACTTTTAATCGGCGCCGTCTGATAACGGCGCCAGAACTGAGCAGTTTTTAACCATGTCTGTGTTCACCCCCCTGGCTCGGCCCGAGCTGGAAACCTTTCTCGCCCCGTACGGGCTCGGCCGTCTGCTCGATTTCCAGGGGATCGCCGCCGGCAGCGAAAACACCAACTTCTTCATCAGCATGGAAAAGGGCGAGTTCGTCCTGACCCTGGTCGAGCGCGGCCCGGTGCAGGAAATGCCTTTCTTCATCGACCTGCTCGACGTCCTGCACGAAGCCGATCTGCCGGTGCCTTACGCACTGCGCACCACCGACGGCGTGGCCCTGCGCGAGCTGAAGGGCAAACCGGCATTGCTGCAACCGCGCCTGGCTGGCAAGCACATCAAGCAGGCCAACGCCCAGCATTGCGCGCAGGTCGGTGACTTGCAGGCGCATCTGCACCTGGCGACCCAGGGCGACAACATGATCAAGCGCAAGACCGATCGTGGCCTGGACTGGATGCTGGAAGAGGGTACGCAGTTTCTTTCGCACCTGAGCGATGAGCCGCGCGCACTGCTGCAGAAGGCGCTGGACGAAATCACCCAACAGAGAGAGAAAATTCTCGCGCTGCCACGGGCGAACATCCACGCCGACCTGTTCCGCGACAACGCGATGTTCGAAGGCACACACCTGACCGGGTTGATCGACTTCTACAACGCCTGCTCCGGGCCGATGCTCTATGACGTGGCGATTGCTCTGAACGACTGGTGTTCGGACGATAACGGCCTGATCGACGGCCCGCGTGCGCGTGCGTTCCTTGGCGCCTACGCGGCACTGCGTCCATTCACGGCGGCCGAAGCCGAGCTGTGGCCGACCATGCTGCGAGTGGCGTGCGTTCGGTTCTGGCTGTCGCGCCTGATTGCGGCGGAATCGTTCGCCGGGCAGGACGTGCTGATTCACGATCCGAAAGAGTTCGAGCAGCGGCTGGCGCAGCGTCAGACGGTCAGTACGCCGCTACCTTTCGCCCTGTAAAAGAAAAAACCGCAGCCTGTGCAGGCTGCGGTTTTTTTGTATCAGAGCGATTCGAGACAACCCGCCAGATCATTCCCGAGCTTCTCCAGCACTTGCTCATAACCCTGAGCCGTGGCTGGCGTGTACCCGCCCAAAGCATCCAGCTCCGCCAGCTTCACCGGCAGGCCCGCCACCAGGGTCTCGGCCAGTCGTGGACGCAGCGGCGGCTCACTGAACACGCAGGTCTTGCCGACCTCCTGCAAACGCGTGCGCATCGCCGCTACATGCTGGGCACCGGGTTGCACTTCTGCTGCAACGCTGAACACGCCGGTGTGTTTCAAGCCGTAGGCGTCTTCGAAGTAATCGAAGGCTTCGTGGAAGACGAAGTAGGGTTTGCCTTCAACACTGGCCAGACGTTTCTTCAAACGCTGATCCAGTGCATCCAGACGCTCGTCGAACGCTTTGGCGTTACTCTGATAACGCTCGGCGTTGGCCGGGTCAGCAGCGCTCAAGTCGGCGGCCATTTTGTCGGCAATAACCCGCGCGTTCACCGGCGATAGCCACAAATGCGCATCGAGACTGCCCGGGCGATGGTCGTGATCGTGTTCGTCGGCTTCTTCGGCATGGGAATGACTGTCTGCTGCGAAGCGGCGCAGTTTCATGCCCGGCAGATCCTGCACGGCAACGCTCGGCAGCGTACGACCGTTCAGCACGCGAGGCAGGAAACCTTCCATGTCCGGGCCGATCCAGTACAGCAGGTCAACAGATTGCACCTTGCGCACGTCGGACGGGCGCAACGCGTAGTTATGAGGCGAAGCCCCCGGCGGCAGCAGCACTTCCGGAATCGCCACGCCGTCCTGCACCGCAGCGGCAATCAGTTGCAGGGGCTTGATGCTGGTGAGGACTCTGACCTCGGCCTGAGCCGGGCCGATCAGCAGAAAACCGGTGATGAATACGACAAAAACAGAAAAAAGTCGGGACACGATGACCACTCAATGAGGCGAGAACGGGTAACATAATAACGTCTCTAACCAAACTCGTCGCCGCTCATGCCTATTACACCGATTGCCAGCCGTCCCCACGACCACTCGCACTGCGTTCACAGCGCGCTGTCCGAGGCCGATGCCCTGTGTGCACAGAAAGGCTTGCGCCTGACCGCGTTGCGCCGGCGCGTGCTGGAACTGGTCTGGCAGAGCCACAAGCCGCTGGGTGCCTACGACATTCTGGCGGTGCTCAGCGAGCAGGACGGCCGCCGCGCCGCGCCGCCAACCGTGTACCGGGCGCTGGATTTCCTGCTGGAAAACGGCCTGGTGCACCGCATCTCCTCGCTCAACGCCTTCGTTGGCTGCGTGCACCCGAAACATTCGCATCAGGGCCAGTTCCTGATCTGCCGTGAATGCCATGCCGCCATCGAACTTGAGCAAAAAACCATCAGCGACGCGATTGTCCACAGCGCCAAGGATGTCGGCTTCATCGTCGAGGCCCAGACCGTCGAAGTGGTCGGCCTCTGCTCCGGTTGCCGGGGGGCTTGATGAGCGATGCGCTGATCCGTCTGGAGCAGGTGGCGGTCCGGTTTGCCGGGCAGAACGTGCTGGACAACATTCACCTGAGCGTCGAGCCGGGGCAGATCGTCACCCTGATCGGCCCCAACGGCGCCGGCAAGACCACGCTGGTGCGCGCCGTGCTCGGGCTGCTGAAGCCCGACAGCGGCAGCGTATGGCGCAAGCCGAAACTGCGTGTCGGCTACATGCCGCAAAAACTTCATGTCGATCCGACCTTGCCACTGTCGGTGCTGCGCTTCCTGCGGCTGGTGCCGGGTGTCGATCGCCCGCGTGCGCTGGCGGCGCTCAAGGAAGTCGGCGCCGAGCACGTTATCGACAGCCCGGTGCAAAGCGTTTCCGGCGGTGAAATGCAGCGCGTGCTGCTGGCCCGTGCCTTGTTGCGCGAGCCGGAACTGCTGGTGCTCGATGAGCCGGTGCAGGGCGTCGATGTCGCCGGGCAAGCCGAGCTGTACAGCCTGATCACCCGGCTGCGCGATCGGCATGGCTGCGGCGTGTTGATGGTGTCCCACGATCTGCATCTGGTGATGAGCACCACCGATCAGGTGGTATGCCTCAACCGTCACGTCTGCTGCTCCGGGCATCCCGAGCAGGTCAGTGGCGATCCGGCGTTCGTCGAGCTGTTCGGCAACAACGCGCCGAGCCTGGCGATCTATCACCACCATCATGACCATGCCCACGACCTGCACGGTTCGGTGGTCAAAGGGCCTGTGACAGGCCAACCTCACGTTCACGGAGATAGCTGCAAGCATGGCTGATTTTCTGTTCTACGCCCTGCTTGCAGGTCTGGCGCTGGCGTTGGTCGCGGGGCCGCTCGGCTCGTTCGTGGTCTGGCGGCGCATGGCCTATTTCGGCGATACGCTGTCCCACGCCGCACTGCTTGGCGTGGCCCTGGGCTTTTTGCTGGATGTCAGCCCGACCGTGGCGGTGACCGTGGGCTGCCTGCTGCTGGCGGTGTTGCTGGTGACCTTGCAGCAGCGTCAGCCACTGGCGTCCGACACGCTTCTGGGAATTCTCGCACCGAGCACGCTCTCTCTCGGGCTGGTGGTACTAAGCTTCATGCATGAAGTGCGGATCGACCTGATGGCCTATCTGTTCGGCGACCTGCTGGCGATCAGCCCGACCGATCTGGCGTGGATCCTCGGTGGCAGCGCAGCCGTGCTGGTGTTGCTGGTGACGCTATGGCGCCCATTGCTGGCGATCACCGTGCACGAAGAGCTGGCCAGGGTCGAAGGCCTGCCGGTGGCCGGTTTGCGCATGGCGTTGATGCTGTTGATCGCGGTGGTGATCGCAGTGGCGATGAAAATCGTCGGTGTGTTGCTGATTACTTCGCTGTTGATCATTCCGGCGGCTGCGGCACAGCGTCACGCCCGTTCTCCGGAGCAGATGGCTCTGGGCGCGAGCGTGCTGGGCATGCTCGCCGTGTGTGGCGGGCTGGCGTTGTCGTGGTTCAAGGACACCCCGGCCGGTCCGTCAATCGTTGTGACGGCCGCCGCACTGTTTCTGCTGAGTTTTGTTCTGCCCCGTCGAGGGGTGTAGACTTGCTCGTTTTTTGCGCAAATAGAGAGTCGCAGGAATGAAGCCGTTCGCCTCCCGTTATCTGCTCCTTGTGGCCTTTTCAGTGCTGCTGGGCGCCTGCCAAAGCACGCCGCCGGTGGCCGAAGTTCCCGATGCGCGGGCCACGGCCATCGCACAGCTGGAGCAAAGCCTGGCCAGCAGCGAACTGGCCACTGCCGAAGACCAATTGGCAGCCTTGCAGGCCGAGACACCCAACGATCAATCCCTTGAGCAATACCAGCGCCAGTTGGCCGAAGCCTACCTGCGTCGCAGCCAGATCGTCCTGCAGAAGGGCGATGTGAACGCGGCCGCGACCGCGCTGGCCCGTGCCCGTGTGCTGATGCCCAAGGCCCCGGCACTGACCGGTGGCGTCAACGGCGCGATCACTGAAGCGCGCAAGGCCGAGCTGGAGAAAGCCGAAGCAGCACTCCAGGCTGCTGAAGCCAAGCCGAAAGCCAAGGTGATCGATCCGACCGCCGAGAGCACCACGGTCGCGCTGAACATCACCGATAGCCGCAAACTTCGCCGCCAACTGGATGCGATCGCCGCCGATGTGGTGAATTACGACTGTGCGGTGAGCATTCAGGCCCCGCGTACCAATGATTATCCTTGGCTGGCGACGTTGATCACCAAGCGTGTGAAGAAGCTCGATCCGGATTTCGATCTGAAGATCGAGAAACAGATTCTGCGCACGGTGCCGGCGCAGGTGGTTCTGAGTCCGCGCAAACCTTAAAAAGCATCGTCGGAACGCCGCCCGGAGTAAGCCCGCTCCCACAGGTACAGTGCAGTCCTGTGGGAGCGGGCTTGCCCGCGAAGGCGTCCTGTCAGTCGACCAACATCCTTAAGCGGGAATGGCCTTGGCCTTAGGCTCGCGATCCCAGACCCGATGCTGCCCGATCGCAGCAAAGAATGGCTTGGTCAGCGCGCCAACATCCTTGCCCTCCAGCAACCCGGCATCCGTTTCCAGCTTCAACACGTCCAGCAACTGCTTGGCCTCACCCTGCAGCGCAGTCGCCTTCAGGTGCTTGTATGCCTCCAGCAGGTAATGCAACGCCACGCCGTCACCGCTCAACGTCTTGACCGACGCCGCGCCACCCGGCACGAACACCGCATCGAACGCCACCGAAGGCAAACCTTCCATCGACGCATCCACCGCCAGGCTTTTGCCATCGGCGGTTTTCACCGGCGCCGAGGTCGGGCCGAGCAGTTTTGCGTGCGCACCCTCTGCCGCCAGCGCCTTCTTCATCGCATCAATTGCCGCACCATCGACACCATTGGCCGCAAGGATCGCGACTTTTCGGGTCTTGATGTTCTCCGGCAACAGGTTGGCCTGACTCAACGATGGTGAGCGATCCAGTGATGTTTTCGGTACGTCGACGGTGCCTTTGCCTGGCGCTGGCAGACCCAGGTTGGCCGCCACGCGTTTGGCCAGCTCCAGATCGATGTTGGCGAGAATCTCGTTCACTTGCCGCGCCCGGATGAACTCACGCTCAACCTTGCCGAGTTCGAAACTGTAGGCGGCGATGATGTGCTCTTTCTCGTGCGGGCTCATGCTGTTGAAGAACAGCCGCGCCTGGGAGAAGTGGTCGCTGAACGACTCGCTGCGCTGACGGATCTTGTTGGCATCGATGCGCTCCGGATAGCTTTCGAACCCGCCGTCCTGCGCGGCCGGTGGGGTTTCTTTCGGCCAGCCGCCATCGATGGAGTTCGGTTCGTAGGACGCCCGACCCTTGTCGATCACCGTGCGGTGCTGGGCATCGCGCTGGCCGTTGTGGAACGGTGCGACCGGGCGATTGATCGGCAGCTCATGGAAGTTCGGCCCGCCGAGTCGGCTGATCTGCGTGTCGGTGTAGGAAAACAGCCGACCTTGCAGCAGCGGGTCATTGGAGAAGTCGATGCCCGGCACGATATGGCCTGGGCAGAACGCGACCTGTTCTGTCTCGGCGAAGAAGTTGTCCGGGTTGCGGTTGAGGGTCATCTTGCCCAGCGGCGTGATCGGAACGATTTCCTCGGGAATCAGTTTGGTCGGGTCGAGGATGTCGAAGTCGAAGTCGTGCTCGTTTTCCTCCTCGATGATCTGTACACCGAGTTCCCACTCCGGGTAATCACCCATCTCGATGGCTTCCCACAGATCGCGCCGGTGATAGTCGGTGTCTTTACCCGCAAGCTTTTGCGCCTCGTCCCACACCAGAGAACAGGTACCGGCGGTGGGACGCCAGTGGAATTTGACGAAGCGCGATTTGCCCTCGGCGTTGATCAGCCGGAAGGTGTGCACGCCGAAGCCCTGCATGCTGCGCAGGCTTTTCGGGATGGCCCGGTCGGACATGGCCCAGATCACCATGTGCGCCGATTCCGGTACCAGCGACACAAAATCCCAGAACGTGTCGTGAGCCGAGCCGCCGGTAGGGATCTCGTTATGCGGTTCAGGTTTCACCGCGTGGACGAAGTCAGGAAACTTGATCGCGTCCTGAATGAAGAACACCGGCATGTTGTTGCCGACCAGATCGAAGTTGCCTTCGTCGGTGAAGAACTTCACAGCAAAACCGCGCACGTCACGCACGGTGTCGCCGGAGCCGCGCGGCCCCTGGACCGTGGAAAAGCGCACGAACACCGGGGTTTTCTTCCCCGGATCCTGCAGGAAACCGGCCTTGGTCAGCGCCGCATGGTTCTCGTAGCTTTGAAAGAATCCATGGGCGCCGGTGCCGCGGGCGTGAACGATGCGCTCGGGAATCCGTTCATGGTCAAAGTGCGTGATCTTCTCACGCATGATGAAGTCTTCCAGCAGCGACGGCCCGCGAGCCCCGGCCTTGAGGGTGTTCTGGTTATCAGCAATTTTCACGCCCTGGTTGGTGCGCAGGGCCTGACCGGTGGCGTCGGAGCGAAACTTCTCCAGGCTATCGAGTTTGGCATTGGTGTTGGCGCGATCCGGGGTATCGGTGCCGGCCAGTTGGCTTTTGTCATTGGCAGGTTTCTTGGTACTCATCAGTCATGAACTCCTGTTTGTCCCGGGATTGCTCCGGAACGCTTGAGTGTTTCCCAGGCACGGCACCCAGGGTTTTCAAGTCGCTTAAGTAGTGACTGACGAGGGTTTCGGGCGTTCCTTTTTTATGACCTTTGATCCTGTTATTGCCAAATCGAAGGTTATTCGCGAAATAAATGCTAAGAACCTCTATACGGACAGGCTAAAATGCGCGCCCGGCTAACCGCTGATCCTTTTCCAACGCGCCCCACAAGGTTCGCTACGTGATCGAGTTTCAAAACGTCCATAAGACTTACCGCGTCGCCGGTAAGGACATCACCGCGCTGCACCCGACCAGCTTCTCCATCGAGAACGGTCAGGTGTTCGGCCTGATTGGCCATTCCGGTGCGGGAAAAAGTACCCTGCTGCGTCTGATCAATCGCCTGGAGCAATCCAGTGGCGGCAAGATCATCGTCGACGGTGAAGAAGTCACCGCGCTGGACGCCAACGGCCTGCGCCGTTTTCGTCAGCAGGTCGGGATGATCTTCCAGCACTTCAACCTGCTGGCATCCAAGACCGTGGCCGACAACGTCGCGCTGCCGCTGACCCTGGCCGGTGAACTGTCCCGCGCAGAGATCGACCAGCGTGTGGCCGAGTTGCTGGCGCGGGTCGGTCTGTCCGATCACGCCAAAAAGTACCCGGCGCAGCTGTCCGGCGGTCAGAAGCAGCGTGTCGGCATCGCCCGCGCTCTGGCGACCAAGCCGAAGATCCTGCTGTGCGACGAAGCCACCAGCGCCCTCGACCCGCAGACCACAGCGTCGGTCCTGCAACTGCTGGCCGAGATCAACCGCGAGCTGAAACTGACCATCGTCCTGATCACCCACGAGATGGATGTGATCCGCCGCGTGTGCGATCAAGTCGGCGTGATGGATGCCGGTGTGATCGTCGAGCAAGGTTCGGTGGCCGATGTGTTCCTGCATCCGAAACACCCGACCACCAAGCGTTTCGTCCAGGAAAGCGAGCAGATTGATGAAAGCGAGCAGCGCGATGACTTCGCTCACGTGCCGGGCCGCATCGTGCGTCTGACCTTCCAGGGCGAGGCGACCTACGCGCCGTTGCTCGGTACCGTCGCCCGGGAAACCGGTGTGGACTACAGCATCCTGGCCGGTCGTATCGACCGCATCAAAGACATTCCTTACGGGCAATTGACCCTCGCCGTCACCGGTGGCGACATGGAAGCGGCGTTCGCCCGTTTCACCGCCGCTGACGTTCACATGGAGGTGTTGCGCTAATGGAAGACCTGATGAGTTTCTTCACCAATATCGACTGGTACGAAATCTGGCTCGCCACCGGCGACACCCTGATGATGCTCGGCGGTTCGCTGCTGTTCACCGTGCTGCTCGGCCTGCCGCTGGGCGTGTTGCTGTTCCTGTGCAGCCCGCGTCAGTTGCTCGAAGCCAAAGGCGTGTACGCATTGCTGTCGCTGGTGGTGAACATCCTGCGTTCGCTGCCGTTCATCATTCTGTTGATCGTGATGATCCCGTTCACCGTGCTGATCACCGGCACCTCGCTGGGCGTGGCCGGTGCGATTCCGCCGCTGGTAGTGGGCGCGACCCCGTTCTTCGCGCGGCTGGTGGAAACCGCCCTGCGTGAAGTCGATCGCGGCATCATCGAAGCGACCCAATCGATGGGCGCGACCACTCGCCAGATCATCATGAACGCCTTGCTGCCGGAAGCTCGTCCGGGCATCTTCGCAGCGATTACGGTGACGGCGATTACACTGGTTTCCTACACGGCGATGGCCGGTGTGGTCGGCGCCGGTGGCTTGGGTGACCTGGCGATCCGTTTCGGCTATCAGCGGTTCCAGACCGACGTGATGATCGTCACCGTGGTGTTGCTGCTGATTCTGGTGCAAGTGCTGCAAATGGTCGGCGACCGACTGGTCGTGCACTTCTCGCGCAAATAACCGGTTTTGTAATGACATGAGCCGGCCATTCGCTGGCAGGCGCCAGACGGGCGCCGTAAAAAGGAGTTAGCTGAATGAAAAAACTGATTGTTGCCCTGGCTGCCGTTGCAGCGTTCTCGGCCCACGCCGACGAAACCCTGACCGTTGCTGCCACTCCGGTACCGCACGCGGAAATCCTCGAATTCGTGAAGCCGGCACTGGCCAAAGAAGGCGTGGATCTGAAGGTCAAGGTCTTCACCGACTACGTACAGCCGAACGTCCAGGTGGCCGAGAAGCGTCTGGACGCCAACTTCTTCCAGCACCAGCCGTACCTCGATGAGTTCAACAAGGCCAAGGGCACCAGCCTGGTGTCCGTGACCGGCGTGCACCTGGAACCGCTGGGCGCCTACTCCAGCAAGTTCAAGAAAATCGAAGAGCTGCCAAGCGGCGCCAACGTGGTGATCCCGAACGACGCCACCAACGGCGGCCGTGCACTGTTGCTGCTGGCCAAGGCCGGTGTGATCACCCTGAAGGATCCGAACAACATCCTGTCGACCGTCAAGGACATCGCCCAGAACCCGAAAGACCTGAAGATCCGTGAACTGGAAGCCGCGACCATCCCGCGCGTGCTGACCCAGGTCGACCTGGCGCTGATCAACACCAACTACGCGCTGGAAGCCAAGCTTGATCCGTCCAAGGATGCGCTGGTCATCGAAGGCAGCGACTCGCCTTACGTGAACATCCTGGTGTCCCGCGCGGATAACAAGGACAGCGACGCCATGAAGAAACTGGCCGCCGCCCTGCACAGCCCGGAAGTAAAGAAATTCATTACCGAGAAGTACAAAGGCGCGGTACTGCCGGCGTTCTGATTCCGATAGCTGTAACGAAAAAGGGGACGCCAGTGGCGTCCCCTTTTTTGTGCCCGGGTGTTCAGCTTTGGACCCGCTGTGTATTCGTCCCTCACCCCAGCCCTCTCCCGAAGGGAGAGGGGGCCGACCGAGGTGTCCTGCGTCCTGCATCGACCTGAAAGATCTTGGCGATTATGGATTCCATGCTGCAATTTCACGTCGGCGTAATTCTTCAATATCCCCCAATCAGTCCCCTCTCCCTCCGGGAGAGGGCTAGGGTGAGGGCTAGCTTTTGATCTTCTTACTTGCGGTTCAACATCACCGGTAACTGCGCAACCAGCTTGGCATTATTCAACGGTGCCCGAATAAACCCGCGCTGCGTACCATCCGGCCCGATCACCGCCAGGTTCCCACTGTGATCCACGGTGTAATTCGGCTTGCTGGTGTCCGCCGGAATGAACGGAATGCTCACCGCGTTCGCCACCTTCTGCAACTCGTCGATCGACTTCGGCGTCAGGCCGATGAACTGTGGATCGAAATAACCCAGGTACTGCTTCAACTGCGCAGGGTTGTCGCGGTTCGGGTCGACGCTGACCAGCACGATCTGCAATTTATCCACCGCATCCTTCGGCAGTTCGCTCTTGATCTGCCGCAGCTGGGCGAGGGTGGTCGGGCAGATGTCCGGGCAGAAGGTGTAGCCGAAGAACAGCAGGCTCCACTTGCCCTTGAGCTCGTTGACCGTGACCGGTTGGCCGTCCTGATTGGTCATCGTCACGTCCGGCAGGTTGCGGCTCTGCGGCAGCAGGATGATGCCGGCGTCGATCAGCGCGGTCGGGTCGCCCTGGCCCTTGCCGCTCAGCACTTTGTTGACGGTCAGGCCGAGGATCAGCGCGATCACGGCGACGAGGATGAAGACGGTTTTCTGGGTTCGAGTCATAGGTTCAACAGTAAGTAGTGGTCTACGAGCAGGGCGATGAACAGCAGAAACAAGTACCAGATAGAGTACTTGAAGGTGTTGATCGCCGCGTGCGGTCGAGTGCCACGGTACAGCACCACGGCCCATTGCAGAAACCTGGCGCCCAGACCGAGCGCGCAGATCAGGTACAGCAGGCCGCTCATGTGGATCACGTACGGCAACAGGCTGACTGCCAGCAGGGCGAAGGTGTACAGCAGGATGTGCACCTTGGTGTAGTGCTCGCCATGGGTGACCGGCAGCATCGGAATGTCGGCCTTGGCGTATTCCTCCTTGCGGTGGATGGCCAGCGCCCAGAAGTGCGGCGGGGTCCAGGCGAAGATGATCAGCACCAGCAGCAACGGTTCGGCGCTGACGTGGCCGGTGGCCGCGGTCCAGCCGAGCAGTGGCGGCGCGGCGCCGGCGAGGCCGCCGATGACGATGTTCTGTGGCGTCGCGCGTTTGAGAAAACCGGTGTAGATCACCGCGTAGCCGAGCAGCGAGGCCAGGGTCAGCCAGGCGGTCAGCGGATTGGTGAAAGTCAGCAGCAAGGCCTGGCCGAGCAGCGCCAGCACCAGCGCAAAGGTCAGTGCGCCTGTGGGCGAAACCCGGCCCTCGGCCAGCGGCCGTTTATGGGTGCGGGCCATGACCGCATCGATGCGCCGGTCCACCACGTGATTAACCGCCGCCGCGCCGCCGGCACACAGCGCGATTCCCAGGTTGCCGAACACCAGCACCGTCCACGGCACCCCGGCGCGGGTCGCGAGAAACATGCCCACCAGCGAGGTGATCAGCATCAGCACCACGACTTTCGGTTTGGTCAGCTCCAGATAATCACGCCACAGCGCCTGCGCCGGACGTTCGCCGATCAGAATCGCCATGGCGTCTCTCCTTTAATAGTGATGGGCGCCGCCGAGTGTTTGCGCGGGCTCAGGCGCCAGCGCGCGATCATCGGCTGCTTGACCCGAACCAGACTGGTCCGCGCGTGGTAGTTGACCAGCACCATCGTCAGCAGCAGCGCCGCACCGCCGGCGTTATGCGCCACGGCCACCGGCAGCGGCAGATGGAACAGCACGTTGCTGATGCCAAGGGTGATCTGCGCCGCGAGGGCGATCAGCACCAGTCCGGCCAGTCGGGTCATGCCCACCACTTTCAGTTGCCAGGCCAGACCGAGCAGGACGAGCGTCACCAGCAACGCGCCAATGCGATGGGTCAGGTGAATCGCCGTGCGTGCATCGCTGTCGAGTTGCCCGCCCAGGTAATTCGGGCCGATGTGTTGGGTCAGGTGAAAGCCGTTGGCGAAATCCGCCGGCGGCAGCCATTGGCCGTGGCAGGTCGGAAAGTCGATGCAGGCCACCGCCGCATAGTTGGAGCTGACCCAGCCACCCAGCGCGATCTGGCCGATCACCAGCAGCAATCCGGCAGTCGCCCAATATTGCAGACGCTTGGGCACGGTCAGCGCCGGAAGTACGCCGGACAGTCTCAACGTCAGCAGAAACAGCAGGCTCAGGGTCGCGAAGCCGCCGAGCAAATGCCCGGTTACCACTTGCGGCCAGAGTTTGAGCGTCACCGTCCACATGCCGAACGCCGCCTGGGCGAACACCACCGCCAGCAGAAACAGCGGCAGTTTCAGCGGTTGCCCGGGATGATGACGATTGACCCACGCGCGCCCGGCCAGTACCGAAATCAGCAGGCCGAGGGTGCCGGCGAAGTAGCGGTGGATCATCTCGTTCCAGCCTTTATGCGCTTCCACCGGTGAATCGGGGTAATGCAGTTCGGCATGGGCCAGCTGGGCTTCGCTTTTCGGCACGCTGATGAACCCGTAGCAGCCCGGCCAGTCCGGACAGCCGAGGCCGGCGTGGGTCAGGCGGGTGTAGGCGCCGAGCAGCACCACGATCAGTGCCAGCAGGGTGGCAAACAGCGCGAGGCGAAATCCAGGTTTGGCCATGACGATGCCCTTATCCGATGTTCGACAGTTTCAGCAGGTGGCGCAGGTCGTTGAGCAGGTCCTTGCCCTTGACGCTCGGGTCGTAGCGCAGCACGAGGTTGCCGTGGGGATCGATGATCCACAGTTGCGGCGTGGCCTTGTCGCCTGTGGCCTTGCTGAAGGTGGCTGCGTCCAGCGGGTAGCGTTGCAGCTGCGGGTATTCGCGGGTCAGCTTGGCTTTGTAGTCGGCGGCCAGTGGTTGCGCGGCAGCGAGGGCGTGGCTGGCGCGTCCGGCCTCGCGACCGAGACCGATCTGGATCTGCCGCGCCAGGTAGACCAGTTGCTGGCAGTCCACCGCGCAATCCTTCGGCGCGGTCACCAGCATCTGCCAGCGGGTTTCGTCAGCCTGAATGCCAAGGTCGGCGCGGGTCTGGCCGTTGCCGATCAGTTCGCCGTGATAGCTGCGACCTTCCGGTACCCAGAACTGCAACTTGTACATGCCGGTGGCGAGGATCATCGGACCGACCACACCGAGCACGATCAGCAGCAGCTGGATGCGTCCGCGACGGCGACTGGCCGGGGCTTTTGCTTCAGACATGCTGGGTGGATTCATGGCCGCTCCCATGGTGTTTCTCCTTTGCGTTGTGCCAGCCGAGATAGAGGTAGAGACCGAGCAGGGCGGTGGCCATGGCGAACCACTGCACGGCGTAACCGAGGTGTTTTTCCGGGCCCATCACGACCACCGGCCAGTCGGCCTGATAGCTGGCGGGGCCGGGTTCGGCGCGTAATTCGTAGGCGAAGCCGTCGCGTTGGAGGGTTTTCCACAACTTCGCGGGTTCGATGGCGGTGACGGTTTGCGGCCAGGTGCTGCTGACCGGATCGGCATGCAGCTGGAAGGTGGCGCCGGGGGCGACATACACCCAGGCATCGACATTCACGGCGTCGGCCGGCGTGTTGAATTGCGGTGCCGTGCGCCGGTCCGGCCACGGCAGCCAGCCGCGATTGACCAGCAGCCACTGGCCGCTGCGTTGATCCTGGAATGGTTGCAGCAATTCGACGCCAACCTTGCCGTTGCGCTGACGGTTGTCCAGCAACAGGCTGTGGGCGGCGTCGAACTGGCCGTGCAGATGCACCCGGCGAAAGGCCGGATCGGCGCTGTGCAGCAACTCGGTGCTGGCCATCGGTTCGGCGGCGCGACGTTCGGCGTAGCTGGCGAGCAGGGCAGTTTTCTCCGCGCCCCGACCCAGTTGCCAGAAGCCCAGCGAAATCAGTAACGGCAGCAGCAGGCCGACTACCAGTGTCGGCGCCACACCCGGCCGGAAGCGCTTCATGGCCGCGCCAGAAAATCAGTGAACGCGATCGCTATACTCAACTGCATCGCTTGTTCCCCCGGAGTTCTTCCCATGCTCAAAGCAGCCATCGTCCTGATGCTGATTGCCACGGTGGTCAGCCTGTTCAGCGGCCTGTTTTTCCTGGTCAAGGACGACAGCAGCTCGAATCGCCTGGTGATCGCCTTGAGTGTTCGGGTGGCATTGGCCGCTTGCACCGTCGGCTTGATTGCCTGGGGTTTCTACAGCGGCCAACTGGTGTCGCACGCGCCTTGGTAGCTCTGTTCCTCAGAGCACATAAACGAAGATGAACAAGCCGATCCACACCACATCGACGAAGTGCCAATACCAGCTCGCCGCTTCAAATCCGAACTGATGTTCGTTGTCGAAATGGCCCTTCATGATGCGCATCAGCATCACGAACAGAATGATCGTGCCGATGGTCACGTGGGCGCCGTGGAAACCGGTGAGCATGAAGAACGTCGCGCCGTAGATGCCCGAGCCGAGGGTCAGCCCCAGTTCGTGGTAGGCGTGGATGTATTCTTCGGCCTGGAAGCCGAGGAACGCGCAACCCAGCAGCACGGTGATCGCCAGCCACAGTTTCAGCGCGCCGCGATGACCTTTCTTCAGCGCGTGGTGAGCGATGGTGATGGTCACGCTGGAGCTCACCAGCAGGATGGTGTTGATCAGCGGCAGGCCCCAGGGGCTGATGACTTCCTTGGGCGGCGGGAACAGTTTCGGATCCGGCGTGTGCAACAGCGGCCAGGTGAACTGGAAGTTCGGCCAGAGCATATGAGCGATGCCTTTGGTGCCTTCGCCGCCCAGCGCCGGGCCGGAAATGTGCCGCACGTAGAACAGCGCGCCGAAGAAGGCGATGAAGAACATCACCTCGGAGAAGATGAACCAGCTCATGCCCCAGCGGAACGAGCGGTCCAGCTGCGGGCTGTATAACCCCGCGCGGCTTTCCTTGATCACCGTGCCGAACCAGCCGAACAGCATGTACGCCAGCAACAGGCCGCCGACGAAAAAGATCAGCGGGCCGTGGGATTCCGGACGCGCTGCCTTCAGATCGTTGAACCAGGTCGCCAGACCGTACACGGTGACGAACATCCCCACCGTGGCGACGATCGGCCACTTGCTCTGGGCCGGGACGTAATAGTGCTCATGAGTTGCCATTTATTGTTCTCCTTATCGGGCACGCTTAACCGCCAGTGTTTGCAGCCACCGGAGGATGTCGGGCGGTGATATCGAACAGCGTGTAGGACAGCGTCAGGTGCTTCACGTCCTTGGGCATGTCGCGGTCAACGATGAAACGCACCGGCATCTCGATCTGCTGACCGGGCTGCAGCACCTGCTGGGTAAAGCAAAAGCATTCGGTCTTGTGGAAGTACGCCGCCGCATTGCTCGGCGCGATGCTCGGTACGGCTTGCGCGCTCATCGGCTTGTCAGTGGGATTGCGGGCGATGAAGATCATCTCGTTCACCGCGCCGGGGTTGGCCGTCAGTTCGTCATGCTTGGGGTAGAAATCCCAAGGCATGTCGGCGGTGTTGGTCGACAGAAACTGCACCCGCACCTGCCGCGAGGCATCGACGGTCTGCTCGCCTTCGTATTGCCCGGCGGTCTTGCCGTTGATACCGAACGCCTTGCACATCACGTCGTAGATCGGCACCAGGGCAAAACCGAAGACGAACATCGCCACCACCACGCCGAGCAGTCGGGTGACCAGCTTCTTCATCGAAATCGAGTCAGCCATGGTGGCGGCCCTCAACGGCTACAGGGTTCATTTCACTTCCGGCGGCGTGGTGAAGGTGTGATACGGCGCCGGTGACGGCACGCTCCATTCCAGACCTTCGGCGCCATCCCACGGTTTGGCCGGTGCCGGCTCGCCGCCACGGATGGTCTTGATCACGATGAACAGGAAGAAGATCTGCGTGGCGCCGAACATGAACGCGCCGATCGACGAGACCATGTTGAAGTCGGCGAACTGCAGGTTGTAGTCCGGAATCCGTCGGGGCATGCCCGCCAGTCCCACGAAGTGCATCGGGAAGAACGTCAGGTTCATGCCGACGAAGGACAGCCAGAAGTGCAGCTTGCCCAGGGTTTCGTCGTACATGTGGCCGGTCCATTTCGGTAGCCAGTAATAGGCCGACGCGAAGATCCCGAAGATCGCCCCCGGCACCAGCACGTAGTGGAAGTGCGCGACCACGAAGTAGGTGTCCTGGTACTGGAAGTCGGCCGGGGCGATGGCCAGCATCAGCCCGGAGAAACCGCCGATGGAGAACAGGATCACGAACGCCACGGCAAACAGCATCGGTGTCTCGAAGGTCATCGAACCCTGCCACATGGTGCTGGCCCAGTTGAACACCTTCACCCCGGTCGGCACCGCGATCAGCATCGTCGCGTACATGAAGAACAACTCGCCCACCAGCGGGATGCCCACCACGAACATGTGGTGCGCCCAGACGATGAACGACAGGAACGCGATGCTCGCCGTGGCGTAGACCATCGAGGTGTAGCCGAACAGCGGCTTGCGCGAGAAGGTCGGGATGATCTGGCTGACGGCACCGAAGGCCGGCAGGATCATGATGTACACCTCGGGGTGGCCGAAGAACCAGAACACATGCTGGAACAGCACCGGGTCACCGCCACCGGCGGCACTGAAGAAGCTGGTGCCGAAGTGGATGTCCATCAGCATCATCGTCACGCACCCGGCCAGCACCGGCATCACCGCGATCAGCAGGAACGCGGTGATCAGCCAGGTCCAGACGAACAGCGGCATTTTCATCAGGGTCATGCCGGGGGCGCGCAGGTTGAGGATTGTGGCGATCACGTTGATCGCGCCCATGATCGAACTGATCCCCATCAAGTGGATGGCGAAGATGAAGAACGTCACGCTTTCCGGGGCATAGGTGGTGGACAATGGCGCGTAGAACGTCCAGCCGAAGTTCGGCCCGCCACCGGCGGTGAACAGGGTCGAGACCAGCAGCAGAAACGCCGCCGGCAGCAGCCAGAAGCTGAAGTTGTTCATCCGCGGCAGGGCCATGTCCGGTGCGCCGACCATCAACGGGATCATCCAGTTGGCGAGGCCGACGAACGCCGGCATCACCGCACCGAACACCATCACCAGACCATGCATGGTGGTCATCTGGTTGAAGAATGCCGGTTCGACGATCTGCAGGCCGGGCTGGAACAGCTCGGCGCGGATCACCATGGCGAACGAGCCGCCGAGCAGGAACATGCAGAACGCAAACCACAGGTACAGCGTGCCGATGTCCTTGTGGTTGGTGGTCAGCACCCAGCGCATCAGGCCTTTGGCGGGGCCGTGGGCGTGGTCGTGGTCGGCATGACCGTGGTCATCGATGACAGCGCTCATGGCCGGTCTCCTTCAAGTGAGTGGACTGGGCAGGCCGAGGCGCAGGGCCCCGACCGGTTCACGAAGTACGCAATAGACCGGCTCATTTGCTTTCCGCCTGTTTCAGCTCCAGCACTTCTTTTGGCGTGACCATGTCGCCCTTGTTGTTGCCCCAGGCGTTACGTTCGTAGGTCACGACCGCTGCGATATCGACTTCCGAGAGCTGCTTGCCGAACGCCGCCATCGCGGTGCCGGGTTTGCCGTGGAAGACAATGCTCAGGTGCGCCTCTTTCGGGCCGGTGGCGATTTTCGAGCCTTTGAGGGCCGGGAACATCGGCGGCAGGCCCTGGCCTTCAGCCTGGTGACAGGCGACGCAGGTGGTGTGGTAGATCTTGTCGCCACGTTCTTTGAGCTCGTCGAGAGTCCATTCCTTGCTGGTCAGCTCCTTGAGCTGCAACGCTTCGGCCTTGCGCTCGGCGAGCCATTTTTCGTAGTCGGCCTTCTCCTTGACGTCGACCACGATCGGCATGAAGCCGTGGTCCTTGCCGCACAGCTCGGCGCACTGGCCACGGTAGAGGCCGGGCTTGTCGATGCGGGTCCAGGCTTCGTTGACGAACCCGGGAATCGCATCGCGCTTGACCGCGAAGGCCGGCACCCACCAGGAGTGGATCACGTCGGCGGAGGTCACGAGGAAGCGCACCTTGGCGCCGGTCGGCAGCACCAGCGGCTTGTCGACCTCGAGCAGGTAGTGCTCGCCCTTGGCTTCCTTGTTGTGGATCTGCTCGGCGGGCGTGGCCAGGTTGCTGAAGAACTCGACGTCCTGGCCCAGGTATTTGTAGTGCCACTTCCACTGATAACCGGTGATCTGGATATCGATATCCGGCTCACTGGTGTCGTACATCTTGATCAGGGTCGCGGTCGCCGGAACGGCCATCGCCACCAGGATCAGCAGCGGGACGACGGTCCAGAGAATTTCGACGGTGGTGCTTTCGTGGAATTTTGCGGCGACCTGCCCGGTAGAACGGCGGTGCACCATCATCGACCAGAACATGGCGCCGAAGACGATGATCCCGATCACCACACAGATCCAGAAAATGGTCATGTGCAGGTCGAATACTGCGTGACTGATTTCAGTCGCTCCAGGCGCCATATTCACAGTCCAGGCAGCGTGCGCCGGGCTGAAAATCGACCACAACAGGAGGCCCATCCAGACGTGTGGATGTCGCATCATTGCGGGTTCCCCTTATCGTTCTTGTTATCCCGCCGGCTTTCGCCTGCGGCAAGGGAGCGGCTGCATCAGACTACGAACTTGAATCGCCGGGCCTTGCTGCGGGTGCAGTCGGGCGTCATCAGCTAACTCCATTCAATGGCGAGTATAGACAGCGGCTGAAAAATGCAATGTGCGGACGTAAATCGTATGAAACAGCTGGCACTTGCGTTCCAGGGCACGAATGGAGAAGGATGCAGACAAGTGTTGGCAAACCGATATAACGCCGGTGCATCAAGGATGAAATAATTATGACAAATGCGTCTTAGCATTTTTCGTAAGCCAGCTAAGTTATGTCTTCCCTATTTCATTGCCTTGTTTCCTGGAGTTTTCATGAACACCGCCGCATTGCGCGAGCAGATCCACATAGCCCGACAACACGAGATTGAAACCGGAAAGCTGACCCGTCAGCTGGAAGCCCAACTGCAACACCTGCACCCGGCCATCCAGTTGCCGGAAACCGACGCCAACGGCGTGCTGACGCGTTTTGTCGCCGCCTACATCGACGAAGTGCCAGACCTGCTGGATGCAGCCAATGAAGTCGCCAGGGAAGCGGGAATCGAGTCGCAGATCAAACCGGTGCTGAAAATCGCCGAGCAGTACTTCCTCCAGCCACCCGTGGGCCTGGACAGTCTGCTGGACGAAGCCTATCTGGCGCACCGTTTTGTCGAAGAGGTCAACGACCTGTACATCAAGCATTTCGGCCAGCCACTGATCCCCTTGGACATGACGGTCGCCAATCTGATTGCTCACCAGTTGATCGGTGAGGAGTTTGCCAACCAACTCGACGAAGTGGTGCATCACGCGGTGGACAGCATGCTCGACGACGACAGCTTTGCGCTGGAGTCGGTGGAAGCCTACCGCGAGAAACTCAGCAGCCCGGACACCGGTGCGGCGTGGAAACGCTGGCCGTGCATGAGCCGCCGTCTGGGCGTGGGCCTGGAGCTGGATCAGCCTGCTGCTTGATCTCTGCGCAAACGATTGGGGGAACAGATTGCTCTGTTCCCCCAGTGTTTTCAGCCCGCCGCACCGATCCCGGTGGTGGTGCGGATCCGCCCCTCGAGCCGTCGCTTCAAACCGCGAGACTCGATCAACAGTTTCGCCCCCTTGGCCGCATTCGCCCGGCCCCACTCTTCGAGCAGTTCCAGACACGAATGGTCGATGTAGCTCAGGTTGTTGAGCGGCACATGCACCGTCGTGCCCGGCGGAATGCTGCCCAGCACCTGAGTCAGTGCCGGCACTTTGAGGAACGTCGCGGCGCCCACCAGACGCAACTCCATTTCCCCTTCCTGCGGCAGATCGATCAGGCTGATTTTCAGGCGCGAGGCCTTGAACGCCAGTTTCAACAAAGTCAGGCCGAAACCGATCAATACGCCCGTCAACAGGTCGGTGAAGATGATCGCCAGCGCCGTGGCGGCGTAGGTGAACATCGGCATCCGGCCATAACGCCCCAGACCACGGAACGCCTTGAGATTCACCAGTTTGAAACCGGTGTAGACCAGAACACCCGCCAGACTCGCCACCGGAATGCTCTGCAGCAGGCTCGACAGCAACAGCACGAACGCCAGCAGCCACAGGCCATGGAAAATCGTTGAGTAGCGTGTGGTGGCGCCGGCCTGGACGTTGGCCGAACTGCGCACGATCACCCCGGTCATCGGCAGCGCGCCGACCAGACCGCAGAGCATGTTGCCGACACCTTGCGCCGACAGCTCACGGTCGAAATCCGAACGTGGGCCGCTGTGCATGCGATCCACCGCCGCGGCGGACAGCAGGGTTTCGGCGCTGGCGATGAAGGCCACGGCGAACGCGGCGATCAGCAGCGTTGGATCGGCGAGACTGAGCAGGTCCGCTGGTTTCAGCCAGTCGATGGCTTCGGCGAGATTCTCAGGCACTTCAACTCGTTTCACTTGCAACGCCAACAGCAGGCTGGCGCCTGTCGCCAGGCCGACACCGAGCAGCGCGCCCGGAATAAAGCGCAGCGAATGCGGGCGGAATTTCTCCCACAGCCACATCACAGCTATGGTAGACAGCCCGAGCAACCCGGCCTGCCAGCCAAAGGACGGCAAGGCCTGCGCCACTGCGCCGGGGAATGCCGTGAGGTTGTCGAGGCCGGAGGGTTTCGGTGACGCATCGAGCATCACATGCACTTGCGAGAGCACGATCAGCACGCCAATCCCCGCGAGCATGCCGTATACCACCGCTGGCGCCGTCACCCGGAACCAGCAACCGAGCTTCAGGCGTCCGGCCACCAGTTGCAGAAAACCGGCGAGCAGCAGGATCGGCCCGAGCATTTCGATGCCGTGCTGGCGCACCAGCTCGAACACCAGCACCGCCAGACCCGCCGCCGGCCCGCTGACCTGCAACGGCGACCCCGCCAGCCAGCCCACCACCAGACCGCCGATGATCCCGGTGATCAGGCCTTTGGCCGGCGGCAGCCCTGACGCAATGGCAATGCCCATGCACAGCGGCAACGCGACCAGAAACACAACCACTGAAGCGAGCAGCTCCCGTGGCAACACAGCTTTCAATTGAGCCGCACGCATGGCGATACTCCCGAAGTTTTCTTCAGGCGTGGCAAGGCCTGGCCGCTGAAACAGCGGCCGGCGTCAAACCACACGGATTTTTAGGAGGATTTAGAAGCGCGCTTTGGGCGTCGCCACCGGAATCGGATGGCTGCCGTCGAGCGGCAGGAAGCAACCCTGATCCGCGTCGTAAGCTTTGATTTCGCTGGTTTCGATGTTGTAGACCCAGCCATGGATGAACAGATGACCGTTCGCCATGCGCGAGGCTACCGAAGGATGGGTACGCAAGTGCTGCAGTTGGGCGATGACGTTCTCCTCAGTGAGGATCGGCATGCTTTCTTTTTCGTCGGCGCAGTTGCAGTTGTCATGCACCATGGTTTTCGCGACTTCGGCGTGGCGCAGCCAGGCTTTGACCGTCGGCATCTTTTCCAGGCTGTCCGGGTTGAGCACCGCGCGCATGGCGCCGCAGTCGGAGTGGCCGCAAATGATGATGTGCTGCACGCCGAGGGCCAGAACCGCGTATTCGATGGCGGTGGAAACGCCGCCGTTCATCTGGCCGTAGGGTGGCACAACGTTGCCGACGTTACGGGTCACGAACAGATCGCCGGGCGAACTCTGGGTGATCAGTTCAGGAACGATGCGCGAATCGGCGCAGGTGATGAACATCGCCCGTGGCGACTGTGCCGTGGCGAGTTTCTTGAAGAGTTCTTCCTGCTGCGGAAAGACCTCATGATGAAAATGCAAAAAGCCGTCAACGATACGCTTCAACGCTGCATCGGCGGATTCCGCCACAGGGGCGGCTTGCGCCGACGCAGCCAACGGCTGTTTATCCTTGTCACTCATGATTCATCCTCATTGGCGGATTCGGGGAGTCGTTCCCGTGTATTCCGGTGTGAAGCCAGTGGCTGTTTAGAACATCCGGGTCATCCCGACCCGTCAGTCACTCGATGAACAAGGTAACCGCCGAAACTTAACTCAAACTGAATCAAGCGCTCTAGAACGTGTGTTCCAGGTCACAAAAAACGTGACCGGGGTAAACCGGTCAAGCATTACTTCCTCTCAACCATAGGCCAATTGACCCTAAATCAGCGCCATCTGGCGACCCGGTGGACAGAAGGCCGTGCAATCGAGGTTGAAACCTTCGCGGTGATTGAGCCCCAGGCGCTTGATCGCTTTGGCGAAGCGCTGGGCGAGCAGATCGGCGAACGGACCCTCGCCGCGCATCCGGGCACCGAAACGGCTGTCGTACAGCTCGCCGCCACGGCTCTGGCGGATCAGGCTCAACACATGCGCCGCACGTTGCGGGTAGTGCGCCTCAAGCCATTCCTCGAACAGCGGCGCCACTTCCAGCGGCAGGCGCAGCATCATGTAGGCCGCGCTCTGGGCGCCGGCCGCGTGGGCCTCGGTCAGCAGGCTTTCGATTTCGCTGTCGTTGATCATCGGAATCATCGGCGAACACAGCACACCGACCGGAATCCCCGCCTCGCGCATGACCCGGATCGCCCGCAACCGGGCCTTGGGCGCTGCAGCGCGGGGTTCGAGAATGCGTTTGAGCTCGTCGTCCAGGGTGGTCAGGCTGATCATCACCGCCACCAGCCGTTGTTGCGCCAGTTCGGTGAGCAGGTCGAGGTCGCGCAGGATCAGCGAGCCCTTGGTGACGATGGTCACCGGGTGCCGGTAGCGCAGCAGCACTTCCAGGGTCTGGCGGGTGATTTTGTGTTCGCGTTCGATCGGCTGATAGGGATCGGTGTTGGAGCCGAGATTGATCGGCGCGCATTGATAGCCTTTTTTCCCCAGCTGTTCTTCCAGTAGCTGTGCCGCGTTGGTTTTGGCGATCAGTTTGGTTTCGAAATCCAGCCCCGGCGACATGTCCCAATAGGCGTGGCTGGGACGTGCGTAGCAATAAATGCAGCCATGCTCGCAGCCGCGATAGGGATTGATCGAGCGGTCGAAGGGCAGGTCCGGCGAGGTGTTGCGGGTGATGATGGTCTTTGCCGTCTCAAAGCTGACTTCGGTGCCTTGGGTCAAAGGCACTTCCTGAAACCAGCCGTCATCCTCGGCCACCGAGCGACTCGGCGCGAAGCGGTTGTGCGGGTTGGTGGCGGTGCCGCGACCGCGCGGAGGAAGAGGGGTGGACATGGCAGTGCCTCGATACTGTTTATATATACAGTATCGAGGCGCTGTCGATCTGACCAGTGCCGTTTGGCGAACAGTCAGTTGTGCTGTGTCACCTGGCCGAGGTCATCGTTCGAGGTTTGCTTCATATCGTCCTTGCGCAATTCGGCGACATCAGCGGCCTTGACGGGCGCGCCCTTGTTGCCCCAACTGCCACGGATGAAGCTCACGACATCCGCCACTTCCTGATCCGACAGGCGCCAGGCGAAACCGGGCATGGTGAAGGTGGACGGTGCCGCGTGCGTCGCCGGCAGCGTTCCACCCTTGAGCACGATGTGGATCAGCGAAGTCGGGTCGTCCGATTGCAGCACCGGATTGCCTGCCAGCGCCGGGAACACCCGGGTGTAGCCATGGCCGTCCGTGCGGTGGCACGCCGCACAGTTGTCGATGTAGACCGACGCACCGCGCTGACTGTCGTCACCGTTCCACAAGGCCTTGGCAGCTTTTTCGTCGTACTGGTGCGGCTGGTCGGCAGGGTCATTGGCCGGCAGCGATTTCAGGTAACGAGCAATCGCGGTCAGGTCGGCGTCGGTCATGTATTGCATGCTGTGGGTGACCACGTCGCTCATGCCACCGAACACCGCACTGCGGTCGCTGCGCCCGGTCTTGAGGAACTGCACCAGTTGTTCTTCGCTCCAGCTGCCGAGACCGTCCTTGTGGTCGCCGCGCAGGCTCTTGGCGATCCAGCCTTCCAGCGGCGCACTGCCTGACAGAAAACTGCTGCCTTCGGCTGCGCTCAGGGATTTTTCCTGCATGGTCAAGGCCCGTGGCGTATGGCAGGCGCCGCAATGTCCGAGGCCTTCCACCAGATATGCCCCACGGCTGACGACGGCATCGTCCGACGCGGGTTTGTAGTCCTCGACCTTTGGCGTGAACAGCCAGCGCCAGCCCATCAGCGGCCAGCGCATGCTCAATGGCCACGGGATGTCACTGGCCTTGTTCTCTTGCGCCACCGGTGCAACGCCATGCATGAAGTAGGCGTAGAGCGCCCGCATGTCGGTTTCGCTGACACGGGCGTAGGACGGGTACGGCATCGCCGGGTACAGGGTCGTGCCGTTTTTGGCCACGCCATGGCGCACGGCCTGGTCGAAGTCCTCGAAACTGTAGTCACCGACACCGGTTTTATCCGGGGTGATGTTGGTTGAGTAAATTGTGCCGATCGGGGTTTCCATCGGCAGGCCACCGGCGAACGGCTTGCCATCCTTGGCCGTGTGGCAGGCCACGCAGTCGCCGGCACGGGCGAGGTATTCGCCTTGTTTGATCAGGGATTGATCAATTTCGGCGCCGTGAGCGGGCGTGCTGCCGAGCAGCGCGAGGGTCGCGATAACGAGAGTCTTCATGGTCATCGCTCCTTAAGCCTGAACCAGCGGGCCGGGGTTTTTCAGGTACTGCTCGCGAATCGCTTTCGCCGACCAGTAGGTCAACGCGGCGACCAGCCCGGTCGGGTTGTAACCCAGCCCTTGCGGGAATGCCGAGGCACCCGGAACGAATACGTTGTGCACGTCCCAGCTCTGCAGGTAGCGGTTCAGCGCGCTGGTCTTCGGATCGGTGCCCATGATCGCGCCACCGTTGAGGTGGGTGGTCTGGTACGAGGCGCTGTTGAAGTGGTCGCCGACTTTCTTGCCGATCACGGCAATGGCTTTCGGGCCCATGGCTTCGGCGATCTTGCCCATTTTCTCGACCATGAAGCGGTTCATCTTGATGTCGTTTTCCTGCCAGTCGAACGTCATCCGCAGCAGCGGCATGCCGTAGGCATCGCGGTACACCGGGTCCAGATCGAGGTAGTTGCCACGGTAGGACTGATGCGCGCCGTGGGCGTCCATCGACACCTGGTGGGTGTAGTAATCGGCGGTCGCGCGTTTCCACGCACTGCCCCAGGCCGGAGTACCGGGCGGGTTGGAGGTGCCGGCGATCGGTCGGCTGCCGGCCTGGTTGACCCACATCGGCGAGCCACCGACGAAACCGTGAGGCCCGTGGTCGAAGTTGTCGGCGTTGAAGTCATCCACCGCCACACCGTTGCCGCCGGCGCCGATGAAGTTGTTGGTGTGGGTGTCCTTGTCGAAGAACGCCTTGATCGTGGCCATGTTCTGGTAGGCGAAGTTGCGCCCAACCACGCCTTCTCCGCTGACCGGGTCGTAGGGTTTGCCGATGCCGGAGAGCAGCATCAGACGCACGTTGTGCAACTGGAATGCGCCGAGGATCACCAGGTCCGCCGGTTGTTCGATCTCGCGGCCCTGGCCGTCGACGTAGGTGACGCCGGTGGCTTTGGTTTTCGTACTGTCGAGGTTGACCCGCAGCACGTGGGCGTTGGGCCGCAGTTCGAAATTCGGCAGCGGCTTCAGCGCCGGCAGAATGTTCACGTTCGGCGACGCCTTGGAATACATGTAGCAAACGTAACCGCTGCAGAAACCGCAGAAGTTGCATGGTCCCATCTGCGCGCCGTAGGGGTTGGTGTACGGCCCTGAAGTATTGGCGGAAGGCAGGTTGTAGGGTTTGTAACCGACTTCGGTAGCCGCTTTGCCGAACAGCTGTGCGGAAACCGTGTTCTTCTGCGCTTCCAGCGGGAACGGGTTCGAGCGATCCGGTGCGTACGGGTTGCCGCCCTTGCCCTGGCCGACCAATTGGCCTTTCACGGTCCAGGCCTGGCCGGAGGTGCCGAAGACTTTTTCGGCGAAATCGAAGAACGGTTCCAGCTCTTCATAGCTGACGCCGAAGTCCTGGATGGTCATGTCCTTGGGGATGAAGCTTTTGCCGTAGCGCTCTTCGTAGTGGCTGCGCATGCGCAACTCGATCGGGTCGACCCGAAAGTGCACGCCCGACCAGTGCAGCCCGGCGCCGCCCACGCCATTGCCGGGCAGGAACGCGCCCAACTGGCGATTCGGCAGGGCGATGTCGTTGATGCTGTGGCGGATGGTGACGGTTTCCTTGGAAACGTCCTGGAAGAGTTTTTTCCGCACGCTGTAGGTGAGTTCGTCGATCACCTGTGGATAGTTGCCGTCCGGGTAGGTGTCCTGCATCGGCCCGCGTTCCAGCGCCAGCACGTTGAGGCCGGCCTCGGTCAGCTCCTTGGCCATGATCGCGCCTGTCCAGCCGAAACCGACGATCACTGCGTCGACCTTCTTCATTACCGTTGCCATGCTCACGCCCTCTCGCCGCGAATCGAAACTGCCGGGAAGGGGTATTGCTCGTTGCGTTCCACCCAATCCATGAAATCGGCGCGGGCGCCGGGGAAGCCGATCATGGTCCAGCCGACCATGCCTTTATTGCCGCCGTGGATCGGGTCGCAGAAGAACCCTTCCTTGGTGTTCTGCAGCAGCAGACTGAAGAAAACCTTCGCCGGAACCGCTTCGAATTGCGGTTTTCCGGCTTCAAGCTGCTTGAGCAGATCGTCTCGGGTAGCGCTGTCTTGCTCGGCAAATGTTTTACCGTTGATGGATTTTGCCCACTGATCCGTGGCGGCAATGCCGAGGCGATAGATCTCTTTTGGCACCAGTTTGCTCTGCCAGCCCATCTCGGGCGCAGCGTCGGCGTTGAATGGCCCTTGCATGTACCAGAGGGCACCGGCGGCGTACGGCGTGTTCATCTGACGGTCGATGTATTCCGGCACGCCGGCCTCGAGCGCACCTGGGCCTTGCGCATCGTTGGGGATCAATTGCGCGACGGCGGCATTGATGAACGCCCACTCTTCGGCAGTGAAGTAGCTCGGCTGATAAGTGCTGGCTTCAACGGCGGCCGTTTTCGCCGGCGCTGTGGCAGGCGCGCTTTCAGGCGCGGCTTGCAGCACCGTGCTGCCGAGACCGCTGCCGGCCAGAGTCACGACCGGAATCAGGGTCAGGGATTTGCGCAAAAACTCACGCCGCGGGTTGTCTCGATCTTCATCAGACATGGGGGTGCACCTCATCAGGCATTGATGGTTGTCAGCCGTTTCTGCGAACGGCTCAAGAATTTTCTGGCTGCGACGTGGCCGGAATGACCGGGGGAAAGGGGACGCGTCTGCAACATGATGTGACAAATGGTAGCAGGCTAAGCAACCGGATGAACCGATTCAGCCAAAAAAACAGCGCTTTTCGATCAAGGGAATCGCGATATTCACGATTCTTTTACAAGCGCCTCACAGGGATTTGACTGCGAAGCTCGCAAGCTGCGGCCTTCATTGACGAAACCCACACGGTCGCCGTAAAGCATGTTCCTGACGCGTTTTTCCTCCGTACTCTGTTTGTCGCTGCTTGCCCTGTTCGGCTGGACTTCAGCTCAAGCCGCGGACACTCTGGCTTCCCGTCCCGTCGAGTGGGCGCAACCGGTAGAAGTGCAATACAACCTGTTCCAGATGTCGCCCACGCTTTACCGCAGTGCACTCCCCGATGACGGCGCGGTGCCGTTGTTGAACAACCTGAAAGTGGCCACGGTCATCAACTTCCTGCCGGAAGCGGATTCCAGCTGGCTGAAAGCCCCCGGTATCCATCAGGTGCAATTGCCCTATCGCACCAATCACGTGGACGACAGTGATGTGCTCAAGACCCTGCGTGCCATTCAGTCCGCCGAGGCCGATGGCCCGGTGTTGATGCACTGCAAGCACGGTTCCGATCGCACCGGCCTGATGGCGGCGATGTACCGGATCGTCGTGCAGGGCTGGAGCAAGGAAGACGCCCTGAACGAAATGACTCAGGGCGGCTTTGGTGAAAGTGGTCACTTCCGCGACAGCGTGCGCTACGTGATGCAGGCCGATGTCGATAAGTTGCGCACCGCGCTGGCCAATGGCGATTGCAGCACCAGCGCGTTTGCCACGTGCTCGATGAAGAGCTGGTTTCAGACGGTCAATCTGAAGTAATCCTTCCGGCCTCCCCATTTACGAGGCCGGCGACCGGCCGGCCGATGAACGCTTCAACCGCATCCAGGAGCGGACGCCCCGCACCCGGTGTAAAGAACGTTGCGCGAAACTCACGACCGGTTTGCGCATTGAACACCCAGTCCCGGCTGAAGCGCTTGAACGCTTCCTGAGCCAGCACGCCCGACCAGACGTAGGCATAAACCGAGGCGTCGTATTGGGTCACCATGTAATCGAATCCATTGGCGAAGCGGTGATCGTCCGGCAGTTGCAGATGACCCAGGCTGCGCTGCACATCGGTGCAAGTCTCCTCGACCGAGCGCCCATCGCCGTGGGTCAGGTGCAGCTCGAAATCGATCATTGCCCCCATCAGCAACAAGGCCTGTTGCCGGGCGGAATGGGCCTGACTGGCTGACAATGCCGCGTCGACCCTTGCTGCGCTCAAGCGTTTGCCCGTCTGAAAATGAGCACCCAGCCACAGCAAAAACTCACGCGACAGACACCACTGCTCGAACAATTGCCCGGAAAACTCCGCCGCTTCATGGCCCAATTGAAGGATGCCGGACAGGCTGTGATGGGGCGAGCGCGTCAGCACGTGCTGGAGGCAATGGCCGAATTCATGAAACAGCACCCGCAGATCGTGGAGCTCGAGCCGGCACGGATGGGTATCGCTGGCCGGTGTGAAATTGCTGTAGAGCAGGGCAATCGGCAGCGCCGGGCGGCCTTCGGCATTGATCCGGCGGTTGCGCAGCGTGAAGGTGCCGGGGAAATCCGCAGCGCCATCGCGGTGAAACGGATCGAGGTAGATGTAGCCGATGACCTGCTCATGCTCGCTGATTTCCAGCAGGCGCACATCGTCGTGCAAGTGCCCACCGCCGGATTGCTCGACGATGCGGATCCCGAACATTCGTTCGCAAAACAGCAAGAGCCTGCGCAGGGTGCCCTCGAGCGGGAAGTAATCCCGCAGGTTTTCAAGCGCACCGGGAAACTGCTGCTGGCGCCATTGTTCGGCGAGGAAGTCTTCATCCCACGGCTGGACCCGGTCGATCCCGCGTTGCTGCGCGAAGTCTGTCAGTTGTTCTGAATCCTGCGCGAGGGTAGGTGCCAGTTGCGCCGCCTGACGCTGTAGAAAACCACTAACCCATGCCGTTGTCCCGGCGCTGTTTTTGGCAAGACTCAGTTGCGCGGCGTTTTCATGACCGAGCAAACGGGCTTTCTGCTGGCGCAAGGCGAGCAGCTTCTTCAGTACCGGGGCGTTGTCGAAGCGGCCGGCCAGCGGCCCTCGATCGGAGGCACGGGTCATGTAGGCCACATAGCATTCCTCCCGCAAGGCGCGGTTCTCGGCGTATTTGAGGATGTGCTGGAAGGTGTTCTGGTCCAGGCGGATCAACCAGCCGTCATGGCCGGTCTGGCGTGCGGCGAGTGCCAGCCGATCCTTCATCGCCGGCGGCAGGCCCGTAAGCAGTGCCACATCGTCAACACGTTTGCTCCACGCCTCGGCCCAGCGCTCGAGGTTGTCCAGAAATACGAATTCCAAGCCTCCGATCTCGCGGTTCAACCGCGCCAGCTCCTGCTGCTGTTCAGTGGGAAGCTCAATGCCCGACTGCTTGAATCGGCGCAGAATTCGCGACAGTGCGATGTTGCGCGCCTCATCGAAACTGCCGGCGATCGAGCTCTGCGCCAAACGCTGATAGGTCTCGTACAACCGGCGATTGTGGGCTTTTTCAGAGCGATACTGATTGATCGCCAGATGCGCCTTGGCGCTTTCCACGAGCCAGACCGGATCGTCGGATCTGACCATCGACAACGTTTCGAGAATCGAGCGGACTTCGCCGAGGCGCGCGTCGGCCTCGTCGATGCTCAGCACCAGATCATCCCAGCCGGGATGTTCGGTCTGACTGGCGATCACCTGGGCGATGATGCGTCGGTTATCGGCAATGATGCTGTTGACGGCCGGCAGTAAATGCTCGGCGTGAATCGCTGGCCACGGTGGCAGCGTCCAGTGTTGCAGGAGGGGATTGGTGTCGGGCATGGCAGCTTCCTTCGAGGCGTGGCGCAAAAGGCCAGCCTACGAAGCAAGTGCGGGGGACAGGTGGTAAGCCAATACCACCTTCCACCGACGAATCGTGGAAGGTGGTTCTGGATCAGTGCTGCTCGTCGGGCTTTTTCTTCAGCTTCGGATTCGGGAAGAACTGCACCGCCTGAACCGTTTTGTCCGGAGCCGGCTTGAGCGCGCTGGTATTGACCCGCGTGCCCAGTTCTTTCGGTACCGACAGCCCTTGGGCATTGAGCGTGTCGCTGTAGCCGCACGCCACGCATTCACGGTGCGGGACATCGTCCTCGCTCCACATCATCAGTTTGTCCGGCTCGCTGCACGCCGGGCAGACCGCCCCGGCGATAAAGCGCTTTTTCGTCTTCACAGATGCCTCACTCATGCTGCCGCGTCCTCACTCAGGCCGCTGTGGCGCAAGAGTGCGTCAATCGATGGCTCACGGCCACGGAAGTCGACGAACAGCACCATCGGCTCCTGCGAGCCGCCGCGGGCGAGGATTGCTTCGCGGAAGGCGCGACCGGTGTCGGCATTCAGCACGCCGTCTTCTTCGAACTTGGAGAAGGCATCTGCCGACAGCACTTCCGCCCATTTGTAGCTGTAGTAACCCGCCGCGTAACCGCCGGCGAAGATGTGCGCGAAGCTGTTCGGGAAGCGGTTGTAGGCCGGAGGTCGCATTACCGAGACTTCGTTGCGTACGCCTTCCAGCACTTGCGCGACGCTGCGGCCGTCACCGTGGGTGGCGTGCAGTTCGAAGTCGAACAGCGAGAACTCCAGCTGACGCACCATCATCAGGCCGGACTGGAAGTTCTTCGCCGCGAGCATTTTTTCCAGCAGATCCTGCGGCAGCGGCTCGCCGGTTTCGTAGTGGCCGGAAATCAGCGCGAGGCCTTCCGGCTCCCAGCACCAGTTTTCCATGAACTGGCTCGGCAGCTCGACCGCGTCCCACGCCACGCCGTTGATGCCCGATACGCCTGCATGCTCGACGCGAGTCAGCAGGTGATGCAGGCCATGGCCGAATTCGTGGAACAGGGTGGTCACTTCATCGTGGGTCAGCAGTGCAGGTTTGCCGCTGTCGGCCGGGGTGAAGTTGCACACCAGATTGGCCACCGGGCTTTGCAGCACGCCGTCGACAGTGCGACGACGGTCGCGGGCGCCGTCCATCCAGGCACCGCCACGCTTGTTGGGGCGGGCGTAGAGGTCGAAGAAGAAGCGGCCGACGTGCTGACCGTTTTCCTTGATCTCGAACAGGCGAACGTCCGGATGCCAGGTGTCGAAGCCTTTCAGTTCGGCGATTTCGATGCCGTACAGGCGCTGAACGATGGTGAACAGACCACCCAGCACTTTGTCGATCGGGAAGTACGCGCGCAGGGTTTCCTGAGCGACGCTGTAACGCTGTTCACGGAGTTTTTCACCGTAGAAACCGCTGTCCCAGCTTTGCAGATCGGCGCAGCCCTGCTCGGCGGCGTAAGCCTTGAGCTGTTGCAGATCCTGGGCGGCGAACGGTTTGCTGCGCTTGGCCAGGTCGCGCAGGAAGCTCAGCACCTGATCACTGGACTCGGCCATTTTGGTGGCCAGGCTCAGTTCGGAGAAGCTGGAGAAACCGAGCAGTTTGGCCAGTTCCTGACGCAGGTCGAGGATTTCGCCCATCACCGGGCCATTGTCGTTCTGGCCGGCGTTCGGGCCTTGATCCGACGCACGGGTGCAGTAGGCGGCGTAGACTTCTTCGCGCAGCGCACGGTCCTGGGCGTAGGTCATCACCGCGTAGTAGCTCGGGAATTCCAGGGTGATCAGCCAGCCGTCGAGGCCTTTGGCCTGTGCCGCAGCAGCCATCTGCGCCTTGGCCGAGTCGGTCAGGCCGGCGAGGGCGGCTTCGTCAGTCAGGTGCTTGGTCCAGGCCTGGGTGGCGTCGAGCAACTGGTTGGAGAAGCGGCTGCCCAGCTCGGACAGCTTGCTCTGCACTTCGGCGTAGCGCTTCTGCTCGGCTTCCGGCAGGTCGATGCCCGACAGGCGGAAATCGCGCAGGGCGTGTTCCAGAATGGTTTTTTGCGCCACGTCGAAACCGGCGGCTGCCGGGCTGTTGGCCAGGGCTTCATAGGCCTGGAACAGTTCGCGGTTCTGGCCCATTTCGGTGGAGTAGGCGCTCAATGCCGGCAGGCACGACTCGTAGGCTTCACGCAGTTCGGCGCTGTTGCACACGGCATTGAGGTGGCTGACCGGACTCCAGGCAGCGCCCAGGCGATCATTGAGTTCGTCCATCGCCAGCACCAGCCCGGCCCAGGTCGGGTTCTGGCCTTGGGTCTTGAGGATTTCGGCGATGGCGGCGCGGTTGTCGGCCAGGATGGTTTCGATGGCCGGCTGCACGTGTTCGGCACGGATCGCGGAGAACGGCGGCAGGTCGTAGGACTGCAGAAGAGGGTTGTTCACGCTCACGGTTGGCACCTTGGCTGGAAGAAACATGCGCCCATCTTAATTACAATCGACACCCACCGCAGCTATCGGCGACAGAGAGAGAACTAATCGTGTCCCTTCGCAAGTACCAGAATCACACCCCACGCTTGGGCCAAGGCGCTTTTGTCGACGGCTCGGCGGTGGTGATCGGCGACGTCGAAATCGGCGAAGATAGCTCCGTGTGGCCGCTGACCGTGATCCGTGGCGACATGCACCGCATCCGTATCGGCGCGCGCACCAGCGTGCAGGACGGCTGCGTGTTGCACATTACCCACGCCGGCCCGTTCAACCCGGACGGCTTCCCGCTCCTGATCGGCGATGACGTGACCATCGCCCACAAGGTCATGCTGCACGGCTGCACCGTCGGCAGCCGCGTGTTGATCGGCATGGGCAGCATCGTCATGGACGGCGCGGTGGTCGAGGACGACGTGATCATCGGCGCCGGCAGCCTGGTGCCACCGGGCAAGCATCTGGAAAGCGGCTTTCTGTACGTCGGCAGTCCGGTGAAACAGATCCGCCAGCTGACCGACAAGGAAAACGCCTTTTTCACCTACAGCGCGGCGAACTACGTGAAGCTCAAGGACCTGCATCTGGCTGAAGGCTACGACCAGCTCTGACTTTTCTTTCTACCGCCCGGGATTTTTCATGCATTACCAGACCGTACTGTTCGACCTTGACGGCACCCTCACCGACCCGCGTGAGGGCATCACCCGTTCCATCCAGTTCGCCTTGAGCAAACTCGGCATCGACGAGCCGGATCTGACCAGACTGGAACACTTCATCGGCCCGCCGCTGTTGCAAGCGTTCATGCAGTTTTATGGTTTCGACGAAGCCAAGGCTTGGGAGGCGGTGAATTACTACCGCGAGCGCTTCAAGGTTACCGGCCTGTACGAGAACCGGGTGTTCGACGGCGTCACGCCGTTGTTGGAAACCCTGGGCAGCCAGGGCCGGCAGTTGTATATCGCGACGTCGAAGCCTTGGGTGTTCGCCCGGGAAATCGCCCGGCACTTTGATTTCGCCAAACACTTCAAGGTGATCTACGGCAGCGAACTGGACGGCACCCGTACCAACAAGGTCGAGCTGATTGCCCACCTGATCGCCGAGGAAAGACTGGACCCGGCCAGTACGTTGATGATCGGTGACCGCAAACACGACCTGATCGGTGCTCGCAGCAACGGTCTGGACGCGGCGGCCGTGGGTTACGGTTTTGGCAGCCATGAAGAGCTGAGCGCTGAAGCACCGGCGTATCACTTCGAGACGCTGGCGGAGCTGCATCAGGCGTTTTTGCAGCGCTGATCGTCAATCCGGGCGAAGGGCAGCCAGCTCACGCAGTGCTGCCTTGCGCTTGTCCGCCGGCAATTTACCCAGCTGTTCGACCCGCGCATAAAACTGCGGCCAATCTCCCTTCACTTGCCCGAACAACGCCGCAAACGCCGGTACCCATTGGTCATATAGCCCGAACGGCAACAGCCGTGCGTTGTTCAACGGCGCATTGACCCAGGCGTCATAACGTTTGTCTCCGGCCCACTGGCCATCGCGCATCATTCGGTAGTCGTGTCGAAACCGTTCGAACTCCGCCGCCTTGCGTTCGCGCATCTGCGCTGTCGCCAATGGTTGTGCATAGAGTTTTTCAAGGCGTGAACGGGTATCGAGGATCAACTGAATGAATTGATCGCGCTGCTTGAGCTTCGAGTCGTTTTCCGGGGGCAAGCCGCGAAACGCTCGCCACTGCCGCGTACCTTCCTGCTCGACGAAGGTCGCGAAGGACTCGTTGAACTCGGTGTCGTCCTTCACATAGAAACGCTGGTGGGCCAGTTCATGGAAGATCAGCGTCGCCAGACGCTCGTCGCCCCAGCCCATCATCGAATTGAGGATCGGGTCGTTGAACCAGCCGAGGGTCGAGTAGGCCTCGACGCCGCCGATCGACACGTCCATGCCTTGCAGGCGCTGAATCGCAGCTTCGCCCCGCGCCGCGCTCTGGCTGTAATAGCCGCGGTAGGCCACGCAACCGGCAATCGGGAAGCAATGGTTCTGCGGGCTCAGGGAAAACTCCGGGGTGGCGAACACATTCCACACGACAAACGGCCGACCGATATCGGCGTAAAGGCGATAGCTTTGGTTGTCCGGCAGGTGCAGGTGTTCGCTGGCGAAGGCCCGGGCTTTCTGGGATTGGGCCAGGTGAGTGCGCAGCTTGGCATCGCGAGCCGGGTCTGCGATCACCTTGGCCACCGGCTCCCGCGCCCGCAAAAGCTGCAGCTGACCGCTGGCCAGCTGGCCGTAATAGCTCAGGCTTGAGCAACCGTTGAGCAACAAAATCATCACACCCGGAAACAAAACCCGCAAAACGCGATCAAGTAACCCATGGCTTGGAAGCGGCCTGATCAAAATAAGAAATCCCCCGGAAAGTCTGCCCAAGACTATCCCGCCCATTGGAGCTCCGCTATGCGCATGTTGATACTGACAGGAAGCGTGCTGACGCTGGCCGGTTGTGCCGGATTCGGAATGCCGACCCCTGACCCCTCGCAAGCCTGGATCGATCTGGATGCCCGGCAACAGGACACGGCGCTCCAGGCGCTGGAAGTCGACAACAAGGCTTCCGTCGATCATCGTTACTTCGAAGTGCAGCCCGGCAGCCATGAGCTGAGGGTGCGTTATCAATTTCCGGTCGAGGCGACCAACATCGGCCCGGATGCCGAGCCGCTATGGCGTGATTGTCAGTTGAGCGTGAAATTCAAGGATTTCAACGCCGGCCAGCGTTATCAGTTGCAGGCGGGAAGCATCGGTTTCCGCCCGTGGGCCAAACTCTACGATCAACAACGCAACGTGGTGGGCCAGGGCACGCCGGCAGGCTGCCAGCGAACCTGATCGGCGTTATGCTGGATGTCCGAACTCACGGACATTCATCATGCGCACGTTGATGCTGTTGCTCGCCGCCGGCCTGCTCGCCGGTTGCCAGACACCATTGCCCCCCGCCGATCCGAACATGGCCTGGGTCGAATTCTCCACGCCGTCCCCGGGCGGTAAGTTGCTGATGGCCGAGCGTCTCGACAACCAGCGGCTGACTGACGGGCGTTTCTTCCAGGTAACGCCCGGCAGCCACGAGTTGCGGGTGCGCTTCGATTTTGAAGTGTTCGGGGGAGGTGGCAGCCTGATGACCGGCCCGGTGGAGCGCCTGTGCTACCTGACCATCCGCTACGATCATTTCGAAGCAGGGCAGCGTTACAGGCTGGAAGGCCGCTCGCTGGCGTTCACCCCGAGTGCCCGCCTTTACAACGACAAGCGGGAAATCGTCGCCGAGGATCGCGAAGTCAACTGCATCATCTGAGACGTATCAGCGGTCGTTCTTTTGATAGATGATGGCTTTGGTGCCGTAGTCGCAGGTGCCGACGATCATGGCGACGTCGTGTTTTTCAGCCTCCTCTTTGGAGACTATCTCCAGGGTGTAGGAGGGCACGGCATTCGCCTGAATCTTGATTTCGATCTCTTGCTTGAGTTCTTCGCAGTCTTTGGGCGCTGCGAAGGCCGACGTTGCCAGCACGCCACAGATAACCGCCAAGGCAAAACGTTTCATGGTTGAAGCTCCATCTAAGCAGCGCGCATGAAGATGCGCGAAAGCTGCTGTCACTTATTCGACCACATTTTTGCCTGGCGGGTTCTGATTCGGCTCAAGCGATTGAATCGTCTTAACTCACTAGCGAAGCGTCCAGGCTGATCTTCGCATTCAGCACCTTGGACACCGGGCAACCTTCCTTGGCCTTGTTGCTCAGCTCCTCGAACTGCGCCTGGGTCGCTCCCGGAATTTTTGCCTTGAGAATCAGTTTCACTGCAGTGATCGCAAAGCCGCCGTCCACCTGATCCAGAGTGACCTCAGCCTGAGTGTCGATGCTGTCGGCCTTGAGCCCGGCGTCACCGAGAATCATCGAGAACGCCATGGAGAAACAGCCCGCATGGGCAGCGCCGATCAGTTCTTCCGGATTGGTACCCTTGCCGCCTTCGAAGCGCGCCTTGAAGCCGTAGGGTGCTTCACGCAGGACGCCGGTTTCGGTGGAAATCGAGCCGATGCCGGTTTTCAGGTCACCTTCCCAATGCGCGGATGCCTTCTTCACGATAGCCATGTGTGCCTCCTTCAATTCGGGCGCGAAACGCCGCGCCGTCGTGGTTTTTGCCTGCAAGGCTTCTGAGGATAGACGTTGGAACAAAGTTCAGCCCAAGTGAATCGTTGACTTTTTTAGTAGGAAATTTCGGATCGGCTATTGAAACTCGGGTATATGCCCTCATTGCATAGAACACGCTTATGAATTGGGCAGGTTTGCGTTCGCCAAGAACACACCTGCGCCCTCAATCGGAGATGCAGGTTTATGAAGCAACTGTCCGACGTAAAGTTTTCCACCCTCGATCTGGTGCCGGTGCGCGAGAACGGCAGCCCGGCCCAGTCGCTGCGCAACTCGCTGGATCTGGCACAGCACGTCGAGAAGTTCGGCTACACCCGGTTCTGGGTCGCCGAGCACCACAACATGGATGGGATCGCCAGTTCTGCCACCTCGGTGTTGCTGGGCTATCTGGCCGGCGGCACGTCGACCATCCGGGTCGGCTCCGGTGGCGTGATGCTGCCCAACCATGCGCCGCTGGTGATCGCCGAGCAGTTTGGCACTCTTGAAAGCCTCTATCCGGGTCGGATCGACCTCGGCCTAGGCCGTGCACCGGGTTCCGATCAGATGACTGCCCGTGCCCTGCGCCGCGAGCGCTCCGGCAGCGCCGATGATTTCCCGGAAGACGTGGCTGAACTGGCGCGCTTTCTCGGGCCGCGCACCCCTGATCAGCGCGTGATCGCGATGCCGGGCACCGGCACCAATGTACCGATCTGGCTGCTCGGCTCGAGTCTGTTCAGTGCGCAACTGGCCGGCGAGCGCGGTTTGCCCTACGCCTTCGCCTCGCATTTCGCTCCGCGCTTCATGCACGAGGCGATTCGCGTCTACCGCAATCACTTCAAGCCGTCAGCGGTACTCGATAAGCCGTACGTGATGCTCGGCGTGCCGCTGGTGGCCGCGGACACTGATGAACAGGCCGACTACCTGGCGACCTCGGTGTACCAACGAATCCTCGCGCTGATGCGTGGGCAAAGTCTGGTGCAGCGTCCGCCGGTAAAAACCATGGACGGCCTGTGGTTGCCCCACGAGCGTGAGGCGGTGGGGGATTTCCTCGGTCTGGCGATGGTCGGCAGTCCGCAGAAAATCCGCGCGAAACTCGAAGTGCTGATCGAACAGACCCAGGCTGATGAGCTGATCTTCACCTGCGACCTGTACGAACACGCCGACCGTCTGCACTCCTACGAGCTGCTGGCGCAGGTGATGAAGGGCTGAGCCCGATTGCCGTTCAGAAAAAAGCCGACGCATTGCGTCGGCTTTTGTTTTTCCGGCGTGATCAGCCGCGCTTGTAGACGATTTCCTTCGCACCGCCCTCGCACTTGCCGACGACCCTGCCGCCAGCTGCAGCACCTTTATCGACGATCTCCAGCGAATACCCGGAAACGCCCTTGGCATCGAGTTTGGCCGCAATTTCTGCCTTCAGTTCTTCACAAGGCTTGCCGGCAGCAAACGCACCACCCGCAAGGCTCAACAAACCTACTGCCAATATCAACTTCTTCATCGGTCGCACTCCCTGGTCGGATTAATTAAGGCGGGCATCGAGCCATTCGCTCGATGCGCTCACCTCGTAGCGCATTGCCATTCCTATGGCACTCGGCCAGCGCGCAAGTTCAGAAGCGTAGACCCAACTCAGCTGCTGGCAATCCGGAACCCTACTTTCAGGGTCACTTGAAAGTGCGCCGCCTTGCCGTCCTTGATGTGGCCGCGGGTTTCGGTCACTTCGAACCATTCCAGATGCTTGATGCTCTTGTTGGCCTCGGCCAACGCATTGTTGATCGCGTCTTCGATGCTGGTGGTGGACGAACCGACCAGCTCGACTTTCTTGTAGGTGTGATGGTCACTCATGGTGTTCTCCTTGACGTTTGCAATTGAGCCTAGCAGCGATTTGCCGTGTTGATTTCGGCGATCCGGGCGAGAGGAAGTTCAGATTTTCTGCACTTTCCAGAAACGCTGAAGTCCCAACCAACACACGCCACTCATCACCAATGCAGGAGAGCCACCATGGCCAACACCTCGTTACGCAAAGCCTCGTTGCAAAGCATGGAAGCGGAGATCGAGAGTCTGCTCAAGTCGTTGGAAAGCCTGAAGGACGACGCTTCTGACGAGTCGCGCAAGACCCTCAAGGCGCTTAAAAGCAATGCCGAAAGTGCGCTGAAACATTCGCGCAGCCTGCTCAGCGATGCCTACGAAGAAGTCAAAGTCAAAACCCGCGAGACCGGGATCGCCACCCGCGATTACGCGCAGGAACACCCGTGGACGACTGCCGGTGTGGCGGTCGGTGCGCTGGGTCTGCTGGCCGCTTACTTGCTGTTCAAGCGCGGCGAGTGATCCGCCTGGCGCAGCTCGTTTCTGAGCCACTGCGCCAATTGCCGGGCGCGTCCGTCTGCGGCGCGCTTGGGTAGCCACAACGCCAGTTGCGCCGAGGTTTCACTGAAACCCCACGGCGCAACCAGGCGTCCGGCCTTCAAGTCTTCGGTCACCAGCGGTTCTGGCGCGATTGCCACGCCCAAGCCGGCGACGGCCGCTTCCAGCAAGTAATACAAGTGTTCGAAACCTTGCCCCAGTTTCAACGCCTTGGCGTCGAGGCCGCTCTGCTGCGCCCAGCTCGGCCAGGCTTGCGGGCGTGAAGTCGTGTGCAGCAAGGGTTCGTCGAGCAGGGCGATGGGCGGTGCTGATTGCAGGCGCTGGTAGCCGCTGAACAGCGGGCTCATGACCGGGCCGATCCGCTCGCTGGCCAGCTCATAGACTTGCATGTCTGCCGGCCATGGCGGCTCGGCGAACAGCAGCAATGCATCCAGCCCCGGGCGTCGTGGATCGAGATCGCCTTCGCCGGCTGACAGGTGCAGACGCAAGTCCGGCAGATCGGCATTCAAGCGTCCCAGTCGCGGAATGAACCAGCGCGCCAGCAGGCTGCCGGAGCAACCGAGCACGAACGGCGCGTCGGCGGTGCTTTGGGTCAGTTCGGCGCAAACGCTGCGCAAGCGGTCGAACGCCTCGCCGCTGGCATCGCGCAGGCGAATGCCGGCATCTGTGAGTTTCAGGCCACGACCGTCCTTGACGAAAAGACTGACACCGAGATGCTCTTCCAGCACCTTGAGCTGGCGGCTGACCGCGCCGTGGGTGACGTGCAGTTGCTCCGCAGCCTGGCTCACGCTGTTCAGGCGGGCGGTGGCTTCGAAGGCGCGCAGGGCGTTCAGCGGGGGAAGGTCATGGCTCATGATATCTGTGAGTTTTCCTGACAGGTTGTGGCGATCTTATCGGTTTTCAGCCTGGAAGGTCAGGGGTACAGTGAACGCCATTGTCTTCTCGTGAAATCCGCTGGAGCGAACCATGACCCAGACTTCGAACAACTCCGATCTGCGTAACGGCCCTGACGCCAACGGCCTGTTTGGCTCGTTCGGCGGCCGTTACGTTGCCGAAACCCTGATGCCGTTGATCCTCGACCTGGCCCGCGAATACGAAGCGGCCAAGGAAGATCCGGCGTTCAAAGAAGAATTGGCCTACTTCCAGCGTGACTATGTCGGACGTCCGAGCCCGCTGTATTTCGCCGAGCGCCTGACCGAGTTCTGCGGTGGCGCCAAGATCTACCTCAAGCGCGAAGAGCTGAACCACACCGGCGCGCACAAGATCAACAACTGCATCGGCCAGATCCTGCTGGCGCGGCGCATGGGCAAAAAACGCATCATCGCCGAGACCGGCGCCGGCATGCACGGCGTGGCCACCGCCACCGTGGCTGCGCGTTTCGGTCTGGACTGCGTGATCTACATGGGCACCACTGACATCGAACGCCAACAGGCCAATGTGTTCCGCATGAAGCTGCTGGGCGCCGAGGTGATCCCGGTGGTCGCCGGCACCGGCACCCTGAAAGACGCAATGAACGAAGCGCTGCGTGACTGGGTGACCAATGTCGACAGCACCTTCTACCTGATCGGCACCGTGGCCGGTCCGCACCCTTATCCAGCCATGGTTCGCGACTTCCAGGCGGTGATCGGCAAGGAAACCCGCGATCAGCTGCAAGCCCAGGAAGGCCGCCTGCCGGACAGCCTGGTGGCGTGCATCGGTGGCGGCTCCAATGCCATGGGCCTGTTCCACCCGTTCCTCGACGACAAGAGCGTTGAAATCATCGGTGTCGAAGCCGCCGGTTACGGCATCGAGACCGGCAAGCACGCGGCCAGCCTCAACGGCGGTGTACCGGGTGTGCTGCACGGCAACCGCACCTTCCTGCTGCAGGACGACGATGGTCAGATCATCGACGCCCACTCGATTTCCGCCGGCCTCGACTATCCGGGCATCGGCCCTGAGCACGCGTGGTTGCATGACATCGGCCGCGTCCAGTACACCTCGGTGACCGACGACGAAGCCCTCGCCGCATTCCACCAGTGCTGCCGCCTGGAAGGGATCATCCCGGCACTGGAAAGCGCCCACGCCCTGGCCGAAGTATTCAAACGCGCACCGAAACTGCCGAAGGATCACCTGATGGTGGTCAACCTGTCCGGTCGCGGCGACAAAGACATGCAGACCGTCATGCACCACATGGAAACTTCCAAGCAGGAGAAACACTGATGAGCCGCCTGCAAACCCGCTTTGCCGAACTCAAGGAACAGAACCGCGCCGCCCTGGTGACCTTCGTCACCGCTGGCGACCCGGACTACGACACCTCGCTGGCGATCCTCAAAGGCCTGCCGAAAGCCGGTGCCGACGTGATCGAACTGGGCATGCCGTTCACCGACCCGATGGCCGACGGCCCGGCGATTCAGCTGGCGAACATCCGTGCCTTGGGCGCCAAGCAGAATCTGACGAAAACCCTGCAAATGGTTCGCGAGTTCCGTGAAGGCAACAGCGACACTCCGCTGGTGCTGATGGGTTACTTCAACCCGATCCACAAGTTCGGCGTCGAGCGCTTCATCGCCGAGGCCAAAGAGGCTGGCGTCGACGGCCTGATCGTGGTCGACATGCCTCCGGAGCACAACTCGGAGCTGTGCGACCCGGCCCAGGCGGCGGGCATCGACTTCATCCGTTTGACCACGCCGACCACCGATGATGCGCGTCTGCCGAAAGTGCTGAATGGCAGCTCCGGGTTCGTTTACTACGTGTCGGTTGCCGGTGTGACCGGTGCCGGCGCGGCGACTCTGGAACACGTCGAAGAAGCGGTGGCGCGTCTGCGTCGTCATACCGATCTGCCGATCAGCATCGGTTTTGGTATCCGCACGCCGGAGCAGGCCGCGTCCATTGCGCGTCTGGCCGACGGTGTGGTGGTGGGTTCGGCACTGATCGATCACATCGCCAACGCGACCACACCGGACCAGGCCATCGACGGCGTGCTGAGCCTGTGCTCGGCGCTGTCCGAAGGCGTGCGTAAGGCTCGCGTCAGCTGAAGGTAAAGTTCCTGATACAGAGGAATTAGGGCCTCGCGGCACAGACTAATTGAGCAAGACCGAGGGGTTCAGAGCCAGGTTCTGAACCCCTTTTTGCTGTCAGTGCAATGAGGAAAGATCCGATGAAAATGCCGAAACGTCTGATTGCCAGTCTGGGCGTGCTGATGATCAGCGCAGCGCCGCTGCTGGCCAGCGCCGATCCGCGCGACGATCACGACCACGGCGGCCCGCAGCAGGGCCACTACGACAATCGCGGTGGTGATCACCATGATTGGCAAAGCAACCATCGCGGCGGCCCGCCGCCTCGGGACTTCGGCCCGGTGCGTCAGGTGATCCGTGACAATCATGGCTACTTCGTTCGTGGTGCGCCGCCCCCTCCAGGCATCCACCTGGTACGTGGCCGACCGCTGCCCCATGGCTATTACGGCGAGCGGCTGGATAATCGGGCGTTGAGTCGCCTGCCGTATTACCCGGGTTATGAATGGCGTCGCGCCGGCGGTGACATCGTGCTGATCGCGGTGGGCACTGGGATCGTTTACGAAGTGCTGGATGGCGTTCTGTACTGATCGTCAGGCAATAAAAAAGACCGCAGCCTTTACCGGCTGCGGTCTTTTGTTTTCAGGGCCTTTGTTTTTTTCAGGGCAGTTCCAGTCCGCCCGAGGCTTTGTGCAGTTTGCGCAGATGTTCGCCGATCTGTTTTACGTTGGCCTCGCTGGCCGCAATTTCGGCTGCTCGTTTGGGCTCGAGCAATGCGCGTACTTCCTTATCGAGATCGCCGGTCAGGGCCAGCAATTGTTTCTGGCGCTGGCTGCTTTCTGCTTCCAGTCGGCTGAATTCGCTTGGTTGCGGCAGGCCATAACCTCGGGAGTCGAGCAGTTCTGCCGGTCGGCTGAGGAAGCCGCTGTTGGCGAGGATCTGCTGCAAGGTCGCGTTGGCCTTGTCCATGCCACCGTTCTCCAGCTCCCGGGCGCCGAGGTAGCGTTGCTTGACCTCATCCTGAGCCAGCAACAGTTGGCGGCGAAAGCTGGCTTGCTCCAGCAATAGCAGCGCGGCGCTGGTGCGCAGGTCAGCCCGTTCGAACCATGGGCGACGCTCTTCGGCGGACAGCGAAAGCCATTCTTCAACGGTTGTCTGCTTGATCGGCAATTGCTTCTTCAACACATCGAACATCGCCTGATAACGATCACGGAACGAGTCGAAGCGATAACCCAGGCGCAACGCCTCTTTCGGATCATCAAGCACGCTGGTGTCGGCCAGGCCTCGGCCCTTCAGCACTTCCAGCAAACCGTTGGGCATGATGCTGTCGAGGCCGGTGAGCCGGGCGTTGTTGCTGCCGCTGCGCAGCAGCTTCAGGCCTTCGACCGCACAGTTATTGGAGAGGAAGAAGTAATTGCCGTCGTAGCTCCAGTGCATTTCGGCGGCGTGTTCGACCACGCCCTCGATTTCGCTGCGCGAGAGATTCAGCGGGACCGAAGCGAGGCTGCGCAGTTCGGTCTTGGTGTATTCGTCGATCACCTGCGCCAGCGGCAACACGAATAGGCGCGACGGGTACTTGCCGACCAGCCCGTCCCAGCTCGACAACTGCACGTCGCCGACGAAGGCGCGGTATGACAGCACCAGATGCTGGTCCAGATCCAGTCGGCAGTCCGGCCCGCGCGGTCGGCCCGGTGCGCAGATCACCAGACGCAGCATGCTGTGGCCCCAACGGCTGACCCAGTTCTGGTTGGCTTCGGCCAACAGGTAATCCACCGCGTACACGCGCTCCGGATCGACCTGGCCCAGGGGCTGTTTGGCAAAGTCGTTGCCGGCGTTAAGGAAGGCGAAGGTTTTGGCGCACGCATCCTTGGCCGGCGGTGCCCAGCCGAAGTGCTGCTGGTAATAGCGATACAGCGCCGGGCGGCGGCAGGCGTAGCTCGGGTCGAGGAGGAAATACTCCATGTTGACCGCGACAAACTCCTTCGGGCTGGAGATTTCGTAGAGGTCGGGGCTGCGGGCGATCTGCCGGTTGTGCTGTTCACGTTCGCCACGACGGCCGACGTATTGCTGCCAGCCGGCGAGGTCGAGCAGGCGTGGATCATCGCTGAGGGTGAAGCGGCGACCGTTCTGGCCGCGGCACTCATCGGGAATGCCGATCAGCCCGGCGCTGTTGTTGCGGCGGGTACAGCGCTGGATCAGCGTGCGTTCGGCCGCCGGCCACAAGCGCGCGCGATCGTAAATGTGGGTGATTTCGTGCAGCACCGTGGCCAGCAGTTCCCGGCGTACAGTGCCGTGGGGGCGATTGGTTTTTTGAGTGGCCGCGCTGCCATCGGTGAGGCTGGCGAGCAGTTTGCGGTTCAGGTCCAGCTCGGAGACGAGCGTCGCCTGACCATAGGCGTTGCCGGGCATGTCGTCGGTCCAGCCGACATCGATGCGCCGGTCCAGGCGTTCGATGAAGCTCGGCGGCAATGCCTGCATGGCTTCATCGAGCAGCGCCTGGCTGGCCTGTTGTTGGGCGGGGCTCAAGCCATCGGTCTTGAGCCGCAATTGCAGGCCGGCGTGGGCGCTGTTGCCAAGCAGCAACAACGCCCCGGCCAGCAGCCAGGCGCCGAGTGACCTCACAGTGCGAGGATGGCTTCGGCGAGTACCTGATCACTGGCGTCGCGGGCTTCCGGCACGCGGGTGCGCAAGGTATTGAAGGCCGCTTCCAGGTTTGCACCACGGATATCACCGTCGCTGGCCACGAAACTGGCAGCGTCGTCGTGGGCTTCGCGGATGATTTTCGAATCGCGAATCGACGTAGTGGTGTCGGAAGTGAAATCGATGGTGCGCTGGGAGGCGCGGACGATGATGTTACTGGTGGCTACCAGGGTGTGCGCCTGGGCCATATCGGCCAACAACAGCAGGCCAAGGGTGGCAGCAATCAGCGGGCTACGCATGGAACGACTCCGAAAGGACAGGGATGACTATTGGACGAGAATTGCCTGTGCCAGTTCAAGGTCGCTGACATGAAGTTTTGGCCGGCTCTTGCGCAGGTAATGCAGGGCGGATTCGAGCTGTGCGCCGCGCATCTGGCCGTCACTGGCAACGAACGCTGCGGCATCGTCGTGCGCGGCGACGATCAGTTTACGGTCGAACGGCGCGGAAGACACCATGCCGGTGGCCCAGACGCTGACAACGGTGTTCTGCGTGGACACATCGAAGGCGTCTGCCAGAGGAACCCAGCAGGCGGTGATCAGTACAGAGGGGATAAGCAGATTTGTAAGAAAACGCATGAGACTCGGCAGTTGTTGGCGAGTCCCAAGGCTAGCGCAATGCCCGGACTAGAGCCAGCGCCGAAACATCGGGACACGACCGGCGTGCCCCGCGATGTTTCTGTCGCTTAGATCGTCAGGATGGCTTGGGCCAACTGTGCGTCGGTCGCGTTCAGTTGCGGAGCCTGATGACGGATGTGATCCAGAGCGCTCTCCAGTTTCACGCCACGGATTTCGCCTTCGCTGGCTACGAAGCTGGCAGCGTCGTCACGGGCAGCGAGCACGATCTTGTCGTCACGGAAGGACGAGGTGACATCGGAAGTGGCATCGGAAGAGGACTTCAGCGCGCCAACCACGGCGTCGGTGGTCACGATGAAGCTGGTGGCGCTGGCGTTGGCAGCGACGGCCAGCAGGGCTGCGGCGCTGAGCAGACGAAGACGGGACATGGGAGAACTCCTGTGGATAAACCGTATTGAGAGGTGGCTCGGTGTCTGAAGGTCAGACGCCAGTCGCACAGCATTCGCCACGTTCTGCATGGATCTTAGGCCTCCGTGGGGAATCCGCACAGTGGTCAGGATGCTGGCCTGAACACATTTTGCGTAACTGTACTTGTTATTAATCTATTTTTAGGAAACTGTACCTGTCTGGTGTTTCGGGCTGGATATTCAGATTTTTCTGCCCTGAAACGACAAGACCCGTCGCGGTTTCCCGCGACGGGTCTTGTGTGTTCAATTCGGGTTGCTGGCGGTGGGTCTAGCGACCAGAGCCAGCGACGCTGATTAGCGCCAGAACGGCTTGCTCAGCTCTTCGTAGCGTTGTGCTTCGCTGATACCGGCATCGGCCAGCAGACGCGAATCCAGACGAGCCAATTGGTGGCGGCTGGAGATGCGGCGCTGCCACAACATCAGGTTGGCGATAACGCGCAGAGGCAGGGAAGCCTGGGTTTTTACAGCTTTGTCTTCGAAAAACAGTTCGGAACTGAGTGTACGTTCCATGGTTGACATCCTTCCGCTTGTGGCGGGATTAGGTAGTGGTTTAACTGGTGCCCATGATCCTCTCGTTTGGCCAGACTCTCTAGATACAGTTCACCTGTATTGTGAGTGACCAGTTAACTGTTTATAGGGGGTGTACGGGTCGAAATTGCGCAAACTGTACCTGTCTGCGCTTATTTGGTGCATTTTTACCCAGTTCGATGATTCAAGTAGGTAAAAGCCGTAGGAAACGACCGGTACAGCAGTACAGTTTTTGACGGCTGCGGCGGTTTTCAAAATTCCGCTGACGAAACTGTGTTTGCGCCAGCGGAAAATCTGTGCGGATTACACCGCCAGCATGCGTCCGGTTTCTTCCAGATTGATGTGCCAGCTCAGGGCGTCACGCAGGATGTGCGGGGTGTGGCCGCCGATCGCACAGGCTTTTTCGAAGTAATCGTTCAGCGCCGAGCGGTAATCCGGGTGCACGCAATTATCGATGATGACCCGGGCGCGTTCCCGTGGCGCCAGGCCGCGCAGGTCGGCCAGGCCCACCTCGGTCACCAGGATGTCGACGTCATGCTCGGTGTGGTCGACGTGGCTGACCATCGGCACCACGCTGGAAATCGCGCCGCCCTTGGCGATCGACTTGGTCACGAACACCGCCAGGTGTGCGTTGCGCGCGAAGTCGCCCGAGCCGCCGATGCCGTTCATCATCCGCGTGCCGCAGACGTGGGTGGAGTTGACGTTGCCATAGATGTCGAACTCAAGGGCCGTGTTGATGCCGATGATACCCAGGCGTCGCACCACTTCAGGGTGGTTGGAGATTTCCTGGGGACGCAGTACCAGCTTGTCCTTGTACTTCTCCAGATTGCCGAACACGTCGCTGTTGCGCCGCTCCGAAAGGGTGATCGAACTGCCCGAGGCGAAGCTCAGTTTGCCCGCATCAATCAGGTCGAAGGTCGAGTCCTGCAGCACTTCGGAATACATGGTCAGTTCTTCGAACGGCGAATCGATCAGGCCGCACATCACCGCGTTGGCAATGTTGCCGATCCCGGCCTGCAGTGGGCCGAGCTTGTTGGTCATGCGCCCGGCATCGACTTCCTGCTTGAGGAAGGTGATCAGGTGATCGGCGATGGCTTTGGTATCGACATCCGGCGATGACACGGTGGACGGCGAGTCCGACTGCTGGGTAATGACGATGGCGACGATTTTCTCCGGCGGGATCGGGATCGCGGTGCTGCCGATGCGATCGTCGACTTTTACCAGCGGGATCGGGGTGCGGGTCGGACGATAGGTTGGAATATAGATGTCATGCAGACCTTCCAGGTTAGCGTTGTGCGCCAGGTTGATCTCGACGATCACGTGTTTGGCGAAGATCGCGAAGCTCGCCGAGTTGCCCACCGAAGTGGTCGGCACGATATGGCCCTGTTCGGTGATGGCCACGGCCTCGATCACGGCGATGTCTGGCAGTTTCAGTTGCTGGTTGCGCAGTTGCTCGACGGTTTCCGACAGGTGCTGGTCGATGAACATCACTTCGCCGGCGTTGATCGCCTTGCGCAGGGTGCTGTCGACCTGGAACGGCATGCGCCGGGACAGGACGCCGGCCTCGGTCAGTTGCTTGTCGAGATCGTTGCCCAGGCTGGCGCCGGTCATCAGGCTGATCTTCAGCGGCGTGACCTTGGCTCGCTCGGCCAGCGCATGGGGCACGGCCTTGGCTTCGCCAGCGCGGGTGAAGCCGCTCATGCCGACGGTCATGCCGTCCTCAATCAGCGCAGCGGCGTCGGCGGCGCTCATCACTTTATCCAACAACGAAGGCAGGCGAATACGGTCACGGTACATGGATTATTTTCTCGGGCAGCGAGTAGCAGGATGCGCAGTCTAGTGAATTTCGCGAGCGCCTGTCCCGCTACCAAGGTCGCAAACGAGGCGTCTATTTAGCGGGTTTCAAGTAAAACACCGTTACTGGATCTGCAACAACGCGGCAAATTGTCCGACGGTTTGCGCAAACAAAAACGCCCCGACAAGTCGGGGCGTTCGGTGTTGCCGGCGAGGGTTACTCGACCGCTTTGACCATGTCTTCGATGACTTTTTTCGCGTCGCCGAACACCATCATGGTCTTGTCCAGATAGAACAGTTCGTTGTCCAGGCCGGCATAGCCGCTGGCCATCGAGCGCTTGTTGACGATGATGGTCTTGGCCTTGAACGCTTCGAGGATCGGCATGCCGGCAATCGGCGATTTCGGATCGTTCTTGGCGGCCGGGTTGACCACGTCGTTGGCGCCGAGCACCAGCACCACGTCGGCCTGGCCGAACTCGGAGTTGATGTCTTCCATTTCGAACACCTGGTCGTACGGCACTTCGGCCTCGGCCAACAGTACGTTCATGTGGCCAGGCATCCGACCGGCCACCGGGTGGATCGCGTACTTCACGGTCACGCCGTGGTGGGTCAGCTTCTCGGTCAGCTCTTTCAGGGCATGCTGCGCGCGAGCCACCGCCAGGCCGTAACCCGGAACGATGATCACGGTGTCAGCGTTGGTCAGCAGGAAAGTCGCGTCGTCAGCCGAACCGGATTTCACCGGACGGGCTTCTTTCTCGCCGGCAGGACCGGCGTCTGCTGTATTGCCGAAACCGCCGAGCAGTACATTAAAGAAGGAACGGTTCATCGCCTTGCACATGATGTACGAGAGGATCGCACCGCTCGAACCCACCAGCGAACCTGCAATGATCAGCATCGAGTTGTTCAGCGAGAAGCCGATACCCGCCGCCGCCCAGCCGGAATAGCTGTTGAGCATCGACACCACCACTGGCATGTCGGCGCCGCCGATCGGGATGATGATCAGCACGCCCATGACGAACGCCAGGGCCAGCATCAGTGCGAACGCGGCGAGGTTGCCGGTCAGCATGAAAGTGACGCCGAGGATCAGCGTCGCCAGACCCAGTACCGCGTTCAGCTTGTGCTGACCGCTGAACTGTACCGGTGCACCCTGGAACAGACGGAACTTGTACTTGCCCGACAGCTTGCCGAAAGCGATCACCGAACCGGAGAAGGTGATTGCACCGATGGCTGCGCCGAGGAACAGCTCCAGACGGTTACCCGCCGGGATCGAGTCGCCCAGTTGCTTGACGATGCCCAGCGACTGCGGCTCGACCACGGCCGCAATGGCGATGAACACCGCTGCCAGGCCGATCATGCTGTGCATGAACGCAACCAGTTCCGGCATCTTGGTCATTTCAACGCGCTTGGCCATGATCGAACCGGCGGTGCCGCCGATCAGCAGGCCGACGATTACATAACCGATGCCTGCGGTCGCCAGCTCAGCGCCCAGCTTATAGATGAGGCCGATCGTGGTGATGATTGCCAGCGCCATGCCGAGCATGCCGAACAGGTTGCCGCGGCGCGACGTGGTCGGGTGCGACAGGCCTTTGAGGGCCTGGATGAAGCAGATCGATGCGATCAGGTAGAGCGTCGTGACGAGGTTCATGCTCATTACTTAGGCGCCTCTTCTTTTGCTTTCGGGGCTTTCTTCTTGAACATCTCAAGCATGCGGCGGGTGACCAGGAAGCCACCGAACACATTGACCGCGGCCAGTGCCACGGCGAGGGTGCCCATGGTCTTGCCCAGCGGGGTGACGGTCAGTGCAGCCGCGAGCATGGCGCCGACGATCACGATCGCCGAAATGGCGTTGGTTACTGCCATCAGCGGCGTGTGCAGCGCGGGTGTAACGTTCCAGACCACGTGGTAACCGACATAAATCGCCAGCACGAAGATGATCAGGTTGTAGATACCGGGGGAGATAAGCTCTTCCATCGTCTGAATCCCTGCTTAGGCGTTTTTGCGGATGACTTGGCCGTCGCGGCACATCAGGCACGCGGCGACGATATCGTCTTCGAGGTTTACTTCGAACTGGCCTTCTTTGGTGAAGACCAGCTTCAGGAAGTCCAGCAGGTTGCGTGCATACAGCGCCGAGGCGTCTGCGGCGACTTCACCGGCGAGGTTGGTCGGGCCGACGATGGTCACGCCGTTCTCGATCACGACCTGATCGGCCACGGTCAGCGGGCAGTTGCCACCCTGGGCTGCAGCGAGGTCGATGACCACCGAGCCGGGTTTCATCTGCGCCACGGTGTCCGCGCTCAACAGCGTCGGTGCCTTGCGGCCCGGTATCAGTGCGGTGGTGATGACGATGTCAGCCTGCTTGGCGCGCTCGTGCACGGCTTGGGCCTGACGCTGCATCCAGCTCGCCGGCATCGGGCGTGCGTAACCGCCGACGCCGACCGCGCATTCGCGTTCTTCATCGGTTTCGTAAGGCACGTCGACGAACTTGGCGCCGAGGGATTCGATCTGTTCCTTCACGGCCGGACGTACGTCGGACGCTTCGATGACGGCACCCAGACGTTTCGCCGTGGCAATCGCCTGCAACCCGGCCACACCAGCCCCCAGAATCAGCACGCGCGCCGCTTTCACGGTGCCCGCAGCAGTCATCAGCATCGGCATGAAGCGCGGATAGTAATGAGCGGCCAGCAGCACGGCCTTATAGCCGGCAATGTTCGCCTGGGATGACAGCACGTCGAGGCTCTGGGCCCGGGAGGTACGTGGCGCCGCTTCCAGGGCAAACGCGGTAATCCCGCACTCGGCCATCTTTGCGATGGTGTCGTTGTTGAATGGGTTGAGCATGCCCACCAGCACCGTTCCGCGCTTGATCAGCGTCAGTTCGGCATCGCTTGGCGCGACCACTTTGAGAATCAGCTCGGCGCCAAACGCGTCATTGGCACTGCCAATGGTTGCGCCTGCCGCTTCATAGGCACTGTCGACAACGCTGGCTTTAACGCCGGCGCCGGTTTGCACAGTGACCTTATGACCTTGGCTGATCAGCTTTTTAATGGTTTCCGGGGTTGCAGCAACCCGTGTTTCACCGGTCTGGGTTTCGAGAGGAACACCAATGTGCACGTCAAATCTCCTGCGTGATCTTATTGAGTAAACCCATGCACTACGGATGGTGCGACTGGGGCGGCCGATCAGCACGATCCCGCCAAATCAGGGCGGGGCGCGGCATTTTGCAGGCGAAGTTTATGCCCTTCAAGGGATTATGACGGGTGACGGAAAATTAACTACAAGTCATCCCGTGACCGAATGTCGCAGATGGCCAGTTGAATCCCTTGCAGGCCGTGCCTTTCAAGGAGTCTGGATGAATTTGAAGATTTTTCTCATCGGTGACGTGAATAGGCCGCAATGAGTCGCGAATGAGGGCGCAAAGCCACGTCGGCAGGCGCTTGTGGGACGTCTGTACGACTTTCGGATACAGTCTGTCTATTTGCGACAAATAGTTATATCTGTAGGGCTTTGGATTTCCTGACTACGGGGTTAGCAATCGCTGTAGCCCTTTATTCTTCTAGGTTGTAGCTGTGTGCCTGGCTCACTAACCAATCGCGAAAAGCCTTGAGTGACGCTGATTCGACTTTTCGCTCCGGAATCATCAAGTAATACGCCTTGATGCTGGAGAGCGCGTTCGGGTTGGCAATGACCAGGCGTTTCTCGGCCAGTTCGCGCTGAATCAGGAACGGTGGGATCAGCGCGAGGCCCATGTCGTGCATGGCGGCCTGGGCCAGCATGGAGAATAGCTCGTAGCGCGGACCTGTCATGTCGCGGGGTATGTTCAGGTGTTGCGAGTTGAACCACTGTCGCCAGGCGTAGGGGCGGGTGGTTTGCTGGAGCAGCGGCAGATCGGCGATCTCATCAGGTGTCAGATGCGTCTTGTTGCCGAGCAGGGCGGGACTGCATATCGGCATCGGATTCTCGCCCATCAACCTGTGGGATTCGGTACCGGACCAGTCGGCATCGCCAAAATAGATGGCGGCATCGAAGTCAGTGTCGGCAAACAGGAACGGGCGGGTGCGGTTGGTCAGGTTGACCGTAACCTCGGGGTGCTTGAGCTGGAAATCCTTGAGCCTTGGCAGTAGCCATTGCGTGCCGAAGGTGGGCACCACAGCGAGTTCGATCACGTTGGTACCTTGCTGGCCCATGACCGACAGGGTGTCACGCTCAACGGCATCAAGCTGGGTCGCTACTCGACGGCTGTAAGAAAGACCTGCTTCGGTCAGCTTCACTCCGCGACGCGAGCGTCGGAAGAGTTCGACGCTGAGGAAGTCCTCCAGGCTGGCAATCTGTCGGCAAATGGCGCCTTGAGTGAGGGAAAGTTCTTCGGCGGCCTTGGTAAAGCTCTCGTGACGGGCGGCGGCTTCGAAGCTGATCAGGGCGGTGGTGCTGGGTATCTTGCGGCGCATGTACGTCAACCTCACTAATACATCGCTCAATCGGCATTTCGCGACGTTTCGGAGTGAGAAATTAGCACAACAGGATGCGAAAACCTCGTTTGCCGGGATGGCGAAGCGGGCCTAGGATCAATGCCACGTTAATTCACCCGATTTGCGAGGACTCACTCATGGGCGGCAAAGCTAGCTTCAACTGGATCGATCCCCTGCTGCTGGATCAACAGCTGACTGAAGAAGAACGCATGATCCGCGACACTGCCGAGCAATTCGCCCAGCAGAGCCTCGCGCCGCGCGTTCTCGAAGCCTTCCGCCATGAGAAGACCGATCCGGCGATCTTCCGTGAGATGGGTGAGGTTGGCCTGTTGGGCGCGACCATCCCCGAACAGTACGGTGGCAGCGGCCTCAACTACGTCAGCTATGGCCTGATTGCCCGTGAGGTCGAGCGTGTCGACTCTGGCTACCGTTCGATGATGAGCGTGCAGTCTTCGCTGGTGATGGTGCCGATCAACGAATTCGGTACCGAAGCACAGAAACAGAAGTACCTGCCGAAGCTGGCTTCCGGCGAGTGGATTGGCTGCTTCGGTCTGACCGAGCCGAACCACGGTTCCGACCCGGGCGCGATGATTACGCGTGCACGCAAAGTGGAAGGCGGCTACAGCCTGACCGGCGCCAAGATGTGGATCACCAACAGCCCGATCGCCGATGTGTTCGTGGTCTGGGCCAAAGACGATGCCGGCGACATCCGTGGTTTCGTTCTGGAGAAGGGCTGGAAAGGCCTGAGCGCTCCGGCGATTCACGGCAAGGTCGGCCTGCGGGCTTCGATCACCGGCGAAATTGTCATGGACAATGTGTTCGTGCCGGAAGAGAACATCTTCCCGGATGTGCGTGGACTGAAAGGTCCGTTCACCTGCCTCAACTCCGCACGTTATGGCATCTCCTGGGGGGCGCTGGGTGCTGCCGAGTTCTGCTGGCACACCGCTCGCCAGTACACCCTGGATCGTCAGCAGTTCGGTCGTCCGTTGGCTGCCACTCAGTTGATCCAGAAGAAGCTGGCTGACATGCAGACCGAGATCACTTTGGCACTGCAAGGCTGTCTGCGTCTGGGTCGCATGAAGGACGAAGGCACTGCTGCGGTTGAAATCACATCCATCATGAAGCGCAACTCTTGCGGCAAGTCTCTCGAGATCGCCCGCATGGCGCGTGACATGTTGGGCGGCAACGGGATCTCTGATGAGTTCGGTGTGGCCCGTCACCTGGTCAACCTGGAAGTGGTGAATACCTATGAAGGTACTCACGACGTTCACGCGCTGATCCTCGGTCGTGCGCAGACCGGCCTGCAGGCGTTCTATTAACAGGAGAGCGACCATGGGCGCGCTGTCGCATCTACGGGTACTGGATTTATCGCGAGTGCTGGCCGGCCCATGGGCTGGTCAGATTCTGGCTGATCTTGGGGCGGAAGTGATCAAGGTCGAGCGCCCGGGTAATGGTGACGACACTCGCGCCTGGGGGCCGCCCTTCCTTAAAGACGCCTATGGCGAGAACACCAGCGAGGCGGCTTACTACTTGTCGGCCAACCGCAACAAGCAATCGGTGACGATCGACTTCACGCGTCCCGAAGGTCAGAAGCTGGTTCGGGAGCTGGCAGCCAAGTCCGACATCCTGATCGAGAACTTCAAGGTGGGTGGCCTGGCGGCTTACGGCCTGGATTACGAGTCGCTGAAGGCAATCAATCCAGATCTGATCTATTGCTCGATCACCGGTTTCGGTCAAACCGGACCGTATGCCAAGCGTGCGGGTTATGACTTCATGATTCAGGGTCTCGGCGGGCTCATGAGTCTGACCGGGCGACCCGAGGGTGATGAGGGGGCCGGGCCGGTGAAAGTGGGTGTGGCGCTGACCGATATCCTGACGGGCCTGTATTCGACCGTGGCGATCCTGGCGGCGCTGGCTCATCGTGATCACGATGGCGGTGGGCAACATATCGACATGGCGCTGCTGGATGTACAGGTGGCATGTCTGGCCAACCAGGCGATGAATTACCTGACGACGGGCACTGCGCCGAAGCGGCTGGGGAATGCGCATCCGAACATCGTGCCGTATCAGGATTTTCCTACGGCTGACGGCGACTTCATTCTCACGGTGGGCAACGACGGGCAGTTCCGTAAATTTGCCGAAGTGGCGGGGCAGCCGCAGTGGGCGGACGATCCGCGTTTTGCGACTAATAAGCTGCGAGTGGCGAACCGGGCTGTTCTAATTCCGTTGATCCGTCAGGCAACAGTCTTCAAGACGACCGCTGAGTGGGTGGCTCAGCTGGAGCAGGCGGGTGTACCGTGTGGACCGATCAATGATCTGTCACAGGTGTTCGAGGATCCACAGGTGAAGTCTCGCGGGTTGGCGATTGAGCTGCCTCACGCGCTGGCGGGGATGGTGCCGCAGGTGGCCAGTCCGATTAGGTTGTCGCGGACGCCTGTTGAGTATCGCCATGCGCCTCCTTTGTTGGGCGAGCATACGTTGGAGGTTTTGCAGCGGGTGCTGGGTCTTGGAGCTGGAGCAGTGGCTGCGATGAAAGAGGATGGAGTGCTCTGAAAGTTCTCTCTATAAAGAAGGGGTGCTGAATCCTTCTTTTATATAGAGGGTCTTGAGTGTTTTTTGGCCTGTCCGCAACTTATTGAAAGAAAAGCGAAATTAAGGGTTGACGGCAGATTCTGAGTCTCTATAATTCGCCCCACTTCCGGCGCAGTCGAAACGGAAAACTCCTTGAGATTCA